>CAKVEW010000038.1 GCA_934746015.1 uncultured Clostridium sp.
ATTTGGACTCCTAGGGGAAACTCCTTCTCCTAAAGTCCAAGGAGTAAGTTCGAGGTGCCAAATTAAAATTTGGACTCTCACTTAAATAGCCTATATGAATAAACTTACTTAAAGTTTGTTATTCATATAGGCTTAATTTAATCTATACTTATGCTATTGTTTTTGATGCTAATTTTTCTTTTTTTCTCTTTTCTGTTTCATCTACTACCACTGCTGTAACTGCTGTTCCTGTTACATTAGTTAATGTTCTCATCATATCTATTATTGCATCTACTGCCATTACCATTGCCATACCTTCTATTGGTAATCCAGCTGTTGATAATACTACAGTTGTTGACATAGTAGCTGCTCCTGGAACTCCTGCTATACCAATTGATGAAATTATTGTAGTCATTACTATTAAAATATAATGATACATTGTCAAATCTACTTTAAATACATTTGCTACAAATATAGCTACTATAGCTGGATATAAACCACCACAAGCGTTCATTCCCATTGTTGATCCAAGTGGAGCTACAAAGCTTGCTACATTTCCAGAAACCTTAACATTTTCCACTAAAGTCTTAATAGTTACAGGTAATGTACCATAGCTACTTTGGCTTGTAAATGCTACTACTTGAGCTTCTGATATATCTTTAAAAAATTTTAGTGGATTCTTTCTTGCAACAAAGGCAACTAATGGTGTATGAACTAATAATATTTGTAATATACATGCTATATAAACAGCTACTACAACTAATAATAATGATTTTATTGTATCTATCCCATTTTTAGCTGCTGCTGTTGCTATTAATGCAAATACCCCGTATGGTATAAACTTTAATATTATTCTAGTAATACTTAATACTAATTCATATGCTGATAATACAAAATCTTTAAAAGCTTTAACCTTCTCTGGATTTTTATTATCTTCAATAACTAATGCCACTGCTATGAATAATGAAAAAATTACTATTGGTATTATTTGATTATTTACCATTGCGGCTACAGGATTAGATGGTAAGAAATCTAAAATAACCTTTGAAAAAGATGGTATTTCTCTTGCTGTAAATCCTTCTACTCCAACATAGTTTAATCCTTGTCCTAAATTGAACACTTTACCTATAATTAAGCCTATTATTGTAGCAACTCCTGTTGTTCCTAATAATATACCTATTGTTTTAAGACCTATTGATTTTAAAGTATCTAAGTTTTTAAGTCTAATTATACTTGTTATTATTGATACCATGACTAATGGCACAACTATCATTTTAATTATTGATATATATCCCTTACCTACCACTTCAAGATAAGCAAGATTTTCTTTAAAAATTGCTCCTAAAATTAAACCTATTGTTAAAGCTGTTAAAGTTGCATAAGAAAACTTTCCAGTCTTTGATTTCACTAAATAAATAACATAAAATGCTACTAATGATAGTACTACTGCTAAAATTAAATTAAAACTAATATTTATATTCATATTTTCCTCCTACTTTTAATTAATCATTATAATTACAATATAAATTACTAATATTCACAAAAGAATAAATAAAAAAAACTCCTGCCCTGCAATACAGAGGCAGAAGTCTAACTTCCACGGTTCCACTCTGATTAGATATAAATATCCATCTCTTCATCGGTACTATAATACCTAGTCTCTATAATGGGAGAACCCATAACCCCCTACTTAATTCAAGGATTAAACTCTAAGATGCACTTCATTAATATAATTATAAGCTATCCCAGCCAACTAGCTCTCTCTAAAATAATTATTATTAATTACTTCTTCTTTTCATCGTCTTTATTCATATCGGAATACTATGATTTAATTATAGCATTATATCTTTTCTTGTCAATATATAAATTAAATATTTTAAATATCTATTTTCTATTAATTTCCTCTTAATTATGCATTACGCACTATGCATTATGAATTAATTTAAGTATTCATCAACATTACTTATTGTTAATTTCGTATGTGGTAATTTTTTATATTTTCCATTTTCCATATCACTTATATTTTCTATAGACTTACCTTGTGATACATCAATTGCTATTTCTAAAATAGCTTCTGCTTGAGCCATTGAATCACTTATAACAGTACCTTTCATATCTCCGTTCTTTATTGATTCCATAGCTTCTTTAATTCCATCTATACCAACTACTACCGGTTTTCTAATTAATTCACTATTTGAATTTATGGCATGGAGAGCTCCTAGTGCCATAACATCATTATTACTAAAAACAACTTCTATATTATCTCCAAATTCTTTAATCCATTGAGTCATTTTACTACTTGCCTGATCACTTTGCCAATTAGCACTATCATCTGCTAACTTTTCTAATTGTATCCCTTTTTCATTTAAAGATTTAATACAATATTCTGTTCTTATAAGAGAATCTTGATGACCTGGTTCCCCCTCAAGCATAACGTATTGAATTATTCCATCTTTATTTTTATCATAAATCTCTTTATTTAATGTCCATTGTTCAGCTACAATATCTGCTTGCAATCTTGCTGATTGTTCAGCTTGAGCACCAACATAATAAACTTTATTCCATCTATTCATATCTTCTTCTACAGGTTCTCTATTAAAGAAAATTAAAGGTATATCTGCTGATTTTGCTTTATCTATTATTGTAGCAGCAGCTGTTCTATCTACTAAATTAACACATATCACATCATAATCTTGATTAATAAATTTATCAATTTGATTTCCTTGGTTTACTGTACTTCCCTTTGAATCAACAAATTCAAGCAAAATCTTAGAATCATATTTACTTGCATCTTCCTTAATTATTTGCTCTAAGTTATTAGCAATTGTTGATATAAAAACATCATCTTGCCTATATAATGTAACTCCAATCTTTATTTCTTCCTTAGATTTAATCTTTCCACCTTCACCACACCCTACTATCAAAGTAGAAATAATCATTAAACTAAGCATATTGAAAATCTTCTTACTTTTTATCACAATACCCTCCTATTAATAATTCCTTACTATAAATTTGTGACATAGATTTTTAATTCCATTTTTTCTTTCTTAAATTACATAAGAAAATACTATCTAACAATTGGAAATAAGATTTTTTGATTTTCTTTAGAGTACATATTTTCACTATTTATCAAAGTGGATTCAATATTAATTTTATTATCTATCTTTTTATTTTTTATTTTATGAACAGCAGTATCTATGCTCAAATACCCAATATTAAAGTCATTTTGTATTACAGTAGCATCTATTATTTTCTCTTCTATTAAAGATATTATTGCACTTGTTCTTCCTATTCCATATACTTCTGTATCATATTTTGTACTAGTATTATTAATAACATATTTCTTTGCCTTCCCAATTGATTCTAATACACTAGGCTCAAAGGCAACTAAAACTGTTTCCTTATCTTCTTCCATTATATTTCTAATTTCATTATATAATTTTGAATCATCTTTAGATAACTCTATAACTTCATAAGTATTTTTACTTTTATTTATTTCATCAATAAATCCATTATATCTATCAACTAGACTACTAAATTTCAAGTTACTTTTAGCAATTATAATATTCTTTCTAGTATTTCCATTTCTTATTACTTCTTCTCCTAATTTTTGTCCTAACTCATAATTATCAGAAGAAATATATGGTATACTTTGCTTAGTATCTATTTTAGATTCGAATAACACTATTGGTGTCTTTTTATTTATATTTTCTATTATATCTGATAACTCTGAGTAATCAGCTGGAGATATAATTAAGGCATCTGTTTCTAAATCCATAGCCTTTTGTAAATATTCCGCCTGTTCTTCAACATTATTCTCTTCAAGTAAAGATATAAACTTAAGATTAACATTCATTTCTGAAGATGCTTGCTCCATTCCAGCCTTTATAATATTCCATTCCTCATTATTTTTCCCTCTAATTATTACAGAAACATCATATACTATAACATCTTTTTTTCTGCCTTCCTTAATTAATACTAATGAGGATGCTAATACTGCAAAAAATAAAGTTAAAAAAATTAATTTTTTCTTTATTCTCATTCCTTCTCCTCCTTAATACTATTAAATTCTATAGCTGGCATATGGACTCTAATTGTAGTTCCTTCATCTGGCTCACTATAAACCTCTAATCCATACTTATCACCAAAGTATAATTTTATTCTCTCATGTACATTTCTCAATCCTATTCCTGATCCTTTTTTCAGTGCATTATTAACTTTTTCAGTTAATAGCTTGTCTGCTACTTCTTGTGGCATTCCTAATCCATTATCAATTATATCTATATATAAGTCATTATCTTTTGTATATGATTTAACTACTATATCTCCATCACCACTCATATATTCCATTCCATGATATATAGCATTTTCTATAAGTGGTTGAACTATTAATTTAATACTGGTTAAGTTTAAGGTATTTTCATCAGATTCGATACTATAACTAAACTTATTTTTGTATCTTATATTTTGTATAGTTAAATAATACCTGGCATGTTCTAATTCATCTTTAACTGTAATTACATTTTTCCCCTTACTTAAACTAATTCTAAAAAATCTAGCCAAAGCAGTGACCATAACTATTGCACCATCATATTTTTCATTCTCTATCATCCAAATTATAGAGTCTAGGGTGTTGTAAAGGAAGTGCGGATTTATTTGTGCTTGAAGTGCATTTAATTCACTTTTTCTTTTTAATTCTTGTTCTATCATTATGTTTTTCATAAGGATATTCATTTGATTAACCATAGATTTTATTGCCTTTGCTAAATGTTGTACTTCATAGGAACCATCATTTTCTGTTATATTTAAATTTACTACTCCATTTTCAAATTCTTTAACAGATTTCTCTAATTCCTTTATAGGATTTGCTATTCTTGATGATACAAACATATTAATTGATATTAATATAAATATTGCAAAAATCATAATAAAGACTGCAAATACTCTAAGTTCGTAATATCCTGCTGTAACATCAGACATTGGTGATATAGCAACTAATTTCCATCCAGTATATCCAACTGTTTTAATAGTAACTAATCGTTTACTTCCTTCAAATTTTTCTATATGATTTCCATCTTCAAATTTAGCCGCTTCTTTATTGTTTTCATTTATTAAATTCGAATAAATAAGCTGTTGCCTAGGATGATATATTATTTCTCCATCCCTATCAATAAGATATACATATCCATTTTTACTTACTTCTACATTCTTACAAATCTGTTCTATTCCACTGAAGTTCATATCTACTAAAAGTACTCCACTACTAGTTTTACCATTATTAGTTATCTCAACAGCTCTACTTAATGATACTACCCAGGTATACTTATAATTAGGATCATAAAATAAATTTTGCACATGAGGAGTTGAAAAATGTAAATTTTCTTTTCTATTTTTTGCATTTTGAAACCAATCATTATTTCTAGCCTCTATATTCTTTTTTAACTGTTGAAGAGGATATGAATCTATAATCTCACCATATTCTGAAAATAATGTTATACTTATTAAATTATCTTTATTTGCTTCGTATATTATGTCCATTTCTTTTTCTATATTTTCCACTGACATATCTATCTTTTTTATAGCTCTATAATAAATAGTATCAGAAATTTTCATCATATTTCTTAAATAACTATCTAAATTTAAATTAACCTGATCAATAATTGTTTGGTTATTTTTAGAAACAACTTCTTCAGTAGAATTAGAAAACCTTAAATATAATGCTCCTCCAACTACTATCATTCCAACAACAGCAACTATAGTAAAGGAAATTGAAATTATATATTTAATACTAGCTCTTCTATAGTATATTTTTATTTTGTCTTTAATAAAATTAAGCATAATATTTTTCTCAATTCTTTCTATATCTAGATGGTGATATTCCAAATTTTTTCTTAAATACATAACTAAAATAATTTGCTTCTTGATAACCAACTTTTGTGGCTATAACATAAGTTTTATCATCTGTAGTATTTAATAACTTTACAGCTTCTTCAAGTCTTATATCAGTAAGATAGCTTACAAAACTCATATCTGTTTCTTTTTTAAATATTGTAGAAAAATATGTAGGGCTAACATGTAAATTTAAGCATAACTTTTCTACAGATATTTCATCATCACTATAATTATTTCTTATATATTCTTTAGCTTTTCCAACTAATATCTTTGAGGAATTAATTCTTTCCTTTTTAATTATTTCATTTAATATTATTGACTTTTGTATAAACCAGTCTTCAATTTCCTTAATAGAATTAAATTCATCCAAATAGGTATAAAAATTGAACTCATCGCCAAAAATCTTATTAACTTCTATATTATAACTTTGAGTTAATTTAATTATAGATGTAATAACCTCCATTAAGTAAATTCTATACTTTTCTAATGGAACAAATGATTCTCTTATTTTCTTAAATATATTATTTACTTCTGTTATTATCTCTTCCTTACTTGAAAGTTTAATTGAGTTCAAAAATTTAATTTCTTCTTGATCTTCAAATTGAAGTTGTACAGAATTATCTGGCTCCACATCGTCAAAATAAATAGTTTTACCACTTCCTAATATTGGTCTATATCCTAAGGCACTATGTGCTGTTCTATAAGAAAACCTTATTTCACTGATATCATTATATATTCTGCCTATTCCTATAGAAATACTACTTCCAAATACACATTCAAAAGTATTACACACTCCATTTAATCCCTTAATTACTTTTATCATGTTATCCTTTTCATTTAATGCTAATAAGACTACTATTTTATCTAAATATGGAAAACTTATAAAATCACAATAATTCTTCATAGTCTCATCTACAATATTTTTTATTGAAATTAAAACTAATCTATTATCTTGCCCTCTAATTAATCCATCAATATTTATTAAAGCTACGTTTAAATAGTTGTCTATAAAATTTAACCCTAGCTTTTTTTCATTTTCTTGCCATTGTTCCTTAGTTATTCTACCTTCTAAAGCTCCTACTAATAATTGTTCTCTTATTACTGGTATACTATCTAAATAGTGTTTTTCAAGAATCTCCCTATTTCTTTTTTCATTATACTCTTTGTCCAATTTATCTTTCAGCCGTTCTAATACTCCTGTAAGTTCAATTGAATTTATAGGCTTTAATACATATTCAACAACATTAATTTTAATAGCTTGATGTGCATATTCTAAATCATCTGAACCTGAAAAAATAATTATTTTAGTTGATGGCAATAAATCAACTACTCTTTTACCAAGCTCTAAACCATCCATAAAGGGCATCTTTATATCTGTCATTATTACATCAGGGTGAAGTTTTTCAGCTAATTCTAAGGCTTCTTGTCCATTCTCTGCATCTCCTACAACTATAAAGCCATATTTTTCCCAGTTAATCTTTTTTATAACGCCAAGCCTAATTTCCTCTTCATCATCTACAATCATCAATTTGTACAACCCCATAAATACCCTCCTATAAATAAATATATAAATTCTTTTATAAAATTTTCCTATTATTCAAAATTTATTATATCATAGTTTCTTATAATATTTATATTATAATACAAAAAATGGAACTGTTTTAACAGTTCCAAATTAAAATTATATATAATTTATATTTTTGTTTTCAACTTATATGATTATTCCTATCACTAATGATAAGAAAATCAAAATAAATAGTACTACTATAATCTTATCCATTGTTTTTACTGATACATCTATGTTCCCATAAAGAGTATCCTTCATAGATTTTTTAGGGACTTCTTCAACTTTTCCCTTTATATTATCATCTTCCATAATAATCATTTCCTTTATTATTTCTTAGCTATATATTTTCTTACATCTAATGAAACTGCAACTATAATTATTAATCCTCTAATTATATATTGCCAGTATGCATTTACACCTATGAAGTTTAGTCCATAATTTATTACTTGAAGTAGTACTGTCCCAATAAGCACTCCAGGAATTGTTCCAATTCCTCCAGTAAATGAAACGCCACCAACTACACAAGCAGAAATTGCATCCAATTCATAGTTAAATCCTGTACTAGTTGTAGTTGAACCTGCTCTAGCTGCTTCTAAGAAACCTGCAAGTCCATAAAGTACTCCTGATATTATAAATATAAACATTATGTTCTTTACTAAATTAACACCTGAAACTGCTGCTGCTTCTGGATTACCACCAATAGCAAACATATTCTTTCCAAGTTTTGTTTTATTCCATACAAACCACATTATAGCTGCAACAATTGCAAGATAAAATACTAAATATGGAATTTCTACGCTTCCTAATTTTAAATATCCATTAACAAAAGCTGTATATCTTTCATCTAAATTAGCTACTGGTTGTGCTCCTAATGGTGGTCTATCAATATATAAGCAAGATGCACCATAAGCTATAAGTTGAGTACCTAAGGTTATAATAAATGCATGGACCTTAAGTTTTGCAACTCCAAATCCATTAATTGCACCAAATATTCCACCTATTAATATGGCTAAAAACATTGGTACTATTAAAGGTAAGGCTTTTAAGTTAGGATACATTCTAGCAGCATATGTTGTAGATTGCAATAATGAAGCTGATACAATAGCTGTAAAACCTAAAATACGTCCAGCAGAAAGGTCAGTTCCTTGAAGTACTATTAAACCTGCAACACCAAGCGCTAGGATACCACGTGTTGATGCCTGACTTAAAATATTAGTAAAGTTCTTCAATGAAAGGAAACCTGGCTCCTTTATAACAAAGAACACTATCATTATGAACAGAACTATATACAATGCATAATTAAGTAAGAAATTTTGTAAAGACTCTTTATTAAATTTAACTTTATTCATAGGTTCCACCTCTATTCTAAATATATTTAGCAGCCATAGTCATAATATCTTCTTGTGATAATTTATCAGCATCACCAATTCCAGCTACTTTTCCATTTGACATTACAAGTATTCTATCGCAAATTCCTAATAGCTCTGGCATTTCAGAGGATACTACTATAACCCCTTTTCCCTTATTTGCTAAATCTATAATAAGTTGATAAATTTCATATTTAGCACCAACATCTATACCTCTTGTTGGCTCATCTAATAATAGTATTTCTGGGTTAGTTAAAAGCCATCTTCCTATAATTACTTTTTGTTGATTTCCTCCTGATAAACTTCTAATTAATGTTTTTTGATTTGGAGTCTTAACCTTCATACTATCTATTGTCCATTTAGTATCTTCAGTCATCTTCTTATTATCTAATACACCAAATTTACTATATCTATCTATATTAGCAATCATGGTATTAAACTTAATATCAAGTTGTCCAAATATACCTGTTGATCTACGTTCTTCTGTTAATAAAGCAAATCCATTTTTTATTGCCTTACGAGAATCGCTATTTTCTACTTTTTTACCATGAAGAATTATTTCTCCTTCACTATGTTTAGCTATTCCAAATATTGTTTCTAATAATTCAGTTCGTTTTGATCCAACTAAACCTGCAATTCCAAGAATTTCTCCTTTTCTTAATTCAAAGGATACTTCTCTAACTGAAGGTTGATAAGTACCAGTTAAGTTCTTAACTTCTAATATAACATCTTCTGGCTTATTAATCTTAGGTGGAAATCTATTAGTTAAATCACGTCCAACCATTAATTTAATAATTTTATTTGTTGTTAGATCCTTTGCTTGAATTGTATCTATCCACTTTCCATCTCGCATAATTGTTACATCATCAGATATTTGAAGAATTTCTTCCATTTTATGAGAAATATATATAATACCGCAGCCTTTATCTCTTAATTTATTTATAATTTTAAATAAATGATTTACTTCTTCATTTGTTAATGATGATGTAGGCTCATCCAAAACTAGTATTTTAGCATTATATGAAACTGCCTTTGCTATCTCCACCATTTGCCTTTGAGATACAGAAAGTTTAGCCATCTTTATTCTTGGATCAATATCTATATCCAATTCATCTAAGATTTTTTTAGTTTCATCGTACATACCTTTTTCACTTACTATACCAGCTTTTCCTGGATATCTTCCGAGCCAAATATTATCCATAACATTTCTTTGTAAAACTTGATTCAATTCTTGGTGAACCATTGCAACTCCATTATCCATAGCTTGCTTTGGACTAGAAAATTTACTTTTTTCCCCTTCTATAAATATATCTCCAGCGTCTTCAATATAAACCCCAAACAAACATTTCATTAAAGTAGATTTTCCTGCTCCATTTTCACCCATTAAAGCATGTACAGTTCCTGGTCTTACTTTCAATTGAACCTTATCTAATGCCTTAACTCCTGGAAACTCTTTGCAAATATCTATCATTTCAAGAACATATTTTGTATCTGCCATAACCTATTCACCACTTTTCATTATTTATTAAAGGAGCTGTCTAAGCAGCTCCAAATTAAAAATATTTTTATTTTACATTGTGCAACAATTCATCTACTTTTTTATTTAGTATATTCTTGATATGGTATACGTACTGCAATTCCACTATCATCAAATTTATAATCAGTTCCATCTACAGCACCTTTACCAGCTGCTAAGTTCATTCCTGTTTCATATAAAGCTTTAGCCATTCCTTCAGCATCTTGCAAAACTGATCCTGCCATAAAGCCTTTAGCAATTAAATCTTGAGCTGCTGCTGTAGCATCTACACCTACTACTGGAATAGTCTTTGTAGCATCGCCATTATTATAACCTTGAGCTTGTAATGCAGCTATAGCACCTTGTGCCATACCATCATTATTAGCTATTACAGCTTCAATCTTATCACCAAATTTTGAAAACCATGCTTCAGTAGCACTTTGAGCTAAATCATTTTGCCAATTACAAACTTGAAGAGCTAATTCTTCTGTTTTTACTCCTTTATCATTTAAAGTAGAAACTGAATATTGAGTTCTTGCAACTGCTTCTGGATTATCAGGTTCACCCTTTAACATAACATATTGTAAAACTCCATCTCCATTTTTATCTATAGCCTTTTGATCTTTTCCCCATAAATCTGAAAGTATTTTCCCTTGCATAACTCCTGCTTCTTTTGCATTAGTTCCAACAAATACAGCTTTATCATATGCCTTTATTGCATCTGCTGAAGGTTCTCTGTTAAATAGAACTACTGGTTTTTTAGCTGCTTTAATCTTATCTATTACAGTTGGTGCAGCTCCTGTGTCAACTAAGTTAACTAATAATAAATCAACATCCTTTTGTAATAATGTATCTATACTGTCATTTTGAGTAGCTTGGTCACCTTTTCCATCATAAAAAGTAAATTCAATTTTATCTGAATTATCCTTTTGAATCTTTTCTAAGCTTTGACGAACTGTTGAAATATAAGTATCATCAAACTTATATAAGCATACCCCAACCTTTACCTTATCTCCTTTTGATGAATCTCCAGATTCTTTTCCTCCACATCCCACTAGTGAAGCTGTTACCATAATAGTAGCCATTGCCATTGTAAGTAATTTTTTAACCTTTTTCATATTAACCCTCCATCACTCATAAATCATTACATATATTGATTTCGTTTACATTAGTATTATAAATATTTTTTAGATTAACCTCCATATAAAAAACTTAACAAATATATCAAATTTCTTAACTACTAAAGTCTTGATTTTTACATTATTAATAATAAGACCCTTTAATTCTCCATATACTATTTATGTATGTTATAATAGTAATATATAGAAAGGGGTGTTTTTTATGAAAAATGGAATAAAAGTATTAATAACAGTTGTTGTAATTATTGCTATAATAGCCTTTCCTATTATCTCTAGTTACAATGGTTTAGTTAGTTTAGAACAACAGGTTGATAAGGCATCTTCTGATATAGATACTCAACTTCAAAGAAGATCTGACTTAATACCTAACTTAGTTAATACAGTTAAGGGATATGCAACTCAAGAAAAAGACATATTTACTGATATTGCAAATGCAAGAAGCAAGCTATCTGGAGCTACTAATATTACAGATCAAGCTAATGCTGATAGTGAATTATCGAATGCTTTATCTAGACTTTTAGTAGTTGTTGAAAGATATCCTGATTTAAAATCAAATGAAAATTTTAAAGATTTAAGTATACAATTAGAAGGAACTGAAAATAGGATAGCTGTTGCAAGACAAGATTATAATACTGCAGCAACTAGTTATAATACTAAATTGAGAAGATTTCCTACAAATATAGTAGCTTCAATTTTTGGTTTTGAGGCTAAACCACTTTACAAAGCAAGTGATAATGCTAGTGAAGTTCCATCAGTAGATTTTACTAGATAAATATGAGAGTATTATCAAAATTAAAAGTTTTTTTCTTATCTTCTCTTTTATTATTAGTAAGTTTTTCTCTAATTGCTTCAGCAGAAACTAACTATCCTTCTCCTACTAATTATAAATATGTAAATGATTATGTAGGAATCTTAACTCAAGAGGAAAAAGAGGAAATTATATCTATAGGTAAAGAGCTAGAAGATAAAACTGGGGCACAAGCTGTTACTGTTATAATAGATAGTACAGATGGAAGAGAAATTGCAGATTATGCTTTGAACCTCTTTAGATCTTGGGGCATTGGGCAAAAAGATAAAGATAATGGTTTATTAATATTAATTGCAATCAATGATAGGAACTGGAGAGTTGAAGTTGGTAGGGGCTTAGAAGGTGCAATTCCTGATGCATTAAGTAATAGAGTTATGGAATCTTTAGCTAAAGAAAAGTTCAAAAATAATGAATATGGAACAGGTATAGTAGATAGTTATAGTGCCTTTAGTGATTTGATTGCAGAAGAATATGATGTTTCATTAGATAAATCATTAAATATAACTATTCCAAATAATAATAGTAATGATGACACTAGTGTTTTTACCTTTAGTTCATTAGGACTCTTTGGAGTTCTTCTATTAATTGACTTTATATTTAATAGGGGCAGAATTACTAGATTTATTATTAAAGTTTTTATCTTATCTGGAGGAAATAGACGAGGCGGCCATGGTGGCTTTGGTGGCTTTGGCGGAGGTTCCTCTAGTGGCGGTGGCGGCTTCGGTGGCTTCGGTGGTGGTTCTTCCGGTGGTGGAGGATCATCAGGAAGCTGGTAAGAATGTGCTTTGCACAGTGAAAAATGAATAATTAATAATGAAAAATTAAGGATTAAACTCCTTACGGAGTTTATAAAATTTAATTAAGTAAGAAGCTCCAAAAGGAGTTTCTTACTTAATTTATAATTGTGAATGATGTAAAGTAAAGAAGAAACTCCTCTAGGAGTTTATAAAACATATATTTTCAGTAATTCGTTTCGAATTACATCAATAATTCTACATTTTACATTCTACATTTTTACCAGTATGCTTTTACATACTTAAAGTATCCTTTCTTCCATATAGGAAGACCTTCATAAACGAAAATACAAGAATTTTTATAAAGATTCAATGCTTCTTTTGTTTTTTTAGGTGAGACATGTCTATTACCAAAAGCCTCTTGAAATGCATATTTCATTATTTTTTCTGCATCTTCATTAGTAAGCTTTGGTACTACACTAGAAATTACCTGAGGAAATTCTGGCTCCATCCCTGTGTATTCTTTTATATATCCACCAAAATGAAGAACTTCTACAATTTTTGTAACTAAGGTATCTGAATGAGACTTCTTATATTTTCTTATTATTTTCTTTCTTCTTAATACAATAGCATAACAAAGACCTATTATAAAAATTAAAACAGCTATTATTATTAATAAAACCTTTATAACTTTTAAAACTAATTCCCATCTTTTATCAGAATTATCTTCTTTGTTATTATTTATTTCATCTGTAATTCTTTCTATATCTTTTTCTTCATTAGTATTTTCAGTTATTCTATTAGCAGGTTCTTTGGATATAGCATCCTTTTCTTCATTGTTTTCAGCATTAACTTCATTTATAGATGGTGTTACTTCTACCCTCTCCCATCCATAATCCTTTTTATAGATTTCTACCCATGCATGGGCTTCCCTATCTGTAAGTATTGCCCTGTATGTTCCACCAGATTCTTCTTTAAATTGAGATGGTTTTGCTATATATCCTGTAACATATCTAGCAGGTATTCCGTACATACGATACATTAAGGTTGCAGTAGTTGCAAAATGTACACAATAGCCTTTGCCACCTTCAAATAAAAAATATTTAGGTATTTCTTTATTAAATGGCATCCTTCCAGGAGATAATGTATAAGATGCTTTTGACCATAAGGTATCTTTTATAAATTCTGTAATATTATCAACACCATAAACATAGTTTTCCTGACATAAGTTAAAAAGGTTTGGGAATCTTTCTTTTTCTGCATCCAAGTATCTATCTTTAATATAACCATAGTCTGTTTGATTTATGTTTCTAAACCATGTAAAAGACTCACTGTTTATATCTTTTGTTGCCTTTAAAAACTTCTCATTACTATATGTTAAAAATGTATATTCTTCTTTTCCAATCCGCTGAGCTTGAGAAATATAAGGAATATAGTATCCTGACTTCTCTAAAGTAAGATGTTTTACTCTTAGCCATATAGTAGAATTTAAGTTTACTTCTTGATTATTTTCAAACTCATTACTTTGAGCTAAGAAAAATTTCTTGTCAAAATGACTAGTAAGATCAACATTCTCTATTTTGTTTCCATTACTATCTAAGGTTTCATCTATTGAATAATTTAATTCTCTATCCTTTTCCCATTTACTATCTAAATAATTTATACCTATAAAGTTCTTTAGATATATTATTTCTTCTGGTTTTTCTGATACAGTTACTTCTAACTTTTTTACTCCTTTTGCATTATTATTCCCTCTACTTACCCTTCCCTGACTTGAAGAATTAGACTTACTTATTATTGCAATATCTTTAATTTCTTCTTCCAATTTTACGGGTACTGAATAAAGAAAGTTCATCTTATTATCAGTTATTCTGTAAGCAATTAATAAAGATAATATGAAGAAAATTGCTGTAAGTAACGCACTTATTCCAGCGTTATTAATAAGCTCAAGTTTAATCTTATCCTTATTTTTCTTACTTGATGTCATATTACCTGTAATAGCAGTTCCTATATGAAAAAATACGAATAAACATACTTGAATAATATTGGGTGGATTCCCAATGATTGGTCCAACTATTATAACAGCTATTGAAACTAGATATATTAACCATCCCTTTCCTCTTTTGAAGGTAAGCCAATATATAATAAGAGATACTATAAATGAAAAGATTAATACTGTCTCTGTAATATCAAAATTCTTAAGCTGCATTATATTAGAAAAAACTAGAGTAAATATATTTTGCCACTGCTCCAATAAAAAGTTTATATTAAATAGTAACATTAAAATAAAAACTATCCATACATACTTCATTTTTTTACTATTATATAAAGTCCAAATAATACTACAAATAACTACTGAAGCAATATAAACCAATGTTTTCTTAAAGTTCAAAAATGGACTAAAGGATATACTATAAAGTATTCCTAGAACTCCAGAAGCATAGCTAAAAAATAACATTATCTCTGCTAATATATTTCTATTTTCTTTATTCACCGTAAAATCCCTTACTTCAAAATCAATACCTACATTATCTTTAGTTTGCTTTTTACCTTTAACCTTAAACAGTTAGGCACCTCCTTTCTATTTCTTGTATATAATTTTCTTCAGAAAACTGCATAAGCAAACTCTCATTTAAGGATAATTTAAATTCTAAATTCAATGATATAACGGTTTCAAAATTATTTTCATATGAATATAACTTATTTAAAATCTTATCATCAGATTTTTCTTCATATAAATCTACTTTTACCATTAATTCTTCTATCATATTTAAATAATCTTCTTCTGTTCTAACTAAAGTCTCTATAATACTAGCTTTTTTGTTATCGTACCATCTTACCAAGTGTGATACTTTCTTTTCAACTAATCCAAGAGAAATAGCTGAGCATAATTCATAAAAAGCATCTTTTTTCTCTATACTTATATCTCTTTCTTTTCTTAAATCTATAAAAAATGTAATTCTATTTTCTGTATCAGAAGAGTACTTTTTAGTTAATACTTCATTATTTCTAGCACTTAATTTCCAATGTATATCCCGTAGAGAATCCCCTTCCTTATATTTATCAATCCATAATATTTCTGGAGGTTGATTCACTAATGTTTCTGAATATCTTCCCTCTTCTAAAGGAAAATATATATGATTCTTACTTTCAATTTCAGATTTAAGCTTATACCCAGATGGGAATACTAAAATCTCTATATGACTATTTCCTTTTTTCTTTTTTTTAAATAATGATAAATAATCATATACTTTTATTTCTTTAATTCTTAGATTTACTATTCCACAAAATTGCGACTTCATCTGAAATTCCACTTGAGTTTTACTTTTGGCAGCAACATATCCCTTTATCTTTTTCATTTCTGTTTTAGATACTTTATTATGAAAGTATTCTATCTTTATACAAAATCTTGTAATTGGAAGATACCCTTTATTTGTTACTAGTATCTTACCTTTTATAGTATTTCCTTTCTTTACTTCTCCACTATGTAGTTCTACTTTTGCATCTATCTGCCTTATGAAATACCTAGTTGTTAAATAAAGACTAATAAATAAAATTAGTTCTGAAATAACTAATAGATTTAATACCTTTAATCTATGTGTTCCTGCTAAATAAAATGTAAATATAAGAAAGATATAATATATTATTTTTCTCATTTAATCACTTCCTTTTAAATGAGGGCATTTCTATATTATTTAAAATTCCTTGTAAAATTTCCTCTTTATCAATTCCATCAATTCTAGCCTTCGCACTAGTCTGAACTCTATGTCTTGCTATTGCAGGAAATAAATCATATACCTCAGAAGGGCATACAAAATCATTTCCCTTTAACCATGCTGCTGCTTTAGAAATCTTTACAAGAGAAATAGTACCTCTTGGACTTACTCCAATATTCAAATACTGACTTTCTCTAGTTGCAGTAACTAGTCTTACAATATAATCATATATAGCGTCATTTATAAAAACATTTTCTACTTCTTTTTGCATATTCATTAATAATTCTGCATTAGCAATAGGAGCTAACTTTTCTGTTCTCTTTCCTCCATCTAGTTCCTTTGCCATTAGTATCTCACTTTCAAAATCAGGATACCCCATTGTCATACATACTAAAAAGCGATCCATCTGAGCAGGGGGTAATGGCTGAGTTCCTACAGTTCCTAGTGGATTTTGTGTTGCAATAACTAAAAATGGATATGGCACATCTCTAGTTACTCCATCAACTGTAACCTGCATTTCTTCCATAACCTCTAAAAGTGCAGATTGTGTCTTGGGAGAGGTTCTATTAATCTCATCAGCTAAAAGAAGATTACAAAATACTGCCCCTGGCTGATAAACAAATCTTTCTGTTTCCCTCCTATATATAGAAAAACCTGTTAAATCTGATGGAAGTACATCTGGTGTAAACTGAACTCTATTCCATTTAAGCCCCATTAACTTTGAAACTGCTAATGCCAGTGTTGTTTTACCCACACCAGGTATATCCTCTAATAATATATGTCCATTAGCTAATACAGCAGATACAACTTCAAATATAAAGGATTCCTTTCCTAAAATAACTCCATTTAATTGTGATATCATTTCTCTTGCAATTTCTCTATACTTATCCATAATCCTCCTTACTTTTATTAAATTATTTTTATATTTATTAATATGAATTTTAAAATATAGTCTTATTCAATTTGTTATTATTGCTTATCTATATACTATCTTATGGAGTTAACATTATGTCAATATATAATTAACATTTTTTTATATTTTTTTACAAAAAATCTATATTTTATAATATATTTTCATAAAAAAAGATAGATATTATATTCTTTTCCACCTGATAAACTCCAAGTGTCCATAACATAATATCTATCTCTTTATTTAATTATTTCATATAATCTTTCGTTTCTGTTTTAAGTCCTTTTCTTTCTAGTCTTCCTTCTATAAATATTTTAACTATAGAATAGAAGATTGCAAATAAAGGAACTCCAATAATCATTCCTACTATTCCTAAGAGTTTACTTGCAACTAAAATTGAAAATAAAATCCAAAAGGCTGATATACCAATAGTATCTCCTAATATTTTAGGTCCAATTAAATTTCCATCTAACTGTTGAATAATTAGTATTATTAACAAGAACCACAAAGCTTGAATAGGTGAAACAAATAGAATAATTATAAATGATGGTATTGCACCTATAAATGGTCCAAAGAATGGAATAATATTAGTTATCCCAACTATTACAGATACTAATACAGTATATGGCATCTTAAATATAGTTAATATAATAAATGTTAATACTCCAATAATTAATGAATCTATTATTTTACCTACTAAAAATCTTCCAAAGGTATAATTACTTTTATCTGCTAAGCTAATTAAATTATTAGCATACTTTTCATTGAAGATAGCAAAGGTTATCTTTTTACTTAATGCACATAATTTTTCTTTATCAATTAATAAATATACTGATATAATAATACCTAATATTACATTCCAGATACTTGAAGCAATTTTTGCCACAACTCCTCCTAAAGCAGGAATTAAATTTGTAACAAATTTAATAATATAATTTACAGAGTTATTGAAAGTATCCATAAGAATCTTTGAATATTGCTCTTCTATATGTAGATCTTTAATAATATCATTAAAAAAATCTGTTGTATTTGTTATATAAGTTGGTATATCATTAACTAACCCAACAATACTATCAATTACTTGAGGTAATAAAAATCTCACTACCATACCAATTATAAAAAATGCAGTTACATATGAAAGAAAAATAGATAATCCCTTTGTAGATTTTAATTTTAATTTTTTCATGTATTTACTTTTAAAGAACTTATCTTCGTAAAAATCTAATAAAAAATTAATTATATAGGCTATTGAAAAACCAATAATAAATGGTTGTAATATAACAATTATTGAATTTAGTTTATCAGTAAATATAGATACTTGGGATATTGCCAAATAAAATAAAATAACTGAAATTGCCACTAAGAAAGAATATATTGCTATGGTTGTATATTTACTATTCCAATTTAATTTCATCTCAAACCTCACTTTTAAATTTCTTTTCTTTATTATTATAATTCATTTTATATATCATTTTTATATTTTTTTTAAAATTAATTATTTATTCATCATTTATACAAGTACTTATAAGGAACTAAACTATAAATAAATATCATAATAGTCAAAGTAAAAAAGGGCTGTTTAAAACAGCTCTTAATTAATTTTTTCATTCTTTAATCCTCTTTAGATGAATAATAATAAACTTACCGCCATTACTATCATTCCTAGTATTAGTCCATATATTGATAAATGATGCTCTCCATACTCCTTTGCTGCTGGTAATAATTCATCTAATGATATAAATACCATTATACCTGCAACCATTGCAAATATTATTCCAAAGGATAAATCACTAAAGAAATTTCTTAATAGTGCATATCCAACTAAGGCTCCTACAGGCTCTGCCATTCCTGATAAAAATGAGTACATAAAAGCTTTCTTTTTATCACCAGTAGCAAAGTAAATTGGCACAGATACAGATATTCCTTCTGGTATATTATGTATAGCTATTGCTATTGCTATTGGAATTGCTATTTTCATGTCACTTAAAGCTGATACAAAGGTTGCTAATCCCTCTGGAAAGTTGTGAATAGCTATTGCCACAGCCGTAAATATCCCTGTTCTTAATAATCCTAATCTATTTCTTTCTTCTTCAGCTTCTTCTGATGGAATTGATCTTACTTCATGAGGATTTTCACCACTTGGAACAAATTTATCAATTATAGCAATTAAAAGCATTCCTCCAAAGAAAGAAATTACAGTTAACCAACTTCCTAATTTTTCTCCCCTAGCTAATATTAGAGAATCTTTTGCCTTAACAAATATTTCTACCATTGAAACATATATCATAACACCTGCTGAAAAGCCTAAGCTAACTGATAAAAATTTTTTATTTGTACTTTTAGCTAAAAATGCAATTAAGCTTCCAATTCCTGTAGCAAGCCCAGCAAATAAAGTTATCAAGAAAGCTAATAATACATTATTCATCTATTTCCCCCTTAATCTTTGTATATTTAATATACTTTAATTTTACACTTATTCTCCATATATTTCAAATATTAATATATGAAAAAAGAGTTGGCTATACTATTTAATCAACTCTTTTTTCCAGATTCTATAAATTATTTTGTATTAATTCATATCAAATAATTACTTGCGAATTATTGACAATTTCTCCAGCATGAATTAGCATTTCTATTTCCATTTAATGCAGTACTTGTATTGTTTACATTACAAGATAAATTATTTACAGCTCTATTTACGTCTCTTAAAGCTCTATTATATCCTAATCTAAATCCATTATTGAAACCTTCTCTTGAACCTCTTTCAAATCCTGCATTACATCCATCTCTAAAACCTTTTTGATAACCACATTTAAATCCCTTTTCATATCCACATCTAAATCCCTTTTGGTAAGCTGCTCTTGCTATCTCTTCTGATCTACTTAATCCTCTTTCCAAACCAGCATTAAATCCTTCTCTTAATCCCGCTTCTCTACCTTGTTGCCTTCCCCTAGAAAGTCCTCTTGTAAATCCTTGTTCTAAGCCTTCTCTTAATCCCTTTTCGTAACATTCTCTAGCATTAAGAACTCCACTTGAGCAATTATTATTATTCAAACATGAACCACTATCATTATCCAAATATGAATCAATGTCATTATCCAAATATGAACCACTGTTATTATTCAAAGATGAACTAGTTCTACTATTCCAACATGAACCGCTAGTATTTCCAGATGAATTCCTAGTACTTCCATATGAGCTTCTAGTATTTCCAGATGGATTCCTAGTATTTTCACATGAACTATTATTTTCAAATGAACTATTATTATTTGCAAATGAATCTAAGTTTGCAGCATCTACTTCGTCTAAATTATCTATACGTCCATTATTACAACTAGAAGTTAATTCATCAAAATCTAGTGATTCTAGATCATCGAAATTAAAATTACTTAATACATCATCTGAATCAATAAAATTATCATTTGATGTTAATTCAGATTCATCATTGACGAGTCTACTTAAAATATCTTCAAAATTCTCAGCATCATTTCTATTATTAGTTCCCATCTTTTTTATCTCCTTGTATATTGTTATAATAGACAATATATGCTACTATTTGTACTTTTGTTAATATTTAAGCTAATATAACTTTAATCATTAAGTAACGAATAAACTTCTCTAACTAAGTTTTTAACTCTATCAGGAAGTCTAGATAATGCTTTTTCTCTTTTTCTTTCATCATCTATTTGCGCTATTCTCATTACTTCTTGTTGAACTCCAGGAATACTATTAAATTCTGAAACTATTCTATTAAATCTTTCTGCAAATCTAGGATCCTTCATTCTTGCCTGTAACTTCATTATTAAGTTATAATTATTCATCAAAACCTTACTCCTAAACTTATTTTACTTTATATTATTCAAGGTAAATTTATTTGTGAATGTAAAAAGGATATAGATAATATATTCCTTCTTACCTCTCAAGCTCCAAGCTGCCATCATATACTATTTATATCCTTCTATAATGAATAAAAGGAACACCCAAAATTTGATGTTCCTTTTATTCGTAAATAACTTGTAATTAGAATTTTAAGGATGAAACTTGCTTAAACATATTAATTTCAGTTTCTGAATCTACTTCACTTAAAGTTTCATTCCAATCTTTGTCAAAGTTTATTTTATAAATTTCTATATGTGATTTATCTTTTACAGGTGCCATTGCAACATATTCTTTCCCACAAATTAGTTTTTGTTCTAATATTGCATATTCAATTCTATTCCCATTTTCATCATTAAAGGCCATTATTTTTTCATTCATTAATATACACTCCTTTATTATAATATTTTTATTTTGCTTTTATTAAATAAATTTATGCATATTCTATTTCTTAAGCTAATTTAGTTGAATTAAATATTCTTGCATTTCCTTTATATTGGCACTATATTCATCTGAAATTGTTATTAATTCCTTCTTAAAGCTTTCATTTAAGTCAGCTTCCTTTATAAGAAAGTCTAAAATAGCTTTAAAGCCCATTTCTGTACCTTTAATTCCTGTTTGTAGTATTTCCTTATCTGTATCAATATTCATTTCCTTTATACTACTAAATACTTCTACAATTTTTCCCCAAGTACCTTCATCATGTGTAGGCTTACCACCTAAACTTTCTATTTCTTCTATAATAGCAAATTTATTTTTTTCTGCTATCTTTAAAGTATTATCTAGTAGTTCAATTACTTTATAATCCTTTGCTTTCTCTAGAAGTTTTATAATTTGATTTTCTCCCATTATTACTCCTTCTAGCTCTGAATTTAATTCTTTTAAAATTTTTTCTTTCATAATAAAAACACTCCTCTATATTATTTTTAGAAACATAGAGGAGTTTATACATACTTTTTATTTAATTTTTCTATTTATTATCATCATCTTCATCACAAACAGCTTCTTGTTGAATATTATGATCTATTACTATTTGAATTCTATCAATTCTTTTATCATCTAACTTTAATAATTTTAATTTTAAATTATCAAACTTGATTTCACAGTCTTTTGTAGAAGTTGGTATTTCTCCAAGCTTTTCTATAAATAAACCTGCTATAGTATCTGCTACTTCAGACTCTAATTCAATATCTAAATAATTATTTATATCATTAAGGGACATTAAGCCACTTACTATATAATTATTATCATCTATTTTTTCTATATCTAAGTTATCATCATATTCGTCTAAAATTTCTCCCATAACTTCTTCTATGATATCTTCCATAGTAACTATTCCTGAAAATCCACCATATTCATCAATTAATATTGCAATATAAGATTTCTTCTCTTTTAATTCCTTAAATAAGTCATCAATATTTTTAGTCTCAATAAAGAAACATGGTTCTATTAATAAATCCCTTATTTTAACATTATCTATTCCCTTTTCAACTATACTTGCAAATAAATCTTTCATATGCAATATACCTATAATATTATCTATTTCATTTTCATAAACAGGTATTCTTGAAAAGTTCTCATCTAAAATGTCTTTAATGCAATCTCTTATACTATCATTTACATCTAATAAAAAAGTTTCTGTTCTAGGTGTCATTATCTTTTTAGCTGTTGTGTCATCAAATTCTATAATTCCATCAATCATTTCTCTTTCTGATTGATTGATAGCACCATTTTCTTCACCCATTTCTATTAAACTTCTAATTTCTTCTCTTGAAATTTGTTCTTCTATTCCTTCAGTATTTACTCTACATATTTTCAAAATAATATTAGTTGAAAATGATAAGAACCATACAAAAGGCTTGGCCACTTTAGAAATAAAATTTATAGGCTTTATATATGACATTGCTAATTTTTCTGAATTTTGAAGTGCTATTCTTTTAGGCACCAACTCTCCTAAAACTAATGTTATATAAGAAATAGCAAGTGTTGTTAAAACTAATGCAACGCTTTCTGAATAAGGAATATTAACACTTTTTAAAAAGTTTGCAAAACTATATGATATTGAAGTTGCTGCTGATGCAGATGCGAAAAATCCTGCAAAAGTTATTCCAACTTGTATAGTTGATAAAAATTTATTTGGATCCTTTAACACTTTCTTTAATAATTTTGCTTTCTTATTTCCTTCTTCAGCTAACATATTTATTTTGGTTTTGTTCAATGACACTATTGCCATTTCTGCAGATGCAAAAAATGCATTAATAACAATTAAAATTAAAATTAAAATAAAACTACTCCCGGGACTTCCTTCCATTTACTCATTTCTCCTTATTTTTTAATATAATATTTTCATTCTATCACAGCTTATATTATTTTATCAAATTCGTATTTGACATCTAGTTCCTGAATTTTCTCAATATTAGAAATTATTATCATATATATATTTGTAATTAACTGTATCTCTCTGTAACGAGCTCTTACTAATAATATAAACAAAAAAATCATTTTAAATTTATAAAATGATTTTTTGTAATAAATTATTATTTATTATCTTTTTCCATGGCTTCCTTTAGTGTGTGCCATGCTAAAACTGCACATTTTACTCTTGCTGGCATATTTGATATATTTTTAAGGACAATTGCATCTTCTAATTCTTCTAATTTATCCTCATCATCTATTTCTCTTTTTATCATTCCAATAAAGGTTTCTACTAATCTTAAAGCTTCTTCTTTGCTTTTTCCTTTAATTAGATCTATCATCATTGAAGTTGATGCTTGTGAAATAGCACATCCTTGCCCTGTAAATGCTAAATCTTCTATTATATCTCCATTTAGCTTAATTTCTAAAGTTATTTCATCACCACAACTTGGGTTATGTCCTTTTTCACATAAATCTACATGATCTAATTTTCTTCTATTGTGTTTTGATGTACTATGCTCCATTATAAGAGTAGTATAAATTTCATTTAAATCCATTAAATCTTACCTCCATTTTGAAAACATATCATATGTTTTTTTAATTGCTTCAACTAACCTATCAATATCTTCTCTAGTATTATAGAAGTAAATACTTGCTCTACATGTTGCATTTATACCCATATATCTCATAAGAGGTTGTGCACAGTGATTTCCAGCTCTTATACAAACTCCAACTGTATCAAAAATTGAAGCTACATCATGTGGATGAACACCACTTATTTCAAATGATAGAACTCCACCTCTTTTTTCAATATCTTTAGGCCCATATATCTTCACATAATCTAATTTACTTATTTCTTCTACAGCATAAGACATTAGTTCTTTTTCTATCTTTTCAATATTATCCATACCTACTTCATTTAAATAATCTAATGCCTTTGATAACCCCACAGCAGCTTCTACATTTTGAGTTCCTGCTTCAAACTTATATGGTAAAACATTGAAGGTAGTTTCTTGTTCATATACATATTCTACCATATCACCGCCAAATAATACAGGTGGCATCTTTTCTAATAAATCTTTTTTACCATATAAAGCTCCAATTCCCATTGGTGCTAAAAGCTTGTGTCCTGCTATAACTAAAAAGTCTGCATTTATATCTCTTACATCAACTTTCATATGAGGAACGCTTTGTGCTCCATCTACTATTACTATAGCTCCTTTAGAATGTGCATATTCTGCTATTTCCTTTACAGGATTTATAGTTCCTAAAGCATTAGATACATGTGTTATACTAACTATTTTAGTCTTATCAGTAATCTTTGAATGAACTTCTTCTTCTGTTAATTCTCCATTTTCGTCAGTATACATATATTTTAAAACTGCACCCTTGGCCCTTGCTACATTTTGCCATGGAATTAAATTAGAATGATGCTCTGCAATTGAAATTACAATTTCATCACCTTCATTTATAAAATTCATTCCATAAGACATAGCTAATAAATTAAAAGCTTCTGTTGCATTTTTAGTGAAAATTATTTCTTCTGAATACTGTGCATTTATAAACCTTCTTAATTTTTCTCTGGCTTCATCATAAGCCTCAGTAGCAAGGACGCTTAATTCATAAGCGCCTCTATGAGGGTTTGCATTTATATTTTCGTAATAATTTTTAATTGCTTCAATAACAGAATTTGGTTTTTGTGTTGTTGCAGCACTATCTAAATAAGCTATTCTTTTTCCATTCTTTTCTCTATTTAAAGTAGGAAAATCTTTTAAAAATTCTCTATTACTCATTATCCAAACATCCCTTTACTGCATCTAAAATTTCATTTCTTGTTGATTCATCTACTATCTTATCTATTATAGGATTAAATGCACCTTCGATAATTATTCTTCTTGCATCACTATAACTTAATCCTCTGCTCATTAAATAAAATAACTTATTTTCATCTATCTTTCCTGATGCAGCTGCGTGTTCCCCTGATACATCATCTTCCTCACATAGCAATAATGGAAGTGCCTTTGCTTTTGCTTTTGGTGATAATAGCATACAGTATTCTTCTTCTGCTCCTGCACTCTTAGATGCTCCTCTTTTGAAATCTATAGTTCCTCTAAATATTTTGCTTGCTTCTCCCTTTAATGCACCTTTTGTTGTAATTTGAGATTTGCTTCTTATTCCTTTATGAGTAACTACATAATTCATATCAATTATCTTTTTATCTCCACCAAGATAAATTGAACTTAAATTAGTTTCTGAGCTATCTTCAATTAAATCTCCATGATAATTTGTAATACTAACTTTTCCACCTAAATCTATTGAAACAAAATCAACATTTCCATAACTATTAATATCTGAAAGATTTGAATCTATATTTACAGTGTTATTGTTTAATAAGTTTACTTTAACAACTTGTATATTACTACTATTTTTACTGAAGATTTTACATACTCCATTACGATATCCACTAACATCGTCCATTGAATTATATTTAATAATAATCTTTGCTTCTGAATCTTCTTCTGCCACTATTAAAATATTATCAACTAAAGTACTATTTTCCTTATCCATATTAAATTCTAAAGTTATTGGTTCTTCAATCTTTGCTCTTTTATCTATACTAATAAGAAAACCTTTATTAAAATCAAATTCTCCTTGATTAACTAATTCTTCTGAAGCTCCATATATAAACTTTTTATTTAAAGGAAATACTTTTCCTTTTTTAAATTCTTCAATTGTAACTCCATCTAAATCATTACCAGTTACTTTATAATTATTAAATTCTCCAATTTCAGGAGCCTCATAATCCTTTAATGTTATGTCATTAACCTTTAACCAGCTTTTAGTTCTTACAGGAGTCTTATTAATATTATTAAAACTTATATTCCTACTCATTATCCTATGCTCCCTTCTAATTCAAGCTTAATTAAGTTGTTCATTTCTACTGCGTATTCTAATGGTAATTCCTTTGATATAGGTTCTACGAATCCTCTTACTATCATTGCCTTAGCTTCTTCTTCAGAAATACCCCTGCTCATTAAGTAGAATATAGCATCATCACTGATCTTACCAATTTTAGCTTCATGTCCTATTTCAACATTATCATTCATTAAATCTATAACTGGAATAGTATCTGATTTAGATATATTATCTAACATCAATGATTCACAAGATACAACTGACTTAGAATTATAAGCATTTGCATTTACCTTAACTACACCTCTGTAAGTTGCATTTCCTCCACTTTTTGAAATGGATTTTGAATTAATTGTTGATGAAGTATTTGGTGCTGCATGAATTATTTTTGCTCCAGTATCTAAATTTTGTCCCTTACCAGCAAATGATACTCCAGTAAATTCAGCTCTTGCTCCTTCTCCTTTTAATATACTCATTGGGTATAGCATAGAAATTCTTGAACCAAATGAACCTGATACCCATTCAATTCTAGCATTCTTTTCAACTATTGCTCTCTTAGTATTTAAGTTAAGCATATTCTTAGACCAGTTTTCTATAGTACTGTATCTTAAAGTAGCTCCTTCTTTTACAAATAATTCAACACAACCTGCATGTAAATTAGTAACATTATACTTAGGTGCTGAACATCCTTCTATAAAGTGTAAACTTGCTCCTTCTTCTACTATAATTAATGTATGTTCAAATTGTCCTGCCCCTGGGGAATTAAGTCTAAAATATGATTGTAGTGGTATATCTACATGTACCCCCTTTGGTACATAAACAAAAGATCCACCTGACCAAACAGCTCCATGAAGTGCTGCAAACTTATGATCGCTTGGAGCTACACATTTCATAAAATACTGTTTAACTATATCTTCATATTCTCTAACAGCAGTTTCCATATCAGTATAAACTACACCTTGTTTTACTAAGTCTTCTTTTATACTATGGTAAACAACTTCTGAATCATATTGTGCTCCTACACCTGCTAAAGATTTCTTTTCAGCTTCTGGAATACCTAAAAGATCAAAAGTCTTTTTAATATCTTCAGGAACCTCTTCCCAATTTCCATTTAACTTAGACTTAGGTCTAACATATGTAACTATATTATCCATGTCTAATTCATCTAAGGATGGTCCCCAAGTTGGTAATTTAATTTCATTATATATATCAAGAGATTTTAATCTAAAGTCTCTCATCCATTCTGGTTCATCTTTTTCTTTAGAAATAATTTCTACTATTTCTTTTGTTAAGCCTTTATCTGCCTTGAATTCAAATTTATCTTCATTTTTTACGTCGTAAATTCCTCTTTCTACATCTTCAACGTAAGTCTTCTTTTTAATTTCCAAAGTAAGTCACCTCCGTCTTACATAGCTTCTGCTTTAAAAGCTTCATATCCATTTTTTTGTATTTCATCTGCTAAACTAGCATCTCCAGTTTTAACTATCTTTCCATTAACTAAAACATGAACATAGTCAGGATTTAATCCTTCAAGAATCTTATTATTATGAGTTATTATTAAAACTCCATTTTCTTCATTAGCAAACATCTTAATACCTTCAGATACTATTCTAACTGCATCTACGTCTAATCCTGAATCTGTTTCATCTAATATAGCTAATTTAGGATTTAACATAAGCATTTGTAGTATTTCATTTTTCTTCTTTTCTCCACCTGAAAATCCTACATTTAAATATCTTTTTGCATACTCAGGATTCATCTTTAATTCCTTCATATTGTTCTTTAAGTCCTTATCAAATTTTAGGTATTTAATAAGTTGACCTTCTTTAGCAATTTTTGCACTTCTAATAAAGTTTTCAACTGTTATTCCTGGAACCTCTTCTGGGCTTTGGAAAGATAAAAATAAGCCTTTCTTAGCTCTTTCATCTGTCTTAAGTTCTGTGATATCTTCCCCCTCAAAAGTAATTTCTCCTGAAACTCTTTCATACTTAGGATGAGCCATTAAAGTATTAGCTAGAGTAGATTTACCAGCTCCATTTGGACCCATAATTACATGTATTTCACCCTTGTTAATCTTTAAATCAAGTCCTTTTAATATTTCCTTACCTTCTACAGCAGTTTTTAGTCCATTTATATTTAATAAAACGTTGTTCATTTATTTACATCTCCTTATTACAGTTATCATTTATTTCATTTAAATCTTATCATTTTAGTCTGAATTAACTATATCATACTAAATTACTAAGAATTAATCAACTTTTTTTTAAATTATTATAGTAGATAATAGCTAATTATTTATTGATAACTTATATTATCTTTATATTCCTAATCCTTATTCCAATTTATACAAAAAAGGTTCAAATATCATATTCATTATTACTTTTTATAATATTAAAATACAATTAATCTAAAAACAAAAAGAGGCTGCCTAAACACCCTCTAACTAAAATGGTACCTATGAACAGGACACTTTGAAAAAAAGTGTTTCGTTTATAGGTATTTTTTTATGTATAATATTAA
>CAKVEW010000039.1 GCA_934746015.1 uncultured Clostridium sp.
CCTAAAAATATTTTACAATAAAAACGAAAGAGTGTCGACTTTGTCGACACTCTGAGCTACCTATTTTTAGGTAGCTTTTTATATTATAAAAATAAAATACATATTAATTCTACATTTTTAATTAGTAGCTGCTTAGATATCTCTATGTTTAATATTTTTGCTTAAATATAAATAATAATTTAATGATAATTATTATTGACAAAGGCAATAATAGTAATATAATAAAACTATAGGACACCCCCATGGGGTGGGTGAGGGAGGCAGTATTATGAAGGAAGAAAAAGTTAAAATAACAGGTATGACTTGTTCAGCCTGTGCGAATAGAGTCCAAAAAGTTGTAGGTAAGCTTGAGGGAGTGGATAACGCAAATGTAAATTTTGCTACAGAAACTTTAAGTGTTAAATATGATAATAACAAATTAAATAGTTCTGATATTGAAAATGCAATTGAAAAAGCCGGATATGGAGTTGAAAAAAACATTAAGAACTATAGCTTTAAAGTTGAAGGCATGACTTGTTCAGCTTGTGCAAATAGAGTTGAAAGAGTTACTAAAAAAGCTAATGGAGTAGAAAATTCATCAGTGAATTTTGCTACAGAAAAATTAAATATTACTTTTGATGAAAATAAAATATCTGTAAATGACTTAAAAAATATAGTTGAAAAAGCAGGTTATAATTTAATCGTAGAAGAAAAAAAGGACAGTGCTATAAAGAAAATTCCTGCTTACAAAAAACTTTGGTATAGATTTATTCTATCTATTATATTTACAGTGCCTTTATTAATAATATCAATGGGACACATGGTAGGTATGCATTTACCTCATATTATAGATCCAATGATGAATCCGCTTAATTTCGCAATAATACAACTTATCTTAACATTACCAGTTATGATAATTGGTTATAAGTTCTATATTGTAGGTTTTAAAAACTTATTTAAACTAAGCCCTAATATGGATTCTTTAATTGCAATAGGAACATCAGCAGCATTTATTTATGGACTATTTGCTATATATAAAATAAATGTTGGAGACCATGAATACGCAATGCACCTTTATTTTGAATCAGCAGCAGTAATTCTTACACTAATAACTTTAGGTAAGTATTTAGAGGCAGTATCAAAGGGTAAAACTTCAGAAGCTATTAAGAAGCTTATGGGATTAGCGCCTAAAACTGCAAATATTATTAGAGATGGGAAAGAACTCACTATTCCAATTGAAGAAGTAAAAGTTTTTGATATTGTAATTGTAAAACCTGGAGAAAAGCTTCCAGTTGATGGAGAAGTTATAGAAGGAAATACTTCAATAGATGAGTCTATGCTTACTGGAGAAAGTATTCCAGTAGAAAAAAGTGTTGGAAGTAAAGTAATTGGAGCAAGTATTAATAAAACTGGATTTATAAAATATAAAGCTACGAAAGTTGGAGATGACACAGCTCTTGCTCAAATAATTAAATTAGTTGAAGATGCTCAAGGAACTAAGGCACCAATTGCAAAGCTTGCAGATGTAATATCAGCTTATTTTGTGCCAACTGTAATAGTATTAGCTATTATAGGAGCTTTAGGCTGGTATATATCAGGTGAATCTGCAGTATTTTCATTAACTATATTTATTGCAGTTTTAGTTATAGCATGTCCATGTGCTTTAGGTTTAGCAACACCTACAGCAATTATGGTGGGAACTGGTAAAGGTGCTGAAAATGGAGTGCTTATAAAAGGTGGAGAAGCATTAGAAACTGCATATAAAGTTGAAACTATCGTTTTTGATAAAACAGGAACTATAACAGAAGGAAAGCCAAAAGTAACAAATATAGTAACTAGAGATATAAGTGAATCAGATATTTTAGTTTTAGCAGCTAGTGCAGAAAAGGGATCTGAACATCCATTAGGAGAAGCAATAGTAAGAGCTGCAGAAGAAAAAAATCTTAAACTTAAGGAAATACAAGATTTTAAGGCAATACCTGGTCAAGGTATTGAAGTTAAAATAGATGATAATATGGTCTTATTAGGAAATAAGAAGTTAATGTCTGAAAGAAAAATAGAATTAGGAGATTTACTAGATAAATCTAATGAATTAGCTGAAGAAGGAAAAACTCCTATGTTCTTAGCAATTGACAATGAAATAAAAGGCATTGTAGCTGTTGCAGATACAGTTAAAGAAAATAGTAAAAGAGCTATTGAAGCTATTCATAATATGGGAATAAAGGTAGCTATGATTACTGGAGATAACAAGAAAACAGCAAGAGCAATTGCAAAAGAAGTTGGAATTGATATAGTACTAGCAGAAGTATTACCAGAGGATAAAGCAAATGAAGTTAAAAAGTTACAAGCTGGAAATAAAAAAGTTGCTATGGTAGGTGATGGAATTAATGATGCACCTGCTTTGGTTCAAGCTGATGTAGGAATAGCTATAGGTTCTGGAACTGATGTGGCAATGGAATCAGCAGATATAGTATTAATGAGAAGTGATTTATTAGATGTAATAAAAGCAATTCAGTTAAGTAAGGCTACTATAAACAATATTAAGCAAAATTTATTTTGGGCATTTGGATATAATGTACTAGGAATTCCAGTTGCAATGGGAATACTCCATATTTTTGGAGGCTCTTTATTAAATCCTATGATTGCAGCAGGAGCAATGAGTTTAAGTTCTGTTTCAGTATTATTAAATGCTTTGAGGCTTAGAAATTTTAAAGCAAGTATATAATTGTCGAAAAAAGTTGACAAATGTATAAATTTTGTTAAAATTATAAAGTAAAAATTAATATAATTGATAGAGGTTGCAATAATTAAGAATATTATTAATGAGGTAAGCACGAAGATTTAATTTGAAAGGAATTATTGCCGAAGTATATAATTTTGCTTATAGGTTATATGCTGGTTTTGCATAAAATATGTGTAAAACTGTCACAATAAATTTGTGGAGAGCTATCTTTGTGGTTGTTAAATTTTGCGATTAATACAAGTTCAAAGAGAAATCTTTGAACTTATTTTTTTAGGAGAAACAAATGAAAGATGAACAAATGAAAAAAGAAATAAGCCTGTTTATGGCAACTATGTTGGTTTGTGGGAATATGATAGGCTCAGGTATATTTATGTTGCCAGCTACATTGGCAGAAGTTTCAGGACCTTTTGCTACAATAATTGCATGGGTAATAACAACTATAGGTTCTGTATTGATAGCAATATCCTTTGCAAATCTAGGATCAAAATACCCGACAACAGGAGGGGCGTATCAATATACCAAAGAAGCCTTTGGAGAGTTTGCTGGATTTTTAAGTGCTTGGTTATATTGGAATGGATCATGGATAGGTAATGCAGCTATAATAGTAGCATTAGCTAGTTATAGCACAGCTATAATACCAGCTCTAAATAATCCTATAATATCTATTATTTACACAAGTGCAATTTTATGGATTTTTACTTTTATTAATATAGTAGGAGTAAAAAAAGCCGGTAAAATTCAATCTTTTGTAACAGTATTTAAAATAGCATTTTTTGCTTTATTTATAATAGTAGCTTTTTTACATTTTGATAGTTCAAATATTTTACCTATGATACCAGAAAATAAAGGAATTGGAACTATACCTTTAGCGGCTACATCTACACTATGGGCTTTTTTAGGCTTAGAAAGTGCAGCTGTGACAGCTGGTGAAATAAGAAATCCTGAAAAAAATATTAGAAAAAGTACTATATATGGTATGCTAATTTCTTCTATAATATATATTTTAATTAGTGTAGCTAGTATGGGGGTTATGTCTAATAGTGAATTAGCATTAAGTTCAGCACCATTAACTGACATACTTACAAAGATATTAGGTCATGGAATAGGAAAGCCTTTAGCTATTGCAGTTGTTGTTTGTATTTTAGGTACAACAATTGGCTGGCTTTTATCTACGGCAAGGGTATCATTTGCAGCTGGAGAAGATGGAGTTTTCCCAAAAACTTTTGGTAAGTTGCATCCAAAGTATGGAACACCATCAAATTCATTAATTATAGGCTCTGTATTAGTTAACATATTATTGATTATGAATTATCAAAAAAGTATGGTATCAACTTTTACTTTTATAACCATTTTAGCTACATTATCATTCTTACCAGTATATTTATTAACTGCTGCTGCAGAGATGATGCTTATTTTTAAAGATGAAAAAGAAGTTACAGTAAAATTATTTATTAAGAAAAGTATTATCCCTCTCCTTGCATTTACATATGCTTTATGGACTATATATGGTTCTGGAGCAGAGATAGTTATGTGGGGATTCATATTAATGTTACTTGGGGTTCCATTTTATATTTATAATCACCATAAGAATAAATAATTAATAATTAAATAGCATATATTATAATTTGGAGCTGTTTTTAGGCAGCTCCATTTTTAATATAAATAATATTATTATGTTAATAATATAAACATATGTTAAAATATATTAATGTAGAAGTTTACAATAAGATAAGGAGGATACTATGAGTAAAATAAAAGATGTTCATATTGCTTTGCAAAGCTTAGAATCAAAGAGTAGTGAAGGAGTAACAGCTGGTGAGCTTAGTAGATTTATGAACTTAGACAGGGCTAATGTAAGTAGATATTTAAATCAATTATTTAAAGATGGCACTGTCAATAAAGGTGATGGTCATCCTGTAAAATATAGTTGTGTAAAAAATATTGAAGAAAATGAAGATAAAAATATCCAAAAAGGTAAAAAAGAAATAAAAAGAAATACACTTGATACTTTAGTTGGAGCAAAATACAGCCTACAAATGCCAATTCAGCAAGCTAAAGCAGCAATATTATATCCACCTAGAGGATTACATACTTTAATCTTAGGTGAAACAGGTGTTGGTAAATCAATGTTTGCTGAAGCTATGTACAATTTTGCTATTGAAGCAGAGGTTATTAACGAAAAAGCACCATTTATAAGGTTTAATTGTGCTGATTATGCTGATAATCCACAATTGGTTATGGCTCAAATTTTCGGAGTTAAAAAAGGTGCATATACAGGAGCAGACTCTGATAGAGAGGGATTATTAAAAAAAGCTGATGGTGGTATCTTATTTTTAGATGAGATTCATAGACTATCTCCACAAGGGCAAGAAATGCTATTTACTTATATAGATAAGGGACAGTTTAGAGTTTTAGGAGATACTGAAAAGTTAGTTAATGTCGAAGCACAAATTATTGCAGCCACTACAGAAGATCCAAAGTCTTTCTTATTGAAAACATTCACAAGAAGAATACCAATGGTAGTTACTTTACCATCATTAAAAGAAAAAAATATTAAGGAAAGATATTATTTATTAAGGGAATTTATAGAAAATGAATCTCAAAGGGTTCAGAAAAGTATTTATATAAATAAAAGTGCATTAACATCTTTTTTATTATACGATTGTCCTAATAATATAGGACAATTGAAAAGTGACATTCAATTGTCTTGTGCTAGGGCATTTTTAAGATATAAAGCTAAGAATAAAGATTATATATTTTTAGAACAAGAGGATTTGCCTCAAAGAGTTAAAATGGGTCTTATGAAGCTTCAAAATTATAGAGATGAAGTGGAAGAAATATTAAGCAATATGGGAGATGTTCTTAAATTTTCATATAAAAACAAGATGAATTTGTTAGAAGATGAATCTAGTTTAGATGAAATAAAAGAAGGTGTAATCTTCTATGATAGAATAGAGCAAAAGGTTGAAGAATTAAAAAGTCATGGTATTGAAGAAAAAGAAATAGATGAAATTTTAAATATAGATATTGATAAATACTTTAAAAAATATATTAGAGATTTACCTGAAAAGTATAGAAAAGAAGAAATATCTAAGATTGTAGATGTTGATATAGTAGATGTTGTTGAAGAAATATTACAATATGCTTCTAAAAAATTAAATAGGGATTATGATGAAAAAGTATATTTTGGATTAGCACTTCATATTCAAGGAAGCGTTGAAAGAATTAAAAAGGGAATAAAAATTTTCCACCCAAAATTAAATTTTATAAGAGGAGAATATGCTAGAGAGTTTATAGTTTCAATGGAAGTTGCTAGTATACTAGATAAAAGGTTTGGACTTGAAGTTCCACTAGATGAAATTGGATATATTACAATGTTTTTAGCAAGTAATCCATACGAAAAAGATAAGGACAAAGAAGAAAAGGTTGGAGTTTTAGTAATAATGCATGGACATTCTACTGCATCATCTATGGTAGAGGTTGCAAATTCATTAATTGGTGAAGAGCATGTTAAATCTTTAGATATGCCCCTTAGCATGAAAGCTGAAGATATGTATAAAATTGCAATTGAGGAGATTAAGACTATAGATAATGGTAAAGGTGTAATGTTATTAGTAGATATGGGATCACTAACAAATTTTGCTGATATGATAAAAGATGAAGTTGATATAAATGTAAAAACTGTTGATATGGTTACAACTTTATTAGTAATTGAAGCAGGAAGAAAAGCCCTAAACGGTAGATCTTTAAATGAGATATACGAATCTTGTGTAGGTATAAAAAGGTATGGAATTCAAGGAGTAGGTACAAAGATAGAGAGAAAAGAAAATATCATAGTAACTTCATGTTTTACTGGGGATGGATCAGCACAAAGACTTAAAGAAATAATAGAAAATAATATCAATGATAATATAAAAATATATGCCCTAAATATTTTAGATAAGGATGATTTTTATAGTAATATTGAGTCTTTAAAGAAAAAATATAATATTTTAGCTATTGTAGGAGTACTTAATACTTATTTCCCGAATATTCCATTTATATCAGCAGCAGATACACTTTCAGGAGATGGCATAGAAGATTTAGAAGCTCTTGTTAGACAAGAAGAAGAATATTATAAAATAATTGAAAGTATGGAAAAGCAAATTGAATCTATAGATTCTTATAAATTAATTTCTGATATTAGAGAAACTCTTTATAAAATTGAGGAACACTTAAATATAAAATTAATCCATGATGTAAAAATAGGAATCTTAATTCATATTTGCTTCCTTATAGATAAATTGAAAAAAGGTGGAAAAGATACGCCTTTTGTGATGCTAAATGAATTTAGACATTCTAATAGCAGAGAATTCATTCTTGTTAAGCAATGTTTAAAACTACTTGAAGAAAGATATAATATCAATGTTGGTGAAAATGAATTAGCACATATAGTTAAGATGATAATTAATAATAAAATATCTGTGTAAAAATCTTAGGGAGCACCTAGTAAAAGTATTGTGTGTAACCATAAATTACACACAGGAAATATAAAAAAAGAATCCATTATAATTAGTAAAATACAAGGTTTTAAGCTGTTTTTATCTACAGTATATATAGAAAATAAATTTGGCATGGAAATTGCTTAATAAAATAGTGTAATTAGATACATAAAATAGGAGGTAATAAAATGAAAAGAATATTATTAGTTTGTTCAGCTGGAATGTCTACATCATTATTAGTTACAAAGATGCAATCAGCTGCAGAGACTCAAGGAATAGAGTGCAGTATTAAAGCGGTAGGGGAAGCAGAATTAAAAAAACATGAAAATGAAATAGATGTATTATTATTAGGACCACAAGTTAGATTTTTATTAAATAAAATGAAAACTAAGTTTGAACCTTTGGGAATACCTGTAGAAGTTATAAATACAGTTGACTATGGAACAATGAATGGAGAAAAGGTTTTAAACCATGCACTATCAATGATAAATAAGTAGCAGGAATATAAAAGGGGTGTAACCGATGGAAAAAATTATAATGGATTTAATAATTTTTAGTGGAGAAGCTAGAAGTTATGCAATGGAAGCTATGCAATCAGCTAAAAATGGACAAATTGATGAAGCAAGAGATTTAATAGAGAAGTCTAAGGAAACTCTAGGGAATGCCCATGCAACACAAACTAGTTTAATTCAAGGCGAGGCAGCTGGCAATAAGACAGAAGTGTCTTTATTATTAGTACATGCACAAGATCATTTAATGACTTCTATAGTAGTAAAGGATTTGGCAGAAGAAATTATAGATTTACATGAAAGATTAAGTAAGGTGGAATGTAAAAATGCATAGATTAGGTATTTCAATATATCTTAATAATTCAACTTTAGAAGAAATTAAAGACTATATTAACTTAGCAGCTAAATATGGATTTAAAAGAATATTTACATGTTTAATATCAGCAACAGATAAAAATATAGATGAAACAATAAAGGAATTTAAAGAAATATTGCAAGTAGCTAATGAAAATAGTATGGAAGTTATTGCAGACATAGATCCAACAGTATTTAATAAAGTAAATGCATCAATATTTGATTTAAAAGTATTTAAGGAAATGGGACTTTCAGGTATAAGGTTAGACATGGGGTTTAGCGGTTATGAAGAAGCAGTAATGAGCTATAATGAATACGGGTTAAAAATTGAATTAAATATTAGTAATGGTACAAAGTATGTTGATAATATAATTTCATATAAATCAAATATAAATAATATATATGGATGTCATAATTTCTATCCTCATGTTTATACAGGATTATCTTATGATAACTTTATATCTTCAAGTAAACAATTTAAGGATTTAGGTATTAGAACAGCTGCTTTTGTGAATTCTCCATCTGCAGGATTTGGCCCTTGGCCAGTTTCAGAGGGATTATGTACATTAGAGATGCATAGAGACTTACCTATAGAGGTACAAGCAAAGCATTTATTAGCAACAGGACTAATAGATGATGTTATTATTGCAAATGCATTTGCTTCAGAAGAAGAGCTAAAAGCATTAAGCAAAATAAATATGGAAATGTTAGAATTTAATATTGAGTTAATTGATGATATTAGGGATTTAGATAAAAAAATAGTTTTAGAAGAATTTCATTTTAATAGAGGAGATTCTTCAGAATATATGGCTAGAAGTACTCAAAGTAGGGTAAAATATAAAGGAGAAAGCTTCCCACCATATAATGTGGTAGATATAAAAAGAGGAAATATATTAATTGATACGGATTTATACACTAGATATGCAGGAGAATTACAATTAGCTTTAAAAGATATGAAGAATACTGGAAAAACAAATGTGGTAGGCAAGATTGTAGATGAAGAAGTATTTCTACTAGACTACATAAAGCCATGGAGTAAATTTTCATTTAAAATAAAAGAGTAGTACTTGGTATTTAGTGTAAAAAGATTCTGGTGAAAACCAGAATCTTTTTATTCTTTAGAATTATTTTTACACAAATTGTTTTTTAAAATGATTGTGTAAGTTTATTACACAATTTAAAAAAGTAAGTGTGTAAAAAAGGAATCTCTAAAAGCTTTATATAGCAAGGATTATAACATTTACAAGGAAAAATAAAATTGGCATGCAAATTGCTTTATATAATATTGTAAAAATAAATTAAACTTCTACAATATTAATTCAAAGAATTCTAAATTTTAGAATTATTAACTGATGACTCTTCATAATGAAATTATTAATACAAATCTTTAGGAGAAATCAGTAAATATAAAAATTAAGGGGGACTTTTAAATGGAAAAATTCATGAACTTTATGGAACGATATATTGTTCCAGTAGCATCAAAAATAGGTGCTCAAAGGCACTTAGTAGCTATTAGAGATGGTTTTGCTACAATAATGCCACTTATGATAATAGGTTCTTTTGGCCTTTTAATTCATAACTTTCCGATTCAATCAGTAAAAGATTTATTTGCTGCAGGACAGCCTTTACATTGGTTAGACGTAATAGCATTAAATGTTTATGGTGGATCAATGTTCTTAATGGGATTATTTGCTGCAATGTCTATAGGATATGCATTAGGTAAATCATATGATGTAGATGGATTTGCAACAGGATTAGTTACATTAGCATCAAGCTTAATTTTAACAAATATGTTTGCTTACAAGGCTCCAGTTACTTGGGGTGGATTTGATGCAGGAACACTTGGTTGGGAACCAGGATTATTTACAAAATGGCTTGGACCTTCAGGGTTAATAACTATTTTAATTGTGACTTTAATTACAGGTACAATATTTGCTAAATTATCTCAAAATAAAAAACTTATTATTAAGTTACCAGATGGAGTACCACCAGCTGTAGCAAGATCATTCTCTGCTTTATTACCAACAATGATAACATTAACTTTAGTGGGAATAGTATTTGCAATTTGTGAAGCCTTTGGATATGCAGAAGTTTACTTACATGTATATAATTTAATTTCAAAACCATTAATGGGCCTTGCAAATTCATTACCAGTATTATTAGTATTAATATTAATACAACAAATGCTATGGTTTTTTGGATTACATGGTTCCAATATACTAGCACCAGTTATAAACTCTATATTCCTTGCATTAACAGCTGAGAATATGGCAGCCATAGCAGCAGGAGAAACTCAAGGAATTCATATTATAAACAGCCAATTCCTAGATTCTTATGTAAATCTTGGAGGATCAGGTTTAACAGCAGCATTAATGATAGCCATGATAATTAGTTCAAAGAGTGCTATAAATAAGTCAATTAGAAATGTTGCAACAGCACCAGCATTCTTTAATATAAATGAGCCAGTTATTTTTGGATTACCAATAGTATTAAATCCAATTTATATAATTCCATTTGTTCTAGCACCAATGGTATCAGCATGTATAGCTTATGTATTAAGTGTAATTGGATTTGTAGCACCAGCATCAGCAGTAGTTCCATGGACTTGCCCACCAGTAATATCTGCATTTTTAGCAACTGGACAATGGCAAGGAGCAGTTGTAGCATTAATTAACATTGCGGTTTCTGTATTTATTTACTTACCATTTGTAATGTATGCCGATAAGAAGAATTTAGAAATTGAAAGAGCTGAAGCAGCAGCTTCAATAGCTTAATAAATTGTCCTATAAATAATAATATTAAAATAAATGGAGAAGGGATAGTTTTAAATACTATCCTTTTTCTATAATTCTTAGGAGTTGATATTATGAAAAAATTTTTATATAAACTTACGCATTTATTTAGTTATATTACTGAAGATAAGGATGATGAGAAGGTAAAGAAAAGAAAATCTTCTGCAATTACTAATATTTCTGCCATTATAAGTTTATTAATGCTATTATATTTACTTACAGGAATTAAATAAAAGTATAAATGTTTTTATAAATATGTGGAAATAGGGATTTTTAAAATAGATATGTATATAGAAATTAAATAGAGTTAGTAGGGTAAGTGACTTTTCATTTACTCTTTTTATTATTTATTATTATAAAAAGATAGTAGGACTGTAATTTAAAATTTCAGTCCTACTAGATTTTCCAATGCTCTTTAAATTTTAGCACTTCATTTAAGCTTTTAGCAGACATTTGCTGAGTTAAAATTATTTCATCTTCTATATCGGCAAATCTTTTACCTAAAATTTGATCTAGAATATTTAAGTCTTCTTCTATTTTATCTATATTTGAAAATTTGTTAGAAACAATATTTAAGGCACGAGTAACATCTCTCTTAAATTTTTCTTGATCAGATTTCATAATATTAACTTCAGCTTGTAATAATGATAAGTTATTATTAGTGCTCAAAATTATATTCTTCATTTGATTAAGAATTTTAGGTAGTTGTTTCAAAACTTCATTAGTTTCATAAAGTGTTAGATAAGTATTATCATTAGGTTGAACTCTTTCATTATTTTCATTTACATTTTGCTCTTCCATCACTTATCACCTCTTAATATTATATGATTTTTAACATATTAGTTACATAAAAATATAATAATAGTATTATATCAAGTGATAGTATTTTGCAACTAAATACAATATAATATATAATGAATATCAAATAAGAATATTTTTCTTCATTAGAGAATCAAAAGGGAAAATGGAGGAGTTATTTTGGAAACTAATTCAAAAGTGATAGAAAAAACATATATTAAAGCTAAGGAACCAAAAAAATATAAAGTTATTATGTATAATGATGATTTCACAACTATGGAATTTGTAGTTGCTGTTTTAAATATTATTTTTAATAAGAGTTTCGAAGAAGCTAATAAGATCATGATGGAAGTTCATAAAACTGGGAAAGGTATAGCAGGCGTTTATACTTATGATATAGCTGTTACAAAGAAAAATAAAGCTATTTCAATGGCAAGGGAAGAAGGATTTCCATTTAAACTTACAGTAGAGGAGGATTAAAATGGATATAAGTAAAGTAGTAAGAGATATTTTGCTTAGAGCGTATAGCACAGCAAAAAACAATAAAAATGAATATGTTACACCTGAACATTTACTATTAAGTGCTTTAGATGATGATATATTTAAAGATATAATTATTAAATTAAATGGAAATGTTGAGGAATTAAAAGAAGATTTAACAAATTACATTAATGATAATTTAGATAAATTAGAAGATGATGGGGAACCAGAAGAAAGCTTTGGAATTAAAAATGTATTAATTGTTGCTACACAACAAGCAGCTTTTAGTGAAAGAAATTATGTAGCTTTAGAACATGTTATTTCGGCAATTTATGCATTAAAGGATAGTTATGCTGTTTATTATTTAGAGAAGCAAGGAATATCCAAGCAAGATTTATTATTTGAACTTTCTCATAATAAATCAGAGGAAGAAGATTTAGCTAAGGATGCTATAAAAATAATTAGAGTTAATAAATCAGAAGAAGAAAAAGAAAAGAAAGAAAAGAGCATAGTTAATAATTTTTGTACTAATTTAACAGAATTAATTGAAGAAGAAGATAATTATCCTTTAGTAGGGAGAGAAGATATAATTGATAGGACAATACAAATACTATGCAGAAGAACTAAGAACAACCCAATTCATATAGGAGAACCTGGAGTTGGAAAAACTGCAATTACAATGGGGCTTGCTAAGCTAATTAAGGAAGGTAATGTTCCAGAAAAATTGAAAAATGCTCAAATATTTTCATTGGATATAGGAACTATACTTGCAGGAACAAAGTATAGAGGAGATTTTGAAGAAAGAATTAAACAAATCTTAGATGAGATAAAGACTTATGATAATCCAATAGTGTATATTGATGAGATTCATAATATAGTTGGTGCTGGTGCTTTAAATGGTAGTTCATTAGATGGGGGAAGCTTAATAAAGAGATATTTACTAGAAGGAAAAATAAGGTTTATAGGAGCAACTACTTATGATGATTACAAAAAGTATTTTGAGAAAGATAAAGCATTAGTAAGAAGGTTCCAAGTAATAGAGGTTAAAGAAACTTCTGTTGAGGAAACTATAGACATCTTAGAAGGTGTTAAAGATGTATTTGAAGAGTATCATAAAGTAAAGTTTACTGACGAAGCTTTAAAATCTGCTGTTAATTTAAGTTTCAAATATATTAATGATAGATTTTTACCAGATAAGGCTATTGATATTATAGATGAAGCAGGTGCATTTGTAGATATAAATAGAGAAAAATATTCTAATGGATTAGTAGATGAATCAATAATTGAGGAAATTATATCAAAGATATGTCATATACCTAAGAAAACTATAGAGAATACAGAAATAAACTCATTGAAAATATTAGAAGAAGAACTTAAAAATAGAATATTTGGTCAAAATCAAGCAATAGAAGAAGTTTCAAGATGTATTAAGATGTCAAGAGCTGGATTAAATGATGAAAATAAACCTGTTGCTTCAATGTTATTTGTAGGGCCAACTGGTGTTGGTAAAACTGAAATAGCTAAAGTTTTAGCAAAAACTTTAGGTATAGAATTAGTAAGATTTGATATGAGTGAATATAGTGAAAGGCATGCAGCTTCAAAACTTATAGGATCTCCACCAGGATATGTTGGTTATGAAGAAGGAGGGCTTCTAACTGATACAATTAGAAAAAAACCAAATTGTGTGTTATTGTTAGATGAAATAGAAAAGGCTCATCCTGATATATTAAGTGTTTTATTACAAGTAATGGATTATGCAACACTAACAGATAATAAAGGGAGAAAGGCAGATTTTAGAAATGTTATATTAATTATGACATCAAATGCTGGAGCAAGAGATATTGGTAAAAACCTAGTTGGATTTGCTAGGGGAACAATTAATAATGAAGCTATAAGCGATGAAGTTAAGAGAGCATTTACTCCTGAGTTTAGGAATAGATTAGACAAAATAGTTGTATTTAATCAAATAAATCAAGATATGGCAATAGAAATAACTAACAAAGAATTAAATAAATTTATAGACAAATTAAAGGAAAAAAATATAGAATTAAGCTTTACTGATAAAGCAATTAGTTTTATAAGCCAAAAGGGATTATCTAAGGAATTTGGTGCAAGGGAAATAATTAGAGTTATTAATTCTGAAGTAAAACCCCTGTTAGTTGATGAATTGTTATTTGGAGATTTATCAAATGGTGGGAAATGCAATGTAGATATAGAAAATAATACTTTTAAACTTGCAAAGTAAAATTTTTAAGACCTATTTAATATAAAAGTAGGTCTTATTTTATTCACTTTGTTTAAAAAAGATATAAAATATATATTATATAAATTAAAGTTATAAATGGAGGGGTTAATTTTGGTACTAAATATACTATTATTGATATGGGGAGCTACAGAACTTATAATAGGTGGATTAGTTGCTACAAAGAAGGAATTATTATTTTTAAAATCAATTATAGAAAGCTTTTCTTATATAAATAGAGATTTTAATATTGAAAGCATAGGTGATATTAAAAGTTTTTCAATATGGATTGGGGAAATTCTTCTAGTTGAAGGAGCACTATATGTTTTTTTATCTTCTGCAGCTATATATTTTAATATGAATATTATTACAGTTATTATTTTTATTTTTATAATTGAAATAGTATTCTTTAATTTTATTATAAGAGGAATACAAAATTTTCTAAAGGAGTAAGGATGTCAGATAAAAGATATATTTTTAATAATTATTTAAATATAGCAAGAAACTTTGTTAGTGAAAAAGAGTATTCTAAGGCTCTAAAATTTTATAATAAGGCATATAGATTAGAGGAAGGTAAGAATGATATAGAACTTGTCCTTGATATAGCCTTACTTTATGATAAACTTGGTTATAAAAATGAGGCAGAGGAAAAATACAAATCTGCCATTAAAATTGATAAAAAGGATGCTAGAGCTTATTATGGGCTTGGTGTTTTATATGATGAAGATGGATTGTTAGAAGAAGCTATAGAATTTTATAAAAATGCAATAGAATTAGATCAAAAATATGATAGAGCCTATTTCTTTTTAGCCAATGCTTATGATGAATTAAAAGATGTGAATAATGCAATTAAATATTATAATGAAGTAATAAAATTAGTTCCTAAAGATTTGTGGGCTAATGCTAACTTAGGTTGCATCTATGAAGAAATGGGGGAATATGATAAAGCTTTAATATATATGAAAGAAGCATTAAAAATAGCTCCAAGGAATTTTAGAGTTTTATTTAATATGGGGGTATTACTTAATAGTTTAAATAAAGAAGAGGAAGCAAAGGAGTATTATCTTAAGTCAATAAGTGAAAATCCTAAGTATCCATATAGTTACTTAAATTTAGCTATAATTTATAAAGAAAAAAGAGACTTTGAAACTGCTATAGATATAATAAGTAAGGGAATAGATAGTAATCCAAATTCTAGTTTTCTATTTTATAATAGGTGTTGTTTCTATGCAAATATTAATAAACTTCAACTTGCTTTTAAAGATTTGATAAGAAGTATAGAGCTAAACAATATATTTCTTGATTATATGAAAAGGGATGAAGAGTTAGATAAATTAAGAGAGATAGAGGAATATAAAGATTATATAAAGAGATTATCGCACAATATAAATGAATAGTGTAGGTTTATAATAAACTCATAAGAGGGTTCTAAAATAAATTATTTTTAATATTTTTTAAAATTATTAAAAGTAATCCTACATTTAAATCTGAAATATTGAGATGCTTAGATAATCTCTTTATTTTTTTAGATATACAATATATAAAAACCTCTAAATTTTCACAACTAGCAAAAATTTATAAGAAAAATTTAAAATAAATTTAAATTTTTATACAAAAACTTTGTTAAAAATATTACAAAAGTTGTGGAGAGCCTTTATTTATGGTAATATGAAAATGCTCGTTAAATTAGGGGCTAAATTAATATGTTTAATGTTAAATACTATATATAGGAGGTTTTAGAGTGCTAATTAATCTTTTTAATAATGTAAAAGTTTCAAATAAATTATTTACATTAAATGATTTTAAATTATCACAAACTTTAGTTAAGAAAGAAAATTTAGATGAAGTAGCTACTAAAGAAGTTGATGAAAGCTTAAGCTCATATTACGAAAATAATAAAGGGGAAAAAGTAATAGTTAAAGCATTTAGCTTTCAACCAAATTTAAATGGGTATGAAATTATAGTAAATGAGAAAAAAGAGGAATTAAAGAAAGGCTTAGAAAAAATTAATTCTTTAAATGAAGTAAAGTTCGTAGTTAATAAAAAAGACAAAAAATTATTTGAAGAATTAAATTCATTTGGGGAAGTTGTTAAGGTTCCTGCAATAACAGAATTAAATAATAATAAGCTTATAAGCAAAGTTTATGGAGAAAATAATAATGTAATTATATATGATATTTTAGACATTATTAAACTTGGACAGGCATTACTAGGAAAAGAAATTGAAAATTATATTACTGTATATGGAAGTGCAGTTGATGGAAACAAAGTAGTTGCAATTAATTCTAATACTACATACAAAGAAGTTTTTGATGGACTAAATGGAAGAACAGAAGCCCTTTTAAAAGCTATAGATGGAGGAAGTTTAAATGGTACTCCAATTTATGATTTAAACTCTAAAATAAATAAGGATTCAAAGGGGTTATTATTTTTAAGTGATGCAGATTTACCATCAGGGGGAAAATATAACTGCATTAATTGTTCTAAATGCTTAAGAGTGTGCCCAGAAGGATTAAGTCCTGTAAAACTTATGGAACTAGCAAAAAGAAATGAAAAAGAAGAATTTATTAAATTCGGAGGAAAGAAATGTATAGACTGTGGACTATGCAGCTTTATATGTCCTTCCAATATAGAAGTTTCACAAATGATAAAAACTTCAAAAGAATTTAATTAATAAGAATTTGAATAGGAGTGAAAAGTGTGGAAAATAGAAATCTTAAAGTATCACCAGCACCTTATGTAAAAAAAGGTCTAGAGATTAATAAGATAATGATTGATTTTATTATAGCATTGATTCCAGCTATATTTGCAGGAATTTATTTTTATAAGGTAGATGCTGTTAAAATACTAGTTACTACAATTTTGACTAGTATTATTGCAGAAGGACTTTGGAATAAATATGTTAAAAAGACATCTTTTTTAACAGACTTAAGTCCAATTGTATTAGGTATAATATTAGGATTAATAATGCCTACTTATGTTCCTTTATGGATACCTATTATAGGAGCTACTTTTGCAACTATAGTTGTAAAACAATTCTTTGGTGGATATGGACAAAATTTTATGAATCCAGCAGCAGCTACTAAAGCGTTCTTAATTGCTTCATGGGCAGGAGTAATGGCAAAGCCAACAGTAGATGCAACCTCTTCAGCATCAGAGACTGTAGAGGTAGTAGTTCCATTAATAGATAAAATTATAGGCCAAGCTTCAGGAAGTATAGGTGAAGTATCTATTTTAGCTTTATGCTTAGGAGGACTTTATTTAGCTATTAGAGGAAGAATTAGCTTAAGAGGTCCAATTACATTTATTTTATCAGCAATGGTTATGTACGGTATTTTTGATAAAGAATTATTATTACCAGGTGCATTTTTCCTAGCGGCAATATTTATGACTACTGACTATGGAACAACTCCAATGACTAGAATAGGACAATACATATTTGGAATAATTGCAGGTATCTGTGCTTCAATTATTGCAGTAAAGGGATTTAATCCAGAAGGACCATATTATGCTATTATAATTATGAATTTATGTACTCCTTTAATTGAATATTTAACTACAAAAAAAATTAAGGTTAAGAAGGAGGCTTAATAACATGAAAAGAAATTTTAAGCTAGGAGGAATCCTTCTAATAATAACAATGATTTCAGGATTATTACTTGGATTTGCTAATGACTTAACTAAAGAAGCAATTTTAGAAAACTCTAAAATAAGTAAAGAAGATTTAAATTATATAATGCCATCAGCAGAAAAAATTCAAGATACTACTATTGAAATAGATGATGAAAGTGGAATAAAAGAAATATATGAAGCAGTTAATGGAAATGATGTTATAGGTTATGTTATGAAAGTAACTAGCAAGGGTTTCCATGGAGCAGTTGATTTTGTTGTTGGTATTTCCAAAGAAGATAAAGTTACAGGTATGAAAGTATTATCACATAGTGAAACACCAGGATTAGGTGCGAAAATATCTGAGGATAAATTTACTGAAAGATTTAAAGATAAACCTGCAACTGGATATTTAGAAGTAGTAAAAGTTACTCCTAATAAAGATACTGAAGTAGAAGCTTTATCAGGGGCTACAACTTCAAGTAAAGCATCTGTAAATGCTGTTAATGAAGCTATCACTTTCTATTTAGAAAAGATAAAAGGTGAAACAGTAGAGGCAAAGGAAGATACTGATGCAGATACAGGAGCTAGTTCAAATTAATATTAAATTAGGAGGAAGGCAATGAATAAATTAATTGAAAGATTAAAAAATGGAATAATTACTGAAAATCCAATTTTTGTACAAGTTTTAGCTATGTGTCCAACTTTAGCTGTTACAACAAGTGCAGAAAATGCTTTAGGAATGGGATTAGCATCAACTGTAGTTTTAATATTTTCTAATATGATAATTTCAGCAATAAGAAAATTAGTTCCTGACGAAATAAGAATACCTGCGTATATAGTAGTTATAGCGTCTTTCGTTACTATAATTGATATGTTGATGCAAGGATATTTGCCAAGTCTTTATTCTTCACTTGGAATATTTATTCCTTTAATTGTTGTTAACTGTATAATATTAGGAAGAGCAGAAGCTTACGCTTCAAAAAATCCAATTGTGCCATCTATATTTGATGCAATTGGAATGGGATTAGGATTTACTATAGCATTATTTTTAATAGGAACATTTAGAGAAATATTAGGTGCTGGACAATTTTTAGGAATTCAAGTTATTCCTGAAAGTATAAAACCTGCTTCAATCATGATATTAGCACCAGGTGCCTTCTTTACTTTAGGTGGACTTATGGTAGTTTTAAATGCTTATAATATGAAAAAAGCAGCTAGAACAGGTGAAGAAGTGAAGCCTTTAGAACATAATTGCGGAAGCTGCTCTGGATGTGGAACTGGATCTTGTGGGACTACATCAGGAATAGAAATAAAAGAAACTAATAAAAACTAAGAGGGGTGGAACTTATGGAATTATTTATGATTTTTATAGCATCAATGCTTGTAAATAACTTTGTATTATCAAAATTCCTAGGAATTTGTTCATTCCTTGGAGTTTCTAAGAAAAAAGATGCAGCTATAGGTATGGGGTTAGCTGTTACCTTTGTTATGACCTTAGCTTCAATTATGTCATGGCTTGTTTATACTCAAATATTAGTTAGATTTGAACTTGAATATTTAAAAACTATAGCAAATGTATTAGTTATTGCAGCTTTAGTTCAATTTGTAGAAATGGCTATTAAAAAATTATCACCAGCCCTTCATAAGGCTTTAGGAATATATTTACCACTTATTACTACAAACTGTGCTGTTTTAGGTATGGCAACATTAAATATCCAAGAAAGCTATAACTTTATAGAATCTGTAGTAAATGGATTAGGTGCTGCATCAGGATATATGTTATCAATAGTTTTACTATCATTCATTAGAGAAAGAATAGATAATAATGAAAATATACCTGTCGTTCTAAGAGGATTACCAATTACATTATTTACAGCAGCTTTAATGTCAATTGCCTTTTTAGGATTCCAAGGATTAATTCACTAGGGGAGGTTTAGTATGAATACTTTATATGCAACTTTAAGCTTAGGAATTTTAGGTTTAGTTTTTGGAATACTTTTAGGCTTTGCATCAAAAGCTTTTGAAGTAAAGGTAGATCCTAAAATACCTAAGTTAAGAGAGTGTCTTCCAGGTGCAAATTGTGGGGGATGTGGATTTGCTGGTTGTGATGCCTATGCAGAGGCTGTAGTAATGGAAGGTGCAAAACCTAACTTATGTTCAGTAGGGGGATCGAAAACTGCAGAAGATATTGGAGAAGTATTAGGAATTAAAGTAGATGTTTCTGAAAAGATGACTGCTTTTGTTAAATGCAACGGAAATTGTGATTCAGCTAAAATTAATTATGATTTAGAAGGTGTTTCTGATTGCCTTACAGCTTCTCTTATGGTAAATGGTGGTTCAAAATCCTGTACATATGGATGTTTAGGACTAGGAAGCTGTGTTAATGTTTGTGAATTTGGTGCTTTAGAAATAGTTAATGGTATTGCTAAAGTGAATATGGATAAATGTACAAATTGTGGAGCCTGTATAAATATTTGTCCAAAGGGACTTATTGAATCAGTACCTGTTTCTAAAAAGGTAAGAGTAGAGTGTAATAATACAGAAATAGGAAGACATGTTAAAGATAATTGTACAGCTGCATGCATAGGTTGTAAATTATGTGAGAGAAATTGTCCGAAGGATGCAGTTCATGTAGTAAATAATTTAGCAAAAGTAGATTATGATAAATGTGTAAATTGTCAACTTTGTACTAAAAAGTGTCCAACAGGAGCAATAAAAAATATATTTTTAGCATAAGTAAAAGGAGCTGCTTAAGCAGCTCCTTTCAGTTTAACTATTAAATATTCCTAATAATGATAAGGAACGAACTCTATCTTTTATCAGATTTCTATCTGTTGTGTATAGATTTAATTCTTTCATCCTTTCAAAGTATTCTCCACCTGAAAAGGTATGTCTAAGACTTTTTCCATTTTCCATATCTAAGGATTCATTTGCAAAGGCAATAATATCTCCTATTGCAAGTTCCCTTGGAAGTTCCATAAGAGGTTTATTTAGAAGGTATCTTACGGAATTATACCCTGCTAATGCACCTGTAGCCATAGCTTCAGTATGGCCTACAAAGAAACCAGATTTTTCGCCAGCACAAAACATATTAGCTAAGCCTTTAATTTTCATATTATTATCTCTAGGGCTTGATGCTAAATATCTAATAGAATTAGATATTCCACCAGATAAAGGATCAATATATTTAGCATTTTCAAGACCTGGAATCTTACGAAGTTTTTCTATAGGATAATAAGAAGTCATAAGTTTTATATGACCAGTATCTAATAAAATTACATTTTCAGCAAATTCTTTTAGAGCATATTGTTGGCATACTTTTTGACTTAATTTATCTAAATTAATATCTTCAGGAGGTATAGGAATACTTGCTACACCTTTAGTTGCAACTTCTTCTAATAATTCCTTAGATAATGATTCACGAGGTAATTCACATGAACCACTCATTGCTCCAGGCATACCATTATTTCTTTTTCCTATAATATCACTTATTCCAGCTTTTGCACTTAAACTTTCTCTGCCACCAAAAGTAGGACATCTTAATATACACATTGAGCATCCATTACCATATCTATTACAATTTGTCATAGGACCTGTTGAACCTGTAGTTTCTATAAATACATCTCCTTCAATATAATTTCCATTAGCTAATTTTATCTTAGTAATTGAATTATTTTCTAAAGATACATTTATAGCTCTACTATTAAAGTGAATATTAATATTAAGGGAGAGTAGATAGTTTCTAATTTTGGGTTCAGCCATACCTATATCTGTTAGGCTTGCGTGATTATGTCCAGTGAAATTAACATTTTTATGGAGTGATAGGCTATCCATAATATCAATTATTTCATTAGCACCTAAATAGGATAATTCCTCTGCAGCAGTAAATCTTCCGTTATTTCGCATGATTCCACCGACATTTCCAACACCCAGTAACATATCTGTTCTCTCTATAATATGAACTTCTGCTTTCATTTTTCTTGCTTGTATTGCAGCTTGACATCCAGCAAAGCCACCACCAATTACAATAACTTTCATTCTTAATACCTCAAATATTAGTATTTATAATAAAATATTCTAATACTTAAGATTTGCTACCATTATAGATTGGTATTATAATCACTAATTTATAATAGGTATTATGTTGTATACTGGTTCTTCATAAGGGTGAATAGCTTTTATTACGTTGATTACTTCTATAGCTAAATCTTTATGACATCTAAATTCCATTTTTGCTTCTTTTTCAATGCTTAATTCATTTTCATTACCTAAGTATGGGTTAGAATTTTTTAAAGGTCTGAAATAACCATTTACTTCAGTTATTGAAATGCAGTTGTCATATTTGCCAATATTTAAGGCTCCTGTATTATTAATTGCCGCTCTTAATTTATCAACATGACTTAATGGAAGATATATTTCAAATTTGACTTTAGTATAATTCATAGAATTACCTCCTATTAATAACTATAATTTAATATTAGACTATTGGTATAAAATAGTAAACGAAATAAATGTCTAAAGAAAATAAAAATTAAATTTTAAAAAGTAATAAAATTCCTTATAAAAAACTAATAACTTATTATAAAAGATAAAATAAATGAAAAATAATATCATAAAAATAAGTAAATTACTTCAAAACTGCGAAAGTTTCACCTTAATATATCTTTTGAGGCTATTAAGCATAATATATTATTGAGAGAAATAAATTTGATTTGAGGGATGAAAATGGGAGTGTTATTTTCAATTATTGGTATTACATTAAGTTTTATTGCTGGTATTACATTACTTAAAAGAACAATATTAAGTAGGGAGTTTGTTGTAAAAAAAGCTAAGGTTATAGGATTTGAAGCATATACCTATTCAACACCTGGAATTGAGTATAATACAATACACAATGCGAAAATATATCCAATTATAGAAGTGAGAGATGAAAATAAGATTATCAAGATTGCAATTTCTACATTTGGAAACAAATGTAGTTTAGAAAGTGGAGATGAAATAGAAGTTATATATCCTAAAGGAAAGCTAGAAAAAGTAAAAATATATAGTAGAGATGATATATATAATTTTTATTATTTAGCTTTAATAATGGGAGTATTAATAACAATATTATCAATTGGAATGATTTAAGTTATACTAAAGTTTTTAATTTTAATATTTATATTTTAGCTATGGGAGCTGTTTTTAACAGCTCTTTTAATTTTTAGTCAATTTATTTAGGGTTAATTCATATTGTAAAAATTAGATAATGAATAAGGAGATAATATGGAGCTTACTATAAAGGATATAATAATAAGAATACTAATGGCATTAATAATAGGAGGACTTATAGGTTATGAAAGAGAACTAAAAAATAGAGCTGCCGGATTTAGAACACATATTTTAGTGTGTTTAGGAGCTACTATAGTTTCCTTGCTTCAAATAGAAATAGGGAATCAAGCTATAGCTATTATAGCATCAAATGAAAAGTTATATGAGGTTATAAAAGTAGATTATGGTAGACTTGGAGCTCAAGTAATTACTGGAGTTGGATTTATTGGGGCAGGAGCAATAATTCATAATAGAGGGAATATAAAAGGATTAACTACTGCAGCAACTTTATGGGTTGTAGCATGTCTAGGTTTAGCAATAGGTATGGGAGGATATTATATAAGTATTTTTTCTACTATTATAATTTTTATAACCTTAGTATTCTTAAAAAGAATAGAAGATAAATTTATTTTTAAGAATAAACTAGAAAAATTTGAAGTGGAGTATTTTAAAAGAGAAGAAATAGAAAGTGAAATAGAACAATTTTTAGAAAGGAAGAAAATAAAAATTAATAAAATAGAGTATAATTTTAATGAAAATGAAGTTCACGCATTATATACAATAATAAAACCAAAAAAAATTAAAATTGAGATATTATTAGGTGAATTAAAAGAAAAAGTGAAAATAACTAAAGCAGAGAAAATAAGCAATTAATATAAAGAAAGTTTGATTGTCAAAATAATTAATAATAGAATGACATATTTCATTGAATTTTAGTGAACTTTAGATTATTATTTAATTAAGGAACAATTGAAGAAGGATGGGATAATTCATTATGAAAAAAGACGTAAGTGTAGTTAATGAACTTTTGGTAAAAATATTTAATGAAATACTTCAAATTGAAGAAAAAACATTAAAAAGTGGGCATTTTTCAGATCTATCTGTAAGGGAAATGCATACTATTGAAGCTATTGGAAGAAAAGAAAAAAGAATGATGAGTGAAGTTGCACAAGATTTAGGTATAACAGTTGGAACATTAACTACATCTATTAATAGGCTTATAAAAAAGGAATATGTTGAAAGAAGTAGGATAGAAGAGGATAGGAGAGTAGTTCTTGTAGAGCTAACAATGAAAGGAAAGGTAGCACATAGGTTGCATGAAAGATTTCATAATGAAATGGTTACAACTATGATGGATAACCTTTCTGAAGGTGAAAAAGAAGTTTTGATAGGGGCATTAGGGAAATTAAATGATTATTTTAAAGAAAAGTGTGAGTCTATAAAATAGTAAATATAATTAGACGCAGGAGGATATTATGGCTAATACAAGCTTGGAAGTTGCAAAATATGCAACAAGAATGGCTATTTCATCTAGAGAGGAAGAAGAGGAACTAAAAATTGAACTTAAGAGAAAAGGCATATTAGTTACAGCAGTAAATATAGGTGGAAATATTAATGATTCAACTTCCAAAATATTAGAAAGAGCTTTAGTTGCATCTAAAAGAAATGGTCTTATTAGAGAAGAACATTTACATGAAGGTGGTGTTATAGGAGCAACCAGAGATGCTTTAATGCAGGTATGGAATAGAGCTAGTGGTCAAAATGTTGGAGGTAAAATAGGGATTGCAAAACATGGAGAACATTTAAGTGTATGTATATTTTTAAGTGTTGGACTTTTGCATCTAGATGAAGTTGTCATAGGAATAGGGCATAGAGCTATACCTAATTAGAATTGAAATAAAATAGTATAATATTTGAAGGCACTATGGTGTCTTTTTTTATTTAAAAAATAACTTTATATATTTACAAAAAAAACTAATTGTGATATTATATGATAAATATAAAAGTGGTAATAAAATCTTAAGAATAATATCAAAATATTATATTTTATATAATATTTATAGTAAATTAGGAAAGTAGAATTGTAGGAATTAAGATTTTATTAAAATCAGAAGTGTTTTTTATAATAGGAGGATGGTAAAGATGGTAGGAAAAAAGAAAGTTGTAATGGGGTTATTAGCTTTTATTGTAGCTAGTACCTTCGTTGGATGTAAAGAGGATGGAAAAGAATCTTCAAGCAAAGAAGCAAAATACAATATAGGTATTAGTCAATTGGTTCAACATCCAGCGCTAGATTCGGCAAGGGAAGGATTTATTGAAGGATTAAAAGAAAAGGGATATGAAGAAGGTAAGAATATAACTTTTGATTATCAAAATGCTCAAGGAGACAATCCCACTTCTCAAACAATAGCACAAAAGTTCACATCAGAGAAAAAAGATTTAATTCTTGCTATTGCAACTACTTCAGCACAAGCAGTATATAATTCAACTAAAGAAATACCAACAGTTTTTACTGCTGTTACTGATCCAGTTGAAGCTGGTATAGCTAAAGATTGGAAAAGTTCTGGAACTAATTTAACAGGAGTTTCAGATATGGTTCCAGTAGATAAGCAGCTTGATTTATTGCTTAAACTTAAACCTGATATTAAGACACTAGGAGTAATATATAATACTTCTGAAGCAAATTCAGTAGTTCAAGTGGAAGCTTTAAAAAAAGAAGCAAGTAAATTAAATATAACAATAAAGGAAATTGGAATTACAAATGTAAATGAAATAAATCAAAATTTAAGTGCAGTTATAAAAGATATTGATGCCTTATATACACCAACAGATAATACTGTGGCTTCAGCTTATGATTTAGTTGGACAAATTGCTGTAAAAAATAATGTGCCAATATTAGGAGCAGAAGAAGCTGTTGTATCTAAAGGTGGGTTATGTTCAATTGGAATAGATTATTTTAAACTTGGAAAAGAAACTGGATACAAAGCTGCTGAAATATTAGAGGGTAAGAAACCAGAAGAAATAGAAATTACTACATTAAGTGATATGAGTATTGTAATAAATACTGATGTGGCTAATAAATTAAATATTAGCATTCCAAGTGAAATTAAAGATAATGCAAAGAGTGTAACTGGAGGTGTTAACTAGTGGATTTTGTAATTAATGTTTTAGAACAAGGGTTGCTTTTTGGAATAGTTGCTATAGGAGTCTATATTACTTATAAAATTTTAGACTTTCCTGATCTTTCTGTAGATGGAACTTATCCATTAGGAGCAGCTATATGTGCAGCTTTACTAGTTAAAGATGTAAATCCTTGGTTAGCAGTTTTAGTAGCAACTATAGGGGGTGCTATAGCTGGGTTAGCCACTGCACTTTTGAATGTAAAACTTAAAATCACTAATTTAATGTCTGGAATATTAGTGATGATAGGCCTATATTCAATAAATTTAATGGTGATGGGGCAATCGAACATTCCATTATTTAATACTAAAAGTATTTTTACTGGAAAATATAATATAATTATTATTATAATAATTACTTTAGTAGTAAAGATAGCTTTTGATTTATTTTTAAAAACAAAGCTTGGTAATTTACTTATTGCAGTTGGGGATAATGAACAATTAGTTACTTCATTAGGAATAAATAAAAATAATATAAAAGTTTTAGGCTTAATGATAAGTAATGGATTAGTTGCTTTAAGTGGGGCTTTAACTGCTCAATATCAAGGATTTTCAGATGCTAGTATGGGAACTGGAGTAGTTGTTATGGGGCTAGCAGCAGTTATAATAGGGGCTTCAATATTTAAAAAAGTGAGTTTTATGAAGTACACAACAATTTCAATATTTGGAGCTATAATCTATAAGCTAGCTATAGCAATGGCATTAAAATTTGGCTTAAATCCAAATTATTTAAAACTAATGACAGCAGTTATAGTTATAATTGCTTTGAGTTTAAATTCAGGAGTATTTAAGTCAAAAAGAAAGAAAGCTAAGAGTGGTGTAACAAATAGAGAAGGCGGTGATGTAAATGCTAAAGATTCAAGCGTTGCACAAAGTCTTTAATGAAAATACAATAAATGAAAATAAGGTATTCTCTGATTTTTCTTTAGAAGTAAAGGAAGGAGATTTTATTAGTATAATAGGATCTAATGGTGCTGGAAAGTCAACATTATTAAATATTATATCTGGGAATATTCAATGTGATGAAGGAATAATTGAAATAAATGGAGAAGATGTTTCAAATAAAGATGAATATAAAAGATCAAAAATGATAGGAAGAGTATTTCAAAATCCATCATTAGGTGTTGCTCCTAATATGACAATATTAGAAAATTTATCTTTAGCAGATAATAAAGGAAAGAAATTTGGATTAACTCTTGGAATTAATAGAAAAAGGATTCCATATTATGAAAAGCTTCTTAAAGAATTAGATTTAGGTCTTGAAGATAAGCTATATAACAAGGTTAATCTATTGTCAGGAGGCCAACGACAAGCTTTGAGTATGTTAATTGCAGTTATGTCTAAGCCTGAGCTGTTATTATTAGATGAGCATACAGCAGCATTAGATCCAAAAACTTCATTAAAAATAATGGAAATAACAGAAAGAATTGTAAGGGAAACTAATATTACAACTATGATGATAACACATAATTTAAAGCAAGCAATAAAAACAGGAAATAGACTAATAATGATGCATAGTGGTAAAATACTACTAGATGTTAAAGGAAAAGAAAAGGAAGAGTTAACAACAGAAAAATTAATGAATTTATTTAAAGATGCTAATATTAATGATGATTTAAGTGATAGAAGTTTATTAGCATAAGAATGAATAAAAATGTAAATTTAAACAATAATTATATACTTCCAAAAAAGGAACTGTTTTATACAGTTCCTTCAGAGTGTCGACAAAGTCGACACTCTTTCGTTTTTATTGTAAAATATTTTTAGGTGATTAAAATGTTAACAAA
>CAKVEW010000040.1 GCA_934746015.1 uncultured Clostridium sp.
CCTACTCAATATAGAAATCATCTTTTACTAGCTTCATAACCTTTTTTTACTGTGTCCTTGACATAGGGTCCACTTTATTTTGTGAATTCTTTCATTCACTTTTTTATTTTATAAAAATATATTTATTTACAACAGCTTACAATTGTATTCACATATAAAAGGAAATGATGTAAAATTATGTAGTAATAATGTTTAGTGAGGGAAAAACAGTGAATTATAATAACTTTAGAGAAAAAATTTATTATATGAATTTAAAAGATATTTTGTTATATATTTTATACACATCAGTTATATGTTTTTTGCTTAGTCAAATTTCTTTTTTTAATGAAAATATTATAGCTGATTTATTAAAATTAACTGAATTAACTATTTCAATTATTCTATTAATACTTTTTATACATATAAAAAGCATAACTCAAAGAGAGATATATGGAGTAGTACAATTATTTTTAATAATTAATTGCACCATAATTTTAGTGCTTTTATCTCCAGAGGGGCAATTTATATTTTTTAAAAATTTTATTAAAAGTATAGGATATAATAACTCTGATTTTAGTTATATTAATATGGTTATTTTTTATTATATAATAACTAAGTATAAGGTAAATGAAAATAATAGCAAAATTATGCATATAGAATACTTAATTTTACTAACTATAGGTGTTATTCAAGCTAATTTATTAAATAAATATAATATTTGGCAACTACATATTGTACACTTAATATTTATTTTTTTGCTTATTGCTTTAACTGTTAGGAATACATATATTTTCAATTTTGAATCAAAAGGGAAGATAGATTTAATTAAATTAAATCTAGTTATTGAAGTAATAAGATTTATTAATATTATTTTTTCGAAAAATATATTAAATAATACAATAAGTAATATTATTATAATAATTATGAAAATTATAGTAATATCAACTATGATTGGAGTAATTATTAATATAGCTAAAGAAAGTTATAGATTTATTTTTAAAGATAAAATAGAAACCAGTGATTATTTAGAGAATATAAATAGAAAAATAATGAATAATAATTATAAGCTTGAAGAAACTTACAAGAAATTAAGTGATAAACAAATAGTGTATAAAAGTTTTTTAGACAGTTTGCCAAGTCCTATTGTGATTATAAATAGTAGTTTTAGGATTTCATATTGTAATTTAAAATTTTTAAATGAAATTGGTGAAGAAAATATTAGACATGTTGTAAATAGACGTATTGATAGATTTATTAATTTTAGTACCAAAGTAAATAAAGATATTTGTTTTGGTAATAATTTAAAGCCCAATACTACTACAGCAAAATTAAATAATAAAAGGATTGAAGCAAGATTTTTTAATTTAGATAATGATGATTCGGAATGCATAATAATATTTAAAGATTTAACAGAAAAAATTAAATTATTAGGTATGAAAGAAGAATTGGAAGATGTTGAAGTAAGAGAAGAAATAAAAAAGAATTTCTTATCAAATATCTCTCATGATTTAAAAATACCAATTAATGTTATATACTCTGCAATTCAACTTGAAAAAATATTGATAGATAAAAATAATATAGAAAAAGTTAAATCTTATAATGATATTAGTATGGAAAATTGTTTAATATTAACTAAGCTTACAAACAATATAATTGATATAAGTAAGATAGATACAGAGAATTTAGAAATAAATTTAGGTCTTTACAATATAGTTGAATTTGTTGAAGATTATTTATTTTCTTTATCTCCTTATATAAATAATAGCGGACTTGACATTATATTTGATACTAGTGAAGAGGAAATATATATTCATTTTGACAAGGAAATGATGCAAAGAGTTATATTAAATTTAGTGTCAAACTCAATAAAATTTACTAGTAGTGGTGGAAATATATTTGTAAAAATAGAGGATTTCAATGAATATGTTTTAATAGAGTTAAGCGATAATGGAATAGGAATGAGTAAGGAATTTATTACTAGAGCTTTCAATAAATATGAAATGGAAAAAAGAAATAAAAATAACTCTTCAACAGGTTTTGGAGTTGGATTATTTGTCGTACATAATTTAATAAAAGCTCAAAATGGTGATATAAATATTGAAAGTAAAGTAGGCAATGGAAGTAAATTTTCAATAAAGTTATATAAGAAAAGGGTGGTATAAATACAAATGAGTAAAGAAAATTTTAAATATGAATACACAGGGCTAATGTCTCAAGTATTTGTACCAGTTACTATAGGACTTACTATATTAAAGATATTCTATAATATGGATAATGAGTTTATCTTTGTGACAGGAGTTTTATGTTTATCCATATCAGTATTGTTATTTATTATAAGTATAGTGAATGGTAATAATAAAGAATTAGGAAGTTTAAAATTAATTGGAAGAGGATATTTTTTTATAGCCATATTAGGATTTATATTCAGTGAAAATACCTATTTTTTAAATAATATTGATTTTATTTCTGCTTTTTTTCAAATATTAATATTTTTAATACTTATAAACATAATGATAAGTATAATAATTTATTGCAAAAAGTATTCAGAAATTATACAGTGGGGGTTCTTTTTAGTATTAATAACATTATTATTTTCTGTTATGAGAAGTGAATATATTAATTTAAATAATATTAATTATTTTTTAAATAGTAAACTAGGGTCAGTAATTAATTTATTAGTAGGAGGCTTTATATTTTTAAGTATATTAAAATTATATAAAAAGTTTAATTTAGACAAAAATGAAAAATGGATAATAGAAATAAGCTTTTTTATGTTTTTAAGTAATAATTTTATGTTTTTAAGTATTTACTTTAATAAAGATTTTTCTTATTTTATATGGACAAGTAAATTAATTTCATGCTTTTTATTATATAGTGAATTTGAAAAGAAATTACTATACAATATTTATTCTAATGCTTATGATAGTTTAAATAAAGCTAAGGAAATGAAAAGGGATTTAAATAAAAGGTTAAAGGATAGAGAAAAAGAATTAAAGGATTTAAACTTATTATTAAAAAAAAGCGAAAAAAATTATCAAGATGTAGTACAAGCTTTTTCTAATGGATTATTAATTTTTGAAAATGACATATTGGTTTACTCATATTATTTTAATGACATATTTGATATGAAAAATAATAAAATGAAGTATAAAAAAAATAAAATAACTTTAAATGAGGTTCTTAGTAAAATAACAGGTAAAATGTATATTGATGATAAAGAAATAAAAGAGTTTTCAATTGAAGCTAAAATAAAAGATAAGTTTGGTAAACTAAGAGATTATGAGGTGTGTCTAACAAATGTCCAAGGAAATAAGAAGTTTCTTGTGTTTTTTGATGTAACCGAAATAATAAAGCAGAGAGAAGAAATAATAAAAATAGAGAAAAGACTTAAAGAAGAAAGTATAAATGATGAGTTTTATTCAAATATTTCTCATGAACTTAGAACTCCAATTAATGTTATTTATTCAGCTTTACAATTAAATGATATTTATTTAAATGATAATAAAATGGATAAAATTAATAAAAATAACAATATTATTAAGCAAAACTGTTTGAGACTTATTAGAACTATAAATAATTTTATTGATAGTAATAAGCTTTCAGAAGGATTTTTAGAAAGTGATCTTAAGGTTTATAATATAGTCGATATTATTGAAAATATAATATTGTCCTGTGATTATTACATGAAGTTTAAAAAAACAAATCTTATATATGATCCACAATATGAAGAAATATATTTAAATTGTGATAGAGATTATATAGAAAGAATAATGCTTAATATATTATCAAATTCTTTAAAGCATGGAAAAGAAAATGGTAATATATATGTGACTGTAAAAATTCAAAATGATAAGATAATTATTGAAGTACTTAATGATGCAGATGCTATACCAGAAGATAAAAGAAATGAGATTTTTGAAAAATTCACCAAGGTAAATACTTCCTTCAATAGACCGTCGGAAGGAAGTGGATTAGGCTTATATTTAACTAAAGGCTTAGTTGAACTTCATGGAGGGGAAATTAGTATAAATGTTGGGCCTTTATATGGAAATTTATATAAAATAGTACTTCCATATAACAAAAGCATACAAGCTAAAGAAAATTATTTAAGTCATAATATAACAATAGATGAACTTCAGCAAAAAATAGATATAGAGTTTTCTGATATTTACTTCTAATAACATAACTTTATTTATTAGGGCATATATAATAAGGAATAATTTATATAGGAGTGTTATATGTGAAAAATAAACTTAATAGAAGTATTAAGATTATTCCCTTAGTTTTTAATATATTATTTCCTCTTCTTGGTGGTTTTTTAGTTTCTTACATAAATAGGAACGCTATTAATTTTTATAGTGCTAATGTTAAAAAGCCATTTTTTACACCACCAAGCATTATATTTTCTATAGTCTGGAGTATTTTATATGTTTTAATGGGAGTTGCAGCATATAGAATATATATAAGAAATAAAGAACATAATGAAGATAATGGAGCATATTTCTTTTATCTAATTCAACTAATATTAAACTTTATGTGGAGCTTTATATTTTTTACCTTTAGATTATATGGAGTAGCCTTTATATGGATAATAATATTATTTGTTTTTGTTGCAATTACATTTATAAAGTTTATAAAAATAGATAAAATTGCGGGAGTATTACTCGTTCCATATATGCTTTGGTTAGTTTTTGCAGGAATTTTAAATTTCTTTATTTGGGTTTTTAATGAAATGTAAATTAAGTTGTAGTATAATAAAGTAGACCTTCTATGAAGGTTTATTTTTATTTAGAAAGGAAGTTTCTATGGGGAAAACTTTATTTATTGCAGAAAAGCCTTCAGTTGCTATGGAGTTTGTGAAGTTGTTAAATGTCAAGGGGAAGAGAAACAACGGATACATTGAGGGTGAAAGAAGCATCTTTACTTGGTGTGTTGGACATATGGTAACAATGAGTTATCCAGAAGTTTATAATGAAAAATTGAAATTTTGGAATTTAAGAGACTTGCCTTTTTTACCGAAAGAATATAAATATGAAGTAATTCCTTCTGCTTCGGCACAATTTAATGTGGTAACTAGTTTGATGAATAGAGAAGATGTAGAAACTATTTATGTTTGTACTGACTCTGGGAGAGAGGGAGAGTATATATATAGATTAGTTGACGATATGGCTGGTAATCCTAATAAAGTAAAGAAAAGGGTTTGGATAGATTCTCAAACTGAAGAGGAAATAAAAAGAGGTATTAAAGAAGCAAAGCCTTTATCTGAATATGATTCCCTAGCACATTCAGCATATTTAAGAGCTAAAGAAGATTACATATTTGGTATAAATTTTTCAAGGTTACTAACATTATTGTATGGGAAGACCCTGGCGAATATTTTAAAGAAGGATAAGAATGTAGTTGTAGCTGTAGGTAGAGTTATGACTTGCGTTCTTGGAATGGTAGTAGAAAGAGAAAGAGAAATAAGAGACTTTGATAAAAAGTCTTTCTATAAAATATCTGGTAAATTCTCAAAAGAAGAGGATGCTTTAGAAATAGTAGCAGATTGGAAGGCAATAGAGGGATCAGAGTATTTTGAATCTCCTAAATTATATAGTGAAGTAGGATTTAATAAGAAAGAAGATGCTGAAGAGTTAATTACTAAGCTAAGAGATATAGGATTTGGAACTATAAAAGAAGTTAAAAAAACAAAGGAAAAAAAGAATCCACCTCTTTTATATAACTTGGCAGAACTTCAAAATGAATGTACAAAGAGATTCAAGATTAGTCCAGATGAAACATTAAAAATAGTTCAAAATCTTTATGAAAAGAAGATGGTTACATATCCAAGAACTGATGCAAGAGTTTTATCTACAGCAGTTGCTAAGGGTGTTAAGGGAAATATTATTAAACTTAAAAATATGCCTATAGGGGAAGAACTATCTAATGTAGCAAATGAAATAATAGAAAAGGATTATACAAAGAGTATATTAAAAAGTAAATATGTAGATGATAGTAAAATCACTGATCACTACGCAATAATACCCACAGGAGAAGGAAAAGATACTTTATTAAAATTACCTAGTTTAGATAAACAAGTATATTTTGTTATTTTAAGAAGATTTTTATCGATATTTTATCCTCCATCTCAATACAGTAAAATGGCTATTACTTTATTAGTTGGAAAGGAAAACTTTATTTTAAATAAGAAGATATGTATTGATAAAGGATATCTAATTATATTAGGTAATGATAAAGAGGAAAAGGAAGAATCCTTTCCTGAAAATTTAAGAAAAGGAACAAAGCTTATTATTAATGAATTAGAAATAAAAGAAGGTGAAACTTCACCACCAAAAAGATATACAACTGGTTCAATGATAATAGCTATGGAAAATGCAGGAAAACTTATAGAAGATGAAGAACTTAGAGAACACATAAAAGGGGCTGGAATTGGAACATCAGCTACTAGAGCAGAAATTCTTAAGAAGTTAATTAATATAGAATATATGCAAGCTAATAAGAAAACACAGATTATAACTCCTACTAATCTTGGAGAAATGATTTATGAGGCTATAAAAGTTTCTATACCATCACTTTTAAATCCTGCATTAACTGCATCTTGGGAAAAGGGATTAAAACTTGTAAATGACAAAGAAATAGAACCAGAGGAATTTATGACAAAACTTGAAGCCTATACTAGAAATAATACACAGAGAGTATTAAAATCATCTAATATAGGACTTCTAAATACAAAATTATTAAAGATAAAAAACCAACAATAGTAATTAAAGAATGAAATAATTAAAAAATTAAAAGTAAAGAAACTCTCTATAAGCTTGATTTTATCAAATTTGTAGAGAGTTTTTATTTTGTTAAGATTATGTAAGTTTTAATAATATAATAAATATAGTGTTTATTTAATTAAAAATGATAATAAGGCGTAGAATGTAGGAGCTAAAAATACTGTCATAATACCTGCTATACCAATGGATAATGAACTCATTGCCCCTTCAGTTTCACCAAGCTCTAAAGCTTTAGATGTTCCAACAGCGTGAGAAGCTGTACCTAAAGCAATACCTATTGCAACTTTGTCATGAATTTTAAATTTTTTGCATAATATTGGTCCAATTATAGAGCCTATAATTCCAGATATTACAATAGATAGTACTGTAACAGGTGTTAAGCCACCAAGTTGATTTGTTATTTCTATACCGATAGGAGTTGTAACAGACTTTGATAGTAAAGATATAGTTAGTACTTTTTCTAAACCGAAAATATTAGCTAATAAAATTACTGAGGATATTCCTATAGAACTTCCAAGTAATATACCTACTAATATAGGTAATAAATGTTTTTTTAATAGATTTAATTGCTTATATAGTGGTACTGCTAAGACTACAGTTGCAGGACCAAGAAACATGTTTATAAATTGACCACCTTTATTATATACATCAACATCAATATTAAAAACTAATAAAAATCCAATAACTAAGGCTATAGCTATTAATAGTGGATTAAAAAGTGGGAATTTAGTCTTTTTATATATTAATAAACCAGCTTCGAATGCTAGAAGTGAAATTATTATTCCAAATAAAGTGTTTTCTGTTAGTATTTCCATTACTTTGTATTGCATCCTTTCTTGATTTTCTTTTCTTTAATTTTAATTATATATTGAACAATAATACCAGTAGCTATAATGACAATTGCTGTAGTTATTAAACATAAAAGTAAAATATTTATTAGACTATTCTTTATTGAGCTAAAGGATGAAATTAATCCTACACCAGCTGGAATAAAGAAAAAGGATAAATGATCTAAAAAAAATGCAGAAATATTTTCTACCTTTTCAACTTTAATTACTTTTGTACATAATAATACTAATAAAATTATCATTCCTATGATATTTCCAGGCAGTGGAAGGGAAAATCCTTTAGAAATTAGCTCTCCAATTAGGTAAATACCAAGAATAATAATAGCTTCTCTAAATATCTTCATTAGATTACCTCCTTAAACTATCATTATTAATTTATCACTATTAAAAAGATAAGTAAATGAAGTGAAACATTTACATATCAATAAAAGTAAAAATAAATTATAATATCTTATTTTTTAACAAAATTTGCTATTCATTCATATTATAAACCATAGATTAATTACTATTCTTATGGAGGATTAAATTGAAAAGCAAATTAATTAAAATGGCATCAATAGTTGCTTTATTAGGAATAACTTCATTAAGTTTAATTTCTTGTAATAAAAAAACTGTTGATGAAAATAAAGAATTAACAAAAGTTAGGTTGAATGAAGTAGTAAGATCAGTATTTTATGCACCTATGTATGTTGCAATAAATGAAGGCTTCTTTAAGGAAGCTGGAATAGAGATCGACCTCAGTACTGGACAAGGCGCAGACAAAACAATGCAACAAGTTTTAAGCAAAAATGCAGATATTGGTTTTGCAGGGCCAGAACAAGTAATTTACATTAATAATCAAGGCAGAGAGGACTATCCAGTTCTTTTTGCACAATTAACTCAAACAGATGGAGCATTTTTAGTAGGAAGAGAAGCAAAAGAGAATTTTAAGTGGACTGATTTAAAAGGAGCTGAGATTATAGGAGGAAGACCAGGTGGAGTTCCTGAAATGGCTTTTGAATATGCCTTAAAGCAAAATGGATTAGATGCAAAAACCGATGTGAATATGGTAACTAATATAGATTTTACAGCTACTTCTGGTGCATTTAAAGCAGGAACTGGAGAGTATGTTACTTTATTTGAACCAACTGCTTCAATGCTAGAAAAGGAAGGTAGTGGGAAAATTATTACTTCTATTGGAAAAGAAGTTGGAAATTTACCATATACTTGTTTCTTTGTAACTAAATCATATATGGATAAGAATCCTGAGATACTTCAAAGCTTTACTAAAGCAATTTATAAGGGACAAAAATGGGTTGAGACACATAATAATGAAGAAATAGCTGATTCTATTAGTTCATTTTTCCCTGGAACAGACAAAGATATAATAATTTCAGTTGTAAAGAACTATAAAGAAATTAATGCTATTGCAACTAAGCCTTCAATAAAAGAAGAAGATTTAACAAGATTAATGGATGTTATAGAAAGCTATGATAGCAGTTTATTACCTGAAAGACCTTCATTTGAAAAGATAGTAAATAATAGCTTTGCAGAAGAAGCAATGAAAGCTAAGTAGTTTCTAGGGCACAATGAAAAATGTAAAATAAAAGAAAAAACTCTTTGCAGAGTTTCTCGGATTAATGAAGTTTAGTAATTTTATTCAAATTACTTCTATAATATTATATTTTACATTCTAAGGAGCTGCTTGTACAACTCCTTAGAATATATTGTTAATACATATAGAAAGGAGGTTTAGAAATGAGTTTAATAAATATTTCAAATATAAGTTTAACTTATCATTCTTTAAAGGCAGAAACTCCTGCTATAGATAAGTTGAATTTTTCTATAGATAAAGGAGAATTTGTAAGTATAATTGGACCATCTGGTTGTGGGAAATCAACATTATTAAATATAATTAGTGGCTTATTAAAGCCTTCTGAAGGACAAATAATTTATAATGATAAAGATATTAAAAATAGATTAGATAAAATGGGATACATGTTTCAAAAAGATTACTTATTTGGATGGCTTTCTGTTAGAAATAATGTAATGTTAGGACTTAAGATAAAGAAATTAAATACTGAAGAAAACATTAAAAATGTAGATAAGCTACTAGAAAATTATCAATTAGCTAGATTTAAAAATCATAAGCCAACTGAATTATCTGGAGGTATGAGGCAAAGAGTTGCATTAATTAGAACCCTTGCTCTAAATCCAGATGTGCTTCTTTTAGACGAACCATTTTCAGCTTTAGATTATCAAACAAGATTAAAGGTTTGTGATGATGTAAAGGGGATTATAAAGAAAGAAGGAAAGACTGCAATAATGGTAACCCATGATTTAGGCGAAGCCATTGCAACATCAGATAGAATAATAGTTCTTACTAAAAGACCAGCAAAGATAAAGTTAGATGTGATAATAAAATTTAATAATAAAGAAGCAACTCCTTTTCAAAGGCGAAAAGAGCCAGAGTTTAACGAATATTTTAATTTGTTATGGAAGGAGTTGGATATTGTAAATGAGTAAGGAACATTTAGAATATATAAAAAAAATAAAAATAGAATCATTAAAGGTTACTTTATTTAGAGTAGGAGTATTAATTATTTTCATAGTTTTGTGGGAAGGACTAGCACAATTAAAAATTTTAGATCCATTTTTAACATCTAGCCCAAGTAGAATTATAAAATCATTAATTTCTTTTATTAAAGAAGGAACCCTTTTTAGTAATATACTAATTACATGTTATGAAACTATACTAGGTTTTACCTTAGGAACTGTATTAGGAGCTATAATAGCTATTATTTTATGGGCTTTCCCCTTTACATCAAGAGTATTAGATCCATATCTTGTAGTACTAAATGCACTACCTAAGGTAGCACTTGCACCAATAGTAATATTTTGGGTAGGAAATGGTATTACAGCAATTATAGTTGTAGCACTCCTTATCTCAATTGTAACTACTATTATAACTGTGTTAACTGGATTCAATGAGGTGGATAAAGGAAAATTGAAACTAATGAAAACATTGCAAGCTAGTAAATTTCAAACCTTAAGATATCTTGTTTTCCCAGCTAATATTCAAGTTATAATATCAGCATTAAAAATAAATGTAGGATTATCATGGGTAGGAGTGATAATGGGAGAGTTTTTAGTAGCCAGAAAGGGACTTGGATTTCTAATAGTTTATGGAGGACAAATATCTCAATTAGATATGGTTATGATGAGTATAGTTATACTTTCAGTAATTGCTTTTATTATGTATAAGTTAGTTGCAAAACTCGAGGAGAAACTTAAGAATATAAGTTAGTTACAAATTTTGGAGAATAATATAATGGTAAATTAAGAGCTATGGTAAAATGTATTTTTTAAATCTCTTTGCCATAGCTAATTTATTATTTTTTTGAATAATATCCCATTATAAATTTCTATTTGTAAAAAAGGTGAATATTTGATAAAATCTATATGTATTAAAATAGAACACATAGATAAACTTATTCTGGAGGGAAATATGAAAGAAGTAAAGAACCTTTTTTCTAAGTTTAAAGCGGGGTTGAAACCGTTTTTTAACAAGGTTAAAAGCATATTTAGACCAATTAATAAATCTTTGAAGAGTATCATGAAAAAGATAGTATATATATATAAGAAAGTAAATGCTAAAAATAAATATGTAGAACCGATTTTTGTTATAAGTATATCATGTCTTTTAGTTCTTATTATGATAGTATCAATTAAAAGTTTTACTACTGTTGAAGAAGTAAGTATTACTACCAATTCAGCAGAATATTTGTACTATGAAAATGAATACGATAAAGCCATAGAGGAATATAAAAAAATGCAAGAAAATGATAATTGGCCAATATGGACAGTTAAAATTGCAGATTTATATTCATTACAGGGAGAAAAAGAGAAATCAAATACTTTGTTAAAAGAGGCTTTAATAAAGAGAGATAAAGTTATAAAAAATGAAGGATATGAAAAATATAAAGAAAAAGATTTAGAATTAATTAGGTCAATGTTGTTTACATTTACTTTAAACAAAGAGTATGGAGATGTTATTTCCTTTGGGGAACAATACATTAAAGATTATGGACAAGATAAGGATATTATGAAAATATTATTTGCTGCATATATTCAAAACAATAATGAGTATAAAGCAGAAGAACTTTTAGATACATATCCTTTAGATGAAAAATCAGCATATGACATAGCTACATATGCTAATATGAACATTTTAATTAATAGATGGGATAAAGGAATAGATTTATTAAAAGATGCTTGGAATATAAATAATAACGATTTGAAAATTTTTAATGTAATAAAAGAAAACTATATATTTGACAAGGATTCTTTAATTGATACATTAGAAAATAAGATAAATGAATCAAATGAAGATGTATACAAGGTGTTTTTAGCAGGGGCCTATTCAATGGACAAAGATTCTGCAGATAAAGCATTAAGTTTATTTAAGAAATTAGATGATAAAAATATAGATAATATAAACACCGATATTATGAAATATGAAGTATATAATAATTTAAATAACGAAGGTAAAGACAAGGATTATTTAGATGAGGCTATTCATAAATCAAAAAATATAGATAAGGAATCTTATTCAACATATTATTTATTATCTCTTAAAGCCCTAAATAATGAGAAGTATGATGAAGCCTTAACTTATGCAAAGAAGAGTATAAATTCTAATAGTAATAACTTTGAAAGCTATGGAATACTAATTCCAAGTATATTAAAAGGTAAAAAAGACTTTAGTTCTATTGAAATATATTATAGGGAAGCTATGAAAAAAGAACCTTATAATTATGAACTAATAACTAATTTAGCTAATTATTATACAAGCTATCTTTCAAATGATGAAAAAGCAAAGGAATATTATAATTTAGCAATTAATTTAAGAAAAAATGATAGTGATTTATACAAAAAAATTGCAGATATAGATATAAAAGATGGAAATTATGAAAATGCTATAGAAAATATTAAAGAAGCCATAAAAATTGACGATAATATACAAGAGTATTATACAACCTTAGGAGCTCTTTATTTAGGTGAAGGAAATTATGAAGATGGCATAGAGGTAACTCGTAAGGCTTATTCAATGAATGAAAAAGATGTTAGATCATTAAATAATGCTGCTTGGTATTATTTAATTGTAGAGAAAGATTTATTAAGAGGATTTGAGAATCTTAAAGCTGCTTATTCAGAAATTCCAGCAGGAATAAAAGAGGAAGATAGAAATATAATAATAGAAAATTATAATTCCATTAAAAAAGCTTATGATAAATTTATGGCAGATGATACTAAAGAATTTAATATTACAGGATTAAAATTGATTTATTAAAAGTGCTATTTAGCACTTTTTTTATAAAAAAATATATTTAGATGTTTTGGAGGGTATATGAAAAGTGCTAAAAAAGTAAGTAAGGTTATTTTGGTTTTGCTAATTATAATTATTGGATTTGTCTATATTTATAGTAGTAAATATAAGCAAGGGTTAAGTGTTAAGGCCTGGGAAAACATATATAATGAAAATAATATAAAGTTTTTTTATAGTGATGGAGATGATAAAAAAATAGATATATTAAAACAAACTAATAATGTAGAAGAAAAAGTAGGAAATGAAAAGGATATGCTTAAGAAAGCAATAAATGTTATTACTGTACTTAATGAAGTTATTACTTTTGATGATATTCAAAGTACTAATAGGGTCAATGGATTTGACATTTTAAAAGATAAAGCAGATTCTAAAAAAGCATCAGCTAGAGATTTTGCTATAATTTATAGAGATGTTTTGCAAAGTCTTGGTTACACAGCTAGAGTTGGTGAATTTAAAAGGATTAACACTAGTTTTAATAAGGAAAAGTCTTACTATGTAGTTGAGTATTGGAGCAAGGAATTTAATAAGTGGATAATGATTGATTTTATAGATAAGGGATACTTTGATAACAATGGTTTCCCTTGCAGTGCTATGGAATTATTAAATACAGATATAAGAAATTTTAATTATACTGGAAATAATAACAGAAGAGATTATATTCCTATGTTAAAGAAGGTCTTATATACATATACAATAAGTATAGATAATACAGCAGATATGTCAAAAAGTAATAGTTATATAACATATATAAAAGATAAAGATGATATTACTCTTAAATTTAAGGGGAATTATTTACCTCCAACTATATTCACAGAAAATGAAGAGTTAATGAATAAAAATCCTATTGAAGAAATTAGAGCTGAAGATGAGAAAGCATATTTAATTTTAATGAAAAAACAAGAAGATAGTAGTGGAAGCGAAGATAATAATGAATCTTTTATAATAGGAGCTTTTAAGGATGGTAAAGTACTTGATGAATATTATATAAGAGAAAATAATGGGGAATTTACAAAGGTTAAAAAGTACAAAGATATAAATCTTACAGAAGGAAGTAATATTATAGAGCTTTCATTAAATGGAGCAGATGTAACAAGTAAAATTGGGGTGAGTTTTAAATAATAAATTCTTAAGATTTAAGTAATGGACAGCATTTATATATGAAGGTATAATAAAATTTGTTGTATTAGAAGACATAAAGGAGGAAAAGTAATGGGTTTAAATTTTATTTATATACTTAAAGCTATTGTAATAGCGGTAGTAGAAGGCCTAACAGAGTTCGTACCAGTATCATCAACAGGGCATATGATCTTAGTTGGTAGTTTAATTGGATTTAGAACAGGAGTACCAGGAGCTGAGGAATTTGCAAAGATGTTTGAAGTTGTTATACAACTTGGTGCAATATTAGCAGTGGTAGTATTATATTGGAATAAGCTTTGGGGAGCAGTAGTAGAGTTTTTTACTTATATTTTTTCTGGTGGGAAAAAAGGAGAAAAAGGATTTAAGTTTGGAATAAATATAATAATTGGATCTATTCCAGCCTTAATAGTAGGATTAACTTTATATGATAAGATAAAAAGCTTATTTAAGCCATCAGCAGTTGTGGTTGGATTTATAGTAGGTGGTATATTATTAATACTGATAGAAAATAGATTTAGAAGTAGAGTTTCTAAAAAAAGCGGAAAGATGCCTACAAATGATGTATTTGATATAACTCCAATACAATCTATTAAAGTAGGATTATTCCAAGTCTTATCTATGTGGCCTGGAATGTCAAGAAGTGCGTCTACTATTATGGGAGGTTGGATTGCAGGACTTTCAACACCTGTTGCAGCAGAATTTTCATTTTTCTTAGCTGTACCAGCTATGATAGGATCTTCAGCTATGGATTTATTAAATTTTGATTTTTCAATTATGAATCCTACATTTACAGTATCATTAATATTAGGATTTATTGTAGCATTTATAGTATCAATAATTGTAATGGATATGTTTGTAAGCTACTTAAAGAAGAAACCGATGAGAATATTTGCTATATATAGAGTTGTTGCAGGTATAGTTTTATTTGCATTATCACTTGCAGGAATAGTAACTTTAACAATGTAATAAGAAAAACAGGGGTTACCCTGTTTTTTATTTTTAATTTCTTTTTCAATTTAATTTTATACTATCTAAATCTATTATTTCATATAAGTTAATTTATTTGTTAATTAATATGACTATACATTATTATGTATCTATACTATAATTTTACCAAAATAAAAAAATATTCAAAATATAAATAATTTTACTTTTCAGCAAATTATCTTTATGATATTATAATTATGATAAGAAAAAGAATAAATTGAAATTAATTACAAAAGAAAACAAATAGTAAATATTTTTTTAAAAGAAATTTACAGAAAATTTAAAAAGTATAGTCAATTCAAAAAGTAACTAAATGGGTAGGGGGAATTTTTATGGTACAGCAAGTAAAAAAAATAGCATTATTAACAGGTGGGGGAGATTGCCCTGGGTTAAATGCAGTAATAAGAGCCGTAACAAAGACAGCTATATTAAATTATGGAATAGAAGTAATAGGCTATAAGTTTGGTTATAGAGGATTATACAATAATGATTTCGTGCCTCTAACTTTAGATAGCGTTTCAGGAATTCTAAACAGAGGGGGTACTATTTTATATAGCTCAAATAAAGATAATCTATTTGATTATTTAGTTGAAGAAAATGGTGCTATGGTTAAAAAGGACGTTTCAGATGTTGCAGTAGAAAACTTGAGAAAAGAAGGTGTAGATGTATTAGTAGTAATTGGTGGAGATGGTACTTTAACTTCTGCAAGAGATTTTGCAAGAAAAGGAGTTAAAGTAATAGGAGTACCTAAAACTATAGACAATGATTTAGCATCTACAGATGTTACTTTCGGATTTAATACAGCTATTGATGTAGCAACTGAAGCTTTAGATAGGTTACATACAACAGCAGAATCTCATCATAGAATTATGGTATGTGAAGTTATGGGAAGAGGAGCAGGATGGATTGCATTAGAATCAGGAATTGCTGGTTCAGCTAATGTAATATTATTACCTGAAATCCCATATGATATTAATAAAATTGTAGAAAAGATAAAGGAACGTGAAGCAGCAGGAAGACAATTTAGTATAATTGTAGTTGCTGAAGGTGCTAAACCAAAGGATGGGGAGGTAGTTGTAGCTAAAATAGTTGCTGACAGCCCAGATCCAATTAGATTAGGTGGAATAGGTAATAAGTTAGCAGATGATTTGGAAAAACTTTTACCTGGAAAAGAAGTTAGATGTACAGTTCTTGGGCATATACAAAGAGGAGGAACAACATCAACATATGATAGAATTCTTTCAACTAGATATGGAGTAGCAGCTGTTGAATTAATAAATCAAGGAAAATTTGGTGAGATGGTTTCTTTAAAAGATGGTAAAATATCAAGTGATAGCTTAGAAAATGTTATTGGTCAAAAATCAAAGCTAGTTGATCCCGATGGAGAATTAGTTAATGTGGCAAAAAAAGTAGGTATTTCTTTTGCTGATTAGGGAATTATAAGTGGTGGAGATTTACTCCACCACTTTTAGTTTAAATTATTTTGAGGAATACTTCAAAATTTTCTGACAATATGCTATAATCATAATAGGCATAGAATACAGTAAGAAAGCTGGAGGGTATTATGAAAGAGATAAAGAAATATTTAGAATCAAGAATTGGAACATATGGATTTTTTTTCGAAGATTTGAAGAGTGGTTATATTTATGGTTATAATGAAAACGTTCAGATGACGGCTGCGGGTTGTATGAAGTTGCCTATAGCAGTATCTTTAATTAAAGCTGAAGAAGATAAGAAAATAGATTTCTTAGATAAAATTAAAATTGATAGCAAAGATAAAGTATATGGAACAGGAATAATTCATGAGTTTAATGAAAGAGAGTATACTGTTTTTGAATTATTAGTTGCAATGTTAATTCAAAGTGATAATACTGCTGCTAATAAGATAATAGAAATACTTGGAATGGAAAATATTAATAATGATATAAGAAGTATGGGATTAAAAAATACCGTATTAAATAGAAAAACTACTGATGAGAGAAAATCAAAAGATGAAGTTGAAAATATGACTTCTGCATTTGATTTAGCTCAAATTTGGAAGCATTTATATAATGGAACTTTTTTAAATAAAGAAGATAGCCAAATGTTAATTGATATATTAACTAGACAACAAATTAAAAACAAATTAGCTTTATATATTCCAGATGATTTAAAGTATGAGATTTCAAGCAAGACTGGAGATAAAACTGGAGTAGAAAATGATACAGAGTTAATTAGATTACCAAAGGGAAACTTCTCCTTTACTGTTTTATCAATGGGAATACCGAATAGTGTATATGGAACAGTAACACTTGCTAAGTGTGGTAAAATGATGTGGGATGAAGTTATGAATAATTGGCATTGATTTTCATTAGATGAGAATAAGTATATAAGGTATTAGTAAGAGTGGCGACTGTGTCGACACTCTTTTTACATTTAAAATAAAGTTTAACAATTCAATAACATAATATCTTATCATTAATATAATAAATAGTAAGAGGAAATGTAACAAAAGATAAAAGATTATTAACAGAGGTGAGATATAAAGTGAGTAGAACATTTGGGATAGATGTAAGTACTTGGCAAGGAAATTTTAATTTTAAGTTAGCTGCTGATGAGGGCGTTAAATTTGCTATAATTAGAGGTGCTTACAATAAAAGTAAAGATAATAGATTTGAAGAGTATTATAAAAATGCTAAAGCTGTTGGCTTAAAGGTAGGAGTATACCAATATAGTATGGCAACTACAGTAGAAGAAGCTATATCAGAAGCAAAGTTTTTAGAAGATTATGTATTAAAAAATAAGAAATTTGAACTGCCTATTTATTTTGATGTAGAAGATAATGTTCAGAAAAATCTTAGTAAAAATCAAGTTTCAAATTTAGCTAAAGCTTGGTTAGATTATCTTGAGGGAAGAGGATACTTTGTAGGAGTATATTCAAGTAAGTCATTTCTTGAGAGTTATTTAAATGAGGATATACGAATAGATTTTTCTATATGGGTTGCACAATGGGCTACTGAGTGTACCTATAAAGGACCTTATGGAATGTGGCAATTCGGAGGGGAAACAAATTTAATTAGAACTAATAAAGTAGCTGGTGTAGTTTGTGATCAAAACTATATGATAGTGGATTATCCTTCTATAATAATTAAAAAAGGCATGAATGGATATGGAGTTCCTAATAGTGGAAATGAGAATGGTCCTAAGGAAGAGCCAAAAGATAATACAGGAGATGTTACTAAAGTTAATTATGTAGTAAAAGAAGGAGATACTCTTTCTTCAATAGCTGTTAAATATGGGACCACTTATGAATCTATAGCAAAATTGAATGGAATAAGTAATCCAAATTTGATATATCCAGGACAAGTATTAAAGATAGAAGCATCAAAGAAAGATATTTCAAATAGTGAAGGAATTTATTATACTGTAAAAGCTGGGGATAATCTTTCTTCAATAGCAATAAAATATGGAGTTAATTATCAAACTTTAGCAAGTATTAATGGAATAAGTAATCCAAATTTAATATATCCAGGACAAGTGTTATTAATAAGTGGAGATAATAAATCCAAGATTTATTATACTGTAAGACCAGGAGATACACTTTCTAGTATAGCTACTACTCATGGAGTTAGTTATCAGTCTATAGTTAATTTAAATAATATAAGTAATCCAAATTTAATATATCCAGGAGAAGTATTAAGAATAATATAATAGTAAATTTTGAATAGAGCTGAAAAATCAGCTCTATTCTTATATAGAAATAGTTTCTTGACAAGGAGTATTATAAGTGTTATTCTAATGGAAAAGATAACCTTTAAGCTAATCCAGAGAGATTAATAAGGGAGATAAAAAGTATTTCAAATACTTAAGTTTATTATGTCTTCCTTTAATATGAGGAAGTTTTTTTATACAAAAAAAATAGTAAGACCTTTAAATTTAACACAGTGATGTTAACAAGGAGTGATAATATGAAAAGTAAACATTTAATTGATTCAATGGATTTTTCTAAAAATGAATTAGAGGAAATCTTTAATTTAGCTCATCAAATTATAGCAAATCCGAGAGAATACTCCCATATTTGTCATGGGAAGATATTAGCTACACTATTTTATGAACCAAGTACTAGAACAAGATTTAGTTTTGAAGCTGCTATGATGAAACTTGGAGGAAAGATATTAGGCTTTTCTGAACCAAATTCCACTTCAACAGCCAAGGGAGAAACTTTAGCGGACACTATTACTATGGTATCTATCTACTCAGATATAATAGCAATGAGACACCCTATGGAAGGGTCAGCAAAACTTGCTAGTATGTACTCAAAGGTTCCAATAATTAATGCTGGTGATGGAGGTCATCAACATCCAACTCAAACTTTAACAGATCTTTTAACTATCCAAACCTTAAAACAGGGTCTAGAAAATCACATAATAGGAATATGTGGTGATCTTAAAAATGGAAGGACAGTACACTCATTAATAAAAGCCATGTCCAGATATAGTGGAACTAGATTTATATTGATTTCACCTAAAGAATTATCTCTGCCAGATTATATTAGAGAGGAAATATTACTTAAAAATAATATTAAATTTAAAGAAGTTGATAAATTAGAAGATGTAATTAATGAAGTAGATATCCTTTATATGACAAGAATTCAAAAAGAAAGATTTTTCAATGAAGAAGAATATTTAAGATTAAAAGATAGCTATATATTAGATAGAGAAAAAATGAAATTAGCAAAAGAAGATATGATAGTTCTTCATCCATTGCCAAGAGTAAATGAAATAGATATAGAAGTGGACAAGGATAGCAGAGCTTGTTACTTTAAACAAGCAGAATTTGGAATGTATGTAAGAATGGCATTAATAGCAAAGCTTTTGGAGGTGGTATAGATGTTAGAAATAACTACTATAAAGGATGGATTAGTAATTGACCATATAAAAGCAGGAGTTGGAATTAAAATATTTAAATATTTAAATTTAGATAAGGTTAATAGTCAAGTAGCTTTAATAATGAATGTTAAAAGTGAAAAGATGGGGAAGAAGGATATTATAAAAATTGAAAATTCTTCAGATATTGATTATACCGTTATTACTTTATTATCTCCTCACTTAACAATTAATGAAATAATGAATGGAGAAATATGTAACAAAATAAAGCCAGAATTACCTAAGCAGGTAGTAAATATATTAAAGTGTAATAATCCAAGATGTATAACTACTGTAGAAAATTATGTTCCTCATACATTTAGATTAATTAATGAAAATAAGGGAACTTATAAGTGTGATTATTGCGATAATATAATAAAATTATCTGATTTATAAGAGAAGAGGTGCAATTATGGATTTATTAATTAAAAATGCTAGGATTGTTGATTACTCACAGGATTTTATTGGGGATATTTATATAGAAAAAGGAATAATTAAGGAAATAGGATTAAATATTAATATAGAGAATATAGAAACTATTAATGCAAAGGGACTTGTAGTAATGCCTTCATTTATAGATACACATGCTCATTTTAGAGAGCCTGGATTAACTTATAAAGAAGATATAAAAACAGGATCAAGAGCAGCACTGCGAGGGGGATATACAGGAGTTTGCCTAATGGCAAATACTCAGCCTATATGTTCAAATAAAGAAGTTTTGGAAATAGTAAGAAATAGAGAGAAAGAATTAGATTTAGTAGATTTACATCAGTGTGTATCAGTTACTAATGGATTTAATGGTAAAGATTTAAGTCACTTAGATGAATTTATAGGAGATAAAAAACTTAAAGCAATTTCAGATGATGGTGTTGGTGTTATGGATTCTGAAGTGATGTTTGAAGCTATGTTAAAAGCAAAAGAAAATAATTGGATTATAATGTCTCACGCAGAAGATAGGGGATTTTCAGATATAGATATGAGAATAGCTGAAAATATAATGACCTTAAGAGATATATACTTAGCTAAGGAAACTGGAGCTAGGCTTCATATGTGTCATGTTAGTACTAAGGAAGCTATTAAATATATTAAAGAAGCAAAGGAAGACTATAAAAATATAACTTGCGAGGTTACACCACATCATATAGCCTTAACAAAGGATTTAAATAATTATAGAGTAAATCCTCCTATAAGAGAGAAAGAAGATGTAAATGCTATAATAAAGGCAATTAAAAATGGAGTAGTGGATTGTATAGGTACAGATCATGCGCCTCATACAAAAGAAGATAAAGAGAAGGGGTCTCCAGGAATGGTTGGATTAGAAACTGCCTTTCCAATTTGCTATACAAGATTAGTTAAGTCTAAAGAAATAAGTCTAAATAAATTAAGTGAACTAATGTCTAAAAATAGTGCTAATATTCTAGGAATGAATAAAGGGATAATTAGCCCAGGAATAGATGGAGACCTAGTACTAGTAGACTTAAATAAAAAAATAAAAATAGATTCAAAAGAGTTTTACTCAAAAGCTCAAAATACACCTTTTGAAGGAATGGAATTTTACGGGGAAATTCAAAGTACAATAAAAGCTGGAAAGGTTCTTTATAAAAGATAGGGGGATATTATGAGGAGTTCTATAATAGATAAGTTATTTAATAGAGTAAAAGAAAGAGGAGTAGTATGCCTAGGATTGGATACAGCAATAGAATACATACCTACTTATCTTTTTGAAGGAAAAAATGAAATAGAAGCCTTAGTTGAATTTAATAAACAAATAATAGATGCAACTAAAGATGTAGTAGCTTGTTTTAAAGTTCAAATAGCTTATTATGAGGCTTTAGGTATAAAAGGATTAATAGCATATAAGGAAACCTTAGACTATTTGAGAAAAAATGATGCAATAATAATTGCTGATATAAAAAGGGGAGATATTGCTGCAACAGCAAAGCAATATGCAAAAGCTCATTTTGAAGGAGATTTTGAAGCGGATTTTATAACCTTAAGTCCTTATATGGGAATGGATAGTATAGAACCATATATTCCATATATAGAAAAAGGTAGTAAAGGAGTATTTTCACTAGTTAGGACATCTAATCCAGGAGCAGAAGATATAGAAATGCTTAAGACTAAAGATGGAAGAGAAGTCTATAAGATAGTGGGGGATAAACTTGTTGAAATAGGTAATAAAATTACTGGTGATTGTGGGTACTCAAGTATAGGCGGAGTAGTAGGATGTACTCATATTGAAGAAGGAATTGAAATAAGAAAGAGATTTAAAAATATGTTTTTCTTGATACCAGGATACGGTGCTCAAGGTGGAAAAGCAGAGGATGTGGCATTATATTTAAATAACGGAAATGGAGGAGTTGTTAACTCTTCAAGAGCTATTCTTTTAGCATATAAGAAGCAAGAGGGAAGAGAAAAAGAGTTTGCGTTATGTGCAAGAGAAGAAGTTATTAGAATGAGAGATGATATAAGAACTGCAGTAGAAAGTCGATAGGGGGAAACTAAAAATATGGGTTATTTCAAATCAAAAGTTATATCAAATGAAATGATAGTTAGTGGAATATATAAAATGGTTGTAGAAGATGATAACTATGTAAAGCCAGGGCAGTTTTACATGTTAAAGTTAGATGGACAAACCTTACTTCCAAGACCTATAAGCATTTGTGAAAAAAATAAAGGAAATATAACTTTCTTATATGCAGTAGTAGGTAAGGCTACTAAAGAATATATAAACTTGAAAAAAGGAGATTATATAAACCTTACTGGGCCATTAGGAAATGGATTTAATGTATATGATAGTTTAGGAAAAGTAGCTTTAGTTTCAGGAGGCATTGGGACTGCACCTATGTTAGAAGTAGCAAAAAGACTAAGGGAAAATAATAATTGTTTAAAGATAGATTTATACGCAGGGTTTAGGGATGACATTTATTTAGTAGATGAAATAAATGAATATGCTGATAATACTTATATAAGTACTAATAATGGGAAGCATGGGCATAAAGGGTTTATAACAGATATTATTAAAGTAGAAGATTATGATACTGTATTATGCTGTGGTCCAGAAATAATGATGAAAAAAGTCATAGATATGTGTAAAGAGAAAAATATAAAAATATATATATCCATGGAAAAGCATATGGCTTGTGGAGTAGGAGCTTGCTTAGTATGTACTTGTAAAACAAAAGATGGTAATAAAAGAACTTGTAAAGATGGTCCAGTCTTTGATGGATATTATGTTGAGCTTTAAAATCAAGGGAGGAAAATATAATGTTAAAGGTAAATATAAATGGAGTAGAATTTAAAAATCCAGTGATAGCTGCCTCAGGAACCTTTGGATTTGGAGCAGAATATAACAATTTTTACGATGTTGGAATTTTAGGAGGAATATCTTCAAAAGGGTTAACATTAAATCCAAGAGAGGGAAATGAGGGCATTAGAGTCTATGAAACTCCATCTGGGATGATGAATTCTGTTGGACTTCAAAATCCAGGAATAGATAAATTTATATCTGAAGAGTTACCAAGGATGAAATCTTTAGGAACTAACATAATAGCCAATGTTGGTGGCGGATGCATGGAGGATTATGAAGAAGCCATTGAAAGATTAAGAGGGAAGGATATAGATATGATAGAGCTTAATATATCTTGCCCTAATGTTAAATCAGGTGGAATGGCATTTGGAATAAAATCAAAGGTAGCATATGATGTAGTATCTAAAATAAAGAAAATTTCTGATAAACCACTAATGGTTAAACTTTCTCCTAATGCAGAAGATATAATTGAAATGGCAGTTAGCTGTGAAGAAGCAGGTGCTGATTCTATATCTTTAATAAATACACTAAAGGGATTTGCAATAGATCCATATAAGAGAAGAGCTGTATTTAATAATGTTTATGCAGGACTTTCAGGACCAGCAATAAAACCAATTGCATTAAGAATGGTTCATGAAGTTTCAAGTGCTGTAAATATACCGATAGTAGGTATGGGGGGGATTTCTAATGGAATAGATGCAATTGAATTTATGATGGCAGGAGCAACTGCAATACAAATAGGTACTATTAATTTTATTAATCCACTAGCTGGAAAAAATATAATATCAGAAATAGAGAAATTTTGCAAAGAGCAAGGCATTAAAGATATAAATGAAATAATAGGGTGTGTATAAAAAATACTTAAGTTGTAGGATTACTTCTAAAGTAATCTTGCAACTTTTCTATTTTAGCAATTATTAAAGAAATAAAAGTGTATATTAAATATGTTTTTCGAAATATTCTTTATATTATTATAGAAATGGTGTAAAATATAGAATGAACAATAATATAATAAATCATTGTATATAATAAACCATTGGTTTTATTAATATGCTATAGTTAAGGAGGATACAATGAGATTTAAAAGAGCAAGTATAGTTTTTAGTGTAATTATTATAGTATTGTTATTACTTATAGGATTCTGTATAAGTAATATACTAGATAGAGGCACAAAAGAAGTTAAGGTAGCAAAGAAATTTATAGAGGAATTATATGATAATGATATAATTGAAAAAAATAGCATAATTAAAGCCGATGTAATTGAAGAAGAAGCATTAAATAAATTATCTAATAAAAATTCTATTATTAAATATTCAGTTATAATTGGAAACTATGGAGTTGATATAGATAAGAACTACAATGTTTTAGGATTTTCTAATAAAAATTTAGGAGAAGAAAAATATAAAGCCGAAAAAATTAGTGAAGAAAAAGCTGTTAATTTGGCTAATGATTACATTGCTAAAATAGTAAATGAAAAGTTTAGTTTTAAGGAAATAAAGACAAAAGATAACGATAATTCTTTAGTATATAATGTTATTTTTTATAAATATAGAAATGGGTATCCTTGCTATCAACAAGAAATAAACACATTAATTAATGTAATAACAGGTAAGTTAGAAGGATATACTAATTACCAACTAGAAAACATAAGTTATGTTGATGAAATCAATATAGATGAAGAAAATGCAATAGAAAGTATAAATAGCAATTTTAAGAATTTAAATCTTAATATAAAAATAGAGGGAAAACCAACTTTAGCTTATATAAATAGTTCAGATAAAGAAATGGTACTAGCGTATGTATTTAACATAAAAATTATAAATAAGGATAATAAAGAAGAATTTATTAATTCTTTTGTAAGAGCAGATAATGGAGAAGTAATAAATTATAATTTAGAAGCAGTAGCTAAGAAATAGAAATATTACCTTGCCAATAATCTTTTTATTAATTTCCTTCTTCAGTATAAGAAGAGATAGATATTATATTTTGGAGACTTTGAGTTTACAAGGTCTTAAAGAATATAATATCTATCTCTTTTTTAGGCTACTAATTCTTCGTCATTTTCTTCATCTGATATTGACCATTCAGTTATATCATCTTCTATTTCAGGAATGGAAGATGAATTGAAGATTGGATCTTTAATTCCTTCGCTTTTTTGATATTTATAATCTTCTAAAGCTTTAATAGCTATTTTACTTAACATTACTATAGCTACAAGGTTTATTATAGCCATAAGACCCATAAAAACATCTGCTAAATTCCAAACAATATCCATGCTTACTAAGGAACCGAAGAAAACCATAAATCCAACTGATATTCTATATAAACTTATATAGATTTTCTTATCTGTAATAAATTGAATATTAGTTTCTCCATAATAATAATTTCCAATTATTGAGCTGAAAGCAAATAATAGAATACATATTGAAATAAACATGCCACCCCAAGCACCAACTTGAGAACTTAATGCTAGCTGTGTTAGTTCTATACCTTTTATTGAACCATCAAGTGGTACATCAGATAAAAGTATTATAAAGGCAGTACAACTACATATTATTAATGTGTCTGTGAATACTCCTAGAGTTTGAATAAAGCCTTGTTTTACTGGGTGTGAAACAGTTGCAGAGGCAGCAGCATTTGGAGCAGACCCCATACCAGCTTCATTTGAGAATAAGCCTCTCTTTATTCCTTGCATAAGAGCAGCACCAATTCCTCCACCAACAACTTGATGAAGACCAAAAGCATTTTCAAAAATCATTTTAAATACTCCTGGTAAAACTGTAATGTTTTTAAATACTATAAATAAAGCAACTAGGATATATGCAATAGCCATAACTGGAACTACAAGAGAGGATACTTTAGCAATCCTATTAACCCCTCCAAAAATAATTGCTAAAGTTAAAATAGTTATAATTCCTCCTATAATAGCTTTATTAAAACCAAAGGAACTATTTAATGAAAGAACAATTGTATTAGCTTGAACTGAATTAAATACTAGTCCAAATGCTATTGTAATTAGTATGGCAAATATAATTCCCATCCATCTTTTCTTAAGACCTTTTTCTATATAGTAAGCAGGACCACCAATAAAATTATCTCCATCTTTTTGTTTGTAAATTTGAGCGAAAGAACGCCATTTGTATAGCTTGCCTCGGACGCATGCATAATCATATCGGGCACGTTTTCTTTGCTCGTGAACAACGAGAAAATCAACTTTAAAACAACTCCCAAACTTGTGACAACCTCGGAGGCTGGATAGCACACAAAGCACGCGCAGAGCGTTCCACCGATGACAATCAAAAAAGACGGCGTATTGATAAATGCCCCCAGCGAACTGTATAATCCAATAGATATTAAAATGCACGCAAAAGCGCCCAAGATGCCCAGCAGAACGGAGGCGTCAAATTGAAGAGAAGTAAATGCCGATTTTTTCATTTATTATCCTTTTAAAATCTCGGTCAACGTAATACCCAATCGGTCGCCTTGTGCCACTAATTCGCCTTTGGCCACCAGCTTATCATTCACATAAATGTCGATGCTTTCGCCAACTTGCTTATCCAATTCAATCACCGAGCCCGCATTCATTTTAAGCAGTTGACAAATCGGCATACTGACTTTGCCCAACACCGCCGTGACGGTCACAGGCACATCATACACCATTTCCATTTTGCGAGCCGTTTCGGACATTTCAACACCACGGGTCGCGCTCATTGTCTTTTCGGCCATTTTCAAAAATGCTTCTTTTTGCTTCTCGTTCATCTTTTTATCCTTTCTAGCTTATCATTTGCTCATTTTCATCGCTTGGCTTTTCAACGATGATTTGCCCGCTTTCCAACATTTGTTTTGCGACTTGCATAATGTCGGATTGTGCTTTGTCCACGTCTTTGAGCCGCACAGGCCCCATCACTTGCATATCCTCCATTAACATCAGCCCCGCCTTTTCGGACATATTTTCTAAGACCACGGACTTAAGGCTTTCCGAAGCGCCCTTTAAAGCCAACGCGATTTGGCGTCTGTCCAAATTACGCAAAAGCTTTTGCAGCGCTTCTGCACTCAGAGAGATTAAGTCTTCAAATGTAAACATACGTGAACGAATGCTTTCGGCCACTTCACGGTTGCGCTCGAAAAGCCCTGTCATTAAGCGATTTTCGCTCGTTCTGTCAAGGCAGTTAAAAATCCCCGCCACTCGGTCGGTCGAATCGGCCACTTGCGTTTGCGTCAACGTGCTCATAAAGTCCGTTTTAATTGTTTGCTCGATGT
>CAKVEW010000041.1 GCA_934746015.1 uncultured Clostridium sp.
AGTAATATACTTTTTCTATAATTTAATAAAGAATAAATAAAAGCTCCAGAAGAAATAATTCATTTTAGAATATTTCTCTGAAGCTTTTATTTATTATAAATTAAGAATATTATTTAAAGAAATCATTATGCCTATTTTAGCATGATCAAATGTTAATCCACCTTGTAAGTATGCTATATAAGGTTCTCTTATAGGTGCATCTGCAGATAATTCAATAGATGATCCTTGTATGAATGCACCAGCAGCCATTATAACTTCATCATTATATCCTGGCATAGCCCATGGCTCACACTCTACAAAAGAATCTATAGGAGATCCTTTTTGTATTCCCTTACAGAATTGAATTAGTTTATCTTTATCTCCAAATTTTATAGCTTGAATAATGTCACTTCTTTTTTCATTATATTTAGGTAATACATCAAATCCAGCAAGTTCCATTATTCTAGAACAAAATACAGCTCCCTTTACTGCTTCTATTGCTATATGAGGTGCTAAGAAAAGTCCTTGGTAAAGTTGTCTAACAACTCCAAAAGTAGAACCACACTCCCCTCCTATTCCAGGCGTAGTTAATCTATAAGCAGCTTGTTCAACATATTTAGCCTTACCTGCTATATAACCTCCTGTAGGTGCTATTCCACCACCTATATTCTTTATTAAAGACCCAGCAATTAAATCTGCTCCAACATCTGTTGGTTCAATATAATCTATAAATTCTCCATAGCAATTATCCACAAATACTACTACATCATTTCTTATGTCTTTAATAAACTTTATTACTTCTTCTAATTCACTTACTAAAAATGAATTTCTCCAACCATATCCTGTACTTCTTTGTATATGTACTAATTTTATTGTTTTATCTTCAGATAAAACATCTTTAATTCTATCTAAATCAAATTTACCATTCTTTAAATCTACTTGTTTATAATTTACTCCATATTCCTTTAATGAACCTATGTTCTCTTTTCCACTGATTCCTATAATGTTATGAAGTGTATCATATGGTGCTCCAGAAATACATACCATAGTGTCTCCAGTTCTTAAATTCCCCATTAATGCACAACCTATAGCATGTGTACCATTAACAAAATGAGGTCTTACTAGCGCACTTTCTGTATTAAAAACCCTAGCATATACTTTATCTAAAGAATCTCTGCCTATATCATCATATCCATAACCTGATGAATTAGTAAAATGTGATTCACTTATTCTCTCTTCTTGAAATGCTTTTAAAACTTTTAGTTGATTATACTCCCTTATTTCATCATAAGTACTAAATACCTCTTCTACATCATTTAAAGCTTTCTTATATAATTCAAAGGTATTATCTTTAAAATTAAAAGCTTTTATCATTAATTCTTCTGTCTTTTTTAACATAATATATCTACATATTAATAAATAATATGTAATCTCCCTTCCTTTTATATAAAATATGTTTTTATAAAAACAATATTATCATATTTTATGATAATTTCAAACACCTAGTCTGTATATAAAAGAAAAAGTAGGATAAAATTCCTACTCTTCTTCATTATTAAATAATATTGGTTTTGAAGGAGTTATTGTTGTTATTGCATGCTTATATACTAGCATTTGCTTTCCTTCACTATCTAAAACAACAGTAAAACTATCAAAGCCTTTCACATATCCTTTTAATTGAAATCCATTTGTTAAATAGATTATAACCGATATTTTATTCTTCCTAGCTCCATTTAAAAAGATATCTTGTAAATTATTAGGCTGTTTAATCATATAAAACACCTCCAAAGTATTATAAAATAAGTATAATATTTTATTACCTTAGGTCACTAACTATTCTTTCAAATATTTCTTCTTCACTCATATCATCTCTATTTAGAAAAATAGCTCTTGGATCTCTTCTAAACCATGTTAATTGTCTCTTTGCATAATTTCTTGACCCTTGTTTTATCATATCTATTGCCTCTGTATAAGAGATCTTGTTTTCTAAGTAATAAAAAATTTCCTTATATCCTATTCCTTGCATTGACTGCATAAGAGAATTATACCCCATATCCTTAAGTTTTATGCATTCATCAATTAAACCTTTTTCTAGCATAATATCAACTCTTAAGTTTATTCTCTCATATAGTTTAGATCGGTCCATATTAATAACATAATATCTTACATCATATGGACAATTATAAAAATCATCACCAGAATTAAAGGAACTAAAAGGTTTATTAGTTAGTTTAAATACTTCTAAAGCCCTAATTACTCTTTTTCTATTATTAAAATGTATTTCTTTATAGCTTATAGGGTCTATATCTTTAAGCATTTCATGAATAAAGATATTGCCATTTTTATCAGCTAATTCTTCTAACTCTTTTCTATATTCATTATCACTTTCTGCTTCTGTAAAATTCATATTACACGTAAGGGCATTTATATACAACCCAGTACCACCTACTAATATAGGTAATTTACCTCTTGATATAATATCATTTATACATTTTGTTGCAATTTCCTTATATTCAGCTACGGAAAAAGAGGTCCCAGGATCAACTACATCAATCATATGATGAGGTATCCCTTCCATTTCATCACTAGTAATTTTAGCAGAACCAATATCCATATACTTATATATTTGCATTGAATCAGTAGATACTATTTCACCATTTAACTCTTTAGCAAGTTTTATAGATAAACTAGTTTTGCCAACAGCTGTTGGGCCAGCTATTATTAATATTTTATTTTTCATTATTTCTCCCTAAACTATTCTTCTAAATTTTTTATCTAAATCGTAATTTGTAAACTTTATAATTACAGGTCTACCATGTGGGCAATGGAAAGGGTCATTTAAAAATCTTAAGTCATTTATTAATTTATACATTTCAGACTCATTAAGATAATTATTTGCTTTAACAGCAGCCTTACAAGCCAATGTGGCTATTTTATTATACTTAACTTCTGTTGTCTTACCACTACCTAGCCCTTTAATATTATCTAATATGTTCATAAATAAGTTTTTAGCATCTAATTTTCCTAGAAAATAAGGCACTTCTTTTATAGATATAGTATTCCCCCCAAAGTTTTCTATTATAAACCCAGCTTTAGAGAATACTTCAGCATTTTCATCATAATAACAATAATCGTCAGTAGTTAAATCTATTAAAATAGGTACTAGTAGTTGCTGTACTACTATATCCCCCTCTTCTATATCATTTAAATACTTTTCAAACAAGATTTTTTCATGAGCTGCATGTTGATCAATTATATATAATATATCTTCATATTCTGCTAAAATATACATCTTATTAAATTGACCTATTACTTTTAAATTTGGAAATTTCGCAACTTTTTTATCTTCTAGATTATTATTTGATATATTAATTTCTTTTCTATCTTCATGTATAACAGGTTTATCTTCATAATTATCATAACTTGGTTTGATAGAAGTAGCTAATCCTTTTAAGCTCTCATATAGTTCTTCTTCTTTTCGTACTTCTTCATATGTAAGATCTTCTAAATCTTTATGAATTATTTTTTTATTATCTTCTTCTAATTCCTCTCTAGGAATATCCTTAATAGTAAATTTTATTTCTTCAATATCTTTAGAAGTCTCTTCTTTAGTTTCTTCTTCAGGAATATAAAAATCCTCAAAAACTTCATTTCTAAAGGCCTTATGTACTGAATCAAAAACCTTCTTAAAAATACCCCTATCTTCTTTAAACTTAATCTCAGCTTTTGTTGGATGTATATTTACATCTACAAACTCTGGATAAAGATCTATGAAAAGCACAAAGAACGGAAATTTATTTACTGTAGCAAAAGACTTAAAGGCATTTTCTACAGCAGCAACTATAGTTTTATTTTTTATATATCTTCCATTAACAAAAATACTTTGATTATTCCTAGATCCTCTAGCAATTTCTTCTTTACCTATATAACCATATAAAGATATAGCCTCTTCTTTGTTCTCAAAATAAATTAAATTATCACTAATATTTTTACCATATATAGTTCTTATTACGTCAATTAGATTTCCTGTTCCATAGGTATGTAATACTTTCTTACCATTATTGTAAAATTTAATAGATATTTCTGGGTGAGATAAAGCTATTCTATTAACTATATCGCCAATTAAAGCCCCTTCTCTTGAAATAGTTTTTAAAAATTTCTTTCGTGCAGGTACATTATAAAATAAATCTTTTACCTCTAGTATAGTTCCTTTATTAGTACCTATATCATTTAAACTTATAATTTCTCCACCCTCTATAACTATTTCAGAACCAAAATCTTCACCTTCTATTTTACTTTTTAAACTTACCTTAGAAATTGATGCTATTGATGCTAAGGCTTCCCCTCTAAAACCTAATGTCATTATAGAGTAGATATCATCAACATCTTTTATTTTAGATGTTGCATGAGGTAAAAAAGCTTTTTTTATATCATCTTTATGAATACCATAGCCATCGTCTATTATTCTTATTAAAGAAACTCCACCCTCTTCTATTTCAATAGTAATATTCTTTGCATCTGCATCTATAGAGTTTTCCATAAGCTCTTTTACAACAGAGGAAGGACGTTCTACAACTTCCCCTGCAGCAATCTTATTAGAGGTATGTTCATCTAATATATTTATTCTCTTCATATTCTACCCCCTTATAATTCTATTTTAATTTTTTAGCTTCTAAAGTTAACTTATATAATGTATTCATAGCATCCATAGGCGTTAAAGACATTACATCTAAATCGGCTATAGAATTAATCAAACTTTCCTTTTCTATTATAGAAAAATCTAACTGATAATTATCTTCCTTATTAACTTTTTTACTCTTTTTAGGCTTTTCTTCTTTTTCTATAGCCACTTCTTTAATAACTTCAATATGTTTTATTTCTTCTTTATTTCCTTCTAATGAAGCTAAGATTTCCTTTGCTCTACTTATTACTTCATTAGGTAATCCAGCAAGCTTAGCAACCTCTATTCCATAAGATTGATCTGCTCCTCCTTCTACTATCTTTCTTAAAAAGATTATAGTATCTTCTACTTCAGATACTGCTACTGAATAATTCTTAACACCTTCAATACTACCTTCTAATTTAGTAAGTTCATGATAGTGTGTGGCAAATAATGTTTTACATTTTAGATTGTTATTTTTTGAAATATATTCTATAACTGACCATGCTATACTTAAACCATCATACGTTGAAGTTCCTCTACCAACTTCATCTAATAATACTAAGCTTTTTGATGTAGCATTTTTTAGTATATTTGATACCTCCCACATTTCCACCATAAATGTTGACTTTCCACCTGCTAAATCATCTGAAGCACCAATTCTAGTGAAGATCTTATCACAAATAGAAATATTAGCAGACTTAGCAGGAACAAATGATCCTATTTGTGCCATAAGAGTAATTAAAGCTACTTGTCTCATATATGTAGATTTACCCGCCATATTAGGTCCTGTAATAAGTAGTAACCTATTGCTATCAGTATTTAATAAAGTATCATTTGAAACAAACTCTCCATTGCTAATTACTTTTTCAACTACAGGGTGTCTTCCTTCAGTTATTTCAATTAATCCTTCTTCATTTATAGATGGCTTTATATAATCATTTTCTAATGCAATAAGAGCTAATGTAGATAAAGCATCTAAATTACCTATTACCCTAGCACTTTGCTTAAGTCTTGGAATTTCCTTTTCAATAAGCTCTCTAATTTCCACAAATAAATTATATTCTAATGATATTAGTTTTTCTTCAGCTCCTAATATCTTATCTTCCATTTCCTTTAATTCTTGTGTTATAAATCTTTCAGCATTAGCTAAAGTTTGCTTTCTTATATATCTTCCTTCTGGTATAGAAGAATAATTTGCTTTAGATATTTCTATATAGTAACCAAATACTTTATTATAACCTACCTTTAAAGATTTGATACCTGTAAATTCTCTTTCTCTATTTTCTAAAGCTGCAATCCACTCTTTTCCATGGAATTTAGCAGTTCTTAAACTATCAATTTCATCATTGTATCCATCTTTAATTATATTTCCTTCTTTTAATGATAAAGATGGATCATCCATTATTGATTTAGATAATAAATCCTTTATATCAGATAGTTCATCTAACTCATTAAACCATCCCTTTAATATCTTTGAATTTGACTTAGATAAATGCTCCTTTATACCTGGTAATTTCTCAATGGACTTTTTTAAAGATATTAAATCTTTAGCATTTACATTCTTATTAGAAATTTTACCAACTATTCTTTCAATATCATAAATTTCTTTTAACAGGGTTCTTAAGTCTTCATTGAAATAGTTATTCTTAAACAGCTCATCTACACCGTCTAATCTATCTTCAATTTCATGTTTAATTATTAGAGGTTCCTCAATCCATTTCCTAATAGCCCTTCCCCCCATAGATGTGGAAGTCTTATCTAAAACCCATATTAAGCTACCCTTCTTTGATTTTTCTTTAAGGCTTTCTGTAAGTTCTAAATTTCTTCTTGAATTACCATCTATAGTCATATAATTTACTATATCGTAGTATTCAAGCAAGTTAATATTAGTCAAAGTCATCTTTTGAGTATCATATATATATTTAAGTAAAGCTTTAGAGACTTTCTTAGATAGTTCATTTAAATTAGCAGTACATACTTCAGAAAATTGATTAACTAGCTCCTCTTCTGTACATATATTCTTATCTAAATTTCTCTTAGTTATTAATGCTTGTGTAACAGAAGTAATTTCTAATAAAAGCTCTTCACTTATATTATCATCTACAAGTATTTCTTTTGGATTAACCTTTGTTATTTCATCTAATAAAGTTGCTTTAATAGAATTAAATGATGTTACCTTAAATTCACCTGTAGATATATCAGAAACTGATACACCATAACTATCATTATTTTCAACTATACACATTATATAAACATTTTTATATTCACTATCTTCTGAAGCTTCTACAAAGGTTCCAGGAGTAATAACTTTAATAACATCTCTTTTTACAATTCCCTTAGCTAAAGCAGGATCTTCAACTTGTTCACCTATAGCAACCTTATATCCTTTATTTACTAATCTAGCTATGTATGATGATGCTGCATGAAATGGGATACCACACATAGGTGCTCTTTCTTCTAATCCACAATCTCTTCCAGTAAGTACAAGTTCTAATTCTCTTGATGCTATTTTAGCATCTTCAAAGAACATTTCATAAAAATCTCCTAGTCTAAAGAATAAAATACAGTCTTTATAATTCTCTTTTATCTCAAAATATTGTCTCATCATTGGAGTTAACATATTCTATACCTCACAAATACTAATTTATGTATAAACCTTGCAAAACTAAGGTTTTATGACTATTATACTATAAATTTAAAACAATAAAAAGTAATAAGTTATAGTATAAAAGTGGAGCTTTAGTAATAGCCCCACTTATCTAGTTATATAAAGTTATTATTAAATTTTCAAAACTAAATTCATCTCTTGTTTCAAATAATTCTTGTAAAATATCTATATTTTCTTCTAAATGTTCTATATCTCTAGAATATTTATATGATATATCTACTAAATCTTCATCTAAAAACTCTTTATTTTCTAAATAACGTATTACAGATAATTCTTTAATCATTATAAAGCTTATTAAAGCAAACTTTATCTTTGCTATAGCATCATAATCAAATACAGCCTTCATAAAATATCTAAATACATAGTAAACAATTATTTGTTCAAACTTATATTCCTTATTTCTATAATAGTCATTAAAGCTTAAATTAAGTTCTGAATAAATATTTATATCTTCATCAGCTTTCCAAAAATATCTTAAAGGATTTTCTAATTCTTTAAGATAATCAGACTTAAGGTGCTTTAAATCCTTAAATATGTTAATAATATTATAAATATTTAAATATTTAGCCTCTAATTTATTACTATACTTTTGAAATGAACCTAACTTTTCATTAACAAATTCTTTATTTAAATAGTTATCTTTAATATTTCTAATAGAAGCTATATCATTTAAATCAATTTTTTCTTGAATTTCATCTACAAAAGCTAGTACTAAAATACATCTATCTATTAATTTTATCTTTCTATCCTGTAATATATTAAAAATAACAGTTCTGCATTGCATAAGATTAATATATATATTAGGATTTATATCATTGTAACTATTTACCTCTTCTTGAGTTTCAGCTAAAGTAAATTTAGATATTTCAGATTTATTTAGTATTATTCTTGCTGCTTCAGGGCATGACAGAGATATGCCAACTTCACGCAAATTACCAAACTCCTCTAAATAACGAGGATATTCTCTACAAGTATAACAGAGGCTGTCTCCCCCTAATACACTATATATTCTACATAAATTATCATCATTTAAAAATGAACATCTGTCTCCAATTAAAGTAAATACATGTTCACCTTCTTCCTTTATTATCTTGCTTCTTAATTCTTCTCCGAATTCTCCTTTAATGGATAAGTAATTTTTATAACTTTTATCATCAATTACTATTCCCCATCCAGCACAACAAGTATCTTCACACTTATCAGCAATACATTTAAATTCATCAAAATAATCTGGTGTTCTTATTTTCATTTTTCCCTCACATAGTTTATATATTTTACTAAACTAATTTTAGTACTACAATGAAATGTATTCAATAGTCTATCTTTAAAATTAGTTCAAAAAAATAATAATAAACTAACATAATATAAAAAAGGAGAGTATATAGATTTATATTAAATAAGTCTATATACTCTCACATACTATATAAGTTTATGTTATCCTATAGAAAATAAATTTAAGATATCTTCATCACTTAAGGCATTTATATTTGATGCTTCCATATCATTATCGATTATCTTTTCAATTAACTTTCTTTTTTCATCTTGAAGTTCTACTATTTTTTCTTCAATAGTATTCTTTGAAATCAGCTTTATAACTTCAACAATATTCTTTTGGCCAAATCTATGTGCTCTGTCAGTTGCTTGATCTTCAACCGCTGGATTCCACCAAGGGTCAAAGTGAATAACTATATCTGCAGAAGTTAAGTTTAACCCAGTTCCTCCTGCTTTTAAGCTTATTAAGAATACTGAATTATTTCCATTATTAAATTCATCTATTAAATGAATTCTTTTTTCTGATGGTATACTTCCATCTAAATAGCTATAAGTTATTTTTTCATGTTCTAATTTCTTAGATATATTCTTTAGAACAGAGGTAAATTGTGAAAATACAAGGATTTTATGTCCCTCTTCTATTCCTTGATTTAATAATTCAATTAAAGAATCTATTTTTCCACTACTACCTATATAATCATTTATTAATACAGATGGATCTAAGCATATTTGCCTTAATTTTGTTATATAAGATAATATTTCAATTTTACTATTGTTTAATTCATCATCTTTAACTTTCTTTTCAATTAGATTTTTAGCATAATCAGCATATATGCCATATACCTTTTCCTGTTCTTCAGACATTGAAACTAAAAGTTTTTTTTCAATTTTTAATGGCAATTCCTTTATTACATCCTTTTTATATCGTCTTAATATAAAAGGCTTTATTAACATATTTAATTCTTCTAAAACTTCATTTGATTCATGCAATTTTTTATAATATCTAACGCTAAATCTCTTTTCATCAAATAAATAACCTGGCATTATAAAATCAAAAATTGACCATAATTCTAAAACTGAATTCTCTATTGGTGTACCTGTTAATGCAAATTTTCTATTAGCGTTTATTTTCTTTACAGATAAAGCATTTTGAGAATTAGCATTTTTAATATACTGAGCTTCATCTATAAAGCAGTAATCAAAATTAATGTTGCTATATAAATCTAAATCTCTTTTTAAAATATTATAAGTTGTTATTATAACATCATATTCACTAATATTATTTAATATATTTAATCTTTCATCCTTTGTTCCATTAAGAACTACCCATTTAATGCTAGGAGCAAACTTTTCAATTTCATTACTCCAATTATAAATTAACGATGTAGGTGCAACTATTAGCGTCTTTGATGGAAGGGTTGATAAAATAAAAGTAATAGCTTGTATAGTTTTACCAAGTCCCATTTCATCTCCTAATATTCCTCCAAAGCCCAAGTAATCCATTGTTTTTAACCAATTAAAGCCTTCTTTTTGATAAGCTCTTAAATTAGCATTTAATGCTAAAGGCTCTTTAAAATTGATTTTCTTAATATCCTTAATCTTCTTTTGAATCTTTGTTAGTTCATTTTTGCCTTTTATGTATCTTAAATTATTATCTTTAATAAAATCATTTATAAATATTGATTTATTTTTACTAAATATTAATTTATCCTCTTCTATTTCATTATCAATAGAAAGTACATCTAATAATTTCAAGAAATTCCTAAGCTCTATTTCTTCTAAATCTAAGTATTCACCATTTTTCAGTTTAAAATATTTTAGATTATCTTTAAAAGCTAATAAGATACTTTTTACTTCATCATTAGAAATATCCGCAATTTTAAATTTAAATTCTAGATAATCATATTTTCCTGCTTCTATTTGACCTACTATATTTTTATTATTCACTTGCTTGATTATCTTAAAGTTCTCTGAATAGAAAACATCTCCAACTTCTTGTAATTTAACAATATCATTCTTAAAGAAATTAAATATATAATCATCTCCAAGCAATAAGTAAAATTTATCTCCTGAGGCTTCAAAGCCTAATGATCTTAAAAAGGATAATACTTCAGATTCCTTATTTAAATCTCTATAAATAATTTTTTCTTTATATTCATGGAAAATATTAAACTCATGCTCTCCATATTTTACTTTTAAAACTAATGTAATATCCTTATTCACCTTATCAAAATAAAAGCAGAACTTAACATCTTCCTTAACTATTTTTTCTTTTATTTTCTTGTTTATTTTTACGTAATCAGATAAAGTATATAACTTTGGTAATAAATTAGATAATATTCTCAATTCATCTTCTTTATTTAGAGAAATAGAATTAGTACCATCAAAAGCCTTTAGATATTTAGATATATTATAACAATAATCAAAGCTAGGAAGATAAATACTACTTCCATATAAGAATATAGTATTCTTTTTATCTATTATTTCTGGTAATCCGTCTTCTATAGTTAATATATATTCATTACTTAATTCTTTTAAAGTAAACTGTATATTAGGCTTATCATAAATTATTTCCGTCTCTACAGGCCTATAGAAGAAACCTTCATTTAGGTACACTCTATTTTTAGAAATAATATCAAAAAACTCTCTTAATAGAAAATCTGGTATTAATAATGTTTTACCATCTATAAATTTATCTTGTCTTCTTACAAAATTTAATTGTAAGTTTTCAACATCTTTTATCTTTTCAATTAAGTTTATAATTTTATTTTCTTTTATCCCTAGCCTTTGATTCCTTAAATCAAAAATAAAATCTTTGCCATATTTAATAGGAATTCTATTATTTATAGATATTAATAGCTGATTAATATCCTTAACTACATAGGATTTATTTGATGATAGTCCCTTTAAACCTATTTTAAATTCAGCAGTTATATTATTTTTAATTCCTATTCTATTAATATAAACTTCTAACTTTATTTCTTCCTTATTATCTTCCTCTAATAATGAATTTAAAATATTATCATTAGATTTAAAAACTTTTTTATTTTCCAGATTATTTTCAAATCTCTCTTTAATATCCTTATCATTGTTTAATTTCTCTAAAAAATCATAAAATGTTGCAGCTAAATGCTTGCAAATATAATTATCTTTTCGAAATTCATTTTTTTCATAATCATCGCATGTACAATAAGTTGATATTAAAGTTTTACTTTTCACATCTAATTCAATATTATTATTATATGTACTAAAATAATCCTCTGATAAAACTTCTGAATTAATATGTACTAATCCTTCATCATAATACATTTTAAAATTTGAAATTAAATCATTTTCTATAATTTTTCTACTAGCTAATATATTTTTTTCAGATATATATCTTTTATTCTTTTTTAATAATATTTCTTTAATCATATTACTCACCTTAAAAAACAGTATTCTTTTATTATAACAAAAAGAAGTGGTTTTATCCACTTCTTAAATATTTCTTTATATTGGCTTTTCTCCATAGAAAAAAAATTTTATAATCATAATAGAAGAATAACTTAAGTCAAAAAATTCATTATAATCTTTTAATAGCTCACCTAATTTAGGGTTATTTTCTAAGCCTTTATCAAAATTATATCTAAAATTTTCTTTTCCTAAAATATCACTATGATTAATCACTGATTCAATATTTAGATTTTTAAATTTAAGTAATCTTAATAATGTTAGTATACTTCTCCCTATATCTCTATTACCATTTAATGATGATTGATACTTAGCTAAGTCTAAATTTAAATTATTAATTAAATCGCTTTTGGGGAATGTGGCTCCCCATAACTCACTATCTACATCGATTATGATTACTTTTCCTCCAGGTTTTAATACTCTATAAATCTCTTTTAAAGCTGCTATTGGTTCCTTCAAATGCTGAAATACAAATCTAGCTATTATTGTATCAAAATATCCATCAGGAATTGAACTATTTCCTATATCATCATTTAAAAAAGTGACTCTTTTTTTATAATCTTTCTTTAACATGTCATTTGAAAAATTAAGTAAGGTTTCATCAATATCTAGTGAAACCATTTCTGAATCAATAAAATTATCCAATAAAATTTTTGTATAAAACCCTGGTCCACTCCCAACTTCTAAAATTAGATCATTATCCTTTACCCCTAGATTCCTAAGCATTCTTACTTCTCTATCAGATCCTAGATTAGCTTGTTTTTCTAGTCTTTTCATTTCTCTTTGAAAGCCAATTTGTTTATAAATATCACTATACGGCATTATTTTCTCCTATGAATATTTATTTAATATAGTATATACTTATAATTGACTTTTGTTCTAATAAAGATGTCATATTCAATAATGTAGAATAAAAAAATGCACCTCCAAATGTTAGATATCATATCTAACATTTGGGATGCACTTCACTTAGACAGCTCCAAGTTAATCTACTGATTTCAATGATTCTACCATTTTAACTTTTTTAAGCTTATAGAACATTACTATATTAACTAAAACAGCAAAAACTACTGTTAATAAAGCTGAAAAGATGTAACTTAGTAAATCTATATTTCTTCCAAACATCAAATTATCTATTTCAACAGTGAACATTATAAACCTATGAAGTAGTATACCTAAACCCCATCCAAATAAGATACCAAAAATGGTTAGGATAACATTTTCTCGATAAATGTATGCTGAAACTTCTTTATCATAGAAACCTAATACTTTTATAGTTGCAATTTCTCTAATTCTTTCACTAATATTTACATTAGTTAAATTGTATAATACAGTAAATGCTAATGCTCCAGCAGAAACTATAATTACTATTATTACATAGTTTAGGCTCTTTATCATATTATCAAAATTTTCTCTTATACTATCGTTAAATGATACTCCATTTACTACTTCTTTTTCCATGATACTCATGGAAAAATCATCTTTATTTTCAAGGCTTTCTGTTTTAGCTATAATAGAATTATATGCAGCATCCTTATCAAATACTTCTTTATAATACTTAGGCGAAATATAAGCATAATTAAATGTATAGTTCTCAGAAATTCCAGAAACAATCATAGAATATTCTTTATTGTTTACTTTAATTTTTATCTCTTCACCAACTTTAACTTTAGCCTGCTTAGCAGCTTTTTCAGTCAATATAATTCCACTATCACTTAATTTTAATTTTTCCTTTGTGGATCTATTAACAAAATTTATAAAGTCGCTAACTTTAGATATATCTTCAGGAACTATTACATAAATATCCTTCTCTGTATCTCCAGTCCTTATCTTTCCACTTTCTGAAGAAAGCATAAGTAATTCATTTATTTCTTTTGAATTTTTTAGTTCATCTTTTAATTCATTTTTTTCTAATTTACTTATATCTTTATCAATGTTAATGGTTAAATTGTATTTAAATATATTACCAAATTGTTTATCTACAATTGTTTTAATTGAATCTTTAATCCCAAATCCCGTAAGAAGTAACGCTGTGCAACCAGCTATTCCAAAAACAGTCATAAAGAATCTTTTCTTATATCTAAATATGTTTCTAACAGTAACCTTCCCTATAAAACTTAATCTGTTCCATATAAATCCAACTCTTTCAATTAAAATTCTCTTTCCTTCTTTAGGGGCCTTAGGCCTCATTAACATCGCTGGGGTTTCAACTAATTCTTTATAACAAGCTAGTACTGAAGAAATTGTAGTTACAGCTACGGAAATCATAGTTATTATAATTGCTATAGGTATATTAAATTCAAGTTTCACCTTTGGTAAAGTGTACATTATTCCATAAGCATCAAAAATAACTATTGGAAAAACTGTATATCCTACTGCAATACCCACTATGCTTCCTAGAAAACTTGCAGTAAATGAATAAACAATATATTTTGATGCAATTTTATATTTAGAGTATCCTAATCCCTTTAATGTTCCTATATTTACTCTTTGTTCATCTACCATCCTAGTCATTGTAGTTAAGCAAACTAAGGCAGCTACTAAAAAGAAAAACACCGGGAATACCTTAGCTAGCTTATCTATACTATCAGCATTATTCTTATAATCAACATAAGAATAATGACTATTTCTATCTAATACATACCAACTTGGTTCTTCTATAGCTTTTATATCATTTTCAGCTTTTATAATCTTTGCCTCTGCTGATGCTATTTCCTTATCGAATTTATCTTTAGAATCTTCATATTCTTTTTTTCCATTTGCTAGTTCTATTTTCCCATTTTCTAAATCTAATTTTGCATTTGCAAATTGACTTTCAGCTTCACTTTTACTACTTTCTAATTTTGCTTTATTTTCCTTTAATAAAGCTTCTGCATTATTTAATTCATTTTCTTTAACTCTAATTTCTTCTTCTGCTTGTCGTATTTTTTGTTCTGCACTTGTTATTTCATTATTTATATATGAAATTCCTTTATTAAGTTCATCTCTTGTTTTGTATAATACATTTAATTCATTTTTTATTTGATTTTTTTCTTCTTCTGATAAGTTATCATTTTTTAATGAATTTTCTTTTTCTAAAATTCTATTATCTAAATCTTTTTTATTATTTTCTAAGGTCTTTAAGGTCTCTTTACCTGTATTTATAATGCTTTCTGCATTTGCCTTTTCTTCATTTAGTGTTTTCTTTCCAGCTTCCAATTGTGCTTTACCACTATCAATTTTATATTGACCTAATGATATTTCATTTTCAGCTTGAATTATGGTAAGTTTATAATCTGTTTCCTTTTTAAATAATTCATCTTCACCAGTTTTTATAGCCTCTTCTGCTTCATCTAATTGCTTCTTTGCATCATTAAGCTTTTCCTCACCATTTTTCTTTTCTTCATTTAGCTTATTCTTACTTTCAGATAATTTCTTATTTGCCTCATTAAGTATTTCTTCATATCTTATTCCTGCTCTGTCATTACCTAAAGATTCTAATGATATTTTTACTGTATCCACAAAATCAAAATATTTATCAGAATAGCTATTTAGTTCTTTAGCTCCATTTACAGTTACATAAGTTTCAGTATATGCTGGTATTTTAAAATTATCTAAAGGAACTACTACATAGCTTGAAACCCTACCGCTTCCTATATTGGCTGTACCTTTTTCACTAGATAAATAATAAGGAGTCTGTACTTTACCAACAATCTCATATTCAGTATTTTCTAAGCTTTCACTTAAATCCTCATTATTTCCTGATTCTAATTTAATCTTACTACCAATAGATAATTCTAAATTATTAATTTTTCCTTGTTCTATTACACATTCATTAGGGTTCTCTGGTAACCTTCCTTCTACTAAAGTATACTTATTAACATAATTACTATTATTTAATGGTATCCCCATTACCTTAATAACTAATTCTGATGCCCCAACCTTTGTCACTGTATCTAAAGAATAAGTTGAAAATACATCATCTACACCATCTACTTTTTTTATTTCTTCAATATCTTCATCAGTAAATCCTAATGTAGAATATATAGTTAAATCCATAAAATTATTATCATCATAATATTTATCAGCTGTAGCTTTCATGTCTATTGGAGCTACTTTTATACCTGAAAAAAATGCCACCCCTAAAGCAATAATTGCAAAAATAGAAAAAAATCTTCCTTTTGATTTTTTAATATCTCTTAAAACATCTTTGAAAAATGCATTTTTCATTTTTACCATTCAATCCTTTCTACTGGAGTTGGATTGTCATTTAAAGTTATACTTTCAATCATACCATTTTTAACCTTTATTACTTTATCTCCCATAGGTGTTAATGCAAGATTATGTGTAATGATAATAACTGTCATATTATGTTCTCTACATGTATCTTGTAATAATTTTAATATTGCCTTACCTGTATTATAATCTAATGCTCCTGTTGGTTCATCACAAAGTAACAACTTAGGATTCTTTGCTAATGCTCTAGCTATAGCAACCCTTTGCTGTTCTCCACCAGATAATTGAGAAGGAAAATTATTTTTTCTTTCTTCTAAGCCTACTGCTTCTAAAACTTCTGATGGATTAAGAGGATTTTTGCAAATCTGCGTGGCTAATTCAACATTTTCTAAAGCAGTTAGATTTTGAACTAAATTATAAAACTGAAAAACGAATCCAATATCAAATCTTCTATAGGAAATTAGATCTTTCTCTGTGTAACTGCTTATTATATTATTATCAACAATAATTTTTCCACTACTTAGAGTATCCATTCCCCCCAATATGTTTAATATTGTACTTTTACCAGCTCCACTAGCACCTGCAACAATTACAAATTCTCCTTTTTCTATTTGAAAAGATACTCCTCTTAAAGCATCAATATCAACTTCTCCCATTTTATAAGTCTTTTTTACATCTTTAAATTCTATAAAGCTACTCAAATTTATACCTCACTCCTATTAAAATTAGCAAATTATTTCTTTATGTGGAACTAAAAAATTTACTGCTTTTTTTTCCAAAGTAATATCTATATTTTTTTCTACTAATATTTCTCCATCAATACATACGGTGAAATCTTTTTTAGATTTAATATCAATAGATCTACATTTTTTATAAATGAAATATTCCTTCATTTCTTCGTTGTCTAGATGTTCTCCTCTTTTAAATACATTAATTAATTTAATTAGTTTTAATCTAGATACCTTTTTAAAAATGCAAACATCTATTAGGCCATCATCTATTTTAGCCAAAGGTGCACCTTTATAACCTCCACCATATGTCATTCCATTAGCAACAACACATAGTAGGAAATCTCCTTTTATTATTTCTTCATCATCAATTAATATCTCCAAATTAGAATACATTTTATGTAATAAAGAATAGAATACAGAAATAGTATAGGCACCTTGTCCACTTATTAATGGAAATTTTTTGAACTTATTCATATTTTCTGCAACCTTGGCATCAAAGCCTATATTACATAGGTTAACAGAATACTTATCATTAACTTTTAACAAGTCAATCTCTTCTTCTTGGAATTCTATTTGTTTTTCAATATCAAAAAAATTACTCTTTGAACTAAAGTTATTTACAAAATCATTTCCAGTTCCATAAGGGATTACTGAAGCACTAGCATTTTTATATCCAATCAAGCCATTAACTACTTCATTAAGTGTGCCATCTCCACCACATGCATAAAATCTTAAGTTTCCTTTTTCAGTTTTACATATATTTTCTGTAAAAGTAGTTGCATCATTTTTCCCTTTAGTAATATAAATTCTGTATTCATCACTCTTTCCATTAAAAGCTTTTCTTACTTCATTACTTATCCTTTCAGAAACATCTATTTTCCCTGCTTCAGGATTTATTATAAAAAAGTGTTTAGTTTCTGTCATAGGTTTTATCCTTCTCCTTCATTTAAGTATTATTTAGAATTAGTATAATAAGAAATATTTATCATTAATTTAATTTTATTCTAAATAACAAATAATAGCTATACCTAATATAGTTATAGATATAGCTATTTATAAATATTTACAAGTATTTATTTAACTTGGCATTTGATAGCATTAGTTTTATTCTATTCTCTTGGTTTATTTTAGATTGAGATGGATCGTAATCTATAACTACTATATTAGCTTCAGGGTTCTTATCAACAATTTTCCTTATTGCACCTCTTCCAACAATATGGTTAGGTAAACATCCAAAGGGTTGTGCACAAATAATATTTTTTGCTCCTGAATGTATAAGTTCAATCATATTAGCTACCAATAGCCAACCTTCTCCCATTTTAACGCCATATCCTATATAGCCATCAGCCATCTTTCTAACTTCATCAAAGTCTGCAGGGCCGTCAAATCTAGAATAGCTTTGTATAACTTTATTTACTTTTCTTTGAAGTTTTAAGATTATCTTATATCCTAAGGATGCAATTTTTGATTTTACATAACCCTTCTTATATAATTTATAGTCAATAATAGAATTTAAAATGCAGTAATTAACAAAATCCATAAGACCTGATTGTACAACTTCAGCATCCTCTTTAACTAAGAATTCTTCAAGATGATTATTACCCATTCTTGAATACTTCATATATATTTCTCCAACTATTCCTACCTTAATTTTATTTTCATTATTTACTTTTATGTTATTAAAGTCTTTCACAATTTCTTTAGCTATTTTAGATAATTTTAAATAACTAAGATTTGAAAATTTCTTTTTTAAATCATCAACTATTTTTTCTAAAACAATATCAGACTCGCCTTTATTAATTTCATAAGGTTTTACCTTATTATATAGATACATTATTAAATCACCATATATTACAGCGTAAAAAAGCTTAAGTATAAGATGGGGCTTTAATTTTAATCCAGGATGTTTTTCTATACCAGATACACTTAATCCTATTGCAGGGACTTCTGAAAATCCACTGTTTTCTAATGCCTTTCTTATTAAATGAATATAATTAGAAGCTCTGCAACCTCCACCTGTTTGTGTCATAAGAAGAGCTGTCTTATTAACATCATATTTACCACTTTTTAATGCTGAAATAAATTGTCCTATTACTATCATAGCTGGATAACATATATCGTTATTAGAGTATTTTAATCCATCTTCAATTATTGAGGACACATCATCTTCTAAAAACTCTATATTAAATCCATAATCATTTAATATCTTATCTATTATTTTAAAGTGAATTGGTAACATATTAGGAGCCAATATCTTATAATTTTTCTTCATATCCTTTGTAAAAACTTTATAATTACTACTCATATACTTCCCACCTATTCTTAACTGCTTCAACCATGCTTCTTATTCTAATTTTTGCTGCTCCTAAATTATTTGTCTCATCTATTTTTAATTGGGTATATATTTTTCCATTGTTTTCTAAAATAATTTTTATTTCATCAGCTGTAATAGCATCCGTACCACATCCAAAGGATACTAGTTGAACCAACTGCATGTCCTTATTCTTTACAACAAATTTAGCTGCATTAAATAATCTTGCTTGATATGTCCACTGATTAAGTACATTTACAGCAACATTATCATAATCAAATGGAATTGAGTCCTCTGTTAATAATACCAAATTTAATGAGTTCATCATTTTATCTATTCCATGATTAATTTCTTTATCAATATGATATGGTCTTCCTGATAAAACAACAATCAATAAATCATTATCTCTACCATATTTAATAGCTTCTTTACCCTTTATTAAAATATCTTTTTTAAACTCTTTATACTCATTAAGTCCAACTTCATATGCATTTTTTATATCTGCCTTTGAAACCCATGGATAATAATCTTTTAAGCTTTTATATAAATTTTCTATAGTACTTTTTTTAGAATTTAAATCTAAATAAGGTGATATAAAATTACATTTTTCTATACTTTGAACATTGTTTTTGATAACCTCAGGATAATATGCTACTACTGGACAATTATAATGATTATCTGAAATGCCTTCATCATAATTGAATGTCATACAAGGATAAAAAATATTTTCAATATTTTTCTCTAGTAAACTTTCTATATGTCCATGAACTATTTTAGCCGGATAACAAGCAGTATCCGATGGTATTGTATGTTGTCCTTTTAAGTATAGCTTTTTAGAAGAGGCATCTGATAAAACCACCTTTATTCCTAAATAGTTAAAGAATTTAACAAAAAAAGGTAAATTCTCATACATATTTAAAACCATTGGAATCGAAATAAGTCCTTTATCTCCATAATTATTAGCATATTCAAATAATTTTAGATTTTTGTATTCATATAAGTTAGGAATATTATTCTCAATATACTTTCCAGTTGGCTTTGAACATCTATTCCCTGATATATATTTTCTTCCACCATTAAATGTATTTATAGTTAAATTACATTTATTAGTGCAAAGTCCACATTTAATTCCTTTGGAACTATGAGTAAAGTTTTCAAGTTCTTTTTTAGTAATTATTTTTGATTCTTTTGGATTTTCTCTTTTTGAATATATTGCAGCTCCATATGCACCCATCAAGCCTGATATATTAGATCTTATAACATTTTGATTTAATTCTAGTTCTAAACTTCTTAAAATTGCATCATTACATAATGTTCCGCCTTGAACTATTACGTTTTTCCCTATATTTTTTGTTCTAATAACTTTGTATAAAGCATTTTTTACAACACTAATTGATAATCCAGCTGAAACATCTTCAATAGTTGCACCGTCTCTTTGTGCTTGTTTAACAGAAGAATTCATAAAAACTGTACATCTTGATCCTAAATCTGCGGGATGTTTTGCAAATAATCCTAACTTAGAAAAACTCTCAACATCGTATCCCATTGCCTTAGCAAAAGTTTCAATAAAAGACCCACATCCTGAAGAACAAGCTTCATTTAATATTATACTTTTTATTGCATTATTCTCTATTTCAAAGCATTTAATATCTTGACCACCAATATCTAAAATAAAATCAACATCAGGATTAAACTTACTTGCTGCAATATAGTGAGCTAATGTTTCTACTATACCATAATCAATACCAAAAGCTTTCTTTATTAATTCTTCACCATATCCAGTAACTGCACTTCCTTTTATGATAATTTTATCTCCAAAATTATTATATATATATTCTAACTGCCTCTTAATTACCTTTACTGGGTTTCCTTCATTATGAGCATAAAATTCATAAATTATATTACTGTCATCATCAATTAATACAAGTTTTGTAGTAGTACTTCCAGCATCTATTCCTAAATAGGCATTACCTTTATATTCATTTATATCTTTAATTAAAACCTTAGCTTTATTATGTCTATCTAAAAAATTTGTATATTCATCTTTATTTGAAAATAAAGGCTTAATGGTTTTTTCTATATTAATAATATGTTTATCATTATTTAACTTAGATATCAATTCTTGATATGTGTAAGTTCTTTCTTCATTTCCAGCAAATAATGCTGCTCCTTTTGCAACAAAAACTTCTGCATCCTCTGGAACTATTGCCTCATTTTCCTTTAAGTTCAATTTTTTCACAAACATATTTCTAAGACCTTTATAAAAATATAATGGTCCTCCTAAAAACAATATGTTCCCTTTTATTTCTCTACCTTGTGCAAGTCCACCAATAGTTTGATTTACAACAGCATCATAAATACTTACTGCTATATCCGACTTACTTGCCCCTTGATTTAGCAGTGGTTGAATATCTGATTTAGCAAAAACTCCGCATCTAGATGCAATTGGATATATATTTTTATAATCAAAACTAATCTTATCCAAGTACTCTACACTAATTCCCATTAAACTTGCCATTTGATCAATAAATGCACCTGTTCCACCTGCACAGCTAGAGTTCATTCTCTCTTCTAATCCATTTGTTAAATATATTATTTTAGCATCTTCTCCACCTAGTTCTATAACAACATCAATATTATTAAAAAGTTTTTTTACCCCTATAGTTGTAGCAAAAACCTCTTGAACAAATGAAACTTCAGAATCCATTGCTAAACCATAGCCAGAAGATCCCGTAATTGAAACCTTAATTTTATTATTATTTACTATGTCCTTAATTTTATTAAGTTCATTTAATACAGTTTCCCTTACTTTTGTAAGATGTCTGGTATAACTTTTATACATTATTTCATTGTTTTCATTTAATAATACTAATTTTACTGTAGTTGAACCTGCATCTATTCCTAATCTATATACCACTTTATATACCTCCATCTAAATTTAAATTATACAAAGGAGCTGTTTTAACAGCACCTTTAATTTATACTTCTTTGCAGCTATCTCTTATTATCAATTTCACTGGTAATACTATTTTTTTACTTATATGTCTTTCCTCTTTTATTCTTTCCATAATAGTATCTAAAGCAACTTCTCCCATATAATCTGTGAATATTTTAATTGTAGTTAAAGAAGGTGATAAATATTGAGCAGTAGCTATGTCATCAAAGCCAACTATACTTATATCATTTGGTATATTATAACCCTCTTCTTGGATAGCCTTATAAGCTCCTATTGCCATCGGATCACTAGCTATAAAAAAAGCTGATGGGATTTCTTGGAGTTTAAGGGCTTTCTTCATTAAATTGTACCCATCTTCAGGAGTAAAATTTCCTTTAAAAATCCACTCTTCTCTATAACTATTTATGTCTATCATAAATTTTTTATAAGTAGCTTCTCTATAATTTATTAATTCAATTTCCTTATCACTGTTATGTGGTATAACTTTAGCACCAATATATCCAATATTCTTATGTCCTAAGCTATATAAATAGTCTAGAGCTTTTTTAGTACCATATTTTAAATCTACAACTATAGAATCAAATTCCCATTCTTCTGGAGAAGAATCGATAAAAATAATATTAGGTGATAATTCTTTAAGACTATTTATTTCATCATTTTCGAAAATACCAATAGCAATTATTCCATCTAATTCTTTATAATTATATGTGTTATCTTTTATCAAATTACTAGTATATATAGATTTAAAACCTATATTTTCTTCTGAACATTTTTTCTCTATTGCCATTCTGATTGATAAAAAATATGGATCGCTTAACTCTTTCATTTCATTAAAAGAACAAACTATTCCAATTGTATAATTCTTAAGTTTATTTTTTCTCTCTTTAATAGTTACATAATTCATTTCTTCAGCTATAGCTAAAACCTTTTTTCTTGTTTCTTCTGAAACATTGAGATTCTTGTCAAAATTGAGTATACGAGATACAGTTGTTATAGAAACCCCAGCTTCCTTAGCAATGTCCTTAATTGTTGCCACTATAATCACCTCCATTCAAAATTAAGATGAGGCATATAAAATGCCTCACCTTTAATATTAATCAATTGACAATTGTAAGCTATCAATATATCGTTTAATGGCTTGTTTTCCTTCATAATCCCATTTAAATACTCCACAATGTTCAAGAACTTTGGTGAATACATTTCCTATCTCATTTTTAACAATATTATCCACATTATCAGTTGTGATATCTTTATTCTTCATTTTTATTTCTTCATACCAATCATAATGAATTTTCATACTATCATAATTATAAATATCATCTTTTTTTGTAGTTAAAGATGATTTAATTATCTCAATTTCATCTTTTAATCTAGAAGGAAGAACAGCAAGTCCTAAAACTTCTATTAATCCAATATTTTCTTTCTTTATATTATGAAGCTCACTATGAGGATGAAAAATTCCATCTGGATATTCTTCATTAGTTCTATTATTCCTAAGAACTAAATCAATTACATAATCATTTTTTTCTTTTCTTGCTATTGGTGTTATTGTATTATGCGGAATATTATTAGTAAAAGCATATATATTTACTTTAGTATCATTGTAATTCCTCCAATGATTTAATATTTTGTAAGCTAATTCACTTAATTCCAATCTATTCCTACCTTTTAATCTTAATACACTTAGAGGCCATTTTACAATAGAAAATTCTACATGTTCATAGTTTTTTAATATAAATTCTGTATAATTTGAAGCCCTATTCATAGGAAATTCATAGTTACCACCTTGATAATGATCATGAGTTAATATTGAACCACCTACAATAGGTAAATCTGCATTTGATCCTAAAAAGTAATGTGGAAATATATCAACAAATTCCAATAATCTATCAAAAGTTTTATTAGTAATCTTCATTGGAGTATGGTTTTCTGAGAAAACAATACAATGCTCATTATAATACGCATATGGAGAATACTGTAAATACCACTTTCCCTTATTTAAAGTTACTGGAATAACTCTAAGGTTTTGCCTTGCAGGATGGTTTATACGACCTCTATATCCTTCATTTTCCTTACACAAAAGACATTTAGGATATTTTGAAGGAGGCATATTTTTAGCTGCTGCAATAGCTTTAGGATCTTTTTCTGGCTTTGATAAATTTATGGTTATATCTAAATCTCCATAATCAGTTTTACTTTGCCATACTAAATTTTGAGCAATTCTATCTGTTCTAACGTAATCACAAGCTTTACTAATATTATAAAAATAAGAGGTAGCTTCTTCTTTAGATCTTTTATATTTTTCATTAAAAACTCTAATTATCTCTGAAGGCCTTGGCATTAATGCTCCCATAATTTTAGTATCTAGTAAATCTCTATAAATTGGAGTATTGGACTCTAAAATTCCATTTTCAAAAGCATAATTTAATATATTCTCCAATATAATTGTTGGAGTTTTTAATTTCTCTTCTTCCACTTCCACATCTTCATAATCATCTAAATTTAAAATATTTAACAAAGAATTTCTAATATATATTTCATCATCTTCAGTAAATAAATTATTTTTTAATCCATATTTGATTAATCTTTTGATTTCACCATAAATCCCCATATCACACCTACTTATTAAAGCCAACAGGATTGTTCTTATGCCATTTCCAAGCCGATGCTATTATATCTTCAACATTATCATATTTAGGCTCCCAATTTAATGTGTTTCTTGCCTTCTCTGCAGATGCTATAAGTCTAGCAGGGTCTCCAGCTCTTCTTTCACAAATTTTTGCAGGTATTTCATGGCCTGTTACTTTTCTTGCAGCTTCTATCATTTCTTTTACTGAAAATCCATTGCCATTACCTAAGTTAAAAATATCACTTTCATTGCCTTTTCTTAAATAATCGATTGCTAAAATATGAGCATTAGCTAAATCAGTTACATGAATATAATCTCTAATACAAGTACCATCTTCTGTATCATAATCATCTCCAAAAATTGATATAAAGTCTCTTTTTCCTAGGGGAACTTGCAATATTAATGGTATTAAATGAGTTTCTGGACTATGATCCTCTCCAATACTTCCACTAACATGAGCTCCAGCTACATTAAAATATCTTAATGAAACATATTTAACTCCATGTGCTATATCAGCCCATTTCATCATCTTCTCCATAGCAAGCTTAGTTTCACCATATGCATTAGTTGGTTCTGTCTTATCTGTTTCAACTATTGGCATTCTAGTAGCTTCTCCATAAGTTGCAGCTGTTGATGAAAATACTATTTTCTTAACATTATTACTAACCATAACTTTTAATAATACCTCTGTACCATGAACGTTATTATTGTAATACTTTAATGGGTTAGTCATACTTTCTCCCACTAAAGAATTGGCTGCAAAATGAATTACTTCTGTTATATTATTCTCTTTAAATACCTTATCTAAATCATATTCATTTCTTATATCAACATTGTAGAATTTAGCCTTTGGATTAACTGCTTCCCTATGTCCTGTTTCTAAGTTATCTACAACTACTACATCTTCTCCTTTTTCTATTAATTGATAAACTGCATGGCTACCAATATAACCTGCTCCACCACATACTAAAATCATATTAATACCTCCTAAATTTCTCTAGTTCCATTTCCTATTTCTGCAATATAGAAACTAGCTTCATATCCTATTTTATTTTTATATCCTTGTCCAATTGTTTTTATAAAATCATCTACACTATCTTTCTTTACTAATGCCACTGTACATCCACCGAAACCAGCTCCAGTCATTCTGGCCCCTAAAACTCCACTATGATTCCATGAAAGTTCTACTAAGGTATCTAACTCTAATCCTGTAACTTCATAATCATCTCTTAAAGAAATATGGGATGCATTCATAAACTTACCAAAAGCAATTAAATCCTTTGATTCTAAAGCAGCTTTTGCCATTAAAGTTCTTTGATTTTCGTAAACTGCATGTTTTGCTCTTTTTCTTCTAATATCATCCTTAATTAAATACTTATTTTTCTCAAATTCATCTATAGTAAGTTCTCCTAAAGAATTAATATTTAGTTTTACTTTTAATTCTTCTAAGGCTTTTTCACATTCACTTCTACGCTGGTTATACTTAGAATCTGCTAAGCCCCTTCTTTTATTTGTATTAGCAATAACTAGTATTTCATCTTTTAAATCTATTGGGCAATAACTATATTTTAAAGTATTACAGTCTAATAGTATAGCATTATTTTCCTTTCCCATGCCAATAGCAAATTGATCCATAATGCCACAATTAACTCCTACAAACTTATTTTCAGCTTCTTGAGATAATTTAACTAAATCTATTCTATTGATATTAAAATTAAATATACTATTCATCATAACTGCAATTAAAAGTTCTAATGATGCAGAGGATGATAAGCCTGAAGCATTTGGTATATTACCATATACAACCATTTCAAAACCTTTATTAATATTATATCCATGTTTTTTCATCCTATCAATTACACCCTTAGGATAATTACCCCAATCATGTAACTTTTCGTATTTTAAATCCTCTAAAGAAAATTCTATAATTCCTATATTCTCGAAATTACTAGAATACATCCTTACTTTTTCATCTTCTCTTAATCTTATTGCTCCGTAAGTTCCAAAGCTTAGAGCGCATGGAAATACATTCCCACCATTGTAATCAGTATGCTCCCCTATTAAATTAACTCTCCCCGGTGAAAAGAAATATCTTTCATTACCATTTTCTCCAAAGATCTCAATAAAGGTTTTTTTAATTTCATCTCTCATAATATTTCTCCCAAACTTTATTTAATTTATTTATATTTTAAGTCTATCATACAAAGAAAACATTATCAATTAATTTTACTAAGTTTTACTAATAATTTTACTAAATTTTACTACACATAAATAAAAAAAGATGGCTAAGTATTTTATAACTTAACCACCATTAATTTGTTCTTACGAAACTTGTGAATTATCAAATTGACTATTATATAATGATGCATAGAAGCCATTTTTATTTAATAATTCAGTATGAGTTCCTTGCTCAACTATATCTCCTTCATTCATAACTAAAATTAAATCAGCATCTCTTATAGTTGATAATCTATGAGCAATTATAAAACTTGTTCTACCTTTCATTAAATTATCCATTGCTTTTTGAATAAGTACTTCAGTTC
>CAKVEW010000042.1 GCA_934746015.1 uncultured Clostridium sp.
TCAAGTGATTTAACTACAAAATTAACAAAAAGGATATTTTCATTTTTGAAAATATCCTTTTTGTCTACAGTCTGAGCTACCTAAAAATAGGTAGCTAACTTTTTTATTTAACTGAATCTATAACATCTTGCACAGCTTTTACATAAGTTCCAACTTTAATTGATACTCCTGATACTGCATCTGTATTTCCATCATCATTAATTAATTTTACTTTTGAAAGATCGAAGTTATTATCAACTATGAACTTTTGTAATAAATCTATTTGTTCATGCCAGTGTTTAGCTTCGCCTTCCTTCATTACATATTTACCTTCTTCAGATGCTTTTCTCTTCATAGATCCATCTTCTTGCTTAACATCTATATTTACTGCAATTGCTTTTCCATGATTAAATACAACTTTAGTAACTACCATATCTTTCTTCGCTCCAGTTGGATCATAAGGACTTTCAACTATTTTTGCTCCAGTAAATCCAGTTTCTAAATCTTTTCCTGATTTAGCTGCATCTATAACATCTTGTATAGCTTTTACATAAGCTCCAACTTTAATTGAAACTCCTGATACTGCATCTGTATTTCCATCATCATTAGTTAATTTCACCTTAGATACATCAACTTTATTTTCGTTTAAGAAAGCTTCTAATAACTCCATTTGTTCTCCCCAGTTTTTAGCTTCGCCTTCCTTCATTACATAATTACCTTTTTTAGCTTCTTCCTTTTTCATTGTTCCATTTTCTTGACGAACATCTACGGAAACATTTACAGCTTCACCATCTTTAAACTCAACATTTGCTATAATGACATCCCCTTTTTTGCCACTTTCATCATAAAGCTTTTCATAAGTTTTTGTGCCAGTGAATTTTTGGCTTTGTTCAACATTTGAGCCATTAGTGCTTGTGTCCTTTTTATCTTTGCTTCCACACCCAACTAGTAAAGCTGTTGATAATAAGCAAATTGCAATTATTTTTTTTGATTGCATATAATCTCCCCCTAACAATTAAAATCACAGTAATTGTATAACTTATTTGTACATTTTTCAACAACTTTGTTAATAAATTATCTATCCCTTTATGATAATTTGTTTATTTTATATGCAATTTTATGCTAATGCGTAATTTTTCTTTAGTTTTTATTAATAATATTCATTAATTTACTCGCTTTATTTACTGATTTACCATTTTTTACTATATTTCTTTTTGATACTAGATATTATTATGTCATAATGTTTATATAACCTTTTTACTTAATCTTATTCTTATAAAAGTCATCTATATTGTTCCTTATTGCATATATAGTAGCTTGCACCCTATCTTCAACACCAATTTTTTTAAACATACTAGTTATGTAGTTTTTTATAGTTTTTTCAGATAAAAACAGTTTATCTGCTATTTCTTTATTTTTTAATCCCCTTGATATTTCAAATAATATACTTAATTCTCTATCTGTTAATAAATTTAGGACTTCATTCCTCTTATTGGTTGAAGAGCCTCCATACTTAAAATCAGTAAACATAACTTTTATTAAGGCTTTATCTATGTACTTGTCTCCTAAATAAACTGTTCTTATAGCTGTAACTACTTCTATACCAGCAGATTCTTTTAATATATAGGCATCAGCACCAATATCTACTGCTTCCATAATAGTATTCTTATCATTTTCCACTGTTAACATTACTACTTTTATATCTTTATATAGTTTTTTTAAAACCCTTAAAGTATCTAATCCATTTTTTAATGGCATATTTATATCTAATAATACTACATCTGGAACACTATTCTTGATATTCTTAATTAGCTCTTCACCATTACTATATTGTCCAATGATTACCAAATCATCTTCAAAGCTAATTATTCTATTAAGCCCTTCCCTTATCAAATCATGATCATCTACTACAATAACATTAATCTTACTCTTACTCATCCTTTTTTACCTTTCTATTAATTGGAAGTTTTATTTTATATGCAGTTCCCTCATTAGGTGAAGATTTTATTTCTATTCTTCCTCCTAAGGATGTAACTCTTTCATATATTCCTAATAATCCATAACAATTCCCTTTTCTTTTAGTATTTAAGAGAGTTTCTTTGACATTAAATCCTACACCATTATCTTGTACAAATATAGATATGTATTCCTTTAAATAATTAACTCTTAAATCTACTATTTTAGCTGCAGAATGCTTTTTAATATTATTTAATATTTCTTGAATTATTCTATATGCTGCTATTTGTATTATTTTATCAACTTCCACCTGAAATTCTTCAATAAAAGAGTTAATTTCAATATTGTTTTCAATAGATACTATATTTATCATTTCTTTAATTGCTTCAGTTAGCCCCCTTTCTTCTAAAGATAATGGTCTTAAATCATAAATTATTTCCCTTACCTCCTTTAAAGCCATTTTTACATTACCTTTAACATCCTCTAATTCTTTTATTCCCTTCTCTAAATCCTTTTTTACTACTACCTTACAGAAATCTAATCTCATCATAGCATTTGCTATATACTGAGCAGGTCCATCATGAATTTCTCTGGCTATTCTTTTTCTTTCTATTTCTTGATTTTCTAATAGTTTTATTCCATTTATCATTTTAGAATTATCATCATCTTCTTTTAATCCATCTAGAATATTTCCTTCAAGATAACCTAATGCAATATTAATTTGATTTACTGCACCTTCAGCTTCTTCTATGCTTGAATAATATCCTTTTAATGATCTTTCTAATGAATCTCGTCTTTCAATTAACTCTTTTTCTTCCCTTTGTTTTGTAAAATATTTTGCTCTTACATTTAGAGCTTCTTCATAAATACTTCCAAATCCATCTTGAGTAGAGTTAATAATATTTTTAGACTCTTCTACCAATTTCATTCTCATATATTTATCTAACTTTTCTAAATTATCCACTTCTTCTATTACCTTATAGAGCTTAGTTTTTACATCTCTTAATTCAGATTTTTTTACCTCAAGTTCATCTCTCATTCTATCTGAAATATTAAAAATTTTACTTTTACCTAAATTAATTTCTTCAATTACATCATTAACAATCTCTTTAATATTATTATCGGAATATTTTGTTTGTTTCATAGCTCCTCCATTACATTTTATTAAAAAAATACTAATATTTATAAAAGTATCATATTTTTCTATAATAGTAAAATTATTATTATATAATAAAAATGTACTTTATATTAAATATTCTATAACATTTAATATAAAGTACATTTTATTAACAAATTTAAATTGCCCATTTTCTATTTTTAGTAAAAGATATACTTAACCACTTCTTTAAATCAAAATGATTTGTTTTTTTATCAATAATTTCTCTAACCTTATCCATATCTTCTACTGATTTTATTTTAGATTCATTTGAAATAATAAAATCTATTTCAATTCTTAGCTCTCTTCCAATCTTTACAACTCTAGCTATTGACTCCTCTAAATTATATTCTTTTTCTATTTCCTTTACTAACTGTAATATGTCATAATTTATTTCATCATTTGCACTTGAGTAAATAAGTTCCTTAAATGCTGCAATAATAGAAGTTATAGGCATTCTTAAAAATATGCAGGATGATAATATTACCATTCCTGGATCCACATATATTGAAAGCTTATATAACCCAATATATTTAAGCAATAATGAAAGTAAAAAGCCTATTAAAACACCAACACTTATCATAGCATCCATAAACCATTGATTACTTTCTACCTTTACTATTTCTGAATTAAGATTTTTTGATGTCTTTCTCATATAAAAGTATATCCATGTACATCCAACAGAAGATATTAATGCATATCCTAAAGCAAATCCTTCTTCTACATTATTTCCACCATTCATAACTTGCTTAATTGCTGAAAACATAGTTATTGAACACATTATTAATAGTACTACTGACTTAAGTATTACTATTATTGGCTCTAGGTTGCACTTTCCAAAAGGATATTTTTTAATATCCTTTTTATTAATAAAATTAGTAGCTATAATTGCAAATAGGGCTAGTCCTAAACTTATTAATGAGTATAATCCATCAAATTGAATCATTTCAGATTTTATCGCTCATCCCCAAGCAATGCCTAGTACAGCGAAGAACAATCCACCACAAGCTGAAAATTTAAGCATTTTGTTTTCCGCTTCCATAATATCACTCCTTTAACATATAATCTCTTATTTATATCTTATTCTTTTATAGAATTATCCTCAACTCATTAATATAAGCTAATATTTCTATTAATGTGGGGATTTATATTTTTATTTTTTAATAAAAAAGCATAAAAGTACATTATTCTCAATATACTTTTATGCTTAAATTATTTTAGTTTACTGTAAACTTTTTAATTTCCACATTCATTGAATTTGTATTATTACTTAATTCTTCACCAACTTCAGCGATTCCTTGAGCCATTACACTTAATTCTTCTGAAAAATTCTTAATTTCTTCAGATGAACGAGATATTTCATCTAATAAATCACTAGCCTTTTCAACAGAGTTAAAAATAATTTCCTTTTCTTCTAGCACATTATCCATTTCATTATTAACATTAACTATTTTAGGAAATAATTCTACTATCCTATTTACTATTTCTTTAAAGGATATAATAGAGTTATCAATAACTTCAAATTGATTAGATAACTTACTATTAACTATAAAGGATAAATCTTTAGCATCATTCCCTTCAGATATTACAGTTCCTAAAAGTTTATTTATATCTAAAGATGAAGTTTTAACTTCTTCTGCTAGCTTTCTTATCTCATTTGCTACTACAGCAAAGCCTTTGCCACTTTCTCCAACTCTAGCTGCTTCTATTGCTGCATTTAGGGCTAAAAGATTAGTTTGATCTGCTATTGAATCTATAAATGTGGTTATGTTCTTTATTTTCTCAAGTGAATTATGTAATCCTTCAAGCTTTTCATTCATATTAAGAGAAGATTCTTGTATATCGCTCTTAGATACTTGCAATTCTATTAATGACTTATTATTTGTATCTAGCTGTTTATTAATTGATACTAATAAACTATTTATTTCTGTTATTGATGATTTAATTTCTTCAATTAACTTTCCAAACCCATTTAATAAACTATTAATTTTCTTTGTATCTTCATTTTGAATAAAGATATTAGAATCTATTTCTTGTATTGTTGCAGTAACTTCTTCTGATGAGGCTGCCATTTCCCTACTTGAATTAGATAAAATATCTATGTTGCTAATTTCTTTCTCAGAAGAAATCATTATTTCATTTATCATTATAGATATTTTATCTTGTAAGTTATTTATATAACTTGCAATTAAATTAAATTCATCACTACTCTCAATAATAATTTTATTAGTTAAATCTCCATTTGAAATGTTTACTAAGCTATTTATAATTTTTTTAACCTTTTTATTAATTGATTTTGAAAGCAATAAAGACATAATAGTATATATTACAATTAAGAAAATAGATAATATTCCAAGCTGAAGTAAGATTGTATTTTTTATATTAATAATATCTGTAACATCACTGTCTATTTCTAATATTGCCTTTATTGTCCCATCAGAAGACTTTATTGGATAATATGCATTAATACTTGTCTTATTCTTCTCTGTTACCTTATGTGAAACAACTTCACCATTAAATGCTTCATTTATTTCATTAGTTAACTTAATTTTTTTTCCAAAACTAAGGAGATTGTTTTGGGTATCAATTAATATCTCCCCTTCTCCATTACTATCTTTTATTAATATTGCAGAATAGCTAACATCTTCATTGCTTTTTCCATTTAATAAATCACTTTTTAATTTTTTATAATCATAACTTCCAGTAGTTTTATTTTTTAATACCTCTTCTATATCAGCAGTTGATATAGATCCCTTTACATTTTTCCCCATTATCAATATATCTTTTTCTATAGAATTCAATATATTCCTAAACATTAAAATATTTATGGATAGTAATATAATAATAGCTATAACAGTTATTGTAACAGTAGTAGTAAATATTTTTCTTCCGATATTTTTCGATTTATTTTTATTATTCTTAAATTTATTCCTCATAATTACCCCCAACTTATGTAAAAATAATATATTCTATTATTGTAAACATTTTGAAAGTTTTTGTAAATAAATATATATTTATTTTATACATTTTTGTGTATATTTTTTAAAAATATATTGAAATTTTTCCCATTTTTTGTTGAAATAATTATTCTTTGGAGTTAAACTATATATATATGTATATATAATACAATACCTTAAAGGAAAGTTGGTACTTATGGAAAATAATAGTCTTAACACAAAAACACCAAAGGAAGTGGTAGAAGATAAGAAAAGTACAATTTTCAAATCAAAGGGTTTTAAGATTACACTTGTATCATTTTTAATCTTACTTATTGGTATAGGTTATTGGTTATTTAGGAATATTAAATTAATTGATAGTTATAGTGATAAAGTTTATCCAGGAGCTTATATACTAAGTAAAGATTTATCTGGATTAAATACTGAAGATTTACATAATACTCTTGTTTCTTTAGTAAATGATATAAGTAATAAAGAAGTATCTGTTACAGCAAATGATCAAAAGTTCAATATTTCTTATAAAGATTTAGAGGCTAACATAAACTATAATGAATTAGAAGAAGAAATCTTAAGTTTTGGTAAAAATGAAAGTTTCTTTAATAAAATTAACTTAATCAAAAAGCCTACTAATAGAGAATATGAATTCGAAGTTTTATTTAACGAAGAAAAATTAACTAATTTTGTATCTAATATATCAAGTGCAATAGATGTTTCTCCTACTAATGCCTCTATTAACATTTCTGGAGGAATTAGTATTACTAATGATACAACTGGACTTAAATTAAATTCATCACAACTACTTGATACAATTAAGAATCAAATTAAAGATATGAAAGCTCCTAATATTATAGAGGTTACTGGAAATGTAGATGTGGTGGAAGCATCTATTAAAGCTAGTGATTTAGCAACAGTTAATAATAAAATTTCTTCTTTCACAACTCATTATTCGTCCGGTCCAAGTGGGACAAATCTTCAAATAGCAGCAAGAAATATTGATAATAGTATAGTTATGCCAGGTGAAACCTTCTCTACTGAAAAGGCTATTGGTCCAACAACTATAGCAAATGGATTTGTTGAAGCCAACACTTATGTTGGTGGTGAAGTAGTTCCTGGAGTAGGTGGTGGAGTTTGTCAAGTTGCTTCAACTCTATATAATACTATGTTAAGAGCAGGCATAGTACCTACTGAAAGACTTAATCATATGATGAAGGTTTCTTATGTTCCTATAGGATTAGATGCTACTTTAGCCGATAATCTTATAGATTTAAAATTTGTCAATGATTTCGATTTTCCTATAGTAATAAATTCTTATGCTAGTAATGGAAACTTAACTATAGAATTTTGGTCTAATGATACTGTTATGAATGGTATTACTTATGAACCAGTATCTGTACCTTTAGGACCACTAAGTGCAGATGCATATTTATATGGATATAATTCAAATGGTGAGTTAGTAGTTAATAAATACCTAGATAGAAGTACCTATCAACCACTTCCTAATAATTAAATTAAAAAAAGATAATTTGCGTTGTGCAAATTATCTTTTTTTAATTTAATTTCCTAACATCCCAGCTAAATAACCAGTAGAAAATGCCATTTGTAAATTAAATCCACCAGTTTCTGCATCTATATCTATTACTTCTCCTGCAAAAAATAAATTTTTAATTTTTTTAGATTCCATAGTAGAAGAATTTATTTCTTTTACACTAACTCCTCCACTAGTTACCATAGCAGCTTTTATAGTAATAGTATCCTCTACTGTTAAACCCATTTCCTTTATATATTCTATTAATTTCAGTTCATCTTCTTTTTTCAATTCTGCTACTTTAACTTCAGTTAAGTTTAATATATTTAGTATTTCTTTAATAAAATTTTGTGGTAAATACTCTTTTAAATTATTTAATATACTTTTATTACTACCTCTTATTATTTTTGATAATTCATCTTTAGATATATCAGGTAAAAAGTCAATTTTTATGTTAACTTCTCCATCCTTTAATAACTTATTTATATAAGAAGAAAACTTAAGTACTCCTGGTCCTGATATTCCAAAGTGTGTAAATATCATATCTCCTTGTCTTTGAATTTTCTTCTTTTTAATAGTAGTGCTTATTACTACTTCTTTCATTGCTACTCCTTGCAGATTTTTAACAAATCCATCTTTAGTTACTAAAGGTATTAAAGCTGGATAAAAGTTATTAATAGTATGGCCATGATTTTGAAGTATTTCAAACATACTTCCATCAGAACCTGTTGTAGGATGGCTCTTTCCACCTGTTGTAATTATTACCTTATCAGCTAATACTTCTTTTCCTTCTTCAGTTACTATTCCTTTAATAGTATTATCATTAATTATTAAGTCTTTAACTTTAGTATTATAATAAATTCTTACATCATTTTTCATAAGATCTCTTTTGAAAATCTCAATTACTTCATCTGCTTTATCACTTTTGGTAAATACCTTTTGGTCATACTCAACCTTATATTCTAATCCCTTGCTTGAAAAGTACTCTAAAAGATCTCTGTTAGTAAATGTATAAAGGGCACTATATAAAAATTTCTTATTAGTAACAATCTTATCAAAAAATTCTTCTATATCTCTATTATTTGTAATATTACATCTTCCACCACCAGTAAGCTTTAACTTCTTACCAATTTCATTATTTCTTTCTATTAAAATAACCTCATTATTTTTTGAAGCTGAAAGGGCAGCCATAATTCCTGCTGGACCAGCTCCAATAACTATAACCTTTGACATATGTATCTCCTTAATTTATCTATATTCTTTGACATCTATTATATACTAAAAATAAAAAGTGTGAAATATAATATTAATTTTAGTCTTTTTATAAAACTATAACTATTATATTTCACACAATACTTAAACTTACATATTACATTTAACTTTTTAATTTAGTCTTAGAAATATTAAAGGCAAAATTCCATAGCAATAAATCTATAGTTATCAATAAAATTAGGTATATATAATTTAGCAAAAGATATCTGCTAATTACAAGGTGAATTACAAATAATATCAATGTACATACCAATGATACTAATAATGTTACTAAACCTTCACCACCACTTGTGGCTTCAAACTTTTCTGAAAATGGAAAGACCTTTTTTAAAACACTAAAATTACTTATAACTAATATTATCAAGCCTAAGAAGGCAATAATTAAATGTATAATTACCTTAGGTCCATATATTAAAATAAATACTATTGATAAAATAATATAAGGTCCAAGAATAAGCTTATATATAGCAGCCTTAATTACCCCTTTAAATATACTAGAAATCTTCATAATCGGTGCAACTTCATATATCCATGCCCCTAGGTATTTTTCTGAATATCTAAGCATTACTAAAATATTGGGAATAACTAATGCAAAAGCGTATATAGATAAGTAAAATCTTGAGTTTCTTAAATTTTCAAACATTCCACCTACACTATTTCTATCTGCTGCTGTGAAAAGAAAAATTAAAGGTAGAACTATTCCTAATGCTAAATTAGGATAAATCTTAAGTTTAAATTCTCTTTCTGAATTCATAATACCAAGAGAAAAATTAAAGAAAGCTCTTTCTGTATTATCTTTACAAAGTAAATTATTAATTTTTATTAAAAGCTTATGCTTTTCCTTTATTTTATCTTCATTATTATTTAACTTTTGAAGATTATTCTCAAAAGCTGGTATTAATCTTATATAAATAATTATAGATATTACTGGAACAGCTATGGATAAAACACACATTATTACCTTTATTAAGGTAACCCCCTCACCTGAAATAATAGATAGAGGAGCAGAAAACCACATAGGCGGTATTAATAAATGCCAAAGTTTTTCCTTATAAGTAATATTAACTATATCTATGGCTCCAAAAAGTCTAGGAACTATTTGATAAAGTACTACCATTGATATACTTAAAATTATTTGCACATAATTAATCATATCCTTAAGCTTTTCACCATCAAAAAACTTTAATACAAAAAGATATACTAATGCAGTTATTATTATCATAAATATGTCTATCAATATAATTTCTAATAAAAAAACTAAGGAATATAATCCTCCATATTTAAAGGATACTATAAAAGAGACACCAACTAGAGCTAATGTTAAATAAGTCATATAAATAAATACATGAGTTATTTTAGCAGCATTGATAGTCTTATTATCAACACCTTTAGTAAACAATATATTTTTATCTCTTACATCTAATATTACATATGAAAAATCTGAAATAAAAATAGTTAATACCATAAACATAATTGCTGAAAAATAAATTGACATTATATACATTTTATTAATATTAAATATTAACATAAGACCTATAAATATTCCAAAAAATGCATACATTATTAAAGCTTTGTAAAACTGATTAGAGTCCTCTTTATTCTTTCTAGAATCATTAAAAACTGTTGCTTTTCTTCTCCCATCCATAGTTAACTTTGCATTTAATATCAATCTAAAGGCATCATAATTTACGCCAGCCTTTTTATATAGTCCTGATAGCTTGTCTATAATTTTTAAGACTTTAAACTCCTTCATGACTATACCTCTTTAACTACTGAAATAAAACTTTCAGCAAGTTCTTTATACTCATGAAATCCTGTAACCTCATTAAATATATTTTCAAGGGAACTTTCCTTATAACTGCTTTTTAATTCCTCAAAATTCCCATCAGCAACAATTTCACCATTATTTATTAAAATAATTCTATCGCTTATCTTTTCTACTATCTCCATTATATGAGATGAATAAAATATAGTTTTCCCTTCCTTAGCAAGATAAGCTAATATTTCTTTTATAATCATTACACTATTAGCATCTAATCCACTTAATGGTTCATCTAAAAATAAAACTTCTGGATTGTGAATTAAACTAGATATAAGAATAAGCTTTTGTTTCATCCCCTTAGAATAGGAAGATATCCTTTTCCCATAAGAATCTAATATTCCTAAGATCTCCATTAATTTTCTTGCTTTTTCGTCAGCCTTATTATATTCAATTCCATAAAGTTGTCCAATAAAGGTTAAATACTCTTTTCCCGTTAAACTATCATATATTTCTGGAACTTCTGGTACATATCCTATTCTTTTCTTATAACTTTCATTTCCCTTTGATATTTCTTCTCCAAAAACCTTTATTTCTCCTGAATAACCTTTAAGTAACCCAAGTATTAATTTCACAGTTGTACTTTTCCCAGCCCCATTAGGTCCTATATATCCTATAATACTACCCTTGCTAACCTTTAAGTTAATACCCTTTAAAACGTCTTTTTCTCCAAAGCTTTTCCTTAAATCAATTAATTCTAATACAATATTATTGTCCATTTTATCACCCCATATAATTTTACCTAATTTTTACTTAAATGTAAATTTGTAAATTATCATTATTTCTTATTTTCCTCTAAATTATATCTGAGTATAAAATTCCTTTTCATTATTAATAAGTCTTCCATATCATTTAAAAATTGCAATAATTGAGCTCTATTTTCAAATTCTTCTCTAGTTTTAGGTAATGCCATTTCCTTAAATCCTAATTTTAATAATTTTAATTCTTCTAAAAGTTCCTTACAATCATTTCTATCTTTAATTTGATCAGCAACATTTTTTGTAAACTTTGATATCATATGAGTTTGTTCAAAAGACATATAAAATCTTTTAAAATGTGATCTTAACTTTTTTATAATCTCAAACTGATTTTTTCTCATATTCATATAATCAACATAATAGTAATTAGCTTCTGAAAAATTATTGTTATAAATCTTATAAGCTCTTTCTAAACTTTCGTTTAGTCTATTTTCTATATCCCTAATAATAATTTCTTCATCTCTATCCACTGTATAAGTTAATAAAGATTTAGACATTTTTGCTAATATAACCTTATAGCTTTTTTCTATATACTCCTTATCCTTCTCGAATTCATGATTTAATGAAGGCATGTATAAATTTGCAATTGATGCTATTCCAACTCCTATTATCATTATTAAGAGTTCATTTACTATTAAATATAAAGATATTTCATCAGTTACTAATATATGGGTAGACAATACTACAGCTGGCACCATACCTTCAGATATATTAAATTTTGAAGTAAAAGGAATAAATATAAAAAGAAACAAAGCAAATGTTATAGGATTTTGACCAATATATTTATATATCAAAACTGATAAAAAAATTGCTACTGTACAAGCTATAATTCTGTTTTTGCCTACAATTAATGCTTTTTTCCTAGTATCTTGAATACTTAGAATAGCTATAACAGCAGCAACAGTTGAGAACTGTAAATTTAATGCATTTGCTATAACTAAAGCTATAGTGGCAGATACAGACATCTTAAAGGCTAAATTATATATATATTTCAAATATCTCCCTCCTATTTAAATTTTCTTTTTGCATAACCACATCTTTTGCAAAGCTCTTCTACTGCTTTTCTTTGTGAAAATCCATTATATATATCTACTGCTCTTTTTGAATTAATAATATCTTCTAATTCCTCTCTAAATATATTGCCTAAAGGTATTTTCCCTTCACTATCTAAACAGCAAGGAACTACTGTCCCATCTAATAAAATTCCTATTTGATCTCTTAACCCATGGCAAAATACTTCTTCGCTAATTAGTGAAATAGTAGAATCTGGCCAACTAAACTTTTCTGCCATATTTAAATAAACTCTTTCCTTTAGTTTAATCCCTCTTTTATCTAATAGTGCTTCTTTTATTGAAAATTTAATTTTTAGTTTATCTTCTATTAATTTCAATATCTCTAAATTCAAATTATTATTTGCTTTTAATTCTTCCGTATCTATGTTCCATAATCTAAGAGAGCATATAATTTCAGTTTTTTCATTTGCCTCTTCAATAAATTGCAAAATATTATTTAAATAATCATAAAAATTAATGCTATTTTGATTTGCTTCAAAGCTGTGAAGAGAAATATTTATTTGCCTAACTGCTCCAGAACTAATTAGTATATCCTTCACATTATTTATTAGTGTTCCATTACTAGTTATATTAACATTTATATTTGCTTCCTTAGCAATCTGAAGAAAACTACCTAAATTCTTGTTTAAAAATGGTTCTCCCATTAAATGTAAATAAATATGATTTGTATACTCTTTAACTTTATTAATAATTTCTTTAAATGATTCTGTGTCCATAAATCCTAACTCTCTACTAGTTTTGGGACAAAAGTTGCAACTTAAATTGCATATGTTTGTTGTTTCTATATATATTTTCTTAAATCTTGTCATAAGTTTTCTCCTTTTTCTTTTATAGAATTAATTTATCATATTATTCTTATTCTTCCAATATATTAAGTAATATAAGATAAATATAAAATAAAATAATATATAAAGGATGTGAACTGAATTTGGATCCATACAAGGTTTTAGGAGTTTCTCCAAATGCTTCTAAAGATGAAATTAAAAAAGCTTATAAAAACATATTAGAAGAATATGCATTAGGAAATTCAACAATAGATTCTCGTCCCTTAGCACAAGGTGTTATTAATGACGCTAATATGGCTTATGATGTTTTAGTTAATGGTAATTTGTATAAAGAAATACGATCCTATATTGATAATAACAATATTTCTATTGCTGAAAGTAAATTGAATCTATTAGATTTAAAAAATTCTGCAGAATGGAATTATTTAATGGGATTTGTCTATTTCAAAAAGGGTTGGTTTGATATTGGAGTTCAGCACATATTAAAATCTACTGAACTTGATCCTTCAAATGATGAATATTCTACTACTTTAAAAACAATACGAAATAGATCAAGTGATATAATTAACTATTATAAGCAAAATAATAATCAAAATCCAACTCCAAATAACAGCCAAAACCCTCCTCCAAATAACATGAATATGTGTGGTGGTGGCGGTATGGGTAGTGGTGGTGGCGGTCTCTGCTAACATCAAAAAAGAGCTGCATAAGCAGCTCTTTTAATATTTACTCTAGCTGAGTTATTAACCTTCTCATTACATCCTTTAGTTTTCCTTCTCCTACTTCTTCATTAACACCTGCTATTATTACCCTTATATCATTATCAGATAAATCCCATTTATATGCCTTTACATCTATAATAGAATCCTCTGGCAATAATTCTTCCATATCTGTAGCTAATTCTTCACTTAAGCTCATATACTCATCAAACAACTCATCTTCACTTAAGTCATTTATATCATAATCATCACTAATTATTTCATTTAAAATATCAATTGAAATACTTAAGTTATATGCAAAGGTATCTTCTCTTTTAGTTCCTTTACTCATATCCTTTAATACCTTAAATTCAGAGCCTTTTTCTATTTCATTTTTTATTTCTTCAGTATCAACTACTTTTCTTCCAAAAGCTATATACATATTTACCTCCAATTAAAATTTAATATTATTATCTATAGATTCCTTAATTAATACTTTTAGCCTATTAAATTCTTCCCTATACCTTTTATGTTCTAACTCTGGGAAGGCATTAATAAGTCTTTTAAGTCTCTTAAACTTGAATTCTTTCTTATTAAATTCTTTCTTAACCTGTTCTAAAATATTCATATTCCTTAAAGTAATATTTAAATTAATTATTTCACTAACACTTACTGAAATATCTACTATAAATATTAATATAATGATAGATGCTGTTATTATAATAGTAATATTCGAAAATCCACTTATCAAAAAGGAAATAAACGGATGTACAATTTCCATTAATACAAGAGATAAGGTTGCGAATAAGCTTGAATTAAATAAACATACTCTTCCTTTTATATTAAATTTTCTATTAGAATAATTCCAAAGCCTTGTATGAAACACATATTCTAGTAAAATATCTGCTAAGAATTCTATTATTGATGCAATAACTCCACCAAATATAAATATTAGAATAGGCTCATTAATATTTAACCAATTCATTATTAAAATTACAAATACTGCTCCAAAACCGTATACTGGACAAACTGGTCCTTTTAAAAAGCCTCTATTTATAAACTTTTTTACAGGAATAGAGCAATACATTACTTCACAAACCCAACCTAAAAAACTATAAATACTAAAAAATATAATCCAAGTTAAAAACCACATAAAATTCCTCCCACATTTAAATTACTTTATTTATAAAAAATGAAAATATCTTAATTGATAGCAGTATTTCTTTGTACTATAATATATTTATCATAATATATAGAGGTGTTAACATGAAATTTTTACAAGGCATATATGGTATTGACTTATTATCACTAATTTTATTACTAGTAGCTTCACTTTTTAATCTTTCAAGATATACAAGCTTTATAGGCTTGGCTTTAGTAATAATATCCTTATTAAGAATATTTTCAAGAAATCTTAATAAAAGACGAGCTGAAAATAATTCCTTAATTAACTTTCTTAATAAACCTTTATCTAAGCTAGGTTTAAGAATTCCATACAATAGTCAACCAATTGATTTTACTAGTTTTTCTTACTTATATCAAGTAATTAAAAATAAATTTAATGAAAAGAAAAATTATAAAATAACAAGTTGTCCAAAATGTGGTCAAAAATTAAGATTACCAAGAAAAAAAGGAAAAATAGTGGTAACTTGCAAACGTTGCTTACATAAATTTGATTTTAGAACTTAATACACATTGTGGCTACAAATTTAGAATGTAAAATGTAGAATGTAGAATTAATGATGTAATTTGTTCCAAATTACTAAAAATATATTTATTTCAGAAACTCCCTAAGGAGTTTCTTCTTTTATTGCTGTTTTTAGAATTCTAAATTATCCCTTAGCTTAACAGTATTCATTATTATTCCTCTCATAATTAATCAGTAAATAAGTTAATTATATCATATACATATATACATATTAACCTATAAAATATTAAAAATGGGTAAACTTTCCTCAGTATCCTACTATATAAATATTAAAAGGAAGATAATCATCATAATTATCTTCCTAACTATTTTCATTTATAAATATAATCTATTATTTTTCAGTTTTAATATTTATAGTATCTCCATCAGATGTGATTGTAATTTGTCCTTGCTTATCAGTTCTATATGCTTCAATTCCCATCTTTTCAATTATATCTAAAGTTTCTCTGTGTGGATGTCCATATGAATTATCAACTCCACAGCTAATTATTCCATACTGTGGTGAAATTGCTTCTATAAATTCCTTTGTAGAAGATGTACTAGATCCATGATGCCCAAACTTAATAACATCTGCCTTTAATTCGTTAGAGTATTTTTTTACAACTTCTGCTTCCACACTTTTTTCTGCATCACCTGTAAAAATAAATGATTTATTTCCATAAGTTAATTTCATGATAGGTGAATAATCATTAAAGTTATCATAAGTATCCTTAGTTGGTGAGTAAGCTTTAAATTTAGCACCTTCTCCTAAATCAATGCTTGTTCCTTCTTTTATTACATTTACCTTCAGTCCTTCATTGCTTACTGCCTTCATCATATTCTCAAAGGTCTTAGTTGTATTAGTAACCTTAGGCATATAAAAGCTTTTTACATCATACTTTTCAAATACTTTTGTCATTCCTCCAATATGATCTTCATGAGGATGGGTTGCTATAACTATTTCAAAGTCATCTATATTTTTTTCTTCTAATTGCTTCATTAGCTTATCAGAATCACTTTTTGGTCCTGCATCTATAAGTATATCAATGTCATTAACTCTTATATATGCTGCATCACCTTGTCCAACATCTAAATAAGAGATTTCTATATTTCCATTAGTTTTTCCTAGATTATTATCTACAATATCCTTACCAAAAAAAGCTGAAAATATTGCAATAATCATAAATACAATAATAGTTATTAACTGAGCCTTCTTATTACCCTTATGCTTTTTCATAGTTTTTTCAAAAGCATTTTTTAAATCCTTTTCTTTTGCCAAAATTACTTCCTCCTAAAATATCTAAATCATAAATATTATATGTACTAATTCTTAAAATGTCAAAAGGCACTGCATTTCGTCCTGCAGTGCCCCATAGTCATAGTCAAATAAAAATAAATAACTTGTGACTACAAATATATTATTTGTGACTAACAATATTTTTATTCACATCAAAACTCTTATTTCTCAATAATGTTTTTGTAATGGTAGAAACTAATATTATACCTAGTGCTAATGCTCCTGCTGAAGCTATAGTCTTTATTCCTATTTCCAAAGACTTCATAATATCACCAGTTATTGCTTCAACCATTGTATAATACATTCCGCCTCCTGGAACTAAAGGAATTAAAGCTGCAATTACAAAGGTAGTCACAGGAGTCTTTAAAATTCTTGCAAATATTTCTGAATATATACTTAATGCTAGTGAAGCTAAAAATAAGGATGTTATATCAGAATAACCTAAAATTAATGATAGCTTATAAACAAACCATCCTAAAGCACCACATATAGCTGCAAAAATTAAATTTTTCCCTTTTATATTAAATACTATTCCAAAAGCAAAGGCTGCTATAAAAGCAGATAAAACTTCTAATATCATTTATATACCTCCAAAGACGCTTATCCAAAAGCTTAAAACTACACCTGTTCCAACTGCAACTGCAATAGCTGTTAAGAAAGCTTCTGCTCCTCTTGCAAGGCCTGATACTAAATCTCCAGCAACTGTATCTCTAATGGCATTAGTAATTGCAAGTCCTGGAACTAAAAGCATTATTGAACCTATAATAACCTTGTCCATATCATTTGCTAAATTTATTCTTATAGATAGTATAGCTAATAATGCTAGAATACCTGCTGATATACTAGTATTAAAAAATGAATTTATTCCTATATTATCACACTTAATAGATACATATTTTACTGCTAGTCCAATAAAAAATGCAGCTATTGCATCTCTTAAAGATCCTCCAAATAAAAATACAAATCCAAAAGCTCCTATTGCCGAAAATAAAATTGTTGTTTTATTAGAGTATCTTTTTTCTTCCTCAATTTCTTGAAGACTTTTTTTCAATTCCTCTAACGAGATATTGTCCCTACTTATATTTCTTGCTAAATCATTTACCTTATGTATCTTCTGCAAGTCAACTGAACGATTTGAAATCCTTTCAACTAAAGACTTTATTGCACCATTATGTGATACAGAAGATATTATTACAGTAGGAGTCGCAAAACTACTTGCAGATTCTACACCTAAAGACGTACAAATTCTATTCATAGTTTCTTCAACTCTATATGCCTCTGCACCGCTTTGTAACATTATTTTGCCTGCATAATTAGCTACTTCAAGTATTTCATTTATATCCATATTATGCCCCTTCTTTTATAAATTAACTTATATATTATACAACCCTAAATTTATCATGTCTATATAGATTTTTAAAATTATACAATAGTAAAAATAGCAATTATACAATGAAAATCCACAGTATAACTTAAAGAAAAAGCTCCTATACGGAGCTTCCTAAATTGATAGTTTTTAATAATTTTTTTTGGAATATAAATTGTTAAATATTCTTAATAATTTTATCTATATCTTCTATTTCTGCATTTCTAATTGTAAAAATTATATCTTCATCAATTCTAAGCTTAGATTCATTATTATTAATCTTTATCTTATTTAAATTAAGACCTGACTTGCCAAATTCTCTATATCTGGTAGGTGATAAATCTAAATTAAATAATCCATCCTTTGCTCCAGTTATCTTTAATAAACTTCCATCTAAGCCACTATCCTTTATCTTTAAGGTAATAATATTATTACCTTTTAATACTACCTTATCTTCTGGTACTCCTACAACTTGAGCTTCTCCAGTTATAGTCATCCAACCTCCACTAAGTTTTGACTTGGCTAATACATTAACACTATAATCTTCTGAAATCTTAGTTAGCAATTGTCCAAGTTCATAAATATTTAAATCATACTTTATTATTTTTTCCCTCGCTGTTTAATAAAATTACCTTTATTATACTATAATTAATAATCATTATCCATATATTCTTTATTTATATAATTAATAAAGCCACTAATTTTATTTTCTCTGCCATAATCTTCATATTGATGATATGTTAAATACAAATGCTTTTTAGCCCTAGTTAAAGCAACATAGAAGGTTCTCATTTCTTCTTCTATATTATTTGATTTTAAAGCCATATAGGAAGGGAATACCCCCTCTTGTAGTCCACATATAAAAACTGTATTAAATTCAAGTCCCTTTGCTTAAATGTTAACTAATATTTTGTGTTATATCTGAATTTTATAACCATAATTAAAGTTATTTTTCATATTTATCCTCAATTTATTTTAAATGTCTTTGTTTAAAATAATGTTGATATATGAATAACATAAATGGAAGTTCATTATTGTCAATTGAAATATACCACGCCTTAATATCTAAAAAAATCAAAAAGCGTTATCTTACATTAATGTGATGCAATGAAACTTAAAAAACTTCAATTGAGAATTTTAGGAAAATATATTATAATGTTAATAAAAAATTTATAATTTAGTATTTATAAAAAGCATTATAAAATATCATATAAAGCGGTATTAACGATATGATATATTAAGCTTAGTAAATGGTCAGAATGACAACTTATATTATAAATGATAATTTAGGGGGAGAATTGTGGGAGAAGGTTGTGGAAAGTACTATCATAAAACAGTAACAAGCATTTTAGCGGGACATTCAGAATATGAGAAGAAAATAAAAGATATGATAAGCAACAATGTATCTCGTTTTATAACTTCTGCAAATGATGGTTTTAGAACATTAAAGCATAGAAATAAGCTACCGAAAGAATGGAGATTGAACTATAGTAGTTTTACAGGTACGGCTACAGGTATACTGATAGAATTTTATCTAGCAAAATACTCAGGAGAGAAGTATCGGAATACAAAGGTAAACTCTTCCGTTGAAGATATTTTAAGTGATGGAGATGCCAAAAAAACAAAAAAAGTATCCTTAATTTATACTAGAAAATGGTTAACTAAGGCATACGATAAAATTAATTCAAGCAATCTAGAAGACATAGAAAAATTAGCTGATTTGGCTATGGATTTTGCTGCATTAGAAAGCTACTATAGGTGTGAAAAAGAACAATGTTTTGACGTTGTTAAATGCAGAAATGAAACTAATATAAAACATACGTTATATGAGATAATTAGAGAAGATGTAATTGAATTATATAAGGCATTTAAAAAGACAGCTATTAAAGAACAAATTTTAACTTGCAAAGACATTATAATAATAAATCCAAATTTTACAAATAATTTCTTGAAGGGAGATGGAGATTTTTTTATAAATGGAGTTTTATATGACTTAAAATGTTTAAATAACAGCAATTACGAAATTAGTAATAGTTTACAGTTAATGTTCTATTACATTCTAAACGAAATTAATAAATTCCCTGATAAATTTCCTAATATATCAACAACCTGTTGCAATCCAAGGGCAGGTTTAGATATAAAAGAATTAAAAGTGTTCAACCCACGGTATGAAGCTGTTATGAAGTTTGATATAAGATTAAAAATGGACTTGATTGAACTAGGAAAGGAAATAATGAAGCTTATAATATCAAACTCTAAATTATATTATGATATTTTTGAATATACTATTTCAGAGTTTTCTAATAGGAATGATTTTTTAAAGCTAGATAATGCTAATAAAATAAAAGAAATAGATATATTCTTTAAAATAAATAACAAATATAGATTTATTATGGAAAATGATGATTGTTATGATTTTATACAAAACATTATAAATAAAATAGAAAAACAAAATGAGCAAAAAGTTACTTTATGAAATAATAATCTCATTATAGTGATTTTTATCTTTATATTAGAGTTATAGCATTGGAGTTTTTATTGGGAATATTCTTTTAAACAAAGAGTATTATCTAAGTTTTCTATAAAAACTACATCAAACCAATAAACGAGTGCCATCATATATTACATAATATATGATGACTTTGTTTTAAAATAATGTGGAAATAAGTATGTCATAAAGGATATCCAACCTCCACTAAGCTTTGACTTAGCTAATACATTAACACTATAATCTTCTGAAATCTTAGTTAGCAATTGTCCAAGTTCATAAATATTTAAATCATACTTTATTATTTTTTCCCTCGCTGTTTAATAAAATTACCTTTATTATACTATAATTAATAATCATTATCCATATATTCTTTATTTATATAATTAATAAAGCCACTAATTTTATTTTCTCTGCCATAATCTTCATATTGATGATATGTTAAATACAAATGCTTTTTAGCCCTAGTTAAAGCAACATAGAAGGTTCTCATTTCTTCTTCTATATTATTTGATTTTAAAGCCATATAGGAAGGGAATACCCCCTCTTGTAGTCCACATATAAAAACTGTATCAAATTCAAGTCCCTTGGCTTGATGAACTGTAATTATAGGTATTCTCTTTTTCTTAGTCCTATTTACAATTAAACTTTCTAGCTCTCCATTAGATAATCCAGTTATTCTAATAATATCTAATAACGCATCTCTATTACTTTTTTCTTTATCATCTAACTCTTTAACTAATACATAGAAATCTCTAAGTCTCTCTATTTTTTCATTTGCTTCTTTTTCCATTTCACTACTTCTACCACTATATAAAGTCTTTATACTAAAGCCCTTAATTATATCGACTATAATATCCTCTGGTCTTTTATTCTTAGCTCTTTCAAATAATTCATTTAATGCAGTATTAATTTTTGCAAATGACTTTAAATGTTTACTAACTAAGCTAATTCTTTTGAAAGAAGTTGGCATTAAATCTTCATAAATAGCTTTAACTAACAAGTCTTTAGTTGCTAATATATCATCCATAGCATCATGACTTGGTTTATTTTCTGTATTGAATACTTTACTTAAAGTTTCTAATTTATAGTTTTGTAATTTAGTATGAAATCTTCTATATATATCTAAAGTATCATAAAAAGCTTTAAACTTTGGTCCTTCTAAATTATTTCTACTAAGCTCACTTGTTAAAATATTAATATCATACTGAACATTATGACCAGCTATAATTGAGTCCTTAGAAAACTCTACAAATTCTTTTAATACTTTTTCCTTATCTTCTCCTTTTTCTCTTAAAAAATCATCGCTAAATCCATGAACCTTATAGGAAGTATTTACAGATTTTTTATTTTTTAAGAATTTTTCAAAACTATCTATAACTTCCCCTTTAGAATCAATTTTTATAGCTGCAATTTGTATTATTTCATCTTCTGTAACGTCAGTTCCCGTGCTTTCAACATCAAAAACTATTATATTATCCTTATGAAATTCTTCTATCAATAGAGAATATTTTTCTCCATATACTTTAACATTTTCATCAATAAAGTCAGTAAGTGCTATTCCAACTTCCTTATATTCTTTAGATTCAATAGCCTTTAAAGTAGATTCTCCAATGCCAGTTGGTAATCTTTTTACTATTCTTTTCAAACTAACATTGTCATATCTATTAGCAATAAGCTTTAAAAAAGCTATTATATCTTTTATTTCTTGCCTTCTAAAAAACTTAAATTGATCAACTAATATAAATTCAAAATTAGCTCCTTCATATCCTATTATATTTCCTAACTCCCTGCTTAAATTTATATTATAATTATTATCTCTGCTTAATATACAAGTTTTAGAAATATCCTCTCCACTTTTTTCTAGGTTTCTAATTTCATCAAAAATAAATCTAGCTTCTTCCCTTAAACTTTTTGCTTTCCTTAGCCTTATTTTATCACCTTTTTCATTAGTAATTGATGTTATTTTTTCTTTATAAATAGAGGAATATTTGTTATTGAAGGCATTTTCTAAAAAGCTTAATGAGCCATCTGTAATATACTTTGTAGATCTATAGTTCTTAGTAAATATAATATCTATTGGATTATATTCTCTTTTAAATAAATCTAATATTTTCTCTGGCTCTGAACCTCTCCAACCATAAATAGTTTGAAACATATCTCCACAAAGTAATATATTGTTATCACCAAATATTTTCTCAATTATTGAATATTCTAAAGTACTAGTATCTTGGACTTCATCAATATTTATATACTTAAATTGACTTTTTAAAGCCTTTACTAATTTTTCATCTGTAAGTAATTCCTTTGCCTTTATTGTTAAATCTGCAAAATCTAATCCATGATTATTATAAAGCAACGAATTATATAATGTTACTAATTCTCCACCCTTAGTTTCTAAAAAGTCTTTCATTTTTAAATCTTGATTTCCCTTATTGCTACAAATAGACTTAATTTTATCAGCTTCATATTTAAAAATATATTCAATTACTTTATTATAATTTTTTAAAGAATCCTCTTCTTTTAAGTTAAGCTTTGACTTTTGTATTTTAACTAATTCTATAAATTGTTGTATTTTATTTACTGGGTAATTATAAAAATTACATTCCTTTATTATCTCCTTACAATCTTCTTCGTCGAATACTAAGAAATCAGTAAATACATCTGTTCTTTTTTTAGCTTCATTCTTTATCAAATCAAAACAAAAGCTATGGAAAGTTCTAATGGTTATGCCTTTAGCTTTTTCTCCAACAATATCTTCAATTCTACCCTTCATTTCCGCACAAGCCTTATTAGTAAAAGTAATACATAGTATTTCTTCTGCTTTTGCTTTGTTAGAATTAATAATATTTGAAATTCTACTGGATAGAGTATTAGTTTTACCAGTTCCTGCTGAAGCAAGAAGTAAAATATTTTCTTCTAATTCATTTACAACTAAATTTTGCTCTTTATTTAAATCCATATTTACCACCTCCTAGTTTTATTTATAATTACATTTTATCATAATATTTTTCTCCTATTTAAAAAAGTCACAATAATTAATTATTGTGACTTTTCTTTTACTTATTTCCTACTTCCATCTCTATTAAAAGTTCTACACAAATGTATTTCATCCACTACTATCATAACTACTGCTGATAGTAGCAATACTAATAATTGAAAGGTCTCACTTAATAAGAAACCTTTAATTAAATAAGATGCCCCGCATAAAATCATACTTATAATTCCAACAACTAACATACTTTTCCCGCCATACTTTTGAGCTTCATCCCAAGTATCTTTATTTTTCATAGACATTGAAGTTCTATATCCTATGATACTATTTATACTATCTGGTGAAAATCTAAATAATATAAATCCATAAAAAATAAATACAATTCCTGTTATTAAAAGTACCATTTTTATATCTCCCCTATCAATAAGAATTATCTTATATAATATTATACCACTACAGTAAAAATTATCATTATGATATAATTATAAGAAAACAGGTTTTGGAGTTGATACAAATGAAAGATAAATATATAATATTTTTCACTATATTTTTCAGTTTATATTCTATCTTAAATTTTTATATAGGAAAGGTAATTTTAAAAGGGCTTAAGATTATTACTAATATCTCCTCTTTAATATTTTGGATAATATTTTGCACTTTAGCATCATCATATATAATTTCTATGGTACATACTAAATATTTGTCTCAAAACCTAATTGATTTCTTTTCATTAATTGGATCTTATTGGCTTGGGTTACTTATGTATAGTTCAGTCGCTTTTCCTATTTTAGGATTAATTAATTTTATATTAAAAAAAGCTTCTTATTTTAGTAATATAATTTATACAATTGAAACAGTATTACTGACTGTAGTATTTATAATATTTATAATAATTGGTAGCTATAATGCTAATCACTCCTATGTTAAATCATTTGATATTAATATAGACAAAAAAACTTTAAATGAACCATTAAATATAGTTATGGTTTCTGATATACACTTAGGTAATATTGTGAAAAATAATAAATTAAAAACTATGGTAACTGAAATAAATGGGCTTAACCCAGATTTAGTAATTATTGCTGGTGATATTATTGATAGTGACATTACTCCTTTTTTAAATCATTCTATGTCTATAGAATTTTCTAATATAAAATCAAAATATGGGACTTTTGCAGTTTTAGGAAATCACGATATCTTAACAAAAGAAGAGGATGCAATTGTAAATATTCTAAAAGAAAATTCTGTTACTGTTTTAAGGGATGAAGTAGTTTTAATTAATGATGAATTCTACATAATTGGAAGAGATGATATAACAGTAAGTAGATATAGTAATGAACCTAGAGCTATTCTAGAGGATTTAACAAAAGATTTAGATAAATCTAAGCCATTAATAGTTATTGATCATAATCCAAAGTATATGGATGAAAGCTTAAATGCTAATATAGATTTACAACTGTCTGGTCATACCCATAGAGGTCAAATAGTTCCTGGCAATTTAGTTACTAACAAAATGTTTGAAGTTGATTATGGATATTTAAAAAAGGATAATTTAAATGTTGTAGTTTCTTCAGGATACGGTACTTGGGGACCCCCTATCAGATTAGGTAGTAGAAGTGAAATAGTACAAATAAATTTAGAATAAAGGAATGAAAATTAATTTTTTAATATAAGAAAATTGAGCTGTCTTAATGGCAGCTCAATTTTTAATTTTACATTTTAATTGCTATTTATTATCCTATATTTCATAACTTAAGCTTATGAATTTTTCTATATCTTCTTCAATAAGCTTAAGTGAATTTCTCCAGAAGTTAACATCATGAACATCTATATCCATTATCTTAGTAACATCAGCTACCATATTCTTACCTGTAACGGCAAGTAATTCTTCATATTCTTTACAGAAGCTACTACCTCTCTTTAAATATTCTGCATATAATCCCTTAGCAAATAAATTTCCAAAGGCATATGGGAAGTTATAGAAGTTTGCATTTGCATAGTAGTAGTGTGGCTTCCAAGTCCACATGTATTTATGAAGATAATTACTATCTAGTCCATCTCCATAGGCTTCCTTTTGTGCATTAAGCATAGCATTACTTATTTCTTCTAC
>CAKVEW010000043.1 GCA_934746015.1 uncultured Clostridium sp.
TAACATTTTAATCACCTAAAAATATTTTACAATAAAAACGAAAGAGTGTCGACTTTGTCGACACTCTGAGAAGCTGTATAAACAGCTTCTTTATACTTTTTTTATATAATTCAGAAAATTCTCTAAAATTAGAGCAGTCATTCCCCATATCGTATATTCTTCATAGTTATAAAATAAAGACTTATATAATCCTTCTTTAAATTTATAATTTTCTCCATCCTTTATTAAATGATAAGGGAAATCTTCATTTCTTTGAACATTAATTTTACTTATATCTTTTACAGTATTTATTTTCATCAATTCATTAACTGAAGCTAAAAATATATGATCAACTTCATCTTTATTAATCATTATATTATTGTAATTTTTAATATATCCTAAGAATGGATGAACAATTAGTCCATAGTGGGTAACTAATATATCTAAAGGGGTTACTATTTCAAAATCCTCTTCACTTAGCCCTAATTCCTCACAAACCTCTCTTATTACTGTTTCTTTTGGATCCTCATTAGTTTCTATTTGTCCACCTGGTAAAGATATATCCCCTGGCTGGTTTCTCATATGCATAGCTCTTACTTGAAAAACTATTTTTGTTTTTTCTTCTATGTCTACAAGTAATATTGCAACTGATGCTCTTTTCATATCACTCCAGCCATTAATATATGGACTATAATTACTATATTTTTCAATTATTTTATCTAACATATCTTTCTTCCTTAAATTATAATAAAGCCTCCCTAGTAAATAAATTCTATGGAGGCATAAGTATACTTCTATTCTTCTACAATTTTATTAATAATCTCTACTCTTTCATCTCCTAAGTAAGGATATAATTTTAAAGAAATTTTTCCATCTCTATAAACTCTGTCCCCATTAGCAGAAACTATTTTTTTTACTCTTTCCTTTAGTTCATCATAACTTATTAAAAACTCTAAATAATTATCTACTAAGTCCTTTAAACAAGTTGCTAATTCTTTTGGATTTCTATATACAGTTCTCATATGCATCTCCTTGTGTATTAAATATAATTATAAAAATATTATAATGTTAAATTCGTATTTTTTCTAGTATAATTTTAAACTCCTATAAAACTCATCTTCATAATAATATTTATTTAATTTTCATTATATTAACACCATTTTTTTTAAGCCACTTTTCAGCTTCTTTATAATTTCTATCACAGTTTTCTACTAAATTCCAGAAATTCTTTGAGTGATTCATATGTTTTAAGTGACATAGTTCATGTACTATTATATAATCCATGACATAATAAGGCATTAATACAAGCCTCCAATTTAAACGAATTTCTTTATTGCTATTACAGCTTCCCCATCTAGCCTTTTGGTTTTTAATTATAGTTTTTGATGGAAATAAAGAAAATTTCTTTTCTAATTCATTTACCCTTTTTTTTATAATAATATTTGCTTGTACTTTATACCAACTTGATAATATTCCTTCTATGTGGCTAGCTTCTAGATTTTTAGTTTTTATGGTTATTATATCTTTTTCTAGATAAATATAATCACTATCAGAAAGTTCTATTTTTGAGTTAAATTCACTACCTAAAAAATATATTTTGTTGTAATTACTATTAATATAACTTTTTTCTACTTTATTAATATTAGTTATTATCCATTTTTTCTTACTTATTAATATTCTTTCTATATATTCTATACTTATATCCATTGGAGCATATACCGTTAATTCTCCTTCTGAATTTAATTTCATAGATAAATTTTTTTTATTTTTAAATATCAAGTTATAATTAATTATATTACCATTTATCACAATATTTCTTTTCATTTAGTTGCCCCTTTTTGTATCCTTTTAGGATTAGGCAAGAAAATAAATAAAATAAATACAGAAGCTAATATTAGTATAAATCCTAAAAAGTACATTTCAAAATATCCATAAGTACTTTGAACAAAACTATATATTGATGGATAAATAAAATTTGAACCACCAGTACTTAAAACTGATAATACCGCAAATGAAGTTGCTATTAACTCATCATTTAAAATATCCCTCAAATATTTAAATAGAAAGCTTAAATATAAACCATACATAATACCATGTAATTGATCTCCTAAAACTATTAATACGACATTTCCTGATGAAAACATTAGTATCTTAATAGCAGCTATAGACAAAGCAATAGTTAAACACTTTTTACTATTTGAATCACTTAAATATTTTGAAATTATCATAAAAGAAAAGAACTCTATAACTACTCTAAAGCTAATAGAGCCACTATATATTTCATTAGCTTTATTCACATCTCCAACTATGTCTACTAAATAAGAAGAATAAGCAAAATCTAATCCCATATAACTTCCCATTCCTAAAAAAACAACGATAATTAGAAAAATTATGTTTCTATTTTTAAATAAATCAATAAATTCTACTTTATTATGATTTTCTTTAACATCTACATTTCCTCTAAAATTAAATAATATTACTCCCATCATTGTAGCAATCATAATTAAAGCTATAATATGAAGAATTCTAAATCCAAATTTATTAATTATAATTCCTGAAATAAACACTATTATTGCATATCCTATAGATCCCCATTTCCTTATATCAGAAAATTCATATCTACTTTTTATACATAATTCCTCAATATAAACTTCAAAAATCCCTGCTAAGGACCCTAAAACTGCTCCATAAATAGGGGCATATATTATAGTTAAATCTTTATTTATTAGCATAAGTCCAATTATAGCTATAAGAACAAGTACTAAATATCCCAAAATAAACCTATTTTTATTATTAGATTTTGAAAATTTATTTGTTAATATAGGTTGAGAAACTAATGTAAATAAAGCTCCAATTGAAACTACTCTCCCAACTTCAGTAAGATTAAGACCTACTTCTTGATTTAAATAGGGAAAATAGAATGTTGTCAAGATACTAAAAACTCCAAAAGTTAAAAAAGTAGTTATACCATAATACTTTTTCATTAGTATTACCCTCCATAAATGTTATTTATTATATATTATAATAATTTTATTAAATATAAAAGGCTATCTTTAAAGATAGCCTAATAATTTTACTTCTTTTACTTATTGCTCCACAAACCATGTAGATTACAGTATTCTCTAACTCTCTCTACATCTCCTTTAACTTTAAAAGTAGCAACTGGTTTTTCTCCTGCATTTAAGTGTTTTCTTAAAACTTGTCCATCTTTTGTTATTACTTCTATCCATTGAATAAAGTGTTCTTGTAACATAGGATGTTCAACTGATCCAACTTGAATATGAAGTTCACCATCTTTTTCTTCTGCTACTGGAATATGTTTTTCTACTGCTGCATCAACTGTATTTTCAGTTAATAATGTCATTGGCTTACCACAGCATGACAAAGTACCTCCACCAACATTTAACACCTCTACAATATTACCACAAATGTCGCATTTGTAAACTTGTAATTTTTCTAACATATAAATCACTCCTTAATAATAATTATTATTATATATATTATATATTTATTATAATACTTTTATTTTTTCTTTACAAATTTTTCTTATATCTTAATAGACTCTTTAGCTAAATTTCCAACATATTTATATTCATTTATTTCAAAATACTCAAAATTAATACTCATTTCTAAATTTTCTATAGATTTTATTAATTTTTTTGTAAGATTTTCTATTCTCTTAGGCATTTCAACATTTTCTTTATTTAAAAAATTTATTATCATTAAATTTGTACTATAAATAGTTAAATCACTTATTTTTTCATATTTACTTATCTCATTAATTCCGTGTAAAATTCCATAAATATTAGCTTCTAATATAGTCCCCTTTCCTACATATTTAGAAAAAATATTTTCGTAACCAGTATCATTTAGAATTACTCCCCCTATTCCCATGCTACTTTCTGAATTTCTTGTTTCATTACAGAATCCACTTACATAAAGTCTATATTTCATAATTCCTCCATTTATAAACTTATACTTTATAGATTATTCTAGAAAATTATTTATTATTCTATGATTTATTTGATTTTCTTCTAATTATCTTTATACTTATAATAAATAATATTTTGAAGGAGATAAAAATGAGTATATTTAAACATAATGATACAATAGGATTAATATCTTGCTCAAATGGTCTAAATGAAGATATGCAAGAAAAAATTGAAAATTTAGTAACTATTTTAAATTCAATTAATCTTAATGTTATTATTTCTAAATCTTTATATAGAAACTTAGATGGTACAACAGTCTCTGCTGAATATAGAGCAAAGGAACTTATGGATTTTTATAATAATAAAAATATTAAAGGAATTTTTGATTTATCAGGTGGAGATTTGTGTAATGAAATCTTAGATTATTTAATTTACAGTGATATAAGAAATTCTAAAAAGCCTTTTATAGGCTATAGTGATTTAACTGTTTTAATAAATGCTTTATATGAAAGAACAAATATAACAAATTTTAATTATCAATTAAGAAATCTAATAAGAGAAAATGCTAATGAACAAAAAGAATATTTTATCAATAATTTTTTAAAAGAAGAGGATATGATTAATTCTCTTAATTATAACTTCATAAAAGGTGATTATATGGAAGGTAATATAATAGGTGGTAATATTCGTTGCTTTTTAAAACTAGCTGGTACTGAATATATGCCATCTTTTAAAAATAAAATCTTATTTTTAGAGGCTCTCAGTGGTGACATAAATAAAATTTCAACTTTTATAGCTCAATATAAACAAATTGGAGCATTTTCAAAAATTAATGGACTTATTCTTGGAACCTTTACCGAAATGGAAAAATCATATTCTGATATTGAATTAAAAGATTACTTTTTAGAAAAATTAAAGGATTATAACTTTCCGATTGTTAAAACCTCTGAATTAGGTCATGCGTCTAATTCAAAAGCTATTCCTATTGGTAAAAATGTAATATTAAAATAGTAATACCTTTCAATTCTTGAAATAATAATTTATTAAAGTTATAATTTAAGTTGTAATATAATACTAAATAGTTATTATAATTTTTATATAGAGGTGAACTTATGTTAAAAGAAGAACTAAAAAAGAATGAAATTTCAGCTATGAAAGCTAGAGAAAAACAAACTGTAAGTGTATTAAGATTAGTTAATTCTGAAATTAAGGCATATGAAGTTAATGAGAGAAAAGATATTACTGATGAAGTTGTTATTAAAATAATCGAGAAACAAATAAAACAATTAAAAGAAGCACTTCAATATGCTATTCAACTTAATGATGAAGAAAAAATACAAGAAGGTAATTTTGCTATTAATTTACTTACACCTTATCTGCCAGCTCAATTAAGTGAAGAAGAGGTTAAATCTATGCTTAATGAAATAATTACTAATGGAAATTATGGAGCATCTGATATGGGTAAGATAATGAAAGAAATAATGCCAAAAGTAAATGGGAAATTTGATAGATCTAAAATAAATCCTATGGTAAAAGAATTGCTTAAATAAAAAAATCCTCCTTAATTGGAGGTTTTTTTTATTTAAATTATTCAAATTATTTTTTTATTACTGCTACCTTATCTAATTTTTTATTATATATAAACATATATAAGGAAGCTGCAAAAATTATTCCATATCCAATGAAACTCAAAGTATCAGGTAATACTCCAAAAATAATAAAGCTAATTATAGCGGAAAAAATTATATTTGAATAATCAAATATTGAAATTTCTTTAGCCGGTGCGTATTTATAAGCTATAGTAATTCCAAATTGCCCAATACTAGCAAATACACCTGCCAAAAGTAAATATATTAATTGAGCCATAGTCATAGGCTTATATACAGCTAACATAAATGGTAAAATTACAATTAATGAAAATAGTGAAAAATAGAAAACAATAGTATAATGTTTTTCCTTATTCCCTAAAGTCCTAAGACAAGTATAAGCACCTGCTGCAAAGATGGCTCCTAAAATGCCGATTATAAATGGGAAAATATCAATATTAAATGTTGGTTTAATAATAAATAGAACACCTATGAATGCAATAAAAATTGATATTATTTGTTTTAAATTTATTTTTTCTCCAAGAAATAAAGCAGAAAAAATAATCACAAAAAATGGACTTAATTTATTTAACATATTAGCATCTGAAAGTATTAACCTATCTATAGAATAATAGTTTAAAACTATTCCAATAGTACCTAAGGTAGATCTTAGTATTAATAATTTTTGACTATCCTTTTTACCAAAAAAGCTATCCTTATTTTTAATAATAAACATTAATGCAATTATACAAGAAACTAAATTTCTAAAAAATGTTTTCTGAAAAGATGGTAAATCTCCAGCTAGTTTAACAAAAGCAGACATACCTGCAAATCCAAATGCAGAAAAAGTTATAAATATAATACCTTTAACTCTATCACTTAAATTATTCATTTTATCACTCCTTACTTTTATATAATACATATAAAATAAATAAATATCAAAAAAACCTTAGAGGTATCTCTAAGGTTTTCTTAGTTATTCTTCAACTTTCTTTATAAATTCCTCTTCTGTTTCTGTTTCAATATAATTGCCATTTGCATATCCTATTATCAATCCATCTCTTCCGCCACATTCACCTATGCAACCAACTTCAACATTTTCACTCCCGAACTTTAATTCTAATTTATCTATATCTATTCCTGAGCAAACTGGACATACTGATATCATAATATTATTCTCCTTTTAATTGCTATTTATATAAACTAATTATATTAATAGTACTAATTATTCTCAAATCCCAATTTTATTAAATAGTTCTTATTTTCTCTTATTTCCTTTTATTTTCTTATTCTTATAGTTAGTTTCGCAAAATTACATTTTATAAAATTAAATTTTTATCAATAGTATTTAATAAAACTTTATCTAAATTTTTAACTACTATAATATCTCCTATTTTATAGCTATATAGCATTTTTATTAAGATTTTGGTATCTTGTATTATTTTCCCCCTTAACCTCATATTCTTTTTTATTATACCTTTTATATACTCATATTTTAACAAATTATTTGAAAAAAATATATGATATTAATACACATTTATTAAAATAAACAAAGATAAAGGCAGATTCAAAGAATCTGCCTTTATATAATATTTGTTTTTATTTGTTATTTACTAATTTCACTGTGTCTCTAGCAATCATAAGTTCTTCATTAGTAGGTATTACAAATACCTTAACCTTTGAATCATCAGTTGATATTTCTTGAATTTTTCCTCTTACTGAATTTTTATTTTCATCTATATTAAATCCAAGGAATTCAAGTCCATTTAAACATTCTTTTCTTGTAATTGAAGAGTTTTCTCCAATACCTGCAGTGAATACTATAACATCAACTCCACCCATTATACCAGCATAAGCTGCAATTTGGGCTCTTACTTTGTAATTAAATATTTCTAAAGCAAGTTTAGCTCTTTCATTACCTTTTTCTGATTCTTCTAAAACATCTCTGAAATCTGATGAAACTCCTGATATTCCAAGAACACCTGATTTTTTATTTAATAGTTCATCTATTTCATGCATAGTATATCCTTTTTCTTCTACTAAGAAGCTAATTACTGAAGGATCTATACTTCCAGCTCTTGTACCCATCATAACGCCAGCAAGTGGAGTAAAGCCCATTGAAGTATCTATTGACTTACCTCCTTTTATAGCTGCAAGGGAACATCCATTTCCTAAATGACAAGTTATTATCTTTAAATCTTTAATATCCTTTTCCATAACTTCAGCAACTTTTTGAGATACATACATATGTGATGTTCCATGGAAACCATATTTTCTTATTCCATACTTTTCATATAATTCATATGGAAGGGCACATATATAAGCTTCCTTCGGCATAGTTTGATGAAATGCAGTATCAAATACAGCTACCATTGGTGTATTTGGCATAAGTTCTCTACATGCTTCAATACCTATAATATTAGGTGGATTATGTAATGGAGCTAATGATATACAATCTCTTATAGATTCTAAAACATTTTCATCAATTATTACTGAATGAGAATATTTTTCTCCTCCATGAACAACTCTATGTCCAACTGCACCTATTTCTTCCATTGATTTAATTACACCGTTTTTTTCATCTATAAGTGCACTTAAAACGTGCTGTATTGCAGCTTTATGATCTTTCATCTCTTCCTTGATAATATATTTTTCTCTTCCTTCTACCTTTTGAGTCAAAATTGATCCATCTATTCCTATTCTTTCAACTAATCCTTGTACTAATGAAGTTTCTGTATCCATATCTATTAGTTGATATTTTAGAGATGAACTTCCGCAATTAATAACTAAAGTTTTCATTTAAACTCTCCTTTTATATATATTTTACTATTACTTATATAATACACTAAAAATTCATATATTCAAATTCATAGATTGTTCAATATTTAATGAAAACATTTAAAATCCTCAAATTTTACTAATTTCATTACAATTAACTTAGTTTTACTATTTTTTATATAAAAATATCCAAAGCTTTTTATTATTCTTTGTTTAAAACTACAATTTTTATAATAATGCTATATAAAAAAAGGGATAGTTAATTATATTTAGAATTTTATTAATGAAAGGAGTGATTAATATGTATAAAAACTATATATTCGATTTATATGGTACGTTAGTGAATATTAATACAAATGAAGAAAAAGATCTAATTTGGAATAAACTTAGTTTATTTTATTCCTATAACAATGCCTTCTATGAAAGTGTTGAGATTAAAGATAAATATAATGCTCTTATTAAAAAATATATATCCCTTAATAATCATATTGACTATCCTGATTTTCCTATTGAAAATATTTTTGAAGAGCTATATTTATTGAAACAAATATATCCAAGTCAAGAATTAATTAAAAATACATGTCACTTTTTTAGAATACTTTCCTTGGATAAATTAAGCTTATACGAAGGTGTAGTTGATTTATTAGAGTCATTAAAAGTAAATAATAAAAAAATATATTTATTAACTAATGCACAGAAAGTATTTACATTAAATGAAATAAATCTACTAGGTCTAGGTAAATACTTTGATGATATTTTATATTCTTCTGAATCAAAAGTATGTAAGCCTAATAAAATATTTTATAATGAATTAATTAATAAACATGATCTTAATGTAAACGAAACAATTATGATAGGTAATGACTATTTTTGTGATATAGGACCTGCTCTTAATTTAGGGCTAGACACAGTATATATTCATTCAAATTTATCACCTGATTTAAAAAATTCAATAAAAAGTACTTATAAAATTTTAGACGGAAACTTTCTAAATATTAAATCTTTAATTTTAAAATAAAAAATGCAATATAAAAACTATATGTTTTTATATTGCATTTTTTATTGAGATAATCTATAGCATATTTTTAATTTTTCTTGGTTTATATTTATTAGCTACTTTAGATATTTCTTTAATATGTTCAAAGGTTGTTCCACAACAACCTCCAACTATATTTAAATATCCTTCTTTTAGCATTTCTTCTATGTATGCTGCCATTATTTTAGGAGACTCTTCATAAACTCCAAATTCATTAGGTAATCCTGCATTAGGATAAACTAAAATAAATAAATCTTGTATTTCAGCAATTTTTTTTACAATAGGTAGTAACCCTTTAGCACCAAAAGAACAATTTAATCCAATAGCTATAATATTATCATTTCTTATAGACTTTGCAAAAGCCAACATATCTTCCCCTGATAATAGTCTTCCTGATTTATCAGCTATAGTTCCTGAAATCATAATAGGTAGACTTTTATCCTTCTCTTTATAAACTTCATTTGCAGCAGCTATTGCTGCTTGTGCATTTAATGAATTAATAATAGTTTCAATTAAAACTATATCTATTCCTCCATCTATTAATGCTTTAATTTGTTCTTTATATGCTTCTATAAGCTCATCAAAGTCAACACTTCTTAAGCTTTTATTGGCTATATCATTAGATAAGGATGCTATTTTATTTGTTGGTCCAATTGCTCCAGCAACATATCTTTTTTTTCCATCTTTTAATTCAAATTTATTGCATAACTCTCTAGCTATTTTTGCACTCTCATAGTTCATTTTATATACTAGTTCTTCTAAATTAAAATCACGTTGTGATATAGAAGTTGAATTTAATGTATTTGTTTCAATTATATCTGCTCCTGACTCTAAAAAACCTTTATGTATATTTTTTACAATTTCAGGATTTGTAACACTTAATATATCATTATTCCCTTTTAATGCAAGAGGAAATTCTTTTAACACTTCTCCTTTATAGTCTTTTTCATTTAGCATACATTTATTAATATTAGTTCCCATAGCTCCATCAATAACTAATATTCTATTTTTTAAATCGTCAACTATATTAAAGTTAGCTTTCAATATACTTCCTCCTTAAACAAAAAATCTCTTTCACAAAGGAAAGATTAATAATTTCATAATATATTTTTCACTATAATAAGTCAATTTTCCTATAAGATTAATTTTTATTATGAAAAGTTTATGAGCTTTAACATTTGATTGTTGTAATAGCTCCATTTTATTTAATTTTTCGTTTTAAAAATTTTCCATCTCCCTTTTTACCAATAAAGTTATTATCCTTAGCTATTATTTTTCCTCTTAAAATAGTATATATAGGATACCCTTTAATTTTTATTCCTTCATATGCTGTATAGTCTACATTAGAATGTAAATCTTCAATTTTTAGTACTTTTTCTATATTAGGGTTTATTATAACTATATCTCCGTCAGAACCAACTTGTATTGTACCTTTTTTAGGATATAAACCAAATATCTTTGCTGGATTTGTTGAGCATACTTCAACAAATTTATTAATACTTATTCTATTTTTCATTACTCCTTCAGAAAAAATTAGAGGAATTCTTTCTTCAATTCCAGGAGCTCCATTAGGACATTTAGTAAAATCATCTTTGCCAAGTTGCTTATCTTTATTAAAGGAAAATGGACAATGATCTGTTGCTATGGTCTTTATATACCCATCCCTTATTCCCTTCCATAAAGCTGCAATATCATCTCTTTTTCTTAAAGGTGGGCTCATAATATATTTTAATCCTTCATTATTTTCTTCTTCATATTTATTGTCATCTAGAACTAAATACTGTGGGCATGTCTCAGCATAAATATTTTCTCCTCTTTCATTAGCCATTTTTATATAACTTAAGCCTATTTTAGAAGATAGATGAACAATATATAATGGAGCTTTATCTGCAATTGTCGATAAATTAATCATTCTATTTACAGCTTCTCCTTCTGCTTCTACTGGTCTACTTAGTGGGTGATATTTTGGACTCCTAAAGCCATTACTAACAAAATGATTTCGTAACACCTTTATACTTCCATGATTTTCACAATGAACAGTTGTAATTCCTCCTAGTTCTTTTAATCTTTTAAGAACTTTTAAAACATCTTCATCTTCCAACATATAATCATAGGTCAAATATACTTTAAAACTTGGCATACCCTCTTCTTTAATTATGCTTTCCATTTCATCTAAAATCTCATCATTTATATGTTGAATAACTCCATGAAACCCATAATCAACAACAGCATTACCATCTGCATAACCATGATATACATCAACTTGATGCTTCAAATTACATCCCTTTGGCCCAAAACCCATATGATCAATAATTGTGGTTGTTCCACCACAAGCCGCTGCTACTGTCCCAGTATAAAAATCATCATTAGCTATAGCTATGCCTACATCAAGATTCAAATGCGTATGAACATCTACCCCACCAGGAATAACATATTTACCATTAGCATCAATGATTTCATCACTAGATATATTCAAATTTGTAGCAATCTCTTTTATAATTCCATCTTCAATATAAATATCACCACTATAAGTATCACTAGCTGTAACAATGGTTCCATTTTTTATAAGTAAGGACATTTCATTCACTTCTCTTTCAAATTTTATTTATATTAATAAATAAGCAACCATCATGCCAATAAAAAAGTGCTTTAAAAACTAAAAATACTCTCAAAAAGTATTATCATTTTGAGAGTATTTATCATTTTGATAATTATCTTAATATAGATTGAGCCATTCTTCTATATGTATGTCTTATTCCTCTAATTGTAGTGGATAAAGTCATAATATTTTCTGGTAATGCCATACCAAAAGTTCCACAATCCCCTATATGTTGAATATCTGCTCCTGCCATCTTAGAATTTAAAGCAATTTGTTCTATAACTGATTTACTTGATCCTTCTTGTGATGTACCTATTGTTGTCATTGCTAATGCACCGTTATCATGTATCATAGAAATTATATCTTTTGCTAAAGATAAATCAAATCCTGGTACTGTGCCTGGTGCTGGTATTAATACAACATCTGCTCCAGCATCTATAAATCCTCTTATAGTTTCTTCATCATATATATTTCCACTACCAGCACCATGCATCTTACCAGCTATTATTAGTGTATCATCTTCTAGTATTTCCTTAGCTAATTTTATTCCTCTACATATTGTATCAGCATTAACACCTGTATTTGGATTTCCTGTTATTACAATATAATCGAAACCATAATATTTAACTTTTTCAAGATTTTCTTTACTTAAGGTATACCCCTTTTCATAAGTACTTCCTTCTGGTACTGGTTCTAAATTCACTCCAATTAATCTACCCACAAGTTTCTTGACATCTTTTATATAATTTTTATTATTTAAATTTCTTTTTATGTTACTTTCATATTCCTTTGCTAACTTTTCAAAATCATTAAAAAGAGCATTCCCTCCATCTATTCCAAAAATAAATGGTTTTTCAAAATTAAAAGTATTTAAAGTTAACATATCTGCTCCAAAACTTGATGCAAGTTCTAAGTTAGAAACCTCTCTTATATATGGTGTATAACTAATAATAGATTCAGACATAACTGTCCTTCCCTCAGATCCCTCAATGATTTCTTTTAATTCTTTCTTATTAATTGTTTCAATGTCTTTTGTTGTTAATTCAAAAATTCTTTTCAAAGTAATCACTCCTTATCTATTACATATGTAATATTATACATTTATCCTTATCAATTGTAAAAGATTAAACTATAATATATATAAATACTGTCATTCTATAAAAAGGGGGGAATTTACATTGAAAAAAATAATATTTATTTTAACTATTTTCTTTACATTACTTATTCCTGTAAATATTTCAGCTGCTTCAAAATCATATAGTATAGAAAATCTTAATGTAAATGCTGAAATTAGAGAGAATGGAGATTTATATGTAGATGAATTATTTACTTATAAATTTAATGGGGATTTTAATGGAGTATATGTAGATTTAAATTTAAAAGGTTCAGAAGGATATGATATTTCTGAAGTAAAGGTTATTGACTCAGCAGGTGAAAGTTCTTTACAAAGAAAAGGAGATGGATCTAACAACAGCTTTGAAATATTAGATTCTAGTGACAAAATACAAGTAAAAATTTATTCTAAAAGCTCTAATGAAGAAAAAAAATTTAATCTTCGATTTACTGTAAAAAATGCATCTAAAAAATACCAAGATTACTCTTCTTTATACTGGAGCTTTTATACAGCATCAGAAGATTATCCTATTAAAAATGTTAATTTAAATTTAAAGCTTGCAAACTCTAAATTTAATAAAGAAGATTTGAAGTATACTGTTTTTGGAGATGGAAACTTTAATACTGAAACTACAGAAAATAATATCTTAATAACAGGTAAAAACTTAACTTCTGACTTAGGAATTAAATTAAGATTTCAAAAAGATTATTTAAATACAAGTCCAATTGAAAGCAATTATAATGAAGCTAAATTTGAGGAAGATGATTTTAATCCCTTTTATATAATTATTCCAGCCTCATTAGTTACAATAATTGGGTTAGTATTTTATCTTGTTCATAGACATAATAAAAGATTATTTAATGAGGCATTACAAGAATATCGTTCAGAGTATATATTTACAAATGAAGAATTATTACTTTATCCTCCATCTAATGAGAGTCCAACTATAGTTGCATATATTTATGATAAAGATAAAATATCCTGGTCAATTGTGCCATCAACATTATTATACCTAGCTAATATAGGAATATATGAATTAAGTACTTCTTTAGATGAAAATAGCGATCTTGAGAATATAATATTTACAAGAGTGAAAGATAGTGATGCTTGTGATTATTCTCATTTAAAAATACTAATTAATTGGTTTAAAAGATATGAAAATGATAATAATGAATTTAATCTTCTTTCAATAAAAAAATTAGTAGAAAAAAGTTCAAAGAAAGCCAAGAAATTTAATAACTTTTATTGGGATTTCATTAATCAAATAAGAATAGATTGCAGAAAGCTTAATCTTTTTATTACCATTAGAGATAAAGAAGTATTAAATAATAAGACTTATGAAGAATATTTGAAGTGGACTGCCTATAAAAAGTATTTATTATCTTTAATAGAAAATAAAGATATATTTAATATTAAAGAATCTATAATCTATTCAGCTGCTTTAGGAATTAATTATCATGATTTTGATATTGAACCTAAATATAATGATATTAATAAAAACACCTTTTCTTACTATTATTTTACTAATATGTTTTTATTTGATCAAATCCATTCCTATACAGAAAATACTACAAGTAATAGCAATAATAATGATTTCAACAATTTCTCATCTGGAAGTAGTTTTACAGGCGGCGGTGGTGGTGGTTCTGGAGCCTTTTAATAAAGGTGCTGCTAATTGCAGCACCTTTATTAATTTTACATTGTGTTACAGCACCTTAATCTTTAAATACTAAATCAGCTACTTGTAATCTAATTACCCTTTTTAACTCATCTAGACTTAGTTCAACTTGATAACCTATTTTACCTGCACTAAAAATTAGTGTATCAAGTTCTTCAACTGAAGCATCTATAGTTGTATTAAAGAATTTCTTCATTCCAATTGGTGAACAACCTCCATGAATATAACCTGTAAGTGCTAATAAATCTTTAGATTTTATCATTTCAATAGATTTTTCTCCAACACTTTTAGCAGCTTTTTTTAAATCTAGCTCTTTTTCTACAGGTATCATAAAAACATAATAGCTTTTTGATTTTCCTACTGTCACAAGAGTTTTAAATACTTGATTTGAGTCTTGCCCTAATACCTTTGCAACCTCAACTCCACTTATAGCATCAGTATTTACATAACAATAATTCTTATAATTAATTTTCTTTTTATCTAAAATTCGCATTACATTTGTTTTTTCATCCATATAGTATCCCTCCAAACAACATAATTATATCACTCTTGTTAAATAATTCTATGCCCCAATAAATAAACTTAGTTTAAATCAATTATGATAATTATTTATTATAATTATATATTTGAAGGACCTATAAGAACATATCTATTAATATAATTTAAATTTATATCTTTATATCAAGGTAAGATATTCCTATCTATTATGTATTAACATTTTCTCCACCATTTATATGTATTGTTTCACCAGTTATAAAACTAGCGCCATCACTGGCTAAAAAAACATAGGCCTCTGCTATTTCTACTGGTTGAGCAGCTCTCTTCATTGGATTATTTTGACCAAACATAGAAACTTGGAATTCATCAAAAGATGATGGAATAAGTGGAGTCCAAACTGGTCCTGGTGCAACTGCATTTACTCTAATACCTTTACCAACTAAGTTTAAAGCTAATGAACGAGTAAATGATGTTAATGCTCCCTTAGTCATAGAATAATCTATTAGTTTTTCATTTCCTTTATAAGCTGTAATGGAAGTTGTATTAATGATACAGTCACCATATGTTAGATATTTAAGTGCTTCTCTTGTAATAAAGAAAGCTCCAAATACATTAGTTTTAAATGTCTTTTCAAATTGCTCAGTAGTAATATCTTCTAAATTATTACAAGTGTGTTGCTCAGCGGAATTATTAACTATAATATTAATTTTATTAAACTTACTTTTAATATTATTTATAGCACTTATACAAAATTCCTCATTACCTATATCTCCACTTAGTAAAATACATTCTCCATCTAATGATTCTATTTCTTCTTTTGTAATTTCTGCATCTTTATGTTCATTTAAATAGATAATGGCTATTTTAGCTCCTTCTTTAGCATAGGCAATTGCAATTGCTCTACCTATTCCACTATCTCCTCCTGTAATTACAGCAACTTTATCCTTAAGCTTACTATTAATTTCATTATTAGTCTTATTATTAATTTCATTATTAGTCTTATATATTGGTCTTGGGTTCATATCTTCTTCTATTCCAGGTTGTACATTTTGCTTTTGTGGTGGGAATTTTTTAGGAAAGTTATTATTCATTTTTATCCTCCTTAAAATTATATTCCTCCCCTAGTCTACTTACTTTTACACTTTCTAGATAATTTGTTTTATTTACTATATTTTCTTCAAATCTTTTTACTGCAATTTTAGTGAAATTACCAACGTTAATTAAGTCCATTAAATTATTATCCATTTGCTATCCTCCTCTCTTTGTATATATTTTTGTATTTTTTTGAACAATTTATACTTTATTAAAATTTAAAATCTTCATATATTCATTATCCAATGATATAATAATTATTATAAAATTTTCTAGGGGTGGAATCATATGCATTTAAATGAAATAAAAAAAGCAAAAGAAAATATAAAAGATATTATTAATAAAACTCCATTAATACATAGTAATATTTTTTCATCAATTAACTATTGTTCAGTTTATATGAAATGTGAAAACTTACAAGTAACTGGTGCTTATAAAATAAGAGGTGCCCTTAATAAAATAAGATCTTTAAGTGAAGAGGAAAAATCTAAAGGTGTTGTTTGTTCCTCTGCTGGTAATCATGCTCAAGGAGTAGCTTATGCAGCAAATCTTCTTGGGGTTAATTCAACTATTGTTATGCCTAAGAACACACCTTATTTAAAAATTCTATCAACTCAAAATTTTGGGGGAAATGTAGTATTACATGGCACTTGCTATGATGATGCTTATTTGAAAGCAAAATCTATTGAGTCTGAAAATGACTCTGTTTTTATACATCCTTTTAATGATATTAATGTTATTTACGGACAAGGTACAATAGCTTTAGAATTGTTTGAAGATCTTAATGATATTGATGTAATAATCTGCCCAATTGGTGGTGGTGGCCTAATTAGTGGAATTTCTTTAGCTGCTAAAGAAATAAATCCAAAGATTAAAATAATTGGTGTACAAGCTGAAGGTGCTAATGCAATGGAACAAAGCTATAAATTAGGAAAAATTGTATCTTTATCTTCTGTAAATACCATAGCTGATGGTATAGCAGTTAAATCTCCTGGTGAATTAACTTATAGCTTAATAAGAGAATATGTTGATGAAATTGTAACAGTATCTGATAAAGAAATTGCCGAAGCATTTTTAATATTATGTGAAAAACATAAATTATTAGCTGAAGCATCAGGTGCAGCCTCATTAGCTGCTTTAAAGAAATTAGATTTAAGAGGAAAAAATGTTGTTTCAATAATTAGTGGTGGTAATATTGATATGTTAACTATATCCTCTTTAATAAGTGATGGATTAGTTGAGAGAGGTAGACTATTTTGTTTTTCTATAGAACTTCCTGATATTCCTGGGCAACTTCAAGAAATATCAAGAATATTATCTGATCTAAATGCAAATGTTGTACAATTAGAGCATAATCAGTTTAAAGCTTCTAATAGACTGAAAAATGTGTTATTAGAAGTTACAGTTGAAACTAATGGCAATGATCATATTGAATTAATAAAATCTAATTTATATGAAAATGGTTTTAAAATTAATCAAATGTATTAAGGAGCTGTTTAAAAACAGCTCCTTATCATTATCTTAATCTTTTTCTTTTTTTATTCATTTTTTTATACAATTTTGCGTTTTGAATAATATCCATGAAATCATCAGCCATTTCAACTAAAATCCTACCTTTAGCTTTGCCTTTTTTCATTGTTTTTTTCATTTTTCTCATTAGTTTATTTTTCATAATTTCTTCCTCCTAAGGTTGTACTTCAATATTATTTTCCCCTTAAGAGAATATTTTATTATTTAAACTATACTACATATTATAGAATTAATAAAATCTTCTTTTTTAGATTCTAAATATTCACCATAATAATCATTACTACTATCTATATCACTTCCTATTTTATTAAGTAAGAAGTTATTAATATCCTTATAATATCTTAAGTCAATTTCTTCCTTAATACTTCTAAACTCCTCTAATCCACCATTTTTCCTATACTTTCTTATTAGTGAGTCTAAATATGTATTATATTCTTTAATTTTATAAGATATTTTTTCTATATATATTTTTTTGTTTTTTATGTAGTTTTTTTCATATTCTAATTTTAATTTAAGCAATTCATTTACAGTATATTCATTATCTATTATTTTAAATATAACTTTTTCTCCTTTAAAAGAACTGTTTAAAATATAGTTAGCTAAATCTCCATTATTTTTAAATTCATTTAATAAAGATTTTCCTCCCACTATTTCAATGGCTTTTTTTAACTGCTTAATTTTTTCTTCTATTACTTTGTTGTCTATAGTTAGCATGCTTTTCTCCTTAAAATAATATTAAATATAATATTTCTTTAATATTATATATCCTAAGAAGTATATTGTCTATTTCTTATATAAGATTTATACAGTTTACATCTAAGCTATAAGTAACGTCCTTACGTTCAACTATAACCTTTATCTTATTTCTTATTTCCTCATCTTTCATGACCTTATCTAAAAGTTCTTTAGTAGGATTAATTGCATATGGTATTCCTACTGATTTAAACATAGTTATATCTCCTGATGTATCTCCATAAGCATAGCTTTTACTTAAGTCTATATCATATTTCTTTTCTAATTCTTTTATAGATGATAATTTACTTTCATGATCCCACATTGGAATTACTTCTCCACTATATTTATTATTACTATCTAATTTATAAATAGTTCCCTTATAGTCATCCATATTATATTTTTTAGACATTTCTCTAACTAGTTCACTAGGTGACCCTGAAATTGCAATTACAATATGACCTTGTTCTTGATGCCATTTAATTCTTTCCCTACTAAATGTATAGACTCTATCTCCTTTTTGCTCTATAACTTTTTGTGCTATATAGTCAATATGAAATTTATCAATTCCTTCTATAGCTTCAGTATATACATCCACCATTTTTTGTAAATAGGTGTCATAATCACCTTGCCTTTTATCCCATTTTAAGTAAGCAGGTCTTACATCTTTATACCATTTATTTTCGCTTACTAATTCATATTTAATAATTTTTTTAAAAACTTCGGTAATTAATCCTTCTCTATATATTGTTCCATCAATGTCAAAAAATGCTGCTATATTTTTCATAAAACCCCTCCATTTTCTTTTTTATATTCTATTATATATCATTTTTTCTAAATTTCCATAATAATTGGTATAATTGTTGGTCTTCTTTTTGTTTTATCATAAATAAACCTTTCTAAAGCTTTCTTAATATTAGTTTTTATTATATACCATTCAAGTATTTTTTCATCTAAACAATTTTGCAGTTCTTCAGTTGCTATTACTTTAAGTTCATTTATTAATTCTTCTGATTCCTTTACATAAACAAAACCTCTAGTTATAATATCTGGTCCAGCAATTATAGCATAGCTTTCTTTTTCAATAGTAACGACTATATTAACTAATCCATCTTGTGCCAGATGCTTTCTATCCCTTAATACCAAAGTACCCACATCTCCAACACCTAATCCATCTACTAAAATTGTACCTGAAGAAACTTTTCCAGCCAACTTAATTTCTTCTTTAGAGATCTCTAATACATCTCCTCTCTCTAGTATAAAAACATCCTTGCTATTCATTCCAAGTGTTATTGCTAAATCCTTGTGATGTTTTAAATGTCTATATTCTCCATGAACTGGCATAAAATATTTAGGCTTTATTAATCTATGCATTAACTTAAGTTCTTCTTTATATGCATGACCTGAAACATGAACCTCTTCTAAGTCTTCATATATAACTTCTGCACCTTTTTTAAATAATTCATTAATAACTTTTGAAATAAGCTTATCATTACCAGGTATTGGTGAAGCTGATATTACAAATAAATCATCTTTTTGAATATTTATCTTCTTATGATTTCCATATGCAATTCTTGCTAGCGCTGCCATAGGTTCTCCTTGGCTACCTGTAGTTATTATAGTTATATTTTCATTATTATAGCTATTTATATCATCAATTTCAATAATCATATCTTGTGGTATATGTAAATATCCAAGTTCTAAAGCTAGTTTAGATATACTCTCCATGCTCCTACCTGAAAATGCTATCCTTCTGTTATTATCCAAAGAAGAATTTACAATTTGTTGCATTCTATGAATATTAGAAGCAAAAGTAGCTATAATTATTCTCCCTTTAGCACCTCTAAAAATTCTATTAAAAGTATTTCCTATTGATTTTTCTGACATTGTATATCCACTTCTCTCAACATTAGTACTATCAGCCATAAGCAACAATACTCCTTCTTTCCCTATAGTGGATATTCTATCTAAATCTATCACCTTGTCATCAATAGGTGTTAAATCTATTTTAAAGTCTCCAGTATGAAATATGATTCCAATTGGAGTTGTTATTGATAGACAACATGATTCAGCAATGCTATGTGTGCTTTGAATAAATTCTACATTTAACCCTTCAAAATATACTTTTGATCCTGGATCTACACTGATAAGTTCAGTGGTTTCAACTAAATTATGTTCTTTAAGCTTCGTTTCTATTATTGCTAATGCAAGCTTACTTCCGTATATAGGCACATTTAGTTGTTTTAGTATATATGGTATTGCTCCTATATGATCTTCATGACCATGAGTTATAAAAAATCCTTTAACCTTTCTTTTATTTTCTATCAAGTAAGATATATCTGGTATTATAAGATCTACACCATACATTTCTTCATCAGGAAAGGCTATACCACAATCTATTACTATTATTTCATCTTCAACTTCAATTACTGTTATATTCTTACCTATTTCACCAACTCCACCTAATGGAATAACTTTTACTAAACATTCTTTTTCCATAAGAAACCTCCTATTCTATTAAGAATAGTATTACCAAAAAAAACATTTTAAATAAATAATGTAAAAAATAATGAAGCTGTTTTAAACAGCTTCATACAAATTAATTATTATAATATAAATTTTTACTTTGATACTCTGGATCACAAGTAATATCAATCTCAAGTCTTCTAAAAGTTTGTTCATCATTATTAGAAATAATAGTAGTTGAATGTGCTTGACATCCCTTTAAACATTGTAACTTATTTAAAGCAGCTTGTGCTGTTGGATTAGTTGCAGCACAAATACTTAATGCTATTAATATTTCCTCACAATTTAGTATAGTATTTTTTATTCCTAATGTATTAATTTTTAAATTTTGTATTGGTTCTAATATTACTGGTGATATTAAATGAATATCATCATTAATATTAGCTAGATATTTTATAGAATTTAAAATTACAGCAGCAGCTGCATCCATAATTTCAGACTCTCTTCCATTAATTATAGTTCCATCTTCTAATTCTAATGATACTACTGAATAGATATCACTTTTCTTATGTTCAATCTTTTTCTCTAAAGAGTAATTCCTAGCTTCAATTACAACTAGTCTATCACTTTCCTTTAGATTTAATTCCTCCATAATTAACTTTGCTCTATTTGCAGTTTCCTTATCTATGTATCCCTTTTTATATTCGCAAATTGTTTTAAAGTATCTTCTTATTATTTCTTGTTCAGAAGCCTCTTTAACTATGTCATCATTTATAATTCCAAATCCAACTCTATTTACACCCATATCTGTTGGAGATTTATAAATTGATTCTTTACCAGTTATTTTTTCTATTATTCTTTTTAAAACTGGAAAACTTTCTATATCTCTATTATAATTAACAGCAACTTCATTATAAGCATCAAAATGAAATGAATCTATCATATTTACATCCTTTAAATCTACAGTAGCTGCTTCATAAGCTATATTTAATGGATGCTTTAAAGGAACATTCCATACAGGAAAGGTTTCAAATTTTGAATATCCAGCAATATTCCCTCTTTTATTTTCATGATATAATTGGCTTAAGCATGTTGCTAATTTACCACTACCAGGGCCTGGTGCAGTAACTACTACTATTGGCTTAGAAGTTTCAATATATGGATTTTGTCCATATCCCGCTTCACTAACTATTGTATCTACATCTGTTGGATAACCAGCAGTTGCTTTATGTTTATAAACCTTTATTCCTCTTCTTTCAAGCTTATTAATAAAAACAGTAGTAGCAGGTTGCCCATCATATCTTGTAATGACAACACTATTAACATTTAATTCATAGTTTCTAAAATCATCTATCAATCTTAAAACTTCTAAATCATATGTAATACCAAAATCGCCTCGTATTTTATTTCTTTCTATATCTCCGGCATAAACACAAATTACTACTTCAACCTTTTCTTTTAATTTTTGAAGTAGTTTTATTTTAGCATTCTCATCAAATCCTGGTAAAACTCTTTTTGCATGTAAATCATACATTAACTTTCCACCAAACTCTAAATATAATTTATCATAATCATTTACTCTTTCTAAAATATATTTAGATTGCTCTTCTAAATATTTTTTATGATCAAATCCTACTTTCATATTTTTGCCTCTTTTCTATATTTTCATCTTCGTTCATTAAATAATAATTATACATTAAATAGAGTATTGTTTCTATAAAAAATTAAGCATATATATAATTATATACATATGCTTATAGGTAAAATCATTATCATTTTGCCAGTTATATTACATTTAGGCCTTTTAGGTAAAATTATATTTTTAGATCTAAGTATGTTTAAGTAAGGTTCTATTGATTCTAAAATTTTTTCGTAATATTCTTCTTGAGATGATTTTCTTAATAAGCTAATACATTTTTCATTATCATCTTTAATCATCATTACTTTACCAAATATCTTGCAAGAACATTGAACAAAATCAAAAGTATTATATCCATTATTAACAAAATTATTTTCATTAATTGCTAGAACTATAGAAGTATCAGCATTTTTTAGAACTAGATCCGTAGTCCCATTTCTTGTTATTTTATTTTTTAATCCCTCTAGAAGTCTAGTTATAATTCCAAAATCTAAAGTCTTCACTTTATCTTTTTCTTTATCAAGATAAGCATTTAAAAAATCAATTCCATAACAGTTTAAACTTTCTATTAATGTATCTATATATAGTGGAATGGATACTTCTTGAACACAACCAGTTATTTCAATATAATCTCCGACTTTTATATTATCATCTTCTATAGATTTAAAATTTATAGCATTTTTAACATTATTATTTTTATACATATTAGTTAATAAATCACTATGAAGAGTAAACACTGTAGTTATTTTCTTTATTTCTTGTTCATTTCTATCAAAATCTCTACCTTCTAGTCCTAAACTTCTTTCTGAACCATCTTGAAAATGTTCTTCGCATATATTATGTCTACTTTTATATCCAGAAATTTTATCTTTTTGATTTTTGTAATCTAATCCATTTGAACTTCTATCACTTATTCTAGCATTTCCTCCTATTGTTCTATCTCTAATTCTTCTATATGTTCTTATATCAATATACCCATTTAATGCTAATGAGTTTAAATTCTTAATCAATAACTCATCTAAATAAACAAGTAAATCTAACACTATTTTCCTCCTAGGAATACATGCTATACACATATTATATTAAATTTTTATAAGTTTAATAACTAATTATTTTTCTTTATTTTTATTCATAAGAATATTTTCAAGCTCTTTTATTAATTCCTTATCACTTTCTTGTATTTCTAAAATCCCTGAATTACTATCTTCAATTATTTTCATTATGGTTATTTCATCTTCTAATTCCTTTATTTTTTTATCTATTTCCATTTTATTTTTTTTTGACAATTCTAATGAATATACTTCTTCATTACATATAGCACAAGTACCATACAACTTATTATAGATTATTCTTCCAATATTAAATTCTTTAGTTTCTTTTCTTCTTCTAATAATTATTGGTTGAATTCTTTTACATTTTTCACAAAAGCATTTATTCTCAAGCATCTCTTCACCTCTAATTTATTCTAACATATTATTTTTATCTTTACTTTATTTTATTATACTAATAGTATAAAAGGATGCAAATTAATGCATCCTTTTATTACATTATTACCAACATCCCCCTAGTAACAATAACCATAATAATGGCCAGCCACAGCCGCCGCCGAATCCACAACCACCGCCAAATCCGCCACCAAATCCACAACCACCGCAATTATTAAATCCACAACCGCCGCAATTGTTGAATCCAGAGCATCCACAATTGTTGAATCTACAGCATCCACAACCACAATTATTACTACAGCAGCATCTGCTTCTTTTTGACATGTTTCTCAACTCCTACTCTTTTGTTTACTATATACTATTCTTTAATTTTCTTTTTGTTCTTTTTATATTTTTATAATATATTCATCATTTACGAGTATATTATTTAAGATTATTTTATTTAATTGTAAAATAATCTTTTATATGATAATATATTTTATATAATAATATTTTTTATATGGAGGTATTAATATGGAAAAAAGAAATAGATTAGTTGCCCCTAGAAATGTTGTAAATACTAAAATGCTATATAGCTTTTATATACTAAAAGAATTGTCTAAAGGAAATACTATTTTTGGGAATAAGGTCCTTGAGGAATTTAGAAATAAATTTTCTACTACTTCATTACCATTTCCAGTATCCTCAAGCACAATATATGAAACCTTATATGATCTTGAAGTAAAAGGTTATGTTACAAGTACCTGGACTGGTGATGAATTTCTAAATAAAAGAAGTAAAAAAATATATTCTATTACAGATAGTGGTATAGAATATTATAAAAATCATATTGCTGATTATATTTCTAATTTAAATAAAACTAAAGCTACTTTAGATACTATGATTAATATGTTAAAATAAATTTTCAAAAAATTATCATCTTTTCATAGTGATAAAAATAATATATTTATATATTATTCAGAGTGTCGACAAAGTCGACACTCTTTCGTTTTTATTGTAAAATATTTTTAGGTGATTAAAATGTTAACAAAGA
>CAKVEW010000044.1 GCA_934746015.1 uncultured Clostridium sp.
CTACTCAATATAGAAATCATCTTTTACTAGCTTCATAACCTTTTTTTACTGTGTCCTTGACATAGGGTCCACTTTAAACAATTATTTTGCATTTTTCATTCTTTATTTTTCATTGTGCGCCAGCACATTCTAAAGTTCTTTAGCTAAAACATATCTTCTTAATCCGCCATATTTAATCTTATCTTTTTTAATCTCATATCCTAAGTTCTTAAATGTATCAACACTGTATTTATTATAAGGTGATGCTGTAGAAGTTAATAATTTCACCTTATCTTTTTTAGCTATATCCTCTATCTTTTTACATAATATCTTTTGAAGTCCATTTCCTCTATAATCGCTTCTAACAACGGTAGATTCCACTTGTGCAACATTAAGTAGTAGTTCTCCTTCTATGCCTAAGTCATATCCGTAATTTCCCTTTTCATATCCCTTTTTTACATAAACAGCCATAGCAATTAAAGTATTTTCTTCGTCTACATATCCAATTATCTTACCACCATTTTTAATGTAATTTGTAAATTCTTCTCTTTCAGTTGGAGCATATAATTGCTTATCCTCTAATCCATTTATAATTATTTCTTGCAATTCAATTATTTCATCTATATTATTTAAATCTAAAATTTTATACCTAGCATTAACTATGTTACCAGATTTGTTTTTAAGCTTTAGTACTTCTTCCAATTTTACCCCTCCCTTTCATATCTATATTATCATATTTAAATAATCTTAATATTGTTAATAAAAAAGGATATAGATATTATATTCTTTGTGACCTCACAGGCTCCAAGTCACACTAGCATAATCTTTACTTTTCTAAAAATTCAAATATGATATCTAGATATTTTTCTAGAATATCATTATTCTCTAAGTATATTTCATGCTTTGCCTTATTAAACTTAACTAGCATTGCTTTATCACATTTCTTTATAAATTTACTTATTCCTCTTGCCCCTACTAAATCATCTCTTCCACTTTGAAACAAAATAACTTCAGCATTAATTTTACTTATATTTTTTCTTTTTGATATGTTCTTAATAGCCTTTAGTGATTCATATAGCCATCTATATGATCCTCCACCTCGCTGCAGCTTACTATTTCCAATAATCTCTCTATAATAGTATGTATACCGACTCTCATTTGATGTAGAAGCTAAAAAGAAATCATATGTACTATCATAGGGCATATTACCTAGAATAAATTCATCTCCCTTTCCAATTAGTATTTTAATTTTTGCCAAAGATCTTGCTAAAAAAGCTGGTACTTTTCCTACTGATATTTCTAGCATTGGGGAGGATAAAATTGCTTTACTAAAATACTTGGGATATTTTTCAAGAAACATTATTCCAATTGCCCCTCCCATTGAATGAGAAAATAAAAACAAATTTTCATTCTTATTTCTTAATACTTCTTTATCTATAAATAATTTTAAATCATTAACATAGTAATTAAAATCTTCAATATTTATTTGTGTATTATTTCTTCCTAAACATCCTGACCTTCCATGACCTCTATGCTCCATAATAAAAGTTGAATATCCTTCTCTTGTAAAGTAGTATATTAACTCACGATATTTTTCTATATATTCTGTAAATCCATGAGAAATTACTATTCTTCCCTTTTCATTTCTAACTTTATATTTCTCAAAGTATATTTTAGCATTCTCTGACCCTATAAAGCTTCCATAGGATTTTATATATGAAAGCTTTCTCTTAACATCTTCAACAACATCTTCATCCATTCCAAAATTTAATATATATTTTCTTTTTTTCATTAGTTATACCTCATGCTTTTTACTAATTATTATCTTTCCTCCTTTCATAAATTTTATTTATATAAAAAATAGAGATAAAATATAATGCTAGCTGTGACCTCGCAAACTCCAAGTCACACTAGCATTATATTTTTATCTCTTACATCTAAAGGAAATAATTCAATTTTTCATTCTTTTATTCTTCTTTAATAGCATCTTAATTTTCACTTAATATGAAATTTTGAATTGCTAGTAAGGCCTTTACATCTATACTTTCATTTGAATTAATAAGTTTTTTGGCTTCTTCTTTATTAAGCATAATTACTTCTATATCTTCATCTTCTTCTAGATCTTCCTTGGAAATAATTCCACTACAAGTACATTTTACTAAGGCTATTGATTCATCCGTCATTCCTGCTGAAACATATACCTTTTCTTTTGTTCCTTCTTTATCAATATCTATAAGATCTAATCCAGTTTCTTCTTTTAACTCTCTTTTTACCGCTTCTTCAAAACTTTCATTACCATCAACTAATCCTGCTGGTAATTCTATAACATATCCATTAATAGGTACTCTAAATTGCCTAATAACTACTAATTTATTTTCTTCCACATGATTTGCAACTATTACAACTGCATCTATTTTATCCTCTTGATTTTTAAAGAATTTATTTTCTATAGTTTCTAAATCTTTTCTTGAAGCTATTGTCCAATTTTTTAAATTTCCTTTTTTATTAATATAGTCTGCACTATATAATGATAAAAACTTATTTTGGGATAATACTTTAATTTTTTTAACTCTACTCATTTTTTCATCTCCATTATAGCTATAGTTTAATTATACCATTTACTTATATTTTACTTTTATTTTACAATTCATTCAACTTTATCACTAGTATTCCTTCTATTATTGTTTTAAAATTAATATATTATACTAATTTTACATTTTGGAGGATATATTAATTGAAAGAAATAAATAAAAAATTCAAAGAAAATCTTTTACTAGGAACATACTTAGTTATTCTTTATTTTCTTTTACTAAATATTAAATGGGTAACAACAGCTTTAGGTAGCATTTTAGGAATTATTAGTCCTTTTATAACAGCTTTTGCTATGGCCTTTGTTTTGAACTTACCTATGAAGTTTTTTGAAGATAAAGTTTTCAATTTTTTAGATAAAGAAAAATCTAGTTTTGTTAGAGGGCTTAAAAGACCACTCTCTATTTTAGCCACATTTATAACTGTAATAGGATTAATTGTAGCTTTAATTCTTTTTGTAGTACCACAATTAGCTGCTAGTCTTTCTACTCTACTTGATGCAGCACCAGGTTATATGGAGTCCTTCGGAAAATTATTGAATCAATATCTTTCTTCTACAGAGATATTACAAAACATATATGATACTATAATGAATACATGGCAAGAACTATTAAAGTATTTTGCAAATTTCCTAACTACATCATTAACTGGTATTTTGAATACTACAGTTTCTATAACTAGTGGATTTATAAACTTTATATTATCATTAGTATTAACTATATATATGTTATCTAGTAAAGAAACTTTAATATATCAACTGAAAAAGCTATTATATGCATTTTTAAATAATACTATAGTAGATAAGATTTTAAGTATAGGTAGGCTTACAAATACTACTTTTGCTAAATTTATTACTGGTCAATGTATTGAAGCAATTATCTTAGGTTTTCTATGCTTCCTTGGAATGACTATTTTTAAAATGCCTTATTCATTGTTAATAAGTGTTCTTATAGGTGTAACTGCATTAATTCCTGTATTTGGAGCATTTATAGGTACAATTCCTGCTGTATTTCTAATACTTATTATAAACCCTATACAAGCTATCTGGTTTGTAGTATTTATTTTATGCTTGCAACAATTTGAAGGTAATATTATTTACCCAAGAGTTGTGGGTAATTCTGTTGGACTTTCAGCAATATGGGTAATGCTTGCTATGTTAGTAGGTGGTAGCACTTTAGGATTAATTGGTATGCTTATCGGTATTCCTCTTTTCAGTGTAGCTTATCAACTTATTAAAGACTATACTAATAAAAGATTAAATAAAAAAGAAGTGAAACTATAAGTCATTAAATAACTAAAATTAGACCTAGGCACTTTTTTATAGAAAAATTAAAGGAGCTATAACTAACAGATTTTATCTGCTAGTTATAGCTCCTTTAATTTTCAAAACTACTAGAAGTAGTTTTCACCTTAATTTATGCATTGTGCATTACGCATTACTTTTCGTCTATTTTATTTAATATTTCATAACATAATCTGTGGGTTTCTAATGAATCATCTATTGTAACCTTTTCTTGATTGTGGCTTTTCACAGCTTTCAAAAATTCTTTTATTATTACTTCAAAGCCTCTTCTATAAAGAATAGTATCCCAATCATTGAACTTTAAAATTTTCTCAGTATTTTCTGTTAGTACATTAGAGTTAACTAAGTCTTTTACAATTACTTTACTGCCTGGAGTATAATATTCAAGTACTTCTTCATTAGCTCCGCTTTCCCTATTCATCATAGCAATACAAGTTGTTTTATCATTTCCTAAGGTAACAATTAAATTATGCAGTAATCCATTTTTCTTTTTAGCTGAAACATTTAATATTTCTAATTTATCCTTTGCTAAAAATCTAATTGTATCAAGTACATGTATAAAATCATCTAGAACAAAAACAACTGGGTCTTTAGGGCTATCTAACCTATTTTTTTCTAATTTTATTATTGAAGGCAATGATGTATTTACTAAATTAGAATACATAGGTGCAAATCTTCTATTAAATCCAACCATAAATATTTTATTCTTTTCCTTAGCCAATTTTGATAATCTAATACTATCTTCATAACTATAACTTATAGGTTTATCTACATAAACATGAATATTATTATTTAATAGTTTCTCAATTATTTCTGAATGACTTTCAGTTGCTGTATGAATAAATGCTGCTTCTACATTTTTATTTATTAATTCATCTACTGAAGCAACATGTTCACTTACTCTATATTTTTCAGAATAATACTTAAGTTTATCTAAATTTCTAGTGCAAAAAAATAGTTCTACATCATCTAAAGAAGTAACAACTGGTAAATACGCTTTTTCACAAATATTTCCTAATCCAATTATACCTATTCTCAAAAAAAACTTCCCCCCAAACTTTATTAAATTAAGCTATCTAATTTATTTTTATTTTCATTAATTACTTCTATGAACTTTTCCGATATTTCAGGATCAAATTGTATTCCACTATATTTTCTAAGTTCTTCTATTGCTTGCTCATATGTTTTTCTCACATTATATGGTCTATTTGAAGTCATTGCATCAAAACTATCAACTACACATAGTACTCTAGCTAAATAAGGGATTTCGTCTTTCTTCAAGTTGCCAGGATATCCTGTACCATTATATTTTTCATGGTGATGCAATATTATTGGTATAACATCTTCTAAAGATTTTACTGGTTTAATAATTTCTATTCCATCTTCAGGATGTTTTTTAAGTATCTCCCACTCCTCATTAGTTAATGGCATCCTCTTTGTTAAAATTTCCTTAGAAATATTGATTTTACCTATATCATGCATATAAGCACTATAAATTAGTGTTTTTTTATCTTCCTCACTTAATTCAAGTTTATCAGCTAGTAATCTACAATAAAGAACAACTCTTTCAGAATGTCCATATGTATATCTATCCTTAGCATTTATTACACTAATTAATGTCTTAATAGATGCAACCAATTCTATATCTTTCTCATCTATATCTGAATTTATTTCATCTAATATTGATGTATATGTTTCAACTCTATTTTTCATAAAGAACTTAGCTCTATATAATGCATCGTCAGCACTTTTTATAAGAGTAATATCATCCTTAGCCTTATCAGGGTAAACAGATATTCCCATGGAGGCAGTTAATACCCCATTAGGTTGATTTTCTTCTCCTTTAAATTTAGTATTTTCTATAACTTTCCTAATCTTATCTGCTATTACTACAGCTTCATCTTCATTTGTATCTGGTAAAATAATTGCAAATTCTTCCCCACCATATCTGGCTGCTATATCATTTTCCCTTAAATTATCTTCCAATATTTTTCCTATAGTTCTTAGAACTTCATCTCCCATTTGGTGCCCATTTAAATCATTGTAATGTTTAAAATAATCTATATCAACAAATATCATAGAAATTGGTTTATTATGTTTCTCTGATAATGCTACTTTCTCTTTTAATGTATCATGAAAATACCTATGGTTATAAACTCCAGTTAAACCATCTTTGTTTACAAGCTCCTCTAATTTATTAATATGCTCTCCTTCAATCTTAACATAATAGCCTAAAGGCCATGCAGTTAAAACAAATATTCCTGATAATATTAAATCATTCTGAAAATATTTATTAACTCCTCCTGTATTTTGGAAACAAACAATATCCATTCCTAATATTAAAACTGATGAAATTATAGAAACTATTATTCCACTTTTTAAACCTAGTTGTATTGTTGAAGTCATAATTATAAATAAAAATATATATTTATATTCACTTAAATGAGCTTCTGATAAAATTATCGCTATAAAAAATATAGCAATAAAAACCAAGTTTTCTATAAACATTATATATTTATAATTTTTTTTATTCATTCTTTTTATTGATGGAAATGACCATAAAAGATATATAAATAATAATATTAATCCAGCTATAAATATTCCCATAGAAGCAGTTTGTTTTTCAAGTGAACCTTCATCAATTTTATCTTCACCAAAAAAGTATTGAAAAAATATAATTCCAGTAAACATCAATGATGCTAATTTTACTACTGATACCATATCATTTATTTCTTTTAATCTTTTACTTTTCATACTTACCATAGTTATCATCTCTTTTCTATGCCAAATAAAGATCGGAAAAATCCGACCTTTATTTAATTACTCATCTCTTAATGCTTTAGGCTCTTCAGGTTGATACATAGCCCACCAGCAAGCTGAAGTAGATACTACAGATGCAATTACTGTAGCAAAAGCTGCAACTGCCATTAATACCTTATTGTTTAACTTTTTCATTTTTCTTCCCCCCTATTAATCTAAAAATATTTATTAATAAAGAGTCTATCTTATTAACTAACATATGACCATATTTTGTTAAAGTAAAAATTTGCCATAGTACACCTACATAAATACAAGCTGAATAAATTAACAATGAATTCATCTCTTTAATGCAATAAATACTTATGTTTATAACTACAAAAATCATATAAATAGATAAAATAATAATAGATCCTCTTTTTAATCTTTTTATTTTTTCTTTCTTTTTTATTGGTTTATTAGGACTATCTACTGGTGCTAACTTATAAATAATTATTAATGAAATAATATATAATAAAACTCCAATTACAATTATATAATTGCTATTTAAATTTATATTTTTAATTATATATGCAGGGATAACAGAAATTAATACTCCAACTATTGCACAATTAGTTGAGGTGCTTGCATGTGCCCCTCCAGAAAATTTTCTTAAAATAGCTATTGTAAAAGATATTATTAATGACTCTATAATTACATTAAAAACGAGTCCAATTATAGCAACTAACAGTACAGATATTCCCATATGAAAAAATGCAAATATACCATATTCAATAATACTTCTTTTATCTTCATCTAAGTTTAATTCTCTTTTTAAATTATTAGATATATTTTTACTTAATAATTCTAAATTCATACTTTTTTATACTTCCTTCTGTTCTTATTAATTATATAAAATATTAATATTATGATTCCAGTAATTATCAAAGAAGGAATTCCTATAATAGATTTATAAATTGGGTTCTCAAACTGACTCTCTAAATCAATATTCATAAAGTTAAGAAGTAAAACATTTATTGCTTCTGAAACAAACTGTATTAAATATATAAATATTATACTCTTTATGGAACTTACAACATCAATTTTATTATAAGACACTACTATTAGTAACAAAATTAATACTGATAATACCATGTGAACACCATAGTTTATTGGTAATAGTCTAACCATGTATGTAGTTATTGAAAATATAATACTAGTAACTAAATATTTTTTCTTATCTATATCTGTTTTAGAAAAAATATAAATTGCAAGTATAACTAAAAATCCTTCTGGTAATGCTCTTAATATAAATTCAATTGGTTTTAATTGTTGCATATTATGTCTCCTTTTTATTAATTTAATTAACACTATTTTCATTTGTTAAGTTTATATGTTTTACTGTATTATATATAATAATAAATACAAATCCTCTTATAAATATATCTCCTAGGCTAAGAACGCTGTATCCAATATCAAATATATCAGTTAAAAACTTTAATTTAGTTGAAGCATCCCCTAATATATGAATATCCTGGACCTTTGCAAAAGAATCAACTTTGGCATATCCAGTTAAATATGAAAGGCTTGGGAATACAGGCATATATCCATTATTTGCAGAAATTGCTAGATCATTTAATACTCCTCCAATAACAACAAATATTGATCCTACTATAGCTGAAGCATATTGCCTATAAGTAAATATAAGTGGTAAATAGGAACATAGATATAATGTTTTTAATATCCCTACATACTTAATCATACTGTAATTCTCACTAAAAATATTAGCTTGTACAATTAAATAAACTACTTCCATAAATATAACTGGGTATATAGCCCAGTTTTTAAATATTGGCTTTATCTTAAATTTCTTTACTTTACAAAATATTAATGAAATAATTATTGTTTCTATCATAATTAAGTATTCACCTTTTACTTCAATATAATTAAATATTATTGTATATATTAGAACATAATTTTTATTATATTTATTTTTTATACGATAATTATACTATCAACTGTTATTCTTTTCCATAACTTTTTTATTTTTTTATTAAATAAATATAATTATATTTTTATTTTCTTAAAAAAAGCAAAAAAATAGGAAAAATCCTTTCCTATTTTTTAGATAATATTATTTCTTGTAATTAACATGTAAAATATCATGAGCTATATCACTATTAGGCTTAATAAGATATTCTTTATATAATTCTTTTATCATAGGATTCTCATGAGCCTTCCTTATTGTTTTTTCCCTATCTTCCATATAAATAGAATGCATTCTACTTTTTAATATTTCCCTATTTGATTTAATATAAGGTTGTCCTCCTCCGTTGACACATCCACCTAAGCAAGCCATAACTTCAATAAATTGATATTTTGACTTTCCAGACTTTACATCATCCATCATCCTCTTAGCATTTCCAAGTGAACTCACTACAGCTATATTTATTTCTCTACCATTAAAATCTATTTTAGCTTCCTTAAAACCATCTAACCCTCTTACAGATTCAAAGTCAACTTTTTCCAAAGTGTTTCCTGTAATCCATTCATAAGAAGTTCTTAGAGCTGCTTCCATAACTCCTCCACTTGCTCCAAAAATAGTCCCTGCTCCACTTGATTCACCTAATGGATTATCAAAATCTATATCTTGAAGATTAACTATATCAATTCCTGATTCTCTTATTAATTTAGCAAGCTCTCTAGTAGTTATTACTATATCTACATCCCTTGTTCCATTTTCATCTTTCATTTCTTCTCTATTAGCTTCTTGTTTTTTTGATATACATGGCATAATTGATACAACTTTTATATCTTCTTTATTTAATCCTAATTTATTTGGCAAATAATTTTTTGCAATAGCTCCAAACATTTGCTGAGGCGATTTACAAGTTGAAATAAACTCCATATTATCTCCATAATTATTTTCCACATATTTTATCCATGCTGGACAACAACTTGTAATAAGAGGTAAATTTTTACCTGAAACAAATCTTTCTAGAAACTCATTTGCTTCTTCCATTATTGTTAAATCAGCAGCAAAATCAGTATCAAATACTGCGTCAAAACCTAATAATTTTAATGAAAATACTATTTTCCCTATAGATAATTTTCCAGACTCCATTCCAAATTCTTCTGCTAATGCATATCTTACAGCTGGAGCTATTTGTGTTATAACATATTGATCACTGTCTAATAGTTCCCAAACTTTTTTGTAATTCATTTTTTCTCTCAGTGCACCAGTAGGACAAACCGCTATACATTGACCACAGTAGGTACAGTTAGTATTCTCAATTTTTTCATCGCAAAATGTGGATATATTACTTTTAAACCCTCTATTTGCTACAGTTATAGCATTTACCTTTTGCACCTCATTACATACAGTTACACATCTTCTACATAAGATACACTTTTCTCCATCCCTTACAAATCCCTCAGAAATATCTAAATCAAATCTATTTTTTTCCCCTTCATAAGGATTTTCATGTATTCCAAGTTCTGCAGCCAAGTTTTGCAACTCACAAATGTTATTTTTTTCACATTTCAAACAATCCATAGGATGATCTGATAATAGAAGTTCCGTTATAGTTCTCCTTGCTTTAATAGCCTTTAATGAATTAGTCTTTATAGACATTCCTTCCCTTATTTCTGTAGCACAAGATGGTACTAGCCCCTCTTTACCTTCTATTTCAACAACACATACTCTACAAGTTCCCTTACAGTTTCTTGTTTTTCCATCTACCATATACATATGGCATAATGTTGGTAAATTTATATTAATCTTTTTTGCTGCATCTAAAATACTAGTTCCATTCTCTACTTCTATATTAATACCATTTATCTTTGCATTAACCATTAATTATCCCCTCCTAAGCTAGTTTTAATTATGGCTTTAGTTGGACATGCTTCAAAGCACAATCCACATCTTATGCATTTATCATTATCTATAAAATGCTGTTCTCTAAGTTTTCCTTTAATAGCTAGCACTGGACATGCTCTTAAGCATTTAGTACATCCAATACATTCATCTGTAACATCATACTTTACTAGTTGCTTACAAACTCCAGCTTTACATTTTTTCTTTATTACATGTTCCTCATATTCATCTCTGAAAAACTTAATAGTACTTATTACTGGATTAGGAGCTGCTTCACCTAGGCCACACAAAGACGTATCTTTTACTACTTGGCAAAGTTCTTCTAACTTATTTAAATCCTCTTTTTCAGCTTTTCCTGTAGTGATTCTTTGTATTATTTCTAATATTCTTTTATTCCCAATTCTGCATGGAGTACACTTTCCACAGGATTCATCAACACTAAATTCCAAATAAAACTTTGATATATCAACCATACAATTATCCTCATCCATTACTATCATTCCTCCAGATCCCATCATAGAGCCAATGTCAGTAAGTGTATCATATTCTATTGGTAAATCTAAATATTCTATAGGAATACATCCCCCTGATGGACCTCCTGTTTGAACTGCCTTTAGTTCTTTATTATCTGCTAAGCCACCACCTATTTCATATATTATATCTCTTAGTGGTATCCCCATTGGTACTTCAACTAATCCTACATTATTTATGTTTCCAGCTAATGCAAATACCTTTGTTCCAGTTGATTTTTTAGCACCTATATTACTATACCAGCTAGCACCATTGTTAATTATTTGACTAATATTTGCAAAGGTTTCTACATTATTAACGCAAGTTGGCCTTTGCCATAGTCCCTTTTCTGAAGTTCTAGGTGGTTTCATAGTTGGTTCGCCTCTTTGTCCCTCAATAGAATGTATTAAGGCAGTTGCTTCTCCACATACAAATGCTCCAGCACCATATTTGATTTCAATATCAAAATCAAATCCTGTATTTAGTATATTTTCTCCAAGCAATCCAATATTTCTAGCTTGAGCAATTGCTATTTTTAATCTATGAACTGCTAAAGGATACTCTGCCCTAATATAAATATACCCATTACTTGCTCCTGTAGCATATCCACAAATAGCCATAGCTTCTAATACAGAATTAGGGTCTCCCTCTAATATTGCCCTATCCATAAATGCTCCTGGATCTCCTTCATCAGCATTGCAAATTACATACTTTATATTTCCTTCTGCTCTTCTTGCTGTTTCCCACTTTCTGCCTGTTGGAAAGCCTCCACCACCTCTTCCTCTTAATCCAGATTCAGTGACTTCTTTTATAACTTCCTCTTTAGTCATAGATGTTATAGCTTTTCCTAAAGCTGTATATGCTCCAACAGCTAATGCATCTTCCATATTTTCAGGATCTATTACTCCACAATTTTTTAAAGCTATTTTAACTTGTTTCTTATAAAATGGTATTTCTTCTTTTACTTTTATTCTCTCTTTAGTTTCATCATCTTCATATAATAGTCTTTCAACAACTTCCCCATTAAGTATATGACTTTCTATTATTTCATTAACATCTTCTTCTTTAACTTCAATATAAAAAACCTTATCAGGCATAATTTCTATTACTGGTCCCTTTGCACAAAACCCAAAACATCCTGTCATTATAATTTTCACTTTTTCTTGTAGTCCTAATCTTTCTATTTCTTCTATAAAGTGTTCCTTTATTTTGTCTGCCTTTGATGCTTTACAACCAGGTCCCCCACAAATTAATATATGCCTTTCCTCTATATTACCCTTATTAAATTTTTCCGGATTTTGCCTTACTTCAATTTTACTTTTACATTCACTAACCCTTTCTAATAGATCTTTATAGTCCTTAATTTTTTCCATATCAACCCTGCTCCCTTAAATCATTAATTAATTCAGTAACTTGAGTTTTAGTAAAATGTCCGTAAACCTTGTCATTAACTAGTACTACTGGTGCAATAGCACAAGAACCAACACATCTTAAAGTATCTAATGTAAATAATCCATCCTTCGTTGTTTCCCCATCTTTTATACCTAATACTTTCCTAAAATCTTCGAGTATATCATTTGCTCCTCTTACAAAGCAAGCAGTTCCAGTACAAATACTAATAGCATATTTCCCCTTTGGCTCAGTTGAAAAATATGAATAAAAAGTTATAACACCATAAACCTTTGAAACTGGTATGTTTAACATTTTTGCTATATACTCCTGCACTTCCCTTCCCAAATATCCATAAAGGTTCTGAGCCTGATGTAAAACTGCAATTAAGGAGCTTTCATCGTCATTTCCTTCTTGGATAAATGATTCTAAATCTTTGAACTTACTACACTTGTCCATTAAATCATCTCCCACAAATAAGCTTTAAGAATTTTCTAAATATTCTATATATTGTATATTACCATATATATCATATTAATTAAATAAAAAATGATATATATATTATATTCTTTGCTCCGTCGCAGGCTCCAAGTCGCCAGAATATAATATCTATATCATCATATACGGAAGGAAAGGAATTTATAAATAATTATTCACAGGGTAATATTTTTATAAATTCCTAGAAAATAAAAAATTTGCATCCTAATATTATAATTAGAATGCAATGAAAATATTACTTATTTTTTTATTAATAATAGAATAATCGATATTAAACTAAAAGCTAAACTAACCATATTTATATATGTTACAACTTGCTTTGGAGTAAATCCCTTTGATTCTAGTCTATAATGTATTTGGCTTCTATCTGCTTGATATACTGGCTTACCATCAATAAACCTTTTTACTATAACAAAAAGATTATCAAATATAGGTATTGCTAATGCTAGTATAGGTATAAAAATACTCATTAAAGTAGCTTGCTTAAAAGCTCCATCTAGAGCAATTATACTTAAAATAAAACCTAAGAAATTTGCGCCTGAATCTCCCATGAAAATCTTGGCTGGATAATTATTATACTTTAAGAATCCAAGTGTAACTCCAGAAACAATTAGTGACATAGTAATAGATTCACTTTGTTTCAATATAATTGCTGCTCCTGCAAAAGTAATAGATGAAATAAGAGACAATCCACCAGCAAGTCCATCCATACCATCTGACCAATTTATAACAGTTGTTACCCCAAATATCCATGTAATTGTTAAGATTAATTGTAGAATATTTGATAATACTATGTATTCACCTGTAAAAGGATTAGTAAAACCTCTAAATACAATTCCAGCATTATATATTATAAATGCTGCTATTAATTGAATTATCAATCTAGGATATATTGGAAATTCTTTTCCTCTAGTTTTATAATAATCATCAACTAACCCTATTGCTAAAATCAGTGATGATCCTATAAATATCCAAAGTTTTTCCTTTGTTAATGTATAGTTATCTATCAAAAAATAAACTATAAAAAATCCTATAAACATTGCTACTCCACCACAAAGTGGAGTTTCTTTATCATGCTTTTTTCTTTTTGTTGGTTTATCAGTAAAACTATATTTAGTAAATAATTTCATTAACCATGGTGTTATAAAATAAACTATTAAAAATGATAATACTAAAGATAAAATATATCTCATAATATGCTCCTTAAAAACTAATGCAATTTTATTATGTAAATAATTATTATCTAATTATACTATTATCATCTATTTTTATCAATGACAAAAGGATTACGATTTATTTCAAAAAAAATTAGAGTTGTAAATTAGAATGCACAATAATGAATAAATAATGCATAATTATAGAAGTAATTTGTTCCAAATTACAAATTTAAATATAGAATTACTCTATAAAAATATAAATGAGTATAAAACTCATTTATAAGTTTTATACTCATTTCACATTTTGTTATTCTTTTTATATTATACAATAACTTTTTTAGCTTTTTGCTTGTATAATATCTTTAACTTTCATAAGTCTAGTTAAAGCTCCTCTTTCATTTTCATCTAACTTCATTCTAATATATTTTATTGTTTCTTGTAATGAAGGTATTGTCATATATTCAAGGGCATTAACTCTTCTTCTAGTTTTTTCAATTTCATCTGCCATTAGCTGAGTTGATTTTTCAACTTCTGCTAATTCTAATAATTTAGGTAACATATCATACAATTTAGCAATAGAATCATCTAATTCTGATGATGTTGTTGCAAAACCATATGGGAATATACTACCTTCATCACCTTCAAGCTGCCTATGAAAGTCCATTTTAGGAACATTAACACTCATTATATTTTTAGTTCCTACTTCAACAGAAATACTTTCTTTTGGATAAGCTACTGCTTCTTCTAAAAATTCTGAGCTCATAACAGCTCTAGCCATAACAAAATCCTTAAGTGCTCCTTGAAGCTCTGCTTCTACAGATTTTCTTAATTCATTATTATATTTGACAAGATTAACGAATTGTCTCATAAGCTCATCTTGCTTATCCTTTAAAAGTTTATGTCCTCTTGTTGCTGTAGCTAATCTTTTCTTTAGCTTAGACATCTCCATTCTAGTAGGATTGACATTTAATCTTGCCATGGCTATTCTTCATCTCCCTTTGGCATATACTTTTCAAGATATTCATCTCTAATTCTCTTAAGTTCTGTTTTTGGAAGTATCTTTAAAAGTTTCCATCCTAATTGTAATGTTTCTTCTATAGTTCTATTTGTAGTAAATCCTTGAGATACATATTGTTCTTCAAAAGCTTCTGCAAACTTAGCATATTGCTTATCAGTATCTGATAATGCTGATTCCCCTAAAATAGCTGATAATTCTTTTGCTTGCTTACCTTGAGCATAAGCTGAGAATAATTGGTTCATTGTATCAGCATGATCTTCTCTAGTCTTATTCTTACCAATACCCTTATCTTTAAGTCTTGATAATGATGGAAGAACATCTATTGGTGGCATAATTCCCTTCTTATATAATTCTCTTGAAAGTATAATTTGCCCTTCTGTAATATATCCAGTTAAGTCTGGAATTGGGTGTGTCTTATCTTCTTCTGGCATAGTTAATATCGGAATTTGAGTAATTGATCCTTCTCTTCCTCTAAGTCTACCTGCTCTTTCATATATTGTTGAAAGGTCAGTGTATAAATATCCTGGATATCCTCTTCTACCTGGAACTTCTTTTCTAGCAGCTGAAACTTCTCTTAATGCTTCTGCATAGTTAGTTATATCAGTCATAATAACTAATACGTGCATTCCTTTTTCATAAGCTAAGAATTCAGCAGTTGTAAGAGCCATTCTAGGTGTTGCTATTCTTTCTATAGCTGGGTCTGATGCAAGATTCATAAATAATACTGAATTATCTATAGCACCAGTTTTATTAAATTCATCAACGAAGAATTGAGATTCCTCAAATGTAATACCAATTGCAGCAAATACAACTGCAAAATTAGAATCTGAATTTAAAACTTTCGCCTGTCTTGCTATTTGTGCAGCCAATTGTGCATGAGGAAGCCCTGAAGCTGAGAATACAGGTAGCTTTTGTCCTCTAACTAAAGTATTAAGTCCATCAATTGCAGAAATTCCTGTTTGAATAAATTCTGATGGATAATCTCTTGATACTGGATTAATAGCTTCACCGTTTATATCAAATCTTTTTTCAGGTATTATATTAGGACCATTATCTATTGGATGTCCCATACCATCAAATATTCTTCCAAGCATATCTTCTGAAACACCAAGTTCAAGTGGTTTTCCTAAGAATCTAGCCTTTGTTTCTTTTAAGTTAATTCCTGAAGAACCTTCAAAAAGCTGAACCATTGCTCTTGTTCCATTAATTTCAAGAACTCTTCCTCTTCTTTTTTCTCCAGTTTGAAGTTCTACTTCAACTAATTCATCATATTTTACACCTTCAACGCCTTCAACAACCATTAAAGGTCCTACAACTTCTGTTACTGTCTTATATTCTCTAAGCATCTAGAACACCTCCTTCTTCAGTTATTAGTGTATCTATAGCAGATTTTAATTCTAATTCAATTTCATCTATCTTCTTTATATTATCTTCATGAATATACTTACTTCTTGCTATTTTATCTCTAATTTCACCTAAGCCTAAAATTTTATTTAAATATACACCTGCTTTTAATGCTCTTTCCGCTTCTTTTCTGAAAAGAAGTATTAACTTTAGCATTTTATATTGTTTATCTAATGAAGCATATGTATCAACTTCATGGAATGCATTTTGTTGAAGATAGTCTTCTCTTATTGACTTAGATACTTCTAATTTAAGTCTATCCATTTCAGATAAAGCATCAATTCCAACAAGACTTACTATTTCTTGAAGTCCTGATTCTTCTTGAAGTAAAGTCATAGCTTCTTGTCTTAATGTTGACCAATCTGAGGCAACTTCTTCATTCATCCATGTATCAATTGTATCTGCATATAATGAATATGAATTTAACCAATTTATTGATGGGAAATGTCTCTTATACGCTAATTGAGCATCTAATCCCCAGAAAACTTTAACAATTCTAAGAGTTGCTTGAGTAACTGGCTCAGATAAATCTCCTCCTGGAGGTGATACTGCTCCAATAGCTGTTACAGCACCTTCTCTACCATCTTTACCTAAGCATATTACCTTACCAGCTCTTTCGTAATAATCAGCAAGTCTTGATCCAAGATAAGCTGGATATCCTTCATCCCCTGGCATTTCTTCAAGTCTTCCTGACATTTCTCTTAGTGCTTCTGCCCATCTTGATGTTGAGTCAGCCATTATTGAAACTGAATATCCCATGTCTCTAAAATATTCTGCAATAGTTATTCCTGTATATATACAAGCTTCTCTAGCTGCAACTGGCATGTTTGATGTATTGGCAATAAGAACTGTTCTCTTCATTAAGCTTTCACCAGTCTTAGGGTCTTTAAGTTCTGGGAATTCATTAAGAACATCTGTCATTTCATTACCACGTTCTCCACATCCAACATATACAACTATTTCAGTATCTCCCCATTTAGCAACTTGGTGCTGAACTACTGTCTTACCAGCTCCGAATGGTCCTGGAACTGCTGCTGCACCTCCTTTAGCAACTGGGAAAAATGTATCTATAACTCTTTGACCTGTTGTCATAGGAGCATCTGGTTTTAATTTTCTTGCATATGGTCTTCCTTTTCTTGCTGGCCATTTTTGCATTAAAGTGACTTCTTTATCACCACTTTCAGTTTCTACTACACAAACTGTATCAACTATAGTGAAATCTCCTGATTTAATTTCCTTTATAGTCCCTTTTATTCCATATGGAATCATAATTTTATGAAGAATTACTGAAGTTTCTTGAACTGTTCCAATTATATCTCCAGTTTCTACTACATCCCCTACTTGTGCTGTAGGATTAAATCTCCAAATTTTTTCTCTATTTAAAGATTTTACAGCTACACCTTTTTTCAAAAATGGTGAGTTTGCAGCCTTCTCAAAAGCATCAAGTGGCCTTTGAATACCATCAAACATTGATTCAATAAGACCTGGTCCTAATTCTATACTTAACGGTTCTCCAGTAGTAATTACTGGATCCCCTGGTCCAATTCCTGTAGTTTCTTCATAAACTTGGATAGATGCCTTATCATTTCTCATTTCTATGATTTCTCCAATAAGACCTTTCTCTCCAACCTTTACCATATCGAATATATTTGCTTCTTCCATCCCTTCAGCTACAACTAAGGGACCTGCAACCTTTATAATCTTTCCGGTCTTCAAATTACTAACCTACCTTCCTATAAAATATTAACGCCAACAGCTTTTTCCACACTATCACTAATTCTCTTAAGTCCAATATTTAATGAACCTTGATTACTTGGAATTAATATTACAGATGGAAGTATTTCTTCGTTATAACGTGCTATAGTTTCTTCAATATTTTGAGCTACTTGTTCAGTAACAAATATTACCGCATAATTATTCCTAGCACAATTATCTACAGCTCTTCTCGCTTCATCCGCCTCTACTACTGGAAATACATCTATTCCTAAAGCTTTAAAGGCTAAAACTGAATCTTTATCCCCAACTACGCCTATTTTCTTATGCATATATATCACGCAACCTTTCTCTTATTACTTCCTCAGCAATATTATTAAGCTTGCCAACCATTATAATTCTTATTACTTTTATTTCTGTTTCCTTAGCATAAATATAAGATAATAATTTTTCTGGTCCAAAGGTAACCAACTTAGAATCTTTCATTAATTCCATAATATAGTTATCACTTAACTTTTCTAAAAGACTTGCAGACTCTGTTGTAATATATCCTTCAAAGCCTTCTTTAATTAATTCTGAATAAATAGTACTTTGTAGTTTTGACATTATATTCTCTGGTGATTCATTTAGTAGAGAAATTAATTTACTACTATCTATAGCACCACCATCAACTATTACCTCTTGTGCAAAGTCTCTTCCCTTATTTTGTTTCTTAATTCTAAGCAAAGTTCTTATATTAGTAGAATCAATCATGGCTTTAACTAAATTATCTATAAATTTATAATTTAAAGATTTATTAAGTTCTACTAATTCCTTATACATATATTTATCAATAATTATATCTATCTTTTGAGGATCCTTAGTTTCTTCAAAAGCCTTCATAGCTTCTTGAATTCCTTTGCCTAAAGTTCCATTTAAACTTTTTAAATTATCTGAATCTATCTTACGCTTAACTTCATGTAAGTCTAAATTTCCTAGCTTAATAAGCATTGATGATAAATCCTTACCTAGTACTTTTTCTTTTAAAAGAACCTTAGCATTATGATAATCATACTTCAAGCTCATTATCTTAACCACATCTTTAATAGGGCTTATTTCATAAACCAAATCATATACTCTTTTTAATTCCGCTGATAGTATATCTTCATAATCTTCTGGTCTTTTTACTTTTGATGAAACATTTGAGTATTCTGTTTCATTTAATATTCTAAGTACTTCACTAGCTGAATTGACTTCTATCATTCTCTCAACTTTTGCCTTATCAAGAAGTCTAGTTTCTAAAACCCATATTCTTGATACTGCCTGGGTAAATTTCATTACATCCATCTCTTACCCTCCTTAATCAAATAACACATTTGCTACTTCAAACTCCAATTCATCTTTTAATGAACTTACTAAAGCTTCATAGGTATTATTTATTTCTATTCCATTCCTTTCAAGAATGAATCCACCTTTAAAATTTCCAACCTTAGGACTAAGTTTTATATTACCCTTATCACCTAATGATTGATTTAAATCATATATAAAAGTAAGATCTACTAATTCCATTCCTTCTTTATTTAAAATTAAATTTTGTTCACCTATTTCACCTAAAGAAAGTATTGAATTTTTAATAAACCTTAAAAAATCATCTCCAGAAATAGAAGATAATACATCTATACTTTTTTCAAAAACTTCTTTTATAACTTCTTGTTTTGCAGATAATTTATTATTTCTAACCTTTAGAGAAGCAGAAGATATTATTCTTTCTTTTCTGCTCTTAGCTTCAACCTCAGCCTTGTGTATAATTTCTTTTTCTAGTTCCTTGGCTTTAGCTATTTTCTTTGAAAGAATTTTATTCTTTTCTTCTTCAGCAGAAGCTAGAATATTTTCCTTTCTTTCTTCAGCATCCCTAAGGATTTTAGAAGTTAAATTATTTATATTTGCCATCGCCTATTCTCTCCAATCCTAGAATGCCTTATTTACTAACATAAATGAAATAACGAAACCTAGTAATGCGTATGTTTCAACCATAGCTGCTAAGATTATACCTTTAGTATTATGTTCTTCGTTCTTAGCTAATATTTGAATACCAGCTGCTCCAACTTTACCTTGAGCTATACCAGACCAAAGTCCTGCAAAGGCTATTGGAAGTCCTGATGCTAATAAATATAATCCTTGTTCAAATGGCATACCTGAAGTCATCTTAGTAAATATTAAGAAACCTATAACAAAACCATATAAACCTTGTGTACCTGGTAATAATTGAAGAACTAATGCTTTACCAAATTTCTCTGGTTCTTCTGTAACTAAACCTGTAGCTGCTTCACCAACTATACCAACACCTTTAGCTGAACCTATACCTGATAGTCCAACTGCTATTGCAGCTCCAAGTGCTGCAAATATTAATCCTCCATTATTTTCTATAAAAAATTGAATCCATGACATTTCCATTTGTAATTCCTCCTAATTTCTTTTGATCCTTATATACTTTTCTGAACTTTTAAATGCTTTAAATGGTCTTCCACCACCATCATAAAACTTACCGAAATATTCAACATATTGAAGTCTTGCTGTATGGACATAGGCTCCAAGTAAAGATAATCCTAAATTAAATATATGGAATAATACGAAGAATACTGGTCCTACTATTATTGCAGCCACTCCTGGTAAGGTGTGTATTAATAAATTTAATGCTCCTGCAATAGATCCTCCTGCAAGTCCTAATGCCATAAGTCTTGTATATGACACTAAATCTCCTACATAGCCAGTAATACCATATAAAGCATATAATCCTTGACCAGCCTTTGCTCCAAAAGATTTTTCTTCTCTTCCACCAGCAATAACTATTAATATAGCACCTATAATTGCTGTAATAATAAATAATGTATTTAAGAAACTTGGTAAACTTAAGAATTTTACTGCCGCAATTCCACCTAGTGATAATAATGTTATTATCCAAGATCCTGCATCAAGTAATGCATCTTTGGCTTTACCTATTCTTATTAAACTATAAGCTTTAATAAATAACCCAAAGAAGATTTGAATAACTCCTAAGGCTAGAGATAACGCAACTATTGTCATTACATCTTTATTAGTATCTATTAATTTGAATGGCATTGTAATCGCATCTCCAAAGAAAGAACCATAAACTAAACCAAAGAATATGGTTGGGAAACTTAAATAGAAGAAAAATTTCATAAAATCTCTCATACTATCACTTAGTTTCAAGAATTTTAGAGCTATAATTGAAGCTATTAGTACTATTAATCCATATCCTACATCAGCAACCATCATACCAAAGAATATTAAGTAAAATGGTGTAAGAAGTGGAGTTGGATCAATTTCATTATATTTGGGATAACTGTACATACCAGTTACACTTTCAAAAGCTGAAACTAACTCCCCATTTTTTAATTTTATAGGAACAGTATCTATTTCCTCTTCTTTAACATCTTCGAACTCTATGTAATAATCATCATTTAGAACTTTTGAACATATAGTTTTTAATTCTTCACTATCCTCTTCAGCTACCCAGCCTTGTATAGCACAAACATTTTTAGTCTTTAAAAAGTTACTAGAAACCTTTTTTCTTTCAACCTTGCTTGCAAAATAGTCATAAGCTAATTCTAATTTTTTCAAATCTCCTTCAAGGACTGATATTTCCTCTTGTACAAAGAACTTTTTAGATTGAAGTTCTTCTATTCTATGTTTAAAATCTAGAATTAGTTTTAATGGTACATCTGCATGTTCTGTTTTAAAAGTAGTAAATCCAATGCTTCTTAGAACTTCAGAAATTTCTTCATCATATTCATTATTAGCTAAAATTAATAAATTGATATCATTTGTACTTCTTGAAATAATTTCAATATAACAATTAGATAATTCTTGAAGTACTGTCTCTTCATAACCTTTAGCTATTGTTCCTAAATAATAAGATGTATTTCTTAATGTTTTAAGCTCATTTAAAGGAATATCTAAATTTTCCCAAGGAGTTAAAGTATCTATTTCAGATTGTAATTTTGTTATCTCTGAATCTAGCTTTACTAACTCAGCTTCCTTTTCCTTAGCCTTTTCATAGCTTTCTATCCAGTTAGAAGAATTAACCTTTTCTTCTAATTCATCTAAAGTTAAAGTTAGTTTTTCTTCTCTTAATGCCTTTAATCCAGATTTTTTAGGAACATATTTATTGAAAAATTCAACTCCAAATTTTGCTTTTGATAAATTTTCTTCATATTTAGAACATTCTACTTCATCATTATCCTTAGATAACTTTTTCAAATCTTCATATTTTTCAAGAAAATCTTCATCTTGTAAATTAATAAATTCAACATTAGATAAGCCTTGAACTTCTTTTAAAAACTTTGGCTTTTTAGATTCAAAGGTAAGCAAAGTGAACTTCTTCATCTTAACTATTGCCATGAATCTTCACTATCCTCTCAACGATTAAATTAATAGCATTATTTTTCTTATCACTGGAAATATTATTTATTTCTTGAACTTCAATTTCACCTTTATCTAATATAGGCTTAGCTTCGTAATTTCCATCATCTTCTGCCTTTTTAATTATTTCTTTTTTTCTTAAATTAGCAGACTCTATAATTTTATTGTACTCTTCCTCAGCTAATATACTTGCTTCTTTAATTATTTCCTTTGATCTTAAAGTAGCATCTTTAATTATTTTTTCAGCCTGATCTTCAGACTTTTTAATATCATTTATTGCTTCTAATGCCAAAATCTCACCACCTTTAGTATATTAAATAGTAATAATAATATAGTAATTAATACTTTAAGTAGTATTAAATACTTTTTCTATATTATACACTATTCCTTATATTTTTCAACATTTTTATTCATTCTTTGCATAAATATTAATTTTTAAATATATTTTTATATGGTTTGTTTAATAAATTAATATTTATAAAAATTAATTTATATTACATTAATATGTATTACATCACCTCCATATCCAAATAAATAATAATCCTTTCCCTTAATTATTATCGAAGAATCTATGAATTTTTTAATGCTTATATTAAAACCTTCCAAATAATAATTTTTAAATGAATATTTTTCTCTTAGTTTTTCTTTTAGTTCTTCCTCTTCTTTTTTATCAATACCCCTACCAAGGAAATCAGGTATTCCTCTTTTTTTATTAAAGCTTAAATAATCATATCTTAATATTTCTTTTAATATAAAATTATCTTCTTTTAATATTTCCATATTAAAATCTAAAAATACTCTATAGTACTCACTATTTCCTATATTTCTATTAAAGTATCCCTTTTTATCAAAATAATCACCTAATTCATAATAAAAGTCAAAAGGTGTATCAAACTTATTAACAAAATATTTTATTATGTTATTAAATTTTTGAGAATTATAGTATTTATCTACCATTTCTTCTACCTTTTTAAGTTTAATAAGCTCTTCATAACTTATATCATTTGTTTTTAATATTTCATATGGAGGATATGGTGAATACTTCATTCCATATTCTTCTGCTTCTTCTCTCATTGATGATCCTCTAAGAAGCTTTAAAAATCCTAATTGTATCTCTTCTGGAGCTATACTATATACATCATTAAAGGATTTTTTAAAAGAATTATAATCTTCTCCTGGAAGACCTGCAATTAAATCAAGATGTTGCTTAATATTTCTTATTTTAAGAAGTTCATCTACCTTTTCCTTTATATCACTAAAATTAACAAATCTATTTATTTTATTTAAAACTTCATCATTTGTAGTTTGAACTCCAACTTCAAATTGAAATCTATCCTTAGGTGCTTTTCTTAATAATTCAAGTTCAGCCTCCTTTAAAATATCTGCCGATATTTCAAAATGGAATTGAGTATTAGTTTCTTGATTAATTAAAAACTCCCATATAGCCATTGTAAATTTATGATTACAATTAAAAGTTCTGTCTACAAATTTAACTAATCTTACTTCCTTATCTATAAAATACTGTAATTCTTCTTTTACTCTATCTACATCTAAGAATCTAACACCATGAACAGTAGATGATAGGCAATATTTGCAATTAAATGGGCACCCACTTAATACAAAACTGATATAAAAAAACAGATGATACTATTTACTAGTATCATCTTTAAATTTTATTAATTT
>CAKVEW010000045.1 GCA_934746015.1 uncultured Clostridium sp.
GATTTAACTACAAAATTAACAAAAAGGATATTTTCATTTTTGAAAATATCCTTTTTGTCTACAGTCTGAGAAGCTGTATAACAGCTTCTAATTTTAAAACATATTTATTTTAGAAACTCCCTTGGGAGTTTCTTCTTTAATTTTACATTTTACATTCTTAATTCTACATTTAAAGCGTTTCTATTATTTTATTCATAAGAGATGTGAATTTTTCTTTAACCATATTAGAAGTTTCAACTACTTCTTCATGATTTAAAGGTTGATCTAAGATTCCAGCAGCCATGTTTGTTAAACAAGAAATTCCAAGAACCTTCATACCAGAGTGAGCAGCTATTATTACTTCTGGAACTGTAGACATACCTACTGCATCAGCCCCAAGTACTCTAGACATTCTTATTTCAGCTGGAGTTTCATAAGTTGGACCACTAAACATCATATAAATACCTTTTTTAATGTCTATGTTTAAGCTTTTAGCAACTTCTTCAGCTTTTTCTATTAGTTCAGGAGTATAAGAACTAGACATATCTGGGAATCTAGGGCCAAACTCTTTAAGATTAGCACCTATTAATGGATTATCTCCTGAGAAGTTAATTTGGTCTTTTATTATCATTAAATCGCCAGGTTTAAAGCTTTCATTTACAGCTCCACAAGCATTTGTAACTATAAGAGTTTCTACTCCTAATAATTTCATAACTCTAACTGGGAAAGTTACTTCATTCATTGCATAACCTTCATAGTAGTGGAATCTTCCTTGCATTGCTATAACACATTTACCATTAAGCATACCAATAACTAATCTTCCAGCATGACCTTCTACGGTTGATACAGGGAAGTGAGGAAGCTCTTCATAAGGATAAAATTCTGGGCTTTCTATTGAGTCAGCTAAAGAGCCAAGACCAGAACCTAATATTAATCCAATTTCAGGTTTATACTTAGATTTTTTTATTATAAAATCTGCAGCATTTTTAATCTTCATTGATAAATCCATAAAATCACCTCTATATATAAATTTAATTTCATTAACGTATAATTACTTTCTTGTAAATTATAAAATAAATTTGCATAAAAGAAAACATAAAAGCCAAATAATATCAATATTCTTGGGGCACTGGTCAAAAGATATCAAAAATATCAATAAAAGAAAATACTATAAGAGAAGACCCTTATAGTATTTGTTATAAATTCTTTTATATTTACTTTTCTAATATTATATCTGCAACTTTAACTACATCGCCAGCACCTATAGTTAGAACTATATCTTTTTCTGAAACCTTATTTTTTAAGTATTCAGCAGCTTCTTCATGGCTATGAACATTAGTACATTTAATACCTTTATCTCTTAGGGCATTTCCAAGATCCTCAGAAGAAACTAAACCAGTATCTTTTTCTCTTGCTGCATAGATGTCCATAAGAAGTAGCTCATCAACTTCATCAAAGCAAGTTGTAAATTCATTAAATAAAGTCTTAGTTCTAGTATAAGTATGAGGTTGGAATACAGCATAGATATTTTTATGAGGTATTAACTCAGCAGTATCTAATGTAGCTTTAATTTCAACTGGATGATGTGCATAATCATCTATTATAGTAGCACCATTAAATTCACCTTTATATTCAAATCTTTTGTGAGCCCCTTTACATTCCTTTAAGCCTTCTTTGATTATGTCATAAGGAATGTCAAATAATAAACCTACGCAAATAGTTGATAATGCGTTTAATATATTATGTTTTCCAGTAGTACTTAGAGTTACATCAAATAATTCTTTATTATCTTTGCAAACAGTGAAGCTTGCACAACCATTATTATTGAAAGTGATATTAGTAGCTCTTACATCACCTTTATCTAATCCGTAACTAATAGTATTGCATTTAGCCTTCTTTAATATTTCATTTACATTATCATCTTCGCAATAACCTATCAGATATCCATCTTCAGGTATTATATTAGAAAATTTCTCAAATGTCTCTTTTATATGATTTAAGTCTCTATAGTAGTCTAAGTGGTCAGCATCAATATTTAATATAATTCCTATATAAGGATAGAATTTAAGGAAAGATTCCTTATATTCACATGCTTCAGTAATAAAGTATTCGCTATCTCCAATTTTAAAGTTTCCGTCTATAACATCTAATTCTCCACCTACTAATATTGTAGGATCTAAATTTGCTTTTAAAGTTATGTGAGAAAGCATTGATGTAGTAGTTGTTTTACCATGGGTACCAGCTACAGCTACATTGTATTTATGACCTTTCATGATTAATCCAAGGAATTCAGCTCTATCAACAAGCTCTATGTTTTGATTTTTAGCTTCTATAATTTCTGGATTATCTGATGGAATTGCTGCAGTATAAACTACTAAGTCTACATTTTTAATATTATCTTTGTTATGACCTATGTATATTTCTGCACCTTCAGCCTTTAATTTATTAGTTATTTCAGATTCTTTAGAGTCAGATCCAGACACTTTATAACCTTTAGTTAATAAAAGGGCAGCAAGACCACTCATACTAATTCCGCCAATTCCTATAAAATGAACTTTTTTATTTATATCTTCATTAACATTGAATGACAAAATACCAACTCCTTTTATATTAAGAATAATTTTCAAATTACACTTAAATAGTTTTCACTTTATAATTATATACAAATTTGAGAAAATGAACACATAAAAAAACTATATATTATATATTTTGGTGAAATTTTATTTAAATTTTTATAAATATATGTAAATTAGAGTAATAGTGATTAAAATCTATTGATATTGAGAAAAATATAGAATAAAATATGAATATTAGATGCTTAAAACTAACAAATAATTCGGAAAATAATAAAAATGTAGGTGATATATTTTGGAAAAATTAAGTAGAAACAGTAGAGTTGTTGCTATTACGAAAGTTTTAACTGAAAATCCTAACAAAGTAATAGGACTAAATAAGTTTTCAGAACTACTAAATGCAGCAAAATCAACTATTAGTGAAGATATAGTTATAGTAAGAGAGATATTAGAAAAACTTGAAATGGGAAAAGTTGAAACTATTGCTGGTGCAGCTGGGGGAATTAAGTACATACCAGGAATAGAAAAGGAAAGTAAAAAGAAGTTTGTAGAAGATATTTGTGAAATGTTAAAAGACGAAAGTAGAATAGTTCCAGGTAATTTTATTTATGTGACGGATTTAATGTATAATCCTCAAATTATTAGTAAGGCTGGAGTTATTTTGTCTTTAGAATTTTATGAAAAGGAAGTAGATTATGTAGTAACTGTAGAAACTAAGGGTATTCCTTTGGCTTATGAAGTTGCAAGAAATTTAGGTATTCCTCTAGTAATTATTAGAAGAGATAATAAAGTTACTGAAGGGTCAACTGTTACAATAAACTATGTATCAGGGACAAGTGGTAGAATACAGCAAATGTCATTATCTAAAAGGTCAATGAAACCTAGAAGCAAATGTATATTTATAGATGACTTCTTAAGAGGTGGAGGAACGGCACAAGGAATAAAGAATTTATTAAATGAATTCGAAAGTGAATTAGTAGGAATCGGAGTATTAGTAGACAATATAGGAGTTAAACAAAAGAGAGTTAAAGACTATATTTCTATAGTAGAACTTAATAACTTAGATGAAAATAAAACTTTAGAGGTAAAACCTTCAAATTTAATATTATAAAACAACAAAATTATTACACGAAATTGCTGAATTTTATAAAAATTTAAAAAAGTTTAAAAATAAAAAAGGATTTTCAAACTTTTTATAGAATTTTATATCTATCATAGCAACGGAGGTGTAGTGCAATGACAATAACTGATGTAAGAATTAGAAAAATAGCTTCAGATGGAAAAATGAAGGCTATAGTTTCTGTTACATTTGACAATGAATTTGTAGTTCATGACATTAAGGTAATTGAAGGTCAAAATGGATTATTTATAGCAATGCCTAGTAGAAAGACACCAGATGGAGAATTTAAAGATATAGCGCATCCTATAAATACTGACACAAGAGAAAAAATTCAGACATCAATTCTAGAAGCTTATGAAAAAGCTAAATTAGAAGATGAATCAGAAGTAGTTGTTGATTAATAGTAACTAACTAAAAATAAAAGGGATATCCCTTTTATTTTTTTGTCAAAGATTATGTGCTTATATATGGTATAATTAAGGTTGAAATAGTTACATCAATACAATATAATAGAATGAGATGTTTACGAACGTTTTTTATAAAAAATATAAATTTGTCCTTAACATTATATAGTGAGGTGAGCTTTATGTATAAATGTGCATTGATTTTAGCTGCAGGACAAGGAACAAGAATAAAATCTAATTTGCCAAAGGTTTTACACAAGGTTTGTGGCAAAGAGATGGTTAATCATGTTATTGATACCATGAGAAAAGCTGAAATAGATGATATAAATGTAATTATAGGAAGAGGAGCAGATTTAGTAAAAGAAAAAACTGCTTCAAGAAATATTAGCTATTCATTACAAGAAGAGCAATTAGGAACTGGGCATGCTGTAAAATGTGCTATTGATTTTCTAAAAGGTAAAAAGGGAATCGTAGGCGTGTTTGCTGGTGATGCTCCTTTAATCAAGCCTGAAACTATTGAAAAGTTATTTGATACACATATTGAAAATAATAATTCTGCTACATTATTATCTTCTATAGTTGAAGATCCAACAGGATATGGAAGAATAGTTAGAGATGGTAATGAAGTATTAAAGATTGTTGAGCATAAGGATTGTACTGAAGAAGAGCTAAAAATAAATGAAATGAATGCTGCTATTTATTGTTTTGATATTGAAAGTTTATTAAGTTCACTTGAAAAGATATCTAATGATAATAACCAAGGAGAGTATTATTTAACTGATGTTATTGGAATACTAAAAGACCAAAATAAAAAGGTAGGAGCAGTATCAATAGATTATGAAGAAACCATTGGAGTTAATTCTAGGGTTCAATTAGCAGAAGCTGAAGAAATATTAAGAAGAAGAATTAACAAAATGCATATGGAAAATGGAGTTACATTAATAGATCCAAATTCTACATACATAGGAGATGATGTAGAGATTGGGAAAGACACAATAATATATCCTGGAAATGTAATTGAAGGTAATACTAAGATTGGAGAAGGTGTTATGATATATCCTAATTCAAGAATTTCAAATAGTATTATTGAGAATGATGTAGAAATACAATCTTCTGTAATAATTGATAGTAAAATTGGGGAAAGAACTACTGTTGGCCCATTTGCATATATAAGGCCAGAGTCTGTAATTGGAAATGACGCTAGAATAGGGGATTTTGTTGAAATTAAAAAATCAACTATAGGAAATAATACAAAGGTATCGCATTTAACATATATAGGGGATGCAAAAGTTGGGGAACATTGTAATTTTGGATGTGGAACAGTAGTAGTTAACTATGATGGTAAGAAGAAAAATACAACAATAATAGGTAATAATAGTTTTATAGGTTGTAATACTAACTTAGTATCACCAGTTACAGTAGAAGATAACACATATATTGCTGCAGGTTCAACTATAGTGAATGATGTAAAAGAAGGGGAACTTGCAGTTGCAAGAGCTAAACAAAGGAATATAGAAGGTTGGGTAGCCAAAAGAGGTCTTACTAACAAATAGTTATTTAGATAAACAAAAGTGTTAAAAATATTAAGGAGGTCTTCATACAATGATAACCCATGGAAAAAATATAAAAATATTTACTGGAAACTCACATCCAGAATTAGCGAAAGAAATTGCAGACATTTTAGGATTGCCACTTGGTAAAGCAAAGGTTTCAACATTTAGTGATGGTGAAATATCAGTTGATATAGGAGAAACAGTAAGAGGAGCGGATGTGTTTGTAGTTCAATCAACTAGTTCACCAGTTAATAATAACTTAATGGAACTATTAATAATGATAGATGCATTTAAGAGAGCTTCAGCTGGAAGAATAACAGTTGTTATGCCTTATTATGGATATGCTAGACAAGATAGAAAAGCTAAATCTAGAGATCCTATTACAGCAAAATTAGTTGCAGATCTATTAACAGCAGCTGGAGCACATAGAGTGCTAACTATGGATTTACATGCAGCTCAAATCCAAGGATATTTTAATATACCAGTTGATCATTTATTAGGATCACCAATACTAGCAAATTACTTTGTTGGAAAGGGATTTGATGAGGAAGATGATGTAGTTGTTGTTTCACCAGATTTAGGAAGTGTTACAAGAGCTAGAAAATTTGCAGATAGATTACATGCACCAATAGCAATTATTGACAAGAGAAGACCTAAAGCAAATGTATCAGAAATTATGAACATTATAGGAGACATAAAAGGTAAAAAATGTATACTTATAGATGATATGATAGATACGGCTGGAACTATAGCAAATGCAGCAAATGCATTAAAGGATTTAGGAGCTAAAAATGTTTATGCATGTTGTACTCATGGAGTTTTATCAGGACCTGCTTTTGAAAGAATAAATAATTCAGCAATAGAAGAATTAGTTATGTTAAATACTATAAAACTACCAGAAGATAAACAAGATTTAATTAAATTTAAAGCATTATCAGTAGCACCTTTATTTGCAGAAGCAATAAAGAGAATTTACGATGATGAACCAATAAGTAAACTATTTGAAGCTTAATACATAATTGGATAAAAAGCCTCTAAGAAGCACAAACTTTTTAGAGGCTTACTATTTATATTTAATTGTGGTATTTAATTTGATACAAAAAAACTCATAAGAAAAATAGATTATATATATAGTTTTAAGGATGGTGTTATATTTATGAATAATAAATTAGGCAAGGTATTAATTGTAGATGATGATGAAAATATCTGCGAAGTTATTAATATGTATCTATTAAATGGAGGGTATGAGACTAGAACATGTCATAGTGGAAAAGAAGCTATTAACTTATTTTTAGACTTTAAGCCTGATATAATATTACTTGATATTATGCTCCCAAAAATGGATGGAATTGAAGTATTAAAATGTATAAGAAAAAATAGTGAAATTCCAGTAATTATGATAACAGCAAAAGGAGATACATTTGATAAGGTATTAGCACTAGAGCTTGGAGCTGATGATTATATTGTTAAGCCTTTTGAGCCTAAAGAGTTAATGGCAAGAATTAAGGCTGTTATGAGAAGGTATAATTATGATGAAAAAGATACAGAAGTTATTAATTATAAAGATTTAATTATAGATGCAGCTTCTTATAATGTAGTTTATAAAGGAGAAGAAGTAAAGATGCCACCTAAGGAATTTGAACTTTTAAATTACTTAGCTGTAAACAAAAATAAAGTTTTTACAAGAGAGCAATTACTTTGTGAAGTTTGGGGATATGATTATCCAGGAGATTCTAGAACTGTAGATGTTCATATTAAAAGGCTTAGAGAAAAAATAAGTGGAGGAGCTAACTGGCAAATAGAAACTGTTTGGGGAGTCGGATATAAATTTGAGGTGAAATAGATGAAAAGGAAAAGTGTAATATACAAACTTTTAATTACATTTTTATCTATTACTACAGTTGTTTTAATATTAGTTGGAATATTCTTATCAATAATTATAAATAAGGAATACTCTAATGAAAAAAGGAATCTTATAAGTAAATATATTGAAATAATTGAGGAATCTACAACAAAATTCATAAATAATAATGATGAAGCAGGCTACAAAGATTTAATTAATACAATGAAGATAGTTAAGTTATCTGTAAATATGGATTCAATAGTAATTGATAGTCAAGGTTATGCTTATGAGGTTTCAGATGAAGAATTATCTTATTTAAAATTCACTAAAATAGATATAACGGCTTCTGATTTAGCATCATTAAAAGAGAATAAAATAATTGAAAATAATTTTATAAATAAATCAAATAAGAAAGTAAAAGCACATTATGTACCTCTCTTTGGTAATGGGAGTTTTAATGGAATAGTTATTTTACTTGAAAATAATGCGGATAAAAGTATCCTTAATTTATATACTATAATTTGGGCATTTGTACTAATTGCAGTTATACTTTCTGATATCATAGCTTATTATTTTGCTAAAAAGATATTGATAAATCCTCTGGCTGAAATTAATAATGCAGCTAAGAAGATTGCAAAGGGAGAAGTAGAAAAAAGAGTATATATAGAATCAGATGATGAAATTGGAGATTTGGCGGATTCCTTTAATATGATGGCAGAATCTCTAGAAAAAGTAGACCTAGCAAGAAGAGAATTTATTTCCAATGTATCTCATGAATTAAGATCCCCAATAACATCTATAAAGGGATTTATAACAGGGATTATAGATGGTGTTATACCAAAGGATAAAGAAGATTATTACTTAAATATAGTTAATGATGAGGTAAGTAGACTATCAAGGTTAGTAACAGATCTTTTAGATATATCTTCTATGGAATCAGGTAAGTTTAAAATGAACATAGGGAAGGTTGATATTAATGAAATAATAACCTTATGTATTTTAAAGCTGCAAGGGAAAATTGAAGAGAAGAAAATAAGTGTAGAAGTTATGTTTAGTGATAATTACCAATACTGCTTTGCTGATAGAGATAGAATAATCCAAGTTGTAATAAATTTGATTGAGAATGCTATTAAGTATGGAGATGAAGGTGGAAAAATAAAGATTGAAACTTATGCAAAATCAGATAAAGTTTTTATAAGTATCTTTAATACTGGAGAAAATATTCCTAAAGAAGATATAAATAAGATTTGGGAAAGATTTTATAAAGTAGATAAGTCTAGAACAAATAAAATAAGTACAGGATTAGGATTACCTATAGTTAGATTAATTTTATCTCAGCATGAACAGGATATATGGATTGATAATATTACAGGTAAAGGTGTTAAGTTCACATTTACATTAAAGAGAACTACTAAATAATGTTTTTTAGGGGTGTTAGTTATTATGAATAGGCAGGATATTAAAAAGAATAATAATGAATTTCAAGAAAACAATGCTCCTTCAATAAAGTTTATGAAAAGAAAATTAAGATATAGAATGCTAGGATTATTAAAGTCAATAATATTTATTTTTATTACAGTTTCTATAAGTATAGTATCATTTGTTGTAATTTTTAATTATAAGTATAAGAATTTATTAGATTATAGTAAGAAAAATACAGAAGGCTACAATATTAATGAAAATTACTATAATGCTATAGAAAATGTAAAGAATTCCTTAGTAACTGTAGGTGGAAGTAAAGAAGCTTTAGAAGAGAATAGATATATAGAGGGAAATATAACAGGGATAATAATTGAGGATAATGGAAAAATAATAACTAATTATTCAATGATAAAAGATTTAAGGGATATATATGTTAAATTATCCTTTGTTAACTCAGATCCAATAAAAGCAGATATAATATTTATAAATGAAGATATTGATATAGCTGTGCTTAAAGTTAATAGTGATGAAGCTTTAACTCCAGTGAAATTCGCATCTAAAGATGAAATAATTGAAGGAGAAAATATTCTGTTAATTAGTAATTCAACTTCTGATGAATATATAGATAATTTAGTTCCAGGTATTATAACATCTTCAAATAGGCAATTAGAAACAAATAATAAGAATTATAATTTGTTTGAAGTGAACACTCCAATAAATCAATTTAATACTGGAGGAATAATAAGTAACTTAAATGGTGAACTTATAGGAATTGCAAGTAAAAAAATAAATGATATGATGAATATTCAAGGACTTTATTATGTTATAGAATTAAGTTCAGTAGAGAAAATTATTAATTATACAAATGAAATGAAAGATATATTAGGAGTAATTGAAGGGGAATTTATTGAGGTTAATATTGGAGAAGGTTATGGTGGTTTATATGTTACTAGGGTAAATAAAAGTGGAAGTTCATATAAATCTGGCTTAAGGCCAACCGATATAATAATTGAAATCGATGGTAAAAAATTTAATAATATTACAGAAGTATTAGATATGGTTAAAAATAAAGAAAATGGAGATACTGTAACCTGTAAGGTAATGAGGTCTGGAAATGTTATAGAGATGGATATAGTATTGAGTAATATTAATAAATAGCAACCTTAGATAAGTGTTGCTATTTTTTTTTCAAAAGTCTTTTGTTATTGTAAAAAACTAGTATAATATTAAATATGCAAAGATTCATTAGGAGGGAGAATTACTATGTTTTTAATTGTAGGTCTGGGAAATCCAGGTAGAGAATACCATGGAACTAGACATAATATAGGATTTGAAGCTATAGATTACTTATCAAGTAAGAATAATATAGATGTAAATAAATCAAAGTTTAGAGGCGTGTTTGGTGAAGGTTTTATAGGCTGTGAAAAAGTTATCTTATTAAAACCTACTACATATATGAACTTAAGTGGAGAAAGTATAAGAGAAGTAATTAATTTTTATAAAATTGATAATAATAATGTTATAGTTATATATGATGATATAAGCTTAGAAATTGGAAAGTTAAGAATTAGAGAAAAGGGAAGCGCTGGTGGTCATAATGGAATAAAGAGCATAATAGCAAATATGGGCACAGATGTTTTCCCAAGAATTAAAATTGGCGTAGGACAACCTAAAGGTGATTTAGTTTCTCATGTTTTGGGAAAATTTAATAAAGAAGATGAAGAAGATCTTAAAGAGGTTATTGAAGCGTCAAATAAAGCTGTAGAAATAATTATAAAATATGGAGCAAAGCAAGCCATGAACGAATTAAATGGATTTAAGCTATCAAAAAATCAGTAGTAAGGATGGTGTATTTTAATGAGATTAAAGGGGGTATTGCAACCTTTAAGTAAAAACTCAACTTTTAATGAAATAATAGCTAATATAAAGGAAGATAAGTTTCCAATAAATATAAATGGACTATCTGATTCAGGAAAAAGTTATAGTATATTTGGTATTTATAATGAGATAGATTCTCCTATGATTATTTTAACTAATAATGATATGGAAGCAAAAAATATATATGAGGATCTAAGTTTTTATACTAATGATATTTATTATTTTCCAGCAAAAGAAGTGGTTTTTTATAACATAGATGCTATTTCAGGAGATTTAAGGTGGGCAAGGTTAAAGGTTATTAAGGAAATCCTAAATGATACTAAAAAGATAATAGTTACATCAATAGATTCATTAACATCAGTTTATACACCTAAGGAGTTATTTAATAAATATAATATAACTTTAAATATTGATGATGAAGTAGATTTTAAGGATTTATCTAAAAAACTTTTGGAATGTGGTTATGAAAGAGTTGAATCTGTTGAGGGAAAGGGAGAGTTCTCTTTAAGAGGAGGAATACTAGATGTATTTCCACCTATATCAACATACCCATATAGAATAGAACTTTTTGGTGATACTATAGATTCAATAAGAACATTTAATACAGAATCACAAAGGAGTATTGAAAAGGTTAATTCCATGGAGATATTTCCAGCAAAGGAAGTTATATTAGATGATGAAGCATTAAATAGAGGAAAAGAAAATATTCTAAAGGAATTTGAAGAAATAAAAGCTAATGGAAAATCTGATGATGAAAGAATAGAAAAACTTGGAGCTATAATTAAAGCTAATGTGGAGTCATTGAGTGAAACCTTAACTTTTGAAACAGTAGATAGTTATTTGCCTTACTTTTATGAAAGGACAGATAGCTTTTTTGACTATGTAAAAAATTATATATATGTAGTTGATGATGTGAAAAAATGTGAGGGAAAGCTAGAAAGTTGTTACTTTGAATTTAAAGAAAATTATGAAGCTTTTCTGCAAAGGGGAGGTATATTGCCTTCACAAATTAACTTGTTATTAGAGCAGGAAGAGCTAATTGAGAAATTAGAGCTACAGAAGACTATTACTTTAGATGTATTTGATATTAATAGTAAGATACTGAATCCTAATAGAAAATATTTAATAAATTCTATAACCTTAAATAGTTATCAAGGTCAATTAGATTTATTAATAGATGATATTAAGGATAAAAAGGCTAAAGGATATAGAACCATAATATTATCAGGAACAAGGCCAAGAGGTGAAAGATTAGTAAATACACTAAGAGATAGAGGTATCGAAAGTGTATATAGAGATGATGTAAGTACTGTAGAGCTAGGAGAAGTAGTAATTACATTCGGGAATCTTTTAAAGGGATTTGAATATCCTGAATTAAAGTTATGTGTTATTTCTGATAAAGATGTATTTGGTGAAGCTAAAAGAAAAATATCAAAGAGAAAAACTAATAAAAAAGGTATAGGCAAAATAAAAAGTTTTGCAGAGCTTAAACTAGGAGATTATGTTGTTCATGCTAATCATGGTGTAGGTGTTTATAAAGGTATAAAGCAAATTGAAGTAGGCGGGCACAAAAGAGATTACCTAGATATAATTTATGATAAAGGTGATAAGCTTTATGTTCCTGTTGACCAATTAGATTTGGTTCAGAAATATATAGGTTCAGAAGGAAAAACTCCAAAGATAAATAAATTAGGTAGCGCTGAGTGGAGTAAAGCTAAAGCTAAAGTAAGGAAATCTATAAATGAAATTGCACAAGATTTAGTTAAGTTATATGCAACTAGAGCAACATTAAAGGGATATAAATACAATAAAGATACAGAGTGGCAAAGGCAGTTTGAAGATGAATTCCCATTTGAGGAAACACCAGATCAATTAACATCTCTTGAAGAAATCAAGAAGGATATGGAATCAGATAAGCCAATGGATAGACTTCTTTGTGGGGATGTTGGGTATGGTAAAACAGAAGTCGCTATTAGAGCTGCTTTTAAAGCCGTTATGGATGGCAAACAAGTTGCCTTTTTAGTACCAACTACTATACTAGCAGAGCAGCATTATAAAAATATGATTAAGAGATTTTCAGATTTTCCTGTAAAAATAGATATGATAAGTAGATTTAGGAGTGCCAAAGAACAAAAAGCAACACTTCAAGCTGCTAAAGAAGGAAATGTAGATATATTAATAGGAACTCATAGATTAGTATCTAAGGATATTGTCTTTAAAGATTTAGGATTACTAATAATAGATGAAGAGCAAAGATTTGGAGTTGCACAAAAAGAAAAGATAAAGAACTTAAAGAAAAATGTTGATGTATTAACATTAAGTGCTACACCTATACCGAGAACTCTCCATATGTCATTAACAGGAGCTAGAGATATTTCTGTAATTGAGACTCCTCCAGAGGAAAGATACCCTATTCAAACTTATGTAGTAGAACAAAATGATCAGTTAGTTAGAGATGCTGTATTAAGAGAGATAAATAGGGGTGGTCAAGTTTATTATGTTTATAATAGAGTAGAAAGTATTGAAAATATGGCTAAATACTTAGCAGAGCTAGTTCCTGAATGTAAGATTGGAATTATTCATGGACAAATGACCGAAAGACAATTAGAAACTGAAATGGTAAGTTTTATGAATAGGGATTATGATGTTTTAGTATGTACTACTATTATAGAAACTGGAATAGATATTCCAAATGTTAATACTATGATTATTCATGATTCAGATAAGATGGGATTATCTCAGCTTTATCAGTTAAGAGGTAGAGTAGGTAGGTCTAACAGAATAGCATATGCATATTTCATGTATACTAAAGATAAAGTATTAACTGAAGTAGCAGAAAAGAGATTGAAAGCTCTTAAAGATTTTACAGAACTTGGTTCTGGTTTCAAAATAGCTATGAGAGACTTAGAGATTAGAGGAGCTGGAAATATGATGGGCTCAGCACAACATGGTCATATGGCTGCTATAGGGTATGATTTATATTGCAGAATGCTTGAGGATACTATTAAGATAATTAAAGGTGAAATACAGCAAGAACCTATAGAAACAACAGTAGATTTAAAAGTAGATGCATATATTCCAGGTGTTTATATAGAAGATGAGATTCAAAAAATCGAGGTTTATAAGAAGATTGCTGCAATTGAGAACCTTGATGATTATATGGATATCAAAGCTGAACTTGAAGATAGATATTCAGAAATTCCAGACCCAGTTTATAACTTAATGGATATAGCTTATATTAAGAGTAGAGCAAAAATGCTTTCTATTGAAGAAATTAAGGAAACACCAAAAGAGATTAAATTTATTTTTGCGGATGGAAATAAGAACTTAAACAAGATATATAAGTATTTATTAGAACATTATAAGGATAAGATATTCTTAATGTTTGGAGAAAAACCATACTTTGGCATTAGAATATCTGAAGTTAAAAAAGAAGAAATTCTTGAATTATTCAAGGATATATTGAATAGCTTAACAAAAAATCTTTAAAGTTAATTAAGAAATTGAATAACTGACACAATATTGTTATACTATTTGTATATAATTAAATGGGTTTAACAAATTAAATAGAAATGAGGGAACATCATTGGTTAAAATTAAAAGATTAATAGCTGCAGGAGCCTTAAGTATCTTTGCTTTTTCAGCGGTTGGATGTGAAATGATACAAAAAACTCCAGAAGCAATAAAGAACACTGTATTAGCAAAGGTTGGAGACATAAAAATTACTAGAGGGGATGTTGATGAATTAGCAGATCCTTATTTACAACAATATGGTTCTGATTATGATACAAATGCTGATATAGCAGATCAAGTAAAGCAATTAAGAGTTCAAGCAATAAACTTATTAGTAGAACAAAAGCTTATGTATAAGAAAGCTGAGGAATTAGGAATACTTCCAACTGAAGAAGAAGTGAATGCAGAAACTGAAAAGTATATTGAAAGCCAAAAGGAAAACTTCGGTGGGGAAGATGCTTTTAATACTGCTTTACAAAATGCAGGAATGACTTTAGATGAATATAAAGAAAAATTAAATAAAAATATGGAAGATAGTCTAATAAGCACTAAAGTTACTGAAGAAATATTTAAGGATGTATCTGTATCAGATGAAGAGATACAAAAATATTATGATGAAAATTTAGATAGCTTTAAGAGTGCAACAGTTTCTCATATCTTAATAAAAGATGAAGAGAAAGCTAAGGAAATAAGAGAAAAGGCAGTAAATGGTGAAGATTTTGCTACATTAGCAAAGGAAAACTCAGAAGATACAGGAACTAAGGACAATGGTGGAAGCTTAGGAACTGTAGCTTATAATACAACTAGCTATGTTCAAGAATTCACAGATGCCTTTAAAAAGTTAAATGAAGGTGAAATTTCAGACCTTGTAAAGAGTACTTATGGATATCACATAATAAAGGTTACTGATATAAAACAAAAGACTTTAGATGAATCAAAGGATTCAATAAAGAGCACATTAGAAAATGAAAAGAAAAATGAAATATATACTTCTTCTATTGAGCAATGGAAGAAAGATTATAAGGTTAAAACATACGAAAATAGATTATAAAATATTTTAAGGAATTAGCTATTTATTAGCTGATTCCTTTTTTATTTTAAGTTACCTAATATTTTTTTAATTAAATAAAAATTGGTTATATGGGTATAAAATTTCTAAGAAGTCAAATAATAATATTGCAACTAATTATTAATTAAGGAGGTAGCTTATAATAATGAAAGCAACAGGGATTGTTAGACGAATTGATGACTTAGGAAGAGTTGTAATACCAAAGGAAATAAGAAGAACCTTAAGGATTAGAGAAGGAGATCCTTTAGAGATTTTCACTGATAGAGAAGGTGGAGTTATTTTAAAAAAATATTCACCTATTGGGGAATTAACTGATTTTTCGAAAGAATATGCTGAAAGTTTACAACAAGCAATTGGACATATTATTTTAATAGCAGATAAGGATGCATTTATATCAGTAAGTGGCGGTTCTAAGAAGGAGTATGTTGAAAGAAAGGTTAGTCATGAACTAGAAAAAATAATGGAAGAGAGAAAAGCAGTTTTGATAACAGATCAAAATAAAACAATTCCATTACATAGTGACGAAGAAACTGGGAAATATGCTAGCCAAGTAATATCTCCTATAATAGCTGAAGGAGATGCAATAGGAGCCGTTATTATCTTATCAAAGGAACCAGGTGAAAAGTTAGGGGAATTAGAATTAAAGCTATCTGAAACCGCTTCAGCTTTCTTAGGTAAACAAATGGAACAATAAAAATAAATAAAATATAAAGTTATCAATAAAAAGTAATAATACCTCTAAACTAAAAATAAAAATTATTAAGCAATAAAAAGTTTGGAGGTATTTTATGAAGAAACAATCGCTAATAAAAGCTAGTTTAATACTGGGAATGGCAGGGATAATAGCAAGGTTTTTAGGATTATTCTTTAGATGGCCGCTAATTATGCTTATAGGGGATGAAGGTGTGGGATATTATCAAATGTCATACCCTTTATATATGTTTTTCGTTGCTATGGCTTCAGGAGTTCCTGTGGCTATTTCAAAGATGATTTCTGAGAAGAAAGCAAAGGGAGATATAGAAGGCATATTTGTAACCTTAAAGGAATCCACAATTCTAATGATGGTATTAGGAGTTGGGACAAGTCTTGTGCTATTTGTTTTCGCTAAACCTATTATAAATTTTGTTCAGTGGGATATGAAGTCCTATTATTCTCTATTAGGAATATCTTTTGCACCCTTTGTGATTTCTATTATGACCATATATAGAGGCTTTTTTCAAGGACTTCAAAACATGACACCATCAGGGGTTTCGCAAATCTTAGAGCAAATAGGAAGAGTGATAATCGGTGTTGGACTTGCTATCCTACTTTTGCCTAAGGGAATAGAATTTGCAGCAGGAGGAGCGGCCTTTGGAGCAGCAGCGGGAGGAGTTATAGGGGCAAGTTATCTGCATGAAAAGTATAAAAAAGTTAAAAAAGAAATGTGGAATAAGAAGATTAGAAGTAATCCAGAAGTGCTTTCAACAATATTAAAAATAGCACTACCTATTTCCATAGGAGCAACTGTTGGAACTATAATGAGTTTAATTGATTCTATATTAGTTCCACAAAAATTATTACAAGCTGGTATAGCATCAGAAAAAGCGACTATTCTTTATGCACAACTTACAGGAAAAGCTAATGTAATAACTAATATTCCTTTAACTTTATCTATGGCTCTTGGAACGGCACTAATACCAATAATAGCAGAGAAGTATATAATTAATAGACGAGATGAACTAGAGTCTAAGGTTCAATTATCTATGAAAATGTCAATGCTTATAGCTATGCCGTGCACATTAGGGCTTTTCTTCCTTGCTGGACCTATAATGAAGGTAATATTTCCTGGAAGATATGATGGAATATTAATTTTAAAGTACTTATCATTATCAGTTCCTTTTATAATTTTAACTCAAACAACCACATCAATTATGCAAGGAATAGGTCATTATATTAGGCCTATAATTAATTTATTTATAGGATGTATAGTTAAAGTTATATTAACATTTGTTTTAGTTCCTAGACCAGAAATAAATATATATGGAGCTGTTATAGCTAGTATATCTGCTTATTTAGTAGCCACCATATTAAATGTAATTTCTTTAAGAAAAAGATTAAAATTGAAGTTAAATGTATATAAATCCTTTATAAAACCAATTATAGCAGCCTCTATTATGATTATTGGAGTATTATTTTCATATAATTTAATATTTATTAAGACAGGTAGCAATACTTCTTCTTGCTTATTATCTATATTTTTGGGTATTATTATATATGTAATATTAATATTGATACTTAGAATATTTAGTATAGATGAAATAAAAAATAAGATTTTAAAAAATTAATTAGTAAGGAGAGAACCTAATGATAAAAATAATAGGTTTAGGACCAGGAGCACCAGATGCCTTAACTATTGGTGCGGTTAGGGCCTTAGAAGAAGGAAATAATATATATTTCAGAACTGAAAAACATCCAACTGTAGACTACTTAAAATCAAAGGTAGAAAATTTTAAAACATATGATCATTATTATGAGACTTCAGATAATTTTGATGAAGTTTATGAAAGTATAGCTAGTGACATAGTAAAAAATCATAAAGAGTTTGGAGAAATAGTTTATGCTGTTCCTGGACATCCGTTAGTAGCTGAAAAATCAGTGTTTAATCTTATTAGCTTATGTGATAGTGAAAATATTAAATATGAGATAGTTCCAGCTGTAAGTTTTATTGATGCAATGATGGATGTGTTAAAAATAGATCCAATAGAAGGTTTAAAAGTTATCGATGCTTTCGATATAGGAAATCAAGTTTTAGATAAGAGAATTGGAACTATAATTACTCAAGTTTATAATCCTTTAATAGCATCAGAAGTAAAATTAAGATTACTAGATTATTATAATGATGATACAGAAATATACTTTGTTAGAGCTGCTGGTATAGATGGTGAAGAATCTATTAGAACTATACCTATTTATGAGCTTGATATGCAAGAGGATATAGATTATTTAACTTCTATTTATATACCAAAGGATATGAATAATAAAAAGGATTTTAATGACTTAGTTGAAATAATTGATACTTTAAGAGGGGAGAATGGCTGTCCTTGGGATATGGAACAAACACATGAAAGTATTAAGAATCAATTATTAGAAGAAGCTTATGAATTAGTAGATAGCATAAATAATGATGATATAGATGGAATTATAGAAGAACTTGGTGATGTTTTATTACATGTAGTATTCCATGCATCAATTGGCAAGGATGATGGATATTTTAATATTTACGATGTAATTGGTTCTATATGTGATAAAATGATTTACAGGCATCCCCATGTTTTTGGAAGTTTAGAAGTTTCGAATAGTGATGCAGTTGTAGAAAATTGGGATGAGCTGAAGAAAAAAGAGAAAAATTACAATACTATTACCGATGAAATGAAGGCTATAGCTAATGCACTTCCAGCTTTAATTAAGGCCCATAAGGTTCAAAAGAAGGCGGCTAAAGTAGGCTTTGATTGGGATCGAGTGGAAGAGGCTGCTTTAAAGGTTGAAGAAGAGTTAAAAGAGGTATTAGATGTATATAAATCCAATAATAAGGAAAAAATAAAAGATGAAGTAGGGGACTTATTCTTTGCATCTGTTAATGTAGCAAGGCTTTTAAATATAGATGAAGAAGAAGCATTAAATTCAACTATCAAAAAATTTATAAATAGATTCTCTTTTATTGAAGAAGAAGCATTAAAAAATAATAGGAATTTGAGCGAAATGACATTAGAAGAGATGGATAAACTTTGGAATGAAGCAAAAAATAAAGAAATTAATAAAATAAAGAAGGATTTATAAATTTTTTGAAGAATAATATTATAGTGATTTATACTATACTATAAAGAACTTATTGTAATAAATAGCTTTTATAACAAAAAAATCATAATGTTATAGACTAGCACAAAAAGACGATATATAATAAGAGAATGTAGTTATAGTACATATTAACAGAAATAGTTAACTACTAAAATATATACGGGTTATTTAAGGAGGATGTAATTGTGAATAAAGCAGAATTAATCACTAGCATGTCAGAAAAAAGTAAATTAACTAAGAAGGATGCTGAATTAGCGTTAAAAGCATTTATAGAAAGCGTTGAAGAAGCATTAGAAAATGGAGAAAAAGTTCAATTAGTTGGATTTGGTACTTTTGAGACTAGAGAAAGAGCAGCAAGAGAAGGAAGAAATCCAAGAACTAAAGAAACAATAAGCATTCCAGCTTCAACTGTTCCAGTATTTAAAGCAGGAAAAGAATTCAAAGAAAAAGTTAATAAATAGTATAAATAGAACCCCAGTTTACTGGGGTTCTTTTAATAAAGAATAAGATTTAAGGAGGGGAAATATGAGATTAGATAAGTATCTTAAGGTTTCTAGAATTATTAAAAGAAGAACTGTAGCAAAAGAAGTATGTGAAGGTGAGAGAGTTTCTATTAATGGAAAAACAGCTAAGCCTTCAACTGTAGTTAAAGAAGGAGACATTATAGAAATACAATTTGCTAATAGGTCTTTAAAGGCAAGGATTATAAATATAGCTGAACATGTGAAAAAAGAAAATGCAAAAGAAATGTATGAGATAATAGAAGGCGAAGAAGATAAAGAATAAATATTATATCTCTTTCATATATTTTTATAAAGAATATGTGGAGGAGATAAGATGGAAAAGAAAAGCGAAAATAAACTAGAAGAGCCTAGAGGCAATATAGTTTTAGAAAATAGAAAAAAGTTAACGCTTACTGGGGTAGAAGAGGTTATAAGTTTTGATGATGAAAAAATTTTATTAAATACAAAATTAGGTTTTTTAACTATTAAGGGATCAGAATTAAAAATGAATAAACTTGATGTTCAAAATGGTGATGTGATAATAGTTGGAAATGTGGCCTCAATAGTATATAGTAGTAAGGAAATAAAAAAAGAAAAAGAAAGTATAATTTCTAGGTTGTTTAAGTAGGTAGATGATATGCCGTTATCTTTAGATGTTCAAATTGATATGTTAGTATATTCTATACTTTCTGGAATATTAGCTGGCATACTATTTGATTTATATAATATAATACGAGGCTTTAGAATTCCTAAAATAATAGTAATAATTGAAGATATATTATTTTGGATTCTTACGGCTGTTATAGTATTTACCTTTTTGCTATATACGAATTATGCATTCTTAGGCCCCTATGTATATATCTTTATGATTTTAACTTTAATTTTTTATTTGAAATTCATAAGCCCTATAGTCTTTAAGATAGAGAAATATATAATTAGTAAAATTGCTAAAATTATTAGAATAATATTCAAAAATGCAGTTTATCCAATAAAGATAATATATTACAGCATTTCTGGAAAAAAATGATATAAAAACTAGGAACATAAAAAAATATCTTGAATAAAATATTTATAGTGTTTAAAATATATTGTATAATATATTTTGAAGAGGGTGAGAGCAATTAAAAAGCAACTAACTCTTAAAAGATTAATTATAGTTTTTATTTTTGTTATTTTTGTTGCCAATTATATCAAACAAGAAATTACAATTAGAAGAATCCAAACAGACATTATTAATAGTCAAGAAGAATTACAAGAACTTAAGAATAAAAATAGTGAGTTAGAATCAAATCTTAAAAAAGCTAATGAATCTAATGAATATCTTGAGAAACTTGCAAGAGAAAGACTAGGTATGATTAAAGATGGAGAAAAAGTTGTGAATTCTGAGCAACAAAATTAAAAAAATATGTTTTAGAACTATTTAAAAGAGGTTATTATTATAATAACATATATTATTTAATTTTTAAGGAGGAATCTTTGTAACATGACCTTGATGGCAGGAAACATATTAGAAGGTACAGTGGTTAATATAACTAGTTTTGGAGCTTTCGTTGAAATAGAAGGAAAGACAGGGCTGGTTCACATTTCAGAAGTAGCAGATTCATTTGTTAAGGATATTAGAGAGCACCTTAATGAACAAGATAAGGTAAAAGTGAAGGTAATATCTATTGATGATAATGGTAAGATAAGCTTATCAATAAAGCAAGCAAATGTACAAAAAAAATCAATTAAGCCTGTAGAAATAGATTGGGCCTCAGAAAACAAAAAAACTAGTACAAATGCAGGTAATTTCGAAGATATAATGTCAAGGTTCTTAAAAGACAGTGAAGAAAGAATGCAAGATGTTAAAAAGAAGCAAGATTTTAAATCTAAGGGTTCAAGAAAAAACTAATAGCAGATAATTAAGGACATCATATAAATTTAATATATAAATCTATATAAAGGACTACTTTAATTATTAAGTAGTCCTTTATGATTTACAACAAAAAGAATTTACAAATAAAATTAATTAATATCAAATAAAAAAACAAAAAAAGATGTTGACACTATATAAAACATAATATATAATTAATTTTGTCGCTGAGGGGCGACAGAAAAAATATGCTGAAGTGGCGGAACAGGCAGACGCACAGGACTTAAAATCCTGCGGTAGCGATACCGTACCGGTTCGATTCCGGTCTTCAGCACCAAGCTAAATTCAACTTAATTATCGCGGGGTGGAGCAGTTGGCAGCTCGTCGGGCTCATAACCCGAAGGTCGTAGGTTCAAGTCCTGCCCCCGCAAC
>CAKVEW010000046.1 GCA_934746015.1 uncultured Clostridium sp.
GCACTAAATCTTCTAAACTATTAAATTCAATTTGATTTCTTCCTTCATTACTTTTCTTTGTTAACACTTTAATCACCCAAAAATATTTTATAATAAAAACGAAAGAGTGTCGACTTTGTCGACACTCTGAGTGAAGGTATTTATTACCTTCACTTTACTATAATAATATATTACTTCTTTAATTCAGCCTTTACTGCATCAGCTACGAATTGTACATTTGTCCCAATTATAACTTGGATGCTTCCTTTTCCTGGTCTTATAACCCCTCTAGCTCCTAGAGATGTTAACTTTTTATCTGTAACAACTGAATTATCTTTAACATTAAGTCTTAATCTTGTTACACAGTTATCTACTGTTAATATATTATCTCTTCCACCTAAAGCTTCAATATAAGCTTTTGCTAATTCATTCATATCACCAGAAACTACTGTATTTTCTGTAAGTTCATCATCATCATCTTCTCTACCTGGAGTCTTTAAGTTGAACTTAGTAATTATAAATCTAAATACTATATAGTATATAATTGCAAACACTATACCTATTGGTATTATTAGCCATGGATTTTCAGCCATTGGTGCCTTAAAGCTTAAGAACCAATCTACAAAACCAGCACTAAAGTTAAATCCAGATCTTACTGGTAATAATGTACAAACAGCTAGAGATACGCCTGTTATAACAGCATGTGCTACATATAATCCTGGAGCTAAGAACATAAATGCAAATTCTAATGGTTCAGTAACTCCTGTAAAGAATGAAGATAGTGCAGCTGCTAATAATAATCCATATACTGCCTTCTTCTTATCTGTCTTAGCAGTATGATACATAGCTAAAGCTCCTGCTGGTAAACCAAACATCATAACTGGGAAGAATCCTGTCATATACATTCCTGTTTGACCATATACTCCTTCTCCCATTGTTCCCCAGAAGTTAGCTATATCATTAATTCCTGCAACATCGAACCAGAATACTGAGTTAAGTGCATGGTGTAAACCTGTTGGAATTAATAATCTATTAAAGAATCCATAGATACCTGCTCCAATTGCACCTGTAGAAATAATTGCTTCACCAAATGAAACTAATGCACCATAAACTACTGGCCATACAAAGAATAATACAAGTGATGCAACTAATGATGCTAATGCTGTCATAATTGCAACTGATCTCTTACCACTAAAGAATCCTAAAGCATCTGGTAATTTTGTTCCCTTAAACTTATTGTAACAAGATGCTCCGATTAAACCTGCTACTATACCAACGAATTGTGTTTGAATTTTTGTAAATGCTGCTGGTACCTCTGCAACATCTATGCCCTTAAATAATGAAACAGCTGCTGGGCTTAATAAAGTTGTAATTACAAGCCATGAAACTAATCCAGCAAGTCCTGCTGTTCCTTCGTTATCATCTGACATACCAACTGCTACACCAATAGCAAATAGTATTGCCATATTATCTATTAATGCTCCACCAGCCTTAATTAAGAAAGCTGATGCTATATTATTAGCACCCCAACCTGATGGGTCAATCCAGTATCCTATACCCATTAAGATACTTGCTACTGGAAGAGCAGCAACTGGAAGCATTAATGATTTTCCTAGTCTTTGAAGATACTTCATCATAATAATAATTCCTCCTAAAAATTTATTATCAAGTTTAAGCAGATGTAAAAATAATTCCTTAAAAATAAAAAAAGCCGAAAAGGATATTATAAGTCTATAAAATCCTTTTCGGCTCATGCTCAACTAATTGATAACACGCCTAAACCTGCATACATATTTTATTAACAATGATATTCTATCACTATATGTTATTGTTTTCAATACCTTTTTATGAAAAATATTAATTTTTTCTTATTATAAATTCATTTATAATACTACATTTTTTCTATTATTTATTGACATTTATTCATAAGTATATATATAATCATACTAGACGTGTTACTGTTTAATCAGGCATGAGTCCCCAAATATTATATGGACTTATGCCTTTTATTTTTAGTTAGTATGCGTATCCATGTATTTATTGTATTAAATTAATAAATACTATAGATACATATAATATACTCATAAAATATGTAGTAGAAAGGATGTGGATTCCTGATTAGTCAGGAAATACTATGTTTAATTTTTTCAAAAATTTATTTAATTCAAATTCAAAAAATGAAGAAACTGTAGCTACAAATATTAATCCTAATACTCTTGTTGCTCCTGTTTCAGGTAAAGCAATGCCTTTATCAGAAGTTCCAGATCCAGTTTTTGCTGAAAAGTTAGCAGGAGACGGAATGGCTATAATGGCTGAAGGTGAAACTATTGTTGCACCAGCTGATGGAGAAGTTACTCTAATCTTTAAAACTAAGCATGCATTTGCTATGACATTAGAAAATGGTTTAGAAATACTTGTTCATATTGGATTAGAAACTGTTTCGCTTGATGGAGAAGGTTTCGAGCAATTAGTTGAGCAAGGAACAAAAGTAAAGGCTGGTACTCCTTTAATTAAAATAGACAGAGAGCTTATATTAAGCAAAGGTCTATCACTTGCAACACCAGTTCTTATAACTAATGTTGATGCAGCTAAATCAATTACTCCTGTTGAGAGTGGAGACGTTGTTGCTGGAAAAACTGTAGTTGTTAACTTTGAAGTTTAAAAAGCATTAAAAATGTGGTGCTGAGTATAGGACATTTACGTTCTAACCTCAACACCACATTTTATTATTTCCAATTAAAATAATATAAAATTTATAATATCTTCTATCAATTTACTATTGATACTCTAAATCTTTCTATATGCATAGCTAAATAAGCAACTTCATCTTCTGGTACATTATTAATAGTAAGTACCTTGCAAATTATAAGTTTAGTTTCTTCTGCAATCTTATAAGATAATTGATATTTTTCTTTTATAACATCTATTAAATCATTTTTTATTTGAGTATCAGTTATTATCCTTTCAATAGCAAACCTAATATGAGTTAAAAATCTAGCATAATCTAAAGATTTCCTATCTATTTCTATATTTAATCTGTCCTCAACATGTTCTATTATAGAATTGCTTAAAAAGCTATATTTTATGGTATTGGATAACTTACCATTATTTCTAGCAGAATGAATATGTAGAGCTATAAATCCCTTTTCCCCTTCTGGTATATCCACTCCTAATTCTTCTTTTATTCTACTTGCTAACCTACACGCCATACTAAATTCTCTACCATATAGCGTCTCTATTTCAACTAAGAAAGGATTTTGAATTTCTTCATTATCTTCCAATCTCTTTATAGCATAAAATAAATGGTCTACTAACCCTATATGAATATTTTCATTTAGCACTTCACCTAGTTCATCAGTAATTTCAGCTATTACTTCTTCAACTATTGCAATTAGCTTAGTATCTACTCTACCTAATAGTTCATTAAAGTTTCTTTGATTATCCTTATCTTCTATTATAAATATTTTTTCTACTACTGTGCCTTTCTCTACTAAATCTCCTGTTTTTTTGCCAAAACCTATTCCTTTATGAAATAGTATTTTTTCTTTTCCTTTTTCTCTTACAAGTAGTATGTTATTATTAAAAGATTTTACCACCTTGGCATTATTTTTTAATATTATTTTATCCATAATACCCCCTACCTTTGTCATTAATATTAGTTCTTATACTAATATCCTATAAAATGTTATATGATCTCTCCAGGCACCATTTATAAATAAATACCTTTCATTTAATCCTATTTCTTTAAATCCACATTTCATAAGAACTGATTTAGATTTGTCATTATCAATTAAAACTGAAGCTTCTAGTCTATGAAGTTCAAGTTCTTCTTCTGAATATTTCAATACTAATTTTAAGGCTTCTTGCATATATCCTCTTCCTTGATACTCTTTATCAATAGAATACCCAACGATTCCGCTCTTAAAGACACCATATACTATATTGGATATTTTTATTTTACCGATTAATATATCATCTTTGTAGATACCTAAATCAATACCAGTACCACTCATAAGATTCTTATAGCTTTCAAGAAGTATATCTCTTTGAGCTTCTATTGTATAAAAACTATTATCTCTTGTAGGTTCATAATAGCCTAAATGTTCTTTATTTCTACTATAATAATTTAATAATTCATCTGCACAATCAGGGGTAAAACTCTTTAAAGTTATTCTCTTACCTTTTAATTTTACAATGTAATTTCTTTGTCTATTATTAAATTCGCTTCTATTAATTCCAAAGCTTAACTCATCTAAAAAAATACCATTTGAAAAAATATTTTCTGTAAATATTCCTTCCAAGGTAAAACCTAAGTCCAAAAATACCTTATAATTTATATTTTCTTCTACTAATATATTAGCCTTATATACTGTACCATCCTTGAATATTGCCCTTAATATAGTTAATATAGTTTCTCTCAATAAACTCTGTTTATTTTCTTTAAAAAACTTTAACTTAATATTACACCTCTTATTGTCCTTATCCAGTTCAACTATAGTAAACCTCCCTATAAAGATATTATCTTTATCTTTAATTATATAGTCATTAAGACTTCCCTTAACTAGTTCTATAGTTACTTCCTTATTTTCATTCATAATATTATCTCCTAAGTTGAATATGTTTACTATTATATCTATTATAACGATAAAAATACAATTTACACAATATATTATATTCGACTAATTAATTCAAATGTAAGAATTAGTTGTCTCATTATTATAAATAAGTTTTCATATATTTATTATTATTACTATTTATTTAGGAGATTTTATGAAGATTTCAAAAACATTAAAAAGAATAAAAGGACTCATAAAACTTTCACTTCTCATATTAATTTTTCTCATTGCTATACTTTTTATCATTAAATTTAATACTATAAAGACTCAAAAGGAAAATAAGCCTTTAAACATAACTACTGAAGAAAGCCTAATTAACGAAATAAAAAGCACAAGTAAAATAATACCTTTAGAAGTAGAACTCTCTAAATTAATAACTATAGATAAAAGCTGGGGAGACTTTGAAGTATTTCAGAAATACAAAAGAATAAAATTTTATGCTAATTGTTCCTTCTATATAGACTTATCTAATTTAAATAAAGAAGATATAAGTTTAGCTGAAAATAATTTAACTATTATTATTCCTAATCCCCAAATATTCACTATAGATATTATAAGAGAAAAAACTACTTATGAAGACTCTACAAATGGCTTTTTAAGATTTGGAGAAATAATGCTCTCATCAGAGGAATTCGAAGAAATTCAAGAAGAAGTATATAAAAGCTTTGAGGAGACTCTTAATGGAAAAGACATATACGACCAAGCTATTTCCAATTCTAAGGTATCACTTACAAATCTATTTAGACAAATTATTGGTAATGATATAAATATCGATATATTATTTAAATAAATATGTTTAATCCTTATTTAAGATGTATAATATAAGATAAATAATAAATCATATAGTAAGGAGAGTGATAAAATGAAAAAAATAGTTTTAGCTGGCGGATGTTTTTGGGGAGTTGAAGAATTCCTATCTAGACTAAATGGAGTTGTCTCTACAGAAGTTGGGTATGCTAATGGAAGAACTGAAAATCCAACTTATGAAGATGTTTGCTATAAAAATACTTATTTTGCTGAAGCTTGCTTAGTTGAATATGATGAACATATTTTATCATTAGAAAATTTATTAAGGGAATATTGGTCAATAGTAGATCCAACTGCTTTAAATAGACAAGGACCTGATGTAGGAAGCCAATATAGAACTGGTATATATTATTTAGATAAAAGTGATTTAGATACAATATTAAATAGTAAAGAGGAAAACCAAAAAAATTATGATAAAAAAATAGTTACAGAGGTTGTTCCTTTAACTAATTATTATAAATCTGAAGAATATCATCAAAAATATTTAAAGAAAAATCCAAATGGATATTGTCATATAAAACTATAAAAGGAAAAAGTGCTAATTATATTTAGCACTTTTTCCTTTTGTATTATTTAATTAAATTTTCTCTCATCTTATTAGTAGCTTCTTCTAAAGCACTTTGCCAATCCTTAACTGTTTTATCTCCAGTCATTACAGAATCAACTGTTCCAACATAAACATCTGAATACTTTAATCCTTCTACTGGGTTAGTTGCTGCAAATACTCCAATTAATGCTTTAGCTCCATTATCATACATCTTTAATAATTCAATTTGTAGTGGCTCTAAATATTTAGTTGCAATTTCCATAGAACCTTTAACTGGAACAACTCCTTTAGCATTTTCTGAAATAATCTTAACTGCCTCATCACTATAAATATACGCCATAAACTCTTCTGCTAATTCTATATTCTTAGAATCCTTTGGAATGTACATTTGCTCAATAAAACTTACAGCGTATTGATCTCCACCCTTTGTAAATGCTGGATAAGGCATAAATCCCCATTCAAATCCATCTGCTCTTGGAGCATCTTTCATTTCTCCTGGTAGCCAGTTTCCATTAGGTATAAATAATACTTTATTATCTAGGAGTAATTGTTGATTATTTTTAAAGCCTTGATTATTAGCGTTAGCCACTACTGTTGGCTCTAAATAGTCCTTAAGCTTCCCAATAGTTTCCAAAGTTTTTGTAGCAGGATCAGATGTCCAGAATCCTTCTGCATAATTCATTGCATCATCAAAAGCCTTTGTTCCACCTGCCGCTGCAAGCATTGGAGGAATCATACAATCAAGGTATCCTGCTGTTGGATATGACCATAATGATATTCCATCTGCCTTTGCTTTATCACCTAAAGCAAACATCTCATCCCAAGTTGTCGGAAGCTCGTATCCCTTGTCCTTTAATAAGGTTTTATTATAGAACATTCCTGTTGGACTATAAAATAAAGGTAATAGATATGTTTTCCCATCAGTATATGGATTAGTTGCATAGCTATCAATAAATCCTGGCAATAGCTTGTCCTTAACTGTTACATCTTCTCCTGGCACCTTCATTTCTAACACATTACTTAAATCATGTAGTCCTTGTTCTTTAGTAAATGTCTCTGTTAAGGCATCAGGTCTTCCAGTTGCTAGGTAAATAAAATCTGGTACATTTCCTGCTTGAATTTGAGGGCGAATAACTTCTTCAATATTTGAGGCAACTGTTAATTCTACTGTTACTCCTTCATGTTGCTTTTCAAAACTTTCCTTTAGCTTTTCCCAATAAGCTTTTCCATAGCCACCTTCAAAGGCAGCAACTTTTAATATCTTATTTTCTTTTCCCGAGTTATCTGAACCAGCATCCTTTGATCCACAGCCTGCTAAAGTAGTCATTACCATAATTGAACTTAGTATTAAAGCTAACCTTCTTTTTTTCATTATATTTCCTCCCTTTCTCTCAATAAACCCCTTTAATATTTATACCTTTTTAAGTGAAAACAATTAATACTCATAAATTAATTTTAATTATCTGTAAACGTTATTAATATAAGATTTTTGCTTAATAATTTAATTATATTGCTTAGATATCAATATAATTAAATTATTGATATTTTTTATTATAAATATAAAGTTCTGATATTACTCCAGCTATACCAATAAACATTATATTTAACCCAATATATCCTGTAATGGAATTACCCTTAATAACCAAGAACAAAGATACAAGGAACAATATAGTTAAAATTATATTCTTTAACATCAATAATCCTCCTTAGGACCATATCTTAATTAATATCAATCCATTTTATTTCAGTTGGAGCTAACTCTAAAGTCATTGAATTACCTTTTCCATCGTAAATATTTGAAACTTGCTTTTCATTTGAATTATTAATCACAGCATATCTATTAGAATCTAAATAAGCCGAAACTTCGCAATATGGATTATCAGCATACCACTTTTTCATTTCTTCTTCCTTATTAGCTGCATAGTAGCAGGCTCTAGTTAATATACGAGTATTCTGAATTGAATATGGAAGTCCAGCTATATATACAGTTCTACCCTTACCGTATTTATTAGCTGCCATTAACAAATTACCATTTGTATATTTTATAATTTCTGTATTATCATTTAATGAATAGATATTCTTTTGATCTTCACCAAAATCTATTTCTTCAAATAAATCTTCGGTTATAAAATGTGAATCTAATTCTTTAGTAAAGTACTTGTCTGAACTTAAAGAAAATCCTAACTCCTTATCAACACCAAATGCATCTGCTAATTGGAAGTAATGTCCTCCAGTTAAGAATGCTGAAGGTTCTCCAATACCTATAAATCCACCACCTTCAAATATCCATTTTCTTATTTTTGTAATAATTTCTTCATCTACCCACTTATCTCCGCCACTAAAGGCTGTTCCTGCATCCCCTGCATTAATAATAACGTCAATACCTTCTGGCACTCCATTTTCCTTAATATCATCAAAGCTTATAAAGCTTACATCTACACTCATACCACTAAGTGATTCTATAACACCTAAATAAGTATATATTTGTTTATACCATAATGCATGTGCAACCATATGAGTTTGCCAAGTACGTAGTTTACCCCAGCAATTTAATACGGCAACCTTTAATCCACAATAAGGCTTATTTCCATTTATAGTTTCATAAATTTCTCTAAATTCATTACAAACACCCTCAACATAATCAACGAATTTAGGGAACTTATATGCTAAAGATAAATATCCACCATAACCTATTCTATCTACAGGTTTTCTCATAATTGCGCGTCTTGCTGTTAACCAGTTATCTCTTGCTTCAATAGTAGGGTCATTTCCTTCATGGAAGGTATCTGGGAAGAAGTATGGTAAAAATCTTCCTTCAGTGTACTTAACCCCTGGAATATCTGCTATCATCCTTAATGTAGCTCCACTTCCTACTGAACCAACTACTGAATCTAACCCTATACTCTCAAAATATTTTCCATAAGGTTCAGTTCCTATCCAGTTGTCACCTAGAAACATCATAGCTTCTCTTCCATTCTCATGAACGATATCCACTAATTTTTTTACATTTTCTGAGACAAACTTTTGTTGAAAATCCATATAATCTAAAAACTTTTTACTTGGAATTCTAAATGAACTATTATAGTATCCCTTATCTACAACATCATCTGCTCTTAATTTATACCCTTTAACCTTTTCAAATTCTCTCAAGGCTTCTGCACTTACACTTGAGCTATATCCAAACCAATCTACATATTTTTCTTTCGCCTTATCATTAAATACTAAAGTAAAATGGTAGAAGAAAGTGGTAAATCTTATAACATCTGCTTCTGGATGTTCATCTAGCCACCTATACATAGCTTCAAATATATATTTATTTGTTTTTGGTTTCCTAGCATCAAAAGGAATTTCATGAGGCTTATCTCCCCAATTATTTGTTATATGATTATACATTTGTGTTGGATCCCATAAGCAATATGCTAAAAATGAAACTGTATATTCGTGCCAAGGTTTAGCTTCATTGATTGTTACCTCTTGTGTTTCATCATTATAAATCCAATTATTCAAACTAACTACTTCATCAGTAGTTCTATCTATCACTTCCCAAAACTCCTTAATGTCATGATAAGTATCAGGCTTTACTTGTTCCTTGAAATAGCCATCCATAATATTTATAGTTAATGAATCAGAAGTTGCCAAATGATGCTTAGTCATTAAATAGGTTTGTTGTAACTCTTCTGGATTTCTTTCTGCCCAATCATTATCTCCACGAGCAACAAAATAAGTTGAATAAACCTTTTTTGCTAAATCTTTTATTTCCTTTGGTAGTTTAAATCCATCGCAGTCTCTTATGGCATCTGCTCCCCATCTTTCTGCAATTTCCATTGTCTCTTTTATAAAGTTATCATCTGTTGGAATCGTTACTCTACCTTTATTCATAATTGTCCTCCTTATTTATTCCTTTATCCCGCCTACTGTCATACCTTCTGTTAATTTCTTTTGAACCAATATATAGAAAAATATTGTTGGAATCATTACTATTACTAAACCTGCATACAAAGACCCATAATCTGTAGCTGTCTTCTGCACTTGCATTAAATTTATTAATCCAAGTGGTAATGTTTTAGATTTATTAGGCAACATAGTAAGAGCAATAATATATTCATTCCAAAATCCTAGAAAATTAAATAATATAACAGTTATTATACTAGGCTTGGCCATTGGTATTATGACGTGAATTAAGGTTCTTAAATTACTACAGCCATCAACATAAGCTGCTTCTTCATATGCCTTTGGTAATGATTTGAAAAATGTAATAAGTAGATATATAGTAAAAGGTAGAGCTGTAGCTGCATATATTATGCTAAGCACTATCCTACTATCTAAAAATACAGTCATACTAGCTGGAATTTCAAAAATATTTCTAATTAATTTTTCTCCATCTAATACCAATAAGAAAATTGGAACTACTATATAATTAACATTTATAAATAACCCAGCTGAAAATAGTAAATTCAATATTTTTTTACTCTTAAATTCAAATCTGGATAATACATATGCAGCTGGTATAGAAACAAGCAATAGTATTATTAAAGCTAATGATGTAACTATTACTGAATTCATAAAATAATTACCCATATTAGCTTCTACAAAAGCCTTATAGAAATTTTCAAAATATAAGCCCTTTGGCAGAGCCCATGGATTTCCATAAAACTCTGACTTATGCTTAAATGATGCTAATATAGCCCACCCCAAAGGAACTAATATACTTAATGCAAATATAAATAAACATAAATAAATAAAAATCTTCATTAACTTTTCTGTTGATGCTTTTTTATATAATTTTCCCATATTAATCCCTCCTTAGAATTCAATTACCTCTCTTTTAGTAGCTTTACTAATAACTAGTGATAAACCAAAGGAGAAAATAAATATAATAACTCCTATTGCCATACCATATCCATAAGATGAATTAGAATAGGCTTGCTTGTACATATAACTTAAGAACACTTCTGAAGAACCATCTGGCCCCCCCGATGTCATAACTTTTACAAAAAGGAAACTTAAATTAATTGTGCTAATTATAAAGAATGTTAAAGTCGTTCTTATAACATTCCATATTAGTGGCAAGGTTATAGTGAAAAATTGTTGTGTCTTTGTGGCTCCTTCTAAATCAGCTGCTTCATAAAGACTGTCTGGAATACTACTCATACTTGCCATATACATAACCATATAATATCCAACAGCTTGCCATATCATTGCAACTGCTATGCACCAAATAACTATCTTTTGATCCCCTAACCACATTCTTTTTAGGTTATCTAATCCTAAGGTACTAAGACTTGAATTGATTATTCCTCTTTCAGGATCTAATATAGCTGAAAATATAGCTGAAATAACTACCACGGATAATATGTTAGGAAAATAAAATACAACTCTGAAGAAGTTTTTGAACTTAGTTTCTTTTCTTGTTAGTATAGCTGCCGAGGCTATTGCTAAAATCATCGTTATTATAGTTACTATTACTAGCAAAAATAATGTGTTTTGAAAGGATTTAATAAAATTACTGTCTTTAAATAATATTGTAAAATTGCTTAATCCTACAAATTTCTTGTTATTTGATAATCCACCCCATTTAAATAGTGACATCCAAAAGACATTTATAGTTGGAATCACCATGAATACTATAAATAATATAAGTGCTGGCATCACTGATAGCCCTACAAACAACTTGTTTACAGTACTTTTCTTATGCATATCTAATGTCTCCCCCCTTATTTATTTGTTTATTTTATAAGCTTATTTTATCTTTATGAAATCAATTACACAATAATATTGTTGCTATATTTTATAGTAATCTTGCGATAAGCATTTAATTATATTTATATATATCTTGTGATATAATAAAATAATTATATAGAATGGAGGTTTAAAATGAGTAATACTAGATATTTAATAAATAAAAATACTTATAATCCTAACTATGAATTACTATATATTAGTAAATCAAAGTTTGAAAACGATTGGCATAGTACGGCTCACTTTCATCCATTTACAGAAATATTTTTTATAACAGATGGAAAAGGAGCCTTTTATTTAAGTGATCAAATAGTTAATGTTAACAAATGGGATCTAATTATAATTAATTCTAATTGTTTGCACACAGAAAAATCCTCCCTATCAGATGTTCCACTTGAATATATTGTTATGGGAGTAGATAATCTATTATTAAATTTTCCTGAATCCTATAGCTTAACTGATAATGATAAGCAAATTAAATTATATGAAATTATGAATTTTACTAAGGATAAAGATATAATATTAAATCACTTCAATACTTTAATAAAAGAAATAGAAAATAAAGAATTTAATTACGAAATAATATGTAAAAGTATTTTAAATATGTTTATAACCTACATTATTCGAAGTAGAAGTTCACTACTATTTATAGAAGAGTCTAGAGAAAAGTTAAATTTAGAGTGTATAAAAATTAAAAACTATATAGATTCTCATTATTCTCAAAATATAACCTTAGATTTTTTATCAAACTTAACCTATATGAACAAATTTCATTTGGTTCATACCTTTACTAAACAAATTGGTTTATCTCCAATTAACTATGCAATAAATAAACGCATACAAGAAGCAAAGAACCTTCTTTCAACTACTAGTTATTCAATTAGGGATATTGCATCTATTGTTGGTTTTTCTAATTCCTCATATTTTAGCCAAATGTTCAAAAAAGTTGCTGGTCTAACGCCTAAAAATTATAGAGATAAAATTTTAAGTTTAGAAAAAAGCAAATAAAAAGTGTGAAAATAATATCCTGTAAATTATTATTACTAATAACAACATCATTATATTTCACACTTCTTACATCATAAGTCTTTTAATATTTATAAATTATAATTTGAAGCTAATTTTATAGCTCCTTATATTATTTTAAACCTAATATAGATTGGATTACTTCTCCACCTAAAATCATTCCTGCTACTGGAGGAACATAAGATATACTTCCTGGTATTTGCCTCTTAGATGCACACTTTTTAGTACCACCTGTACAAACGCAACCTGTTTTGCAAGTTACTACATCTTCATCTTTTGGCTTCATTGGCTTTTCCTCTGAATATACTACTTTTAGATTTTTAACTCCTCTTTTTCTAAGTTCATATCTCATAACCTTAGCTAAAGGACAAACCTTTGTATTATATATGTCGGATACCTTAAATTGAGTTGGATCAAATTTATTTCCAGTTCCCATTGAAGCAATTATATTAATTCCTTTTTGATAACAATACTCTGCTAATGCTATTTTTGCAGACACTGTATCAATAGCATCTATTACATAGTCAACATCATCAGGAATTAACTCACTTAAGTTCTCAGGTGTAACAAAAATTTGATGAGTTATTACATTACATTTTCTATTTATAGAAAGTATTCTTTCTTTCATAACTTCAACCTTAACTTGACTTACTGTCTTATATGTAGCATGTATTTGTCTATTTAAATTAGTAAGACAAACTGTATCATCATCTACTAATATCAAAGTACCTACTCCTGCTCTAGTTAAAGCTTCCACTGCAAAGCTTCCTACTCCACCAACACCAAATACCATTACTTTTGCATTTTTTAGTTTTTCTAGTCCATCAGCACCTACAAGTAGTTCTGTTCTAGACAATGGATGTTGTATCATTAATTTCTCTCCTTTATATATATCTCTTATATTTACAAAATATTTAAATTTAATATATCTTATTTTAGACTATTATCAATTTATAAACAATAATATTTTTAATTGAATTTTAAACATTTAGAATCTATTAAGTAAAAAAGTAGTAAATTAGATATTTTATTTTAATAAAGTATATAATATGTTAAGATATTAAAAGATTTAAGTTATATATAAAATAACTTTAAGGAGGAAGATTTATGATTTTAGGAATTATAAGTGCAATGACAGAAGAATTAGAACCTCTTCTAAAGGATATGGAAATTAAAGAAGAAACTAAAAAGGCTAACATGACATTTTATAGAGGCACTCTAGGAGATAAGAACATAATTGCAGTAGTTTGTGGAATAGGTAAGGTTAATGCAGCTGTCTGCTCACAAATATTAATATCAGAGTTTAATGTAAATTCTATAATTAATGTAGGAGTTGCAGGTGGAATCGGTAAAGATATTTATCCTGGAGATGTTGTAGTTGCTACTAACTTAGTTCAACATGATATGGATACTACAGCTTTTGGAGATCCACATGGTCAAATTCCAAGATTAGATACTTTTGATTTTAAGTGTGATGATGCTTTAGTTAAAGCAGCTTTAGAATCTTGTGAAGAAATTAAAGAAATCAATACTTTCTCAGGTAGAATAATTTCTGGGGATCAATTTATTTCAAGTGTGGATAAAATTAAGTGGTTTGAAAAAGAATTTAATGCTATGGCCTGTGAAATGGAAGGTGCTAGCATAGCACAAGTTTGTTATCTAAATAATATTCCATGTGTAGTTATTAGATCAATTTCAGATAATGCTAATAATGGTGCTCATATGGATTATGAAAAATTTATTCCTATAGCTGTTAGTAATTCAACTAAAATATTAGAAAACATGCTTCAAAAACTTTAAAAATATAGGTAAAATAACATAGTGCCTGCTCCGTCGCCAAGCTCCAAGTGGCAACACCATGTTATTTTACCTATTCCCAACTGAATGTAATAATTCCTCATTCTTCAGAATTATATAAAATATTAAATTACAAACTTAATATATATAACTATCAGTTATATTCATCTTGAAAATTGCAACCTCTAAGTCCCTGTAAGTTAATGTCTCTTTCTTAATAAAAAGCCATTAGTTATTTTAGGCCATTACTTGAATAACAAATGGAATTCCATAGGATATAAAAGTCATTATTACTGTTGCTATTATTAATCCAATAAAAATTGATAGAGATGCTTTCTTAATATCAATTTCTAGTAATGCTGCTATAAGTGCACCTGTCCATGCACCTGTTCCAGGTAAAGGTATCCCTACAAATAATGCAAGTCCCCAAAATTCATACTTTTTAATTTGATCACTTTTTGCCATTGATTTCTGCTCTAGTTTTTCAACTAAAGGTCTAAATAAACTAGTTTTCTTCATATAATTGAATATTGGTGTAATAAAAAACAAAATAAATGGAATGGGAACTATATTCCCTAAAATACATATAACTATGGCTTTAACTACTCCAATACCTAATAATGAAGATGCAATTAAGCCCCCTCTTAATTCTAGAATGGGTACCATTGATATTATAAAAGATATCATTTCCTTTGGCATAAAACTTAATGTACTAGTAAACCAATTAATTAACGAATCTACCATAATCTACTCCTCATAATCTATTTCCTTATCTTTTTATAAGAATCTTATTTTCATACATATATAAGATTATATAATAAATACATATTATTCAAGTTCTTTTTTCTGAATATTTATAAAATACTCTTTTCTTTTATATTTAAAGACTAAAATACATATGAAAATAATAAGGCCTTTAATTCAATTTTCAAAATAAAAAAGAACAGTTAGGTACTGTTCAATCTCTATTTTTCTTAGCTAATCTTTTTTTGGTTGGTACAGAATTTAAAACTTGTGAATAAATAATCCACTTCTAGGTTTTGGTTCAAACCAAGTTGATTTAGGTGGCATTATTTTTCCGCTATCTGCAATTGCCATAATATCTTCAGTAGTAGTTGGATACATTGAAAAACTTACTTTCATATCTGTATTTGCTCTTCTTTCAAGTTCCTTTAATCCTCTTATACCCCCAATAAACTTAATTCTTTTAGACTTTCTTGGGTCATCTATACCTAATATCGGTCTTAGTAAATTATTTTGAAGTATTGATACATCTAATCTATCTACAGGATCTTCTGGATTAAATATTCCTTCTTTCGCTTTTAACAAGTACCACTTATTTTCAATATACATACCAAAAGTATGTCTTTCTTGTGGTTTAACTTGCTCATTACTTTCAGTAACTTCAAATTTTTCTTTTACTTTTTCTAAGAATTCTTCTTTAGTAAGTCCATTTAAGTCTTTAACTGTTCTATTGTAATCTAATACTTCTAACTCGCTATCTGGATATGATATAGATAAAAAGAAATTAAATTCTTCTTCTCCTGTATAGCTTACTTTTTCCGCTCTTTTTATATGGCCAACCTTAACTGCTGAAGCTGACCTATGATGTCCATCTGCAATATATAAATATTTAACTGACTTAAATAACTCCTGTAATTTACTTACTGTTTCTTCATTATCTATAATCCAAACAGTATGGACTACTCCATCATCAGCTTTAAAATCATAGATAGGTTCTTTTTTAACCCATTCATTTACTATATCCGAAATTCTCTTATCTTCCCTATAAGTTAAGAAAATTGGACCAGTATGGGCTTCACATTTATATACATGATTGATTCTATCTACTTCTTTTTCTTCTCTTGTTAATTCATGCTTCTTAATTATATTATTTGTATAATCATCTATTGAAGCGCAAGCTACAAGACCAGTTTGACTTCTTCCCTTCATAATTTGTCTGTAAATATAATAATTTGACTTACTATCTTCAATATATAATCCATCATCTATCATTTTGTCTAAATTTTCTTTTGCCTTCTCGTAAACTCTATCATCATATACATCTATATCTGTAGGTAAATCCACCTCTGCCTTATCTACATGTAAAAATGAATATGGATTATCTTTTACCATCTCTCTAGCCTCATCACTATCCATTACATCATAAGGTAATGCTGCGATTCTATCTACAAGTTCCTTTATAGGTCTTATAGCCTTAAAAGGTCTAATTACCGCCATAATATTCCTCCTATATTTATCCTAGTTAAAAAACTCTTTTATAATTGAAACTACTTCATCTCCAATCCTTTCTTGAGCTTCCTTAGTTGATGCACCAATATGAGGTGTACAACTAACTCTTGGATGATTAACTAAGGCTTCATTAGTGTTTGGCTCTACTTCAAAAACATCAATTCCTGCTCCTGCAATCTTACCACTATTTAAAGCTTCTAATAGTGCTTCTTCATCTACTACTTTTCCTCTTGCACAATTTATTAAATATGCTCCATCCTTCATTATCGCTAATTCTTCTTTTCCTATTAGCGGTCCTGCATCTTTATTATAAGGAACATGAAGAGAAACAAAGTCAGAGGTTTTCAGTAAATCCTTTAAATCTAAAAATTCATATTCTAATCCATCTACTTTACCAAGGGCATCATTATATACAACTTTCATTCCTAAAGCAGTAGCCTTATTAGCTAAAGATCTACCGATTCTCCCCATTCCTACAATTCCAAGAGTTTTCCCACTTAGTTCAACTCCCTCATACTTCTTTTTATTCCACTCACCATTTCTCATAGTATAGTTAGAAGTACCAACAAATCTTGCTACTGCAAACATATGGGCTAAAGCAAGTTCTGCAACTGAATCTGAACTAGAATTTGGAGTGTTTCTTACAGTTACTCCACATTCCTTGGCTGCTACTACATCTATATTATCTATTCCAACACCTGCTCTAATTATTAATTTTAATCTTCCACCCTTTGCTGCTTCTAAAACATCTCTAGTTACCTTAGTTGCTGATCTTATAACTAAAGCGTCGTAGTCTTTAAGAGCTTCGCCTAATTCTTCTTTATTATAGTGTTTATCTATAACTTCAAATCCTAAATTTACAAGGTTATTTAAAGCCTTTTCTTGTAGCCCATCACTAATTAATATCTTATTCATTTTTATACCCCCTAAAAATCAATGTAAAATTAAGAATGTAGAATGTAAAATTAAAGAAGAAACTCCTAAAGGAGTTTCTAAATTTATATTTTCAGTAATTTTATTCAAGTTACATAAATAATCCTTAATTTTAAATTTTTAGCCGTTTAAACAGCTCATTATATCTGTATTTTCTCTATTTACTTAATACTTATTGCTTAATACATATTAGATCTATTCCAAACCTAATATATCATTTATATTGCTTAATAGTTCTTGAATATCTTCCATTTGACAATCTGCCATATGAGCTATTCTAAAAGTCTTGTCCTTTAAGCTTCCATATCCGTTGGATATTTGGAATCCCCTATTACCTAATTCCTTATTTAAAGCTGAAACATCTATGCCCCTATTGTTCTTAACTGTAGTCAAGGTATTAGATAAATAATTTTCATCTGGAAATAATTCAAAGTATTTCTTTGCCCATTCCCTAACCACCTTAGCCATTTCTAAATGCCTCGCAAATCTATTTTCTAGCCCCTCCTTATTTAAGATATAGTCTAGCTGATAATCAAGAGCATACATATGTGATATTGATGGTGTTGATGGATATTGATAATCCTTCTTTTGAATATATTTATATAATGCTAAAAGATCCAAATAAAAGCCCCTATTTGGTACTTTTTCAGCTCTTTCTTTCGCCTTATTAGAGAATGTACATACAGCAAACCCTGGAGGCAATCCTAGTGCCTTTTGGCTAGATGTTATACATACATCAATTCCCCAATTATCTACTTCTATTTTTGTTCCAGCTGCTGAACTTACGGTATCTACTATAAAAACTACATCTGGATATTTCTTAACTACTTCTCCTATTTCTGCAACTGGATTCATAACACCAGTTGATGTTTCATTATGTGTAACTGCTACTAAATCATATTTTCCTGTTGCAAGTTCTTTATCAACCATTTCAGGTGTGATAGCTTTTCCCATTTCCACTTCAAATATATCTGCTGGAACATTATTAGTAGTTGCCATCTCATACCATCGCTTTCCAAATGCCCCCACGGAAAATACAGCAGCCCTCTTTGCTGTACACGATCTTATGGCCCCTTCCATAAGTCCACTACCTGAAGAAGTTGACAAAAGTATTTCACTTTCTGTGAAAAATAATTTTCTTAAATTATCACTGATTCTTCTTTGAATCTCAGAAGCCTCTTTGCTTCTATGTCCAATCATAGGCCTTGCCATTTGTTCTAATACATCTGGCCTTACCTCAACTGGACCTGGAATAAATAGCTTTTTATGCATTTTTGTTCCCCCCATTATAAATTTTTATTTAATTTTATTAAATATGCTTATTGCTTATTTTTATTGTTAATTTTACTACTTTTTAATAGGATTAACAACTATTTTATTAAAAATTTAGAATATTCTTTAACTTTTTTATAAATTTCTTACCATAAACTTTGTTTTGTTAAATAAGACTATATTTTTTATTATCATTTTATGCTGATATTCTATATTTGCTCACTATGATTTTCCTTTAATAAATCTCTAATTTCTGTTAATAACTCTTGCTCTACTGTTAATTCAGGCTCTTCAGCCTTAGCTTCTTCTACAACTTCTTCTTCTTTTTTCCTATTTAAAACTGTAATTACTTTAACAAATACAAATATTGATAAAGCTATAATTAAGAAATCTACTACATTTTGAATAAAAGCACCATAATTTAATGTAACTGCTTCAGTTAATTCTGTTGCTGGTTTTAATACATATTTAAGATCTTTAAAGTCAACGCCTCCAGTTATAGCCCCTATTGGTGGCATTATTATATCACTTACTAAAGAAGATACTATTTTATTAAAGGCTCCACCAATAATAACACCAATAGCTAAATCTAATACATTTCCTTTTAATGCAAATTCCTTAAATTCTGTTAAAAACTTCTTTCCTTTATTAGTCATTTTGTATTCCTCCAATCTATTTTTCAAATATTAGTACTGATTCTGTTTCCCTACAATATTTAACGCATATACATTGTCCTAAATGCCTTGGACACTTATAACATAAACAACCTTTATCATCTCCATTACAAGTTTTCTTGTATTCAGGACAATAGCTACAATTCACTCCATTTCCAGCTGGCACTGTCTCATCTCCTTTATATGTTTTTATATAGATATTTTAACATATAATTTTTAAAATAATAGTAACCTCTTTTTTTAATACTCATATATTAGTCTTATAAGAAGCTTTTCACTCATTAATTTTAGAAAAAACTTCTAACTCCCATCTATATAAACTTTAGGGAACTATTTTGTTCCCTCTCTCGTGGAAAAAAGGAGATTCATAAAACTTCTCCATAAAAATAAAAGGTGAAATATCTTATTGCTTAAGCAATTATTGATATTCCACCTTATTTTTTTATAAATTCATAATTTTAATCTACTTTATAAAAACAATTGAAATATTACTAAGAATATAACTCCTGGCACTCCTAAGAATCCTGCTATTAAGGCTGTTACCCAATTTATTGCTATGGAAAAACCTAAATAAGCTCCTAGTAAATTAGTTAAATATAATAATACTATACCTATTACACCATTTATCAATATTTTAAGCGGCCACTTTAAAACTTTTATTAATAGATAAAGTAATACTAATCCAATTAATCCATATAAAATTAAATTTATATCCATACAAATCCCCTCCACTTAATAATCGATCTGTTAAGTTATATGAACATTGCTCTTCTCAACTCTAGGAAATACAATAAGTTTGACAAAAAACAAATATCCC
>CAKVEW010000047.1 GCA_934746015.1 uncultured Clostridium sp.
TCTTAAGACCTTTTTCTATATAGTAAGCAGGACCACCAATAAAATTATCTCCATCTTTTTGTTTGTAAATTTGAGCTAAAGTAGACTCTATAAAGCTTGATGCAGATCCGATTAATGCAATAAGCCACATCCAAAAAATAGCTCCTGGACCACCGATTGATATTGCAGTTGCAATTCCTGCAAGGTTACCAGTACCAACTCTAGAAGCAGTACTTATACAAAAAGCTTGGAAAGATGAAACAGAAGTTTTATCTGTATCTTTAGAAGTCCCATCTGTTAATAATCTAAACATTTCTTTAATATTTCTAAATTGAACAAATCTTGTTTTAAGTGTAAAATAAAGACCAATTATTATTAGCATTGCTATTAATATATAAGTCCAAAGAATATCGTTAAATGATAGTATTACATTATTTAAAGAATTCAAAATAATTCCCCCTTTTCATTTGTATTGGTATGATTCAAATTTACTATAAATATAATATAATATATTCTTAGATTTTGCAAGGAATGAAAATTATTAATTCATAAATAGAGGTAAAATGCCTATTAAATAGAAAATTTAAGGGAAAAATGAATTTGTTATATCTAAATTATTCATATATAGGAAATAAAAAATGAGAGCTGTTAAGCTCTCATCTATATAAATCATTTTAATTTATTGATTAGGAGATTCTGCTTCTCCGTTTGAATTTTCTCCTCCAGCATTATTAGGAGAATCTGAATCTAATTCGATAGTTATAGTATCACCTTTTTTAGCCTTATCAGATGATATACTCTTAATTATTCTATTTTTAGATTCATTATTTTTAATAGTAACATTGACACCCTTAGATTTTAAAATATTTATAGCTTCATCTGCATTACTACCAACTTTAATACCTAAGTCAGATAATTTAAACTCTTCATTCTTTTCAACAGCCTTTGTATCATCTTTTTCTGTTGGTAAAACATATTTATAATCAGCAGCACTTGTAGATGCATTTTCTTTTTTGATAAATACTTTTTCTTCAACTAAATCTTTAGGAGTATTTTCTGTAGCTAATTTATTATTATTTTTATTTACTTTAGCTGTTACGTGAACATCACATACTCCTGAAGGTTCTGTTCCAGCTATAAACATTTCTGTATAAACTCTGGAACCTCTTTGATCATGAGCACAAAGGTCAGTTGCTCTCTTACCAGAATCCTTACAAATTGAAACAGTTGTAATTCCACCTGGATTTTCATCAAACTCTTTATATTCTAAATTTTCATGAATTGGAGCCATAACAGCACCCCATAGAGAAGCAGCAGATGAACTATAACTTGCTCCACCCATTGGATCATGGTTATCATATCCAATCCAAACAGCACCAGAATAATAAGGAGTTAATCCTGCAAATAGGAAATCTGTAACTGAGTTAGTAGTTCCTGTTTTACCTATTACGGGCATATTTGAAAGTCTTGCTAAAGAACCATCAAAGCTTAAAGGTCCTTTTAATAAATCTCTCATAATATATGCTGTTTGTGGAGAGAAAACTTGTTCTTGTTTAGGCTCTTTTTCTAATAATATTTTACCATTTCCATCTACAACCTTAGTATATAGCATAGGTTTAGTATATAATCCATTATTACCAAAGGTTCCAAAAGCAGATGCAAGTATAAATGGGTTACCACCGTCTACTGAACCATCCTCTGGATCATAACCTGTAAACTCTCCCAAAGATAGAGTTGCTATACTACTTTTTGATTTTTCACCATAAACTATCCCTAACTTTTCACCATAGGATAATCCAGTTTCAATACCTAGTTTATCTTCAATCATAATAGTAGGTACATTTTTAGATAGTGCTAAGGATTCTCTAGCAGTAATGTATCCATCAGATTTAAAGTTCCAGTTTTGAGGGTTCCAACCAGGATATTTACTTTGAATAGATGATGAAAGACCAGCATCATCTAACACAGTTCCTGCAGTTATTGTCTTTGTATCTATAGCAGGTCCATAAACTGTTAAAGGTTTAGTTGAAGAACCTATAGATCTTAATGCATCATAAGCTCTATTAGTGGATCTTGCAGGTTGATCACCTCTACCACCTACTAAAACTTTTACTTCTCCAGTTCTATAATCAATTATAGCAGCAGCTGCTTGAAGTAATGGGGTACCATTATCATCAGTAACTTCTGGATTTGCGTAGATATCAAGTTGTTGAATACTACTTCTATCATTTAAAACTGCTTGGGTAGAATCTTGCATTGCTCTATCCATAGTAGTATATATTTTAAGTCCGCCTGTTGAGAATAATTTATCTACTTCTTCATCAGTATACTTATATGTTTCTTTTAAATCTTCTCTTACTTGATCGATTGCAGGATATACAAACCACTCATAGTTTATTTTATAAGTAATAACTGTTTGAGAAAAGGCAAATTGGTTTGCATCTACAAAAGCATAAGCTTCATCATATTCTTCTTGAGTTATTTTCCCTAAATCTTTCATTTTCATAAGAACTGTTTTAGTTCTATCTAAGTAAAGTGTAGGGTCTTCTTTATTATCTGGATTATATGGACTATAATCTGTAGGTGCTTGAGTTAATCCAGCAATAAATGCAGACTCAGCTAAGGTTAAGTCCTTAGCACTTTTTTCAAAGTAATACTTTGCAGCTGCTTCTACACCGTAAACTTTACCACCTAAAGGAATAGTATTTAAATATGCTTCTAATATTTGATCCTTAGATAATTTCTTTTCTAGGCTTAAAGAAAGATAAATTTCTCTGATTTTTCTTTCTATTTTAACATCATTTGATAATAGTGTATTTTTAATTAATTGCTGAGTTAAAGTTGAACCGCCTTGAATATTACCTTTCCCAGTAAAATAATAAAGTCCAGATCTTAAGGCAGAACCTAAAGTCCTTTTAATATCAATACCAGGATGAGTATAGAAACGTTCATCTTCAATAGATATATAAGCATCTTTAAGATATTGAGACATTTCATCTAAAGTTATTTTATATCTTTCTTCATCAGTTGGTAAATTATCAATATATGTTCCTTCACTATCAAAAAGCATAGAAGGTTCATTTAAGCTTAAAACTGCATTAACATCTAATTCATCAGTACTTTTTATAATCGCAAATACATATCCAAGACCAACTACAAAGCATAAAAGCAATGCTACTAGTATTCCAAGAAATGTACCCTTCAAAATTTTCTTATATTTAGGTTGATTTTTTTCCTTCTTTTTTTTGCTATTGTTCTTATTTTTCTTAACATTAGCTTGGCTTTTTTCTGTTCTAGAAGTATCTTTATTAGCCATTTGTTCCTCCCTTATAATTTATAATTATTTAATGGTTCATAATAAATAATATAATATATTATAGCATATTTATATAAAGAGTAAAATAATAACTCTAGAAGGTGACTATGAAGTATTATACAAAAAGATCTAAAATACGATTTCAAATTAAACACCCTAAGATTATAATGGTTATTATTGCCATTTTTTTGCTGGTTAATTCTATTTTATACTTTTTTGATAAAAATATTCTTCCAGCTGTATTATCTATAGGAGAAGAAAAATTAAAAAGGGAAGCTACTAATATAATTAATGAAACAGCTTTGGATATTTACTCTAAAGATTTTAATTATAATGATATGATAATCACAGAGAAAGATAATGATGGTAATATTACTATGCTGAGGGCAGATACAGTGAAATTAAATTATCTATCGGCAAAATTAGTCCTAGCATCTAATGATAAAATAAGTAAGCTAGAAGAGATTGGGTTAAAGGTTCCTTTGGGATATATGAGTAAAAATTTAATTTTTTATAATTTAGGGCCTAATATTAGTATTGATATGACTCAAATTGGTAATATAACCAGTAGCTATGAATCTATTTTTGAAAGTGCTGGGATAAATCAAACTAGACATAAAATATATTTAAATGTAAATATGAAAATGAAATTAATAGTGCCATTGAATAGTAGAGATGTAGAAATTGTTAGTCAGATACCAATTTCTGAAACTATTATAGTTGGTAAAATACCAAATACAGCAATAGAACTTAATAAAAATTAAATGGAGCTGCTTATGCAGCTCCATACTTAAATTTATTTATTTTCCCAATTAAATACATAAGGAACGTTTCTATAGAAGCTTTCGTAGTCAAGTCCATAACCAACAACGAATAAATCTTCTATTTCAAAGCAACAATAGTCTGGTGACAAATCAACTTTTCTTCTAGAAGGCTTATCTAACAAAGTACAAGTTTTAACTGATTTAGCACCACGATTTTTTACATAGTTAACAACGAATTCCATTGTATAACCAGTATCTATTATATCGTCTACTATAAGCACATCCCATCCTTCAATATTGTCTGGAATATCATTAACTACTTTAACTTCACCAGTACTTTCTTCACCATGGCCATAGCTTGAAGTAGTCATAAAACCTACTTTAGCCTTACAATCTAATGCTCTAAAAATATCTGCTCCGAAAATAAAACTTCCTCTAAGTAAAGGCAATACATAAAGCTTTTTATCTTTATAATCTTCAGTAATTACCTTGCCAAGTTCTTTAATTCTCTTTTGAATTTGCTCTTCTGTAAAAAGTATATTTCTTTTTTTATCATCCATCAGTATAATCCTCCTAAAAATATGTGAAAAGTTATTTGCCTATTTATATATAGTAATATTATTATTTTTATATTACATATTATTTGCATTTCTTGCAACTTATTTTATATAAATTTCTTACAAATATAAAGATTTAAGTAAATATATATAAGATATGATTTATGTTTAGTTTACAATATATAATTAATGGTATAAAATTATATAACAGTTGCTAAAAGTATATAGAAGAGGTGATATATAATGATATTTGGCAATATAGATGGGATAAAAAAGGCTTATCTAGAAGAACTTGAAGGTATTTATAAAATGAAAGTTCTAAAGGATGAAGTTTGTAGTTTAGAAATAATTAATATAATCTCAAGAGTATCGTCAACAATAGAAAGAGAAATAAGTGTTGCTATAGATAGAAGAGGAAAAGTAGTTTCCGTTGCTATTGGTGATTCAACATCAGTAGAAATTGGAATGATAGATATAAGAGAAAAAAGACTATCAGGAGTTAGGGTAATTCACACACATCCTAATGGTTTTTCAAATTTATCAGCATTGGATTTATCAGCTTTATTAAAGCTTAAATTAGATGCTATTATGGCAATTGGTGTATATAATGGAAAGATTACAGATTATTCATTAGGTATGATAACAATAACTAATGATTTATTAGATTATGAAGAAAAGTTAAATCTTTCTTTAGAAGAATTACTTTCTATTCATATTTTAGATAAGATACAGCATATAGAAAAGTTAATTAAGGAAAGAGATGTTACAGAAGATGAAGGTGAAAAAGCTATTTTAGTTGGCTCTGATACAAAGGAAAGCTTAGAAGAGTTAAAAGAATTAACTAAAGCCTGTGATATACCTGTATTGGATTTAGTTTACCAAAGTAGAAGTAAGGTAGACCCTGCCTTTTACATTGGAAAAGGTAAAGTTTTAGAAATAGCTTCTTTAAGACAAAGTAGACATGCAAACTTAGTTATATTTGATGATGAACTTTCAGGTTCTCAAGTAAGGAATTTAGAAGCAGCACTTGGAGCAAAGGTAATTGATAGAACTACACTTATACTTGAAATATTTGCAAGAAGAGCTAGAAGTAAGGAATCTAAAATCCAAGTAGAATTAGCTCAGTTAAAATATAGAATGAGTAGGCTACAGGGTCTTGGAACAGTACTTTCAAGAACAGGTGGAGGAATTGGAACAAGAGGACCTGGAGAAAAGAAATTAGAGACAGATAGAAGACATATAAAAGAAACAATATATGATTTAAATGATCAGCTAAAAAAGATTAAGAAGAATAGAGAAATTCAAAGAGAAAAGAGAAATAAAGAAAGTATACCAAAGGTATCTTTAGTTGGATACACAAATGCTGGTAAATCTACTCTTAGAAATAAACTTTGTGATTTAGCAGCGCAAAAGGAAGTTCAAGGAAAAGAAAAGGTCTTTGAAGCAGATATGCTTTTTGCAACTTTAGATATTACTACTAGATCAATTATATTAAAAAACAAGGGAGTAGTTACTATTACAGATACAGTTGGATTTGTTAGAAAACTTCCTCATGATTTAGTTGAAGCATTTAAGTCTACTTTAGAAGAAGTTATATATTCTGATCTTTTATGTCATATAGTAGATGCATCTTCAAATTCTGCATTAGAGCAAATAGAGGCTGTAGAAGAAGTTTTAGAGGAACTTGGAGCTAAAGATAAGGATACAATTTTAGTATTAAATAAAATTGATAAAATTAATGAAGAGCATTTAGAAGAATTAAGAAAAGCTTGTTCTGAATATGAAGTAATTGAAATTTCAGCAAAAGAAAACATAAATTTAGATGGGCTTTTAGAATTAATTGAAGAAAAGCTTCCATATAAAATGAAAAAGTGTGAGTATTTAATACCATATGATAGAAGCGATATTAATTCATTCCTTCATAGAAATGGTAGAGTGTTAGAAGAAGAATATAGGGAAAATGGAAGTTATATGTTAGTGGAAGTAGATGATGAAATATATAATAAATCTAAAGAGTTTGTAACTGAAATCATTATCTAGACATATAAAGGATTACTAAACTGCAATGAAGATCATACTTTATTGCAGTTTTTATTTATATTCTATATAATTATTTTAAACGCAAATCATAGATAACAGGGGGGAGAAATAATGGCAAAATCAATTATAGATTATCAAAATGCCTATAAAGAAATAACAGAAATACTTAAGAAAAATAATAATATTCTTTCTATATTTATTTTTGGCAGTATGGTTAGTGGAGACTTATGGGAAGAATCCAATATAGATTTATTTGTAATATATAAAGAAGATTTTGAGGAAATTAGAGATATTTACTCAGAAGTATCAGATATACCAATACATATAAAATTAATGAGTAAAGAACTATTTAAAAAGTATTATAATGAGGCAGGAAAAAGAGAAGTAATAAAGAATTCACTAATTTCTTCAAAAATCATATACTCAATAGATGATGATATAACAGATTTATATCAAAAGATGATATATACCATAGATTCTGATAAGGGAAGATTAAATCTGGTATATCTTGGTGGTTTTTTGAAAGAAATTGGAATTTGTAAAAAGTATATAAGTAAAGGAAATATATATACAGCATATGAACTTTTGTTAAGAGCATTAAATAATTTTTCAATGCTTTTTTTAAGCATAAATGGATATACAGTAAGTAAAGATTCTTTAACAATGGCATGTAATCTAAATGATGTTTTAAATAAAAAGGTGGAAAACTTACTATATAAAGAAGTGAATGATGTAACTATTAAAGAGTTATTAGATTATATGGAAGATTACTTAGAATATAATATAGAAAAGGCTTCTAAGGATTTAATTGAATTCATTAAAAATGAAAATAGAGCTTTAAGTTCTTATGATATTAAAGTTAATCCTTATTTTAAAAACTTTAAAATAAGGATAGAGGAAATATTGAAGGTATTATGCAAAAATAATATTATACTTAAAGAAAAAAGAGAATTTAGAGATTCTAAAGGTAATTTTCTAGCTATGGAAAATGTATATAGTTATAAAAACTAATATGCCGGAGGTTTTATGAAAGAATTGTATCAGATATATTTTAAAGAGGATATTCCTAAATATATTCAAGTTGCAGCACATATAAAAAAATTAATAGAAAATAGAAAAATAAAGGATGGAGAAAAACTACCTACTATAAGAGACCTTTCTGATATCTTAGGGGTAAATAAAGTTACTATAGTTAATGCATATAAAAAATTAAAGGCTGATGGATATGCATATCAAAAAGTAGGTTCTGGAACTTATGCTAAAAGAAGAGAAACTACTTCCTCCTTTAATAGAGAGTATTCAAAGATATTTAAGAAATTATCCCCAAATGATTTAAAGGATATAATTGATTTTACTGGAGAAACCAATTCAGATGTTTATTTTCCTATAGAAGATTTTAAGCATGTAATTAATAAAGTATTGGATAGAGATGGAGCCAATGCTTTAATAACTAAGGAATCTCTTGGATATGAGAACTTGAGAAAAACTATAAACAAAGCATTTTGGAATGAAGAATTAGATTTAAATAATATTTTAATAGTTTCAGGAGCTCAGCAAGGGATAGATATAGCTTCTAAGGCAATTGTAAATATAAATGATAATGTAATAGTAGAGAAACCTACATATGGAGGGGCTATTTCAGTATTTAAATGGAGAAGGGCCAATATATTTGAATTGGAATTAGAAAATGACGGAATAGATTTGAAAAAATTAGAGGAGATATTAAAAAAGAACAGTGTAAGTTGTTTTTATACAATGAGTTATTTTCATAATCCAACAGGAGTAAGCTATAGCTTAGAAAAGAAATTGAAGTTGCTAGAGCTTGCCCAAAAATATGATTTTTATATTATAGAAGATGATTATTTATCAGAGCTTATATATGATAATAATATTAAGCATGAGCCACTAAAAAGCTTAGATAAATATGAAAGAGTAATATATATCAAAAGCTTTTCTAAAATATTTTTGCCAGGTATAAGGCTTGGATATATGATAACTCCTTCATCCTTTAATGAAATTATTCAAAGTTCTAAGATTAATACTGATATTTCAACATCTAGCCTTATGCAAAGAGCTTTAGAGTTATATATTAGTAAAGGGCTTTGGAAAAAAAATATAGATTATCAACAAAGGATGTATAAAGAAAAATATTTATTGATGAAAGAATTAATAAACAAAGAGCTTTCAGATAAGGTTTCATATATTGATCCAAAAGGAGGTTTATATTTTTATTTAGAAATTAAAAATAAAAATATAAAGTCAACAGAGTTATTTTATAGATTAAAAAAGAAAAAATTATATATTACACCAGGAACTATATTATTCAAAGATTCAAGTAATGGAGATTATTTTTTTAGAATTAGTTTCTCACAAGCAAGTAAGAAGAAAATAGTTGAAGGAATAAATTTAATTAAGGAGGAACTTATATGAGTTACGCTACTATAAGAGATTTTGGAGAAGATAAATTTATAGAAAAAAAATCAGAATTTATAGGGTATGCAAAAAGATGTGAAACTGAAGAAGAGGCAAAAGACTTTGTAGCAGAGATAAAAGGTATGAATAAACAAGCTACTCATAATTGCTATGCTTATGTAATTGGTGAAAATATGGGGATTCAAAGATATAGTGATGATGGAGAGCCACAAGGTACTGCTGGAATACCTATATTAGAAGTAATGAAAAAAAGTAATATTACTGACTGTGCAGTAGTAGTAACAAGATATTTTGGTGGAATACTACTTGGAGCAGGTGGACTAACTAGAGCATATACAAAAGGTGCATCTGTAGCATTAAAAGCTGGTGGCATAGTAGAAAAGGTAAAAGGAGTTAGACTATTACTTTGTATGGATTATGATATGCTTGGTAAAATACAATATAAATGTAATGAAAATAATTGGTATATTGAAGAGGTAGAATATACAGATAAAGTTGTAGTTCATATACTAGCAGAACTTGAACTATCAAAAATAATTGAAAAAACTGTTATAGAAATTTCTAATGGTAAAATAATAATAAGTAAAAGAGATGAAGATATATACTTTAAAGAAGAAAATAGGTTATATAAGGTAATTTAGTTATTTGTCATAGTTAAGTAATTGTGATATAATTCCACTGTATTTATAAAATATTTATTAGCGTTGGGAGGAATAAAAATGTCAGGACATTCAAAATGGCATAATATACAAAACAAAAAAGGAAAAGCAGATGCAAAAAGAGGAAAAATCTTTACAAAATTAGGTAAAGAAATTGTTATAGCAGTTAAAAATGGTGGTCCTGTTCCCGACAATAATCCAAGATTAAGAGATGTAATTGCTAAGGCAAAGGCTGCAAATATGCCTAATGATACAATCACTAGATCAATTAAGAAAGCTTCAGGGGAACTTTCAGGAGTTAATTATGAAAAGATAGTTTATGAAGGTTATGGTCCATCAGGAGTTGCTGTAATTGTAGAAACATTAACAGATAATAAAAACAGATCAGCAGGAAATGTGAGAAGCGCCTTTACAAAAGGTGGTGGAAATATGGGAGCTACAGGATGTGTAAGCTTTATGTTCCAAGAAAAAGGAGAAATTGTTATTGAAAAAGAAGATAAGGACGAAGATGAAATAATGATGCTTGCTTTAGATGCAGGAGCAGAAGATTTTGCTTCAGAAGAGGAAGTATTTATAGTAACAACTACTCCAGAAGATTTCGGAACAGTAAGAGAAGCATTAGAAGCGGAAGGAATAGAATTCTTAGAAGCAGATGTTAAGATGATACCAGATACATATACTGAAATTAACGAGGATGATGCTAAGAAATTCCAAAAAATGTTAGACTTACTTGAAGATGATGATGATGTTCAGGAGGTTTACCACAATGCAGAATTCCCAGAAGGATGGGATGAATAGTATATCAATACTTTATAAGTAGGAACTGTTTAAAACAGTTCCATTTTTTTACTTAAAAATACATAGTATTTATATTATTTTTTAATCTATATTAACCATAAAACTCTGTATTTTAGATGTTTTATGATTAAAGTAAGCTAAAATGGGTTTATTTAGATGTATTAGCTATTTTATAGGAATTTAAATAAAAATAACGAAATTGACAGTGTAAATTATGGAATATATAATTATTCTAAATAAAGGTAATATATAGAGTAATATTTATTTACATAGCTTAAAGGAGAGCTGCATATGAAGTTATTTAAAAGATTAAGCCCGGGCAGAATAATTGTTTTGGGATTTTTTTCTGTAATTGTTATTGGAACTATATTATTAAAGCTGCCTATATCAATTCGTGATGGTATAACTGTATCTTGGGTTGATGCTTTATTTACATCAACTAGTGCAGTTTGTGTAACTGGATTAATTGCCATTGATACTGCTGATACATTTACTGTATTTGGACGAGCAGTAGTAGCTTTACTAATTCAAATAGGTGGACTTGGAGTTACGTCAGTTGGTGTTGGTTTTATTTTACTTATGAGAAAAAAGGTTGGTATTAAAGAAAGAGTACTAATTAAAGAATCAATGAATTTAGATACAATGAAGGGACTTGTAAAACTCGTTAAGTCTGTATTGTTAGTTACTTTGAGTTTTGAAGTGATTGGAGTAATATTAAGTTATTTAGTATTTTCAAAGGATTATAGTCCATTAGATGCATTAGGTATAAGTATTTTCCATTCTATAGCAGCTTTTAATAATTCAGGTTTTGATATTTTAGGTGGCCTTAAGAATTTAATACCATATCAAAGTAATATATTATTAAATTTAACTACATGTGGATTAATTATTTTTGGTGGCTTAGGATTTTTGGTTATTAAAGAAATAATAATAGTTAAAAAGTTTAAAAAATTCAGTCTACATGCAAAAGTAGTCATAACTGTAACAACTATTTTACTTATAGTAGGAACTGTATTACTTAAGTCAACTGAGGATATATCATGGCTTGGTGCCTTTTTCTTTAGTACTTCTGCAAGAACTGCTGGTTTTAGTACATATCCTTTAGGAAACTTTACAAATGCAGGATTATTTACTTTAACTGTTTTAATGTTCATAGGGGCTTCGCCTGGATCAACAGGTGGAGGTATAAAAACTACAACAATATTTACTTTAATTAAGAGTATATATAGTACATCTACAAATAAAAATTGTGTAGCATTTAAAAGGAAAATACCATCAGCTGTTATTTTTAAAGCTTTTAATATATTTGTACTTGCTATTATGGTAGTTTGTTTTGGAGTATTTTTATTAAGCATATTAGAACCAGAGTGTACATTCATTCAACTATTAGTTGAGGTTACTAGTGCTTTTGGTACTGTAGGATTATCTACTGGAATTACTCCAGATCTTAGAGATTTAAGTAAAATAATTATATCAATAATTATGTTTATAGGTAGATTAGGCCCAATGACTATGGCAAGTATATGGTTAGTTAAAGAACCATCAAATGCTTGTTATTCAGAAGAAGCAGTTATAATTGGATAGGAGGATAATTATGTTTAATCATAAAATATCAATAGAGTTTGGAATAATCGGAATAGGAAGATTTGGATTTGCATTAGCAAAAACTTTAATTGAAGCTGGTAAGGAAGTTATAGTTTTAGATAGTGATGAAAATAAAATAAAGCAAATAAGAAGTTTAACTGATAATGCTTTTGTAGTAAATAATTTAGGTAAAGAAGCACTTGAGGAAACTGGAATTCAAAATTGTGAGACAGTATTTGTATGTATCGGAGAAAAGATAGATGTAAGTATATTAACTACATTAAATGTAATTAATATGGGCGTAAAAAGAGTTATTGCAAAAGCTAATACTTATGAGCAAGGATGTGTATTAAAGAAAATAGGTGCTGAAATTGTATATCCAGAAAATGATATGGCAATTAGAATTGCCAATAGATTATTAAATGAAGAAGCTTTTGAATTTATAGAATTAAATAATGATATTCACATAGAGGAACTTAGGGTTACTGAAGTCATTGATGGTAAGTCAATTTTAAAATCTAAAATTCGTAATGAGTTTGGATTAAATATAATAGCATTAGAAAGAGATGAAGAAACTATAATTGAATTAGATCCTAACTTTATATTAAAAGAAAATGATTTTATAGTTGTTATAGGAAAGAAGAGCTCTATAAGAAAGTTTGAGGAATATTTAAATCATTAATAAAAAAGAGTGATTTGCCAAAATCACTCTCCAGAGTATCTCTGTAAATTACTTTTTCACTCCTCTTGGAAGTTACTTAAGTATAAATATATAATATCAAAAATAAAATTTTTATCAATATGAAATTGAAGTTATAAAAGGTAAAATAAACCTATAATGGATGCAGGTTTAGAGATCTGGAAAATAAGATAAATATATCTTTTATTGATAAATATTTTATGGTATAATTTTGGAGTATTTTTAGTTATGGGGGAGTATAATCATGAAGCATATTAAGACAATTAATAAGACGAATATCAAAAACAGTTTAGTTAAACCTGGCTGTAAGGAATGTGCTAACTCATGTCAGTCAGCTTGCAAGACATCTTGTACAGTTGCAAACTTAGAGTGTGAAAACTAATTAGAAGAAAGCGGCAACCATTAAGTTGCTGCTTACTTTTTGTTAGAAAAAGTTTTTGGAGGGATATAAATGTCTTTAATACACAAATTTAAACAAGGGGATAATTACTTTGTATTAGATGTAAATACAGGAGCAGTTCATATAGTAGATGAGTTAGTATATGATTTAGTTCATGACGATGGAATGAAAGATAAAGAAGAAACAATTAAGCTTTTATCAGATAAATACGATAAAAATGTTATTGAAGAAGCTTATGATGAGATACTAGAACTTATCAATGATGGAATGTTATATTCAGAAGATAAGTATGAAGATATAGCTCATGGTTCTATGGAAGATAGAGATTATATAAAGGCAGTTTGCTTAAATATAATTCATGGATGTAATTTAAGATGTAAATATTGTTTTGCAGATGAAGGAGAATATAATGGACATAAAGGAGTTATGTCTATAGAAACTGCAAAAAAAGCAATAGATTATGTAGTAAAAAGAAGTGGCCCAAGAAGAAACATAGAAATAGATTTATTTGGTGGAGAGCCAACTATGATAATGGATACTGTAAAGGAAATAATACAGTATGCTAGAGAAAATGAAAAAGAGTGGAAGAAAAATATTAGATTTACAATGACAACAAATGCTACTCTTTTAAATGATGATATGATGGACTTTATGGATAAAGAAATGGGAAATATCATACTATCATTAGATGGTAGAAAATGTGTTAATGATAATGTAAGAATAAAAGTTGATGGAAGTGGATCTTATGATGATATACTTCCAAATATAAAGAAAATGATTAAAAAGAGAACTCCTGGTAAGATGTATTATGTTAGAGGAACATTTACAAGAGCTAATACTGACTTTTTTGAAGATGTTATGGCTATGGTAAATGAAGGATTTGATGAGGTTTCTATAGAGCCAGTAGTACTAGAGGCGGGACATCCTCTTGCATTAAGAGAAGAAGATTTACCAGAAATAATGAAAAATTATGATAAGTTATATGAAGATATGGCAAGAAGAAAAAGAGAAAAAAATGGAGAGTATAACTTCTATCATTTTAATGTTGATTTAAATGGTGGACCATGTGTTTATAAAAGAATTTCAGGCTGCGGAGCAGGATTTGAGTATGTTGCAATAACTCCACAAGGAGATGTATACCCATGCCATCAATTTGTAGGAAAAGAAGAATTTAAACTTGGAAGTATATATGATGACACATACGATAAAGAGCTTGGAAAAGAGTTTAAGAAGGCTCATATATACAATAAACCTAAATGTAGGGATTGCTGGGCAAGATTCTATTGCAGTGGAGGTTGTCAAGCCAATAACTTTAGCTTCAATGGAGATATGAAAATTCCTTATGAAGTAGGTTGTAAAATGCAAAAGAAGAGAATTGAATGTGCTATTGCTTTAAAAGCAGAATAGTATAAATAAAAAAGTTGGTATTTGCTTATGTTCAAATACCAACTTTTTATATTACAATAATAAGAAGAATAAAAGCTTTGGAGGATAGAATGGATTTTATATTAAAGAATAAAATAAAGCTTATATATAAAAAAACAACATCTAACTTAACTTCAATATCAATATCAATAGATGCAGGAGCTTGTAAAGAAAAAGGTTTGTTTGGGTTGGCTCATGCCACAGAACACATGGTATATAAAGGAACAAAAAATAGAACAGAAGATAAGATAAATAAAGATTTAAGTAAAGTTTTTGGCTTTCAAAATGCAATGACAAATTTCCCATATGTTATTTATTATGGAACTATGTTAAATGAGGATTTTGAAAAAGGAGCAGAAATTTTTTCAGATATAATTTTAAATCCTATATTTCCAAGAAAAGGCTTTGAAGAGGAAATGAAGGTGATAATTGAAGAACTGAAGGAGTGGGATGAGGAACTAGAGCAGTTTTGTGAAGATAAGTTATTTATAAATAGCTTTAAGGATAGAAGGATAAAATATCCTATTATAGGTAGAACTAAAGATTTACAACAAATTAAGTTAGAAGATATAAAGGAATTCTATAGAGAAAATTATTTGCCTAATAAAACTTCCATTGCAGTAGTTTCTTCTTTAGAATTTGAAAAGGTTAAAAAAATAATTGGAAGATATTTTGAAGCTTGGGAAAATTCCTGCTTTGAAGAAAAGGATGAAGAAATTATTTATGATAAAGATAATTTTGGAGTATATAAAGATAAAAGAGAAGGGATTAATAGTTGTAAAGTTCAAATTATATTTCCAATAGATGAATTAAATTATGATGAAATAAAAGCATTAAGAATATTTAATGAATACTTTGGGGAAGGAGTTAATTCATTATTATTTGATACATTAAGAACTAAAAATGGTCTTGTATATGATATATTAACTAAGATTTCTTATGAAAAGTATATAAAGCTCTATAAAATAACATATAGCACTTCAAAGGAAAATTTAGATAAATCATTAGATTTAATAAATAACTGCATAGAGAAAATAGATGATTTCGAAAAAATAATAAGTGATGAAGATATAAGAGACTTTATAAAATCTATGAAGCTAAGAAGATGGTTTAGAGAAGAGCAAAATATAATTTTAGCAAAAGAGCTATCAACATATAATACAATGTTTGGTGATTATAAATTATATTCAGAAGAGTTTAGTAATCTTGAGAATATTGATAAGAAATACATTTTAGAAGTAGCCAGGAAAGTATTTAAAGATAAATCTATAGAAATAATAAGTAATTAAAATAAATTTAACAATAAAAAATAGAAAAAAGGGAGATATTAATGAATAAAGCACCTTTATTGGAAGAATTATTAAAATACCATAGAGAAGATAATTTAATCTTATCAATGCCAGGAAATAAGAGTGGTAAAGGATTTTTAAGAGATTCTTTAGGGAAAAACTTTAAAGAAGCTTTAGGGACATTAGATATTACAGAAGTTGATTCCTTAGATAATTTACATTGTCCAGAGGGAGTAATAAAAGAAGCACAGGAGCTTTTAGCAAAAACTTATGGTGTAAAAAAAGCATATTTTCTTGTGAATGGAAGTTCATGTGGAAATTTAGCCTCAATTTTTTCATCTTTTAATGAAGGAGATGAGGTATTAGTAGAAAGAAATTGTCATAAATCAATATATAATGCTATTATTTTAAGAAAATTAAAAGTGGTATATATTGATGCTGTTATTGATAAGACTTTAGGTATTTTTTTACCGCCTAGAGAAGAAGAGATAGTTAAAGCTCTTAAGAATGCCACAAATCCAAAGGGAATTATATTGACTAATCCAAATTATTTTGGAGTTTACTACGAATTAGATGAAATAATAGAAAAACTTAGGGAAAAGGGATTAAAAATTATAATAGATAGTGCTCATGGTGCACACTTTGGAATAAGTAAGGAGCTACCTAAATCAATGGCTAAATCAGGTGATTATGTAGTGTTAAGTGCACATAAGACTCTGCCAAGTCTTACACAAGGAGCATTTTTATTAGTAAATAGTGATGATAATAATATTGACTTTTACATAAAAGCCTTTATGACTACATCACCATCATATTTGATTATGGCATCTTTAGATTATGGAAGATATTACTTAGATAATTATGGTGAAAGGGATTATGATAGCCTTATTGAAAGATCAGAATTTTGGAAAGAACAAATAAATTCTCTTAATAAAGTTAAGATAATAAGTAGTATTGATATAAATAAAGGTTATAAAATAGATAAAAGTAGATATTTAGTTACATTAAAGGATGGTTATAGTGGTCATAAGCTTTTAGATTATTTAAAAGAAAAAAAGATACAATCAGAAATGAGTTTTTCTAAAGGGGTAGTATTAATTTTATCTACATGTAATAGTGATAATGATTTTGAAAAACTTTATATTGCAATAAAAGAACTAGATATGAAACTTATAGGTTCAATAGAAAGAAATTATACATATATAAATATACTACCAAGAAAAGTTTTAGAACCATTTGAGGTACTAAATTTAAGATACAATAAAGTATCTTTAAATGAATCATTAGGGAAAATATCTAAGAACTTTATAGTTCCCTATCCACCAGGAATTCCAGTAATATGTCCAGGAGAAATTATTACTTTAGAAGTAAAAGAATTAGTAGATGAATACTTAAGAAATAACTTAACAGTAATTGGAGTAGAGGATAATAGTATTGAAATAGTAGAGATTTAAAGATTTATTATAGTATTTTGAAATTTGCTTACATAATTGAGGATAAAAACCCAATAAAGGATAAAAATAGTATATAGTAAATATTGACATATATTATTGATTTAAATAAAATAATTTCTTGTAAGAGGAGGGATTTTAATGGAGAGAAATAAAGGAAATATATCAATTCATACTGAAAATATTTTCCCAATTATAAAAAAATGGTTATATTCTGATAAGGACATTTTTATTAGGGAGCTTATTAGTAATGGGTGTGATGCCATAAGTAAATTAAAAAGATTAGTTAGCTTAGGTGAAGCAAAGGTAAGTGAGGATGAAAAATATAAAATCTTAGTTTCAGTTAATAAAGAAAATGGAACATTAAAGTTTATTGATAATGGTATTGGTATGACTGAGGAAGAAGTTGAAAAATACATCAATCAAGTTGCTTTTTCTGGAGCAGAGGACTTTATTAATAAGTATAAAGATAAGATGGATGATGGTAAAGATATAATTGGTCATTTTGGACTAGGTTTTTATTCTTCATTTATGGTATCAAAAAGAGTACAAATTGATACATTGTCATATTTAGATGGAGCTGAAGCTGTAACTTGGGTTTGTGATGGAGGAACTGAATATGAAATATATCCATCCGAAGATAGAAAAGAAAGAGGAACAACTATAACTTTATTTATAGATGATGATAGTAAAGAGTTCTTAGAAATTTATAAAGTTAGAGAAGTTATAGAAAAATACTGTTCTTTCTTACCAATAGAAATATACTTAGAAGAAGAAGGAAAAGAAGTAAAAGAAGAGGATTTAAAACCTTTAAACGATACAACACCACTTTGGATGAAATCACCAAAAGATTGCACAGATGAAGAATATAAAGAGTTTTATAAAAAAGTATTTTTAGATTTTAATGATCCTTTATTTTTGATTCATTTAAATGTAGATTATCCATTTAATTTAAAAGGAATATTATATTTTCCTAAATTAAAGCATGAATTAGAAGCAACAGAAGGCCAAGTAAAATTATATAACAATCAAGTTTTTGTTGCTGATAATATAAAAGAAGTTATACCAGAATTTTTACTTTTATTAAAGGGTACAATTGATTGTCCAGACTTACCTTTAAATGTTTCTAGAAGCTTCCTTCAAAAAGATAAAGATGTTATGAAAATTTCTAAACATATAGTTAAAAAGGTAGCAGATAAATTAGTAAGTCTTTATAAAAATGAAAGAGATAATTTTAATAATTTCTGGAAGGATATACAAATATTTATTAAGTATGGATGCTTAAGAGATGAAAGTTTCTATGAAAAAATTAAAGATATAATTATTTTTAAAAAATTAAATGGCGAATATATCACCTTAAAAGAATACCTTGAAGAAAATAAAGAAAAACATGAAAATAAAGTATTTTATGTAACTGATGAAAAACAACAATCACAATATATAAAAATGTTTAAAGAGGCAAATTTAGATGCTTTAGTATTAGATTGTTCTTTAGATAATCACTTTATTAGCTTTTTAGAAGCAAAGGAAACAGGAGTTACATTTGCAAGAATAGACTCTGATATATCTGAAACATTAAAAAATCATGAAACTGAAGATTCAAAAGATTTAAATGATAAGATAAAAAATATATTTAATGAAGTAATTCCTGATGTAGTAAAAGAAGTTAAAGTAGAAAACTTAAAGAATTCTGAAACACCAGCTATGATATTAGTTTCAGAACAGTCAAGAAGGATGTCTGAAATGAGTAAGATGTTTGGGGGCATGGATATGCCTGATATGTTTAAAGAGGAAAGAACTTTAGTTATTAACAATAATAACTCAATAATTAAAAAGATAGCTTCAATTGATATAGATGAAAGAAAAGAAAAAGTAAATTTAATTTGTAATTATATACTTGATCTTGCTTTATTATCTAATAAAGAATTAACATCAGAGGAAATGGATAACTTCATAAATAGAAGTAATGAATTATTAAATATGGTTATTGAATTATAATTATTAAAAGGTCTGTATTAAACTAATATTGTTTAATACAGACCTTTTAAAAAATTTAGAAAATTCATTAATAAAAAATATTATGTTCATTGACAATAATATATATAAATGATATTATAGGTTTAACGATAAACTAAAAACGTTTTCTAGCAAAGGGAAAATAATGAATAATGTTATTAAGTTTAACGTTAAATCTTAGGTTTCAAATAAAATGTAAATAAAGAGAGGGGAAAAATGAATGAAAAGAAAAAAATTACTTTCCATGACGTTATTGTCAACTATGTTAATAACTACTTTACTTACAGG
>CAKVEW010000048.1 GCA_934746015.1 uncultured Clostridium sp.
TCAAGTGATTTAACTACAAAATTAACAAAAAGGATATTTTCATTTTTGAAAATATCCTTTTTGTCTACAGTCTGAGCATTAGAATAATTCTAATGCTATTTTATTATACTTTAAATTTAACTTTTAAATAAAATACTCGTAAATGATAATAACATAATAAAAATAAATAGAATATGATATAATTAAAATATTAAATAATAAGATTATTAACAAGAGGAAAAATGTGAAGTATGGATAAGTTAAGATATTTAAAAGATATAAGCAATTTTGTTTTTATAAAGGATGATTTAGAAGAAGCAGATATTATTTTTATACCAGGTGGTACCTATCCAGAAGTTGCTGAAGAAGCAGCAAAATTATATAAAAGGGGATATTCTAAACTAATTTTGCCCTCTGGAGGCTACAGTATAAAAAAGGAATCTTTTACAGGACCTTCAGTTAAGAAGGAGATTTATAATAAGAATTATAGAACAGAATGGGAGTTTTTAAGAGATGTTTTAGTTATAAATGGTGTGAAGGAAAAGTGTATATTAAAAGAAGATAAAGCAACCTTTACTTATGAAAATGCTATTTTTTCTAAGAAGATAACAGATTCCTTAGGGATAAAAATTAACAAGGCAATTATATGCTGTAAATCATATCATGCTAGACGTTGTCTTATGTATTATGAAACTTTATATAAAGATACTAAGTTTATTATTCATCCAGTGGATATAGATAACATAACAAAGGATAACTGGTATAAAACTGAGAAAGGAATTAATTTTGTATTAGGTGAATTAGAAAGATATGGATGGCAGTTTAAGGATATACTAAAAAACTTATAAGAATTTATACGAAATATAAAAAGATTACTATTATCATAATAGTAATCTTTTTATTTAATAAATTAATATTGATAAACAATAAAAATATATTGAATAATTATAAATGGTGAATTATACTATAAATGTAATAGAGGAGGGAGAGTTCTATGAAAAAGAAATTTAGAGTGTTAAAACCTATTATAGTATGTTTAATAATAAGTATGTTTATAAATGGATGCTACAATAGCGAAAAAATAACTAATAAAAGAGAGTATAACCTTATAGTAATTAATAATAGCAAAGAAGATATATAAGATTTCAATAGATAAAAATGAAGATGATGAATGGGAGTTTCAATTGATTAAGTAAATCTCTATGAAAGGAAATAAAATGAAAGATAAAAATATTAAGGGAATAATAAAGAATATATGGATAATCTCTATTGTTTTATTATTAGTTAACATGTTTGTTCTATTTCAGTTAGGATTAAAAATTCTAATTTTAAGAATAAGCCCAAACTTTATAAATTATATTTTGTTTTTATTAGTATTAATATGTCCAATATTCTTCTGGAATCCAATAAGAAAAAAAGTGGTATGGATTAAAATATCTTATAATATAATTGCTACAATTATAATTTTACTAAGTCTATTAAGTTATCTGTTTTTTTATAGTGAATATAAATATTTCACATTTGATTCACCATGTAAAAATAACACTTTAATTATAGAAGAAAACTCTTTTCTTTTATCAGGAAACAGCAATTTTTATGAAAGAAAGTTTGGAATTTTTATTAAATCATTAAATAAAAGTATATCAACGGATGATGGTTTTAGACCTTTTTCAAATAGTAAATATAGAATAGAATGGGTAGATGATAATACTGTAAAAGTAGAATATGACTTTGGAAGTAATGGTATATGGAAAAGTGAAACTATATATTTAGATAAATAGTAAAGTTTATAAAAGATATTGAATTTTATGGTAAAATTAATATATAAATTAATAAAAAAATAAATAAGTATTTGGGGGTAGGAAGAATGAAGGAGATAAAAGAAAGGATATTTTCTCAAGAAATTATTTTAAAAAAATATTTAGAAGACAATGATATTCAAGGAATAAAAGAATTAGAAGATATTATTATTAATGAAGATAAAGTAAATTTGAAGCTAGAATTAAGCTATAGAAGTGAGATAAAAAAGGATTATGAAAATAACAGAAATGATATAAATGAATTTTTATTTTATATAAATAATAAAATTATAGGATATTTAGGAATTTCAAGTTTTGGAGGGAATATTGCTGAAATAAATGGAATGGTCCATCCTAAGTATAGGAGAAATGCTATATTTACTAGACTTATGCATTTAGCTTTAGAAGAATGCAGAAGAAGAAACTTTAATGAGATACTACTTCTTTGTGATGATAAATCATCCTCTGCAATAAAGTTTATAGAGAGTAAAAATGGAGTTTATGCTTTTTCTGAATGTAGGATGAAATGCTATAATGAAAGCTTTAAAGAATGGAACAAAGAAATTTCATTATTTAAAGCTCAAAATGAAAATATGAATGATATTAATAATTTAAATAGATTATTATATGGGCATGAGTGGATTGAGTTTATTATGCCAGAGGATGAAGAAAAAAATAATATTATTACTTATTTAATTAAGATAGGTGATAAAATAATAGGAAGGATAAAGGTAAGTAAAAGTTTAAATTCAGCTTTTATTTCTGGTTTTGGAATTTTATCTGAATATAGGGGGAAAGGCTATGGCAAATCAGCTTTAGTAGAAACTTTAAATAATTTACATAATGAAAAAATATATGATGTTGAGTTAGATGTTGAAATTAGAAATAAAAGAGCTTTAAGTTTATATAAGAATTGTGGATTTAAAGAAGAATCTATTATGAATTATTACAACATAAATATTTAAATATTCATATTATTAGAAATATTTATTAATTTGTGGTATAATAAATATACAATGTATGTAGCTTCTAAGAGTTTCAGCTGTAGGAGCTACTTTTTTCAGTGTAAATAATTTTTAGGGAGGAACAGTTATGTTTAAGATAAATGAGTATGTTGTATATGGTCAAAATGGAGTTTGTATGATTGAAGACATAGAAAAAATGATATTAAGAAATGAAGAACTAGAATATTATATTTTATCTCCAATTAATAATAAAAAAATGACTATAAAAATTCCTGTAAATAATAAAACGATGTCAATTAGAGATCTTATGAGTAAGAAGGAAATTATGAATTTAATAGAATTTATATCTAAAAAAGAAACTATAGAAATAGAGGATTATAGAAAGAAAAATCAGGAATATAAGTCAATAATAAGAAGTGGTAATGTTACAGATATTATTAAAGTTATAAATTCTATAAATGTTGAAAAAGATGAAAAAGAGTCTTTAGGAAAGAAAATTAATAAGACTGAGGATGATATTTTAATGAATGCTAAAAAACAATTATATCAAGAAATATCAATAGTTTTAGGAATAAACATAAATGAAGTAGAAGCATATATTGATAATAATATACAACATTAAATTTAAACCAGTAGGGATTTTTTTCAAACCTTATTTTCAGTAATTGAATAAACTTAGTTAATTCGTACTAGTTTATTACTGGTACTTTTTTGATTATTAATAATAATTAAGTATACTATTTCAGTTATTAAGCTAGTTGAAATATTTATTTAAAAGTAATATTTAATATGATATTACTTAAAATGGCTGTTACACATAATTGTGTAACAGCCATTTTAAATTAATTATTCATTTCTAAAGTTAAATTTCCATTTTCAATTCTATATATTGTATCTACCAAATCAAGAATACGTTCATCATGGGTTACCATTAAAGCGGCTTTATTATATTTTTTAATTTCCCCTCTAATCATAGAAATAACCTCACGACCACGTTCACCATCAAGGCTTGCAGTTGGCTCATCTGCCAAAATTATATCTGGGTTATTCATTAAAGCCCTTGCTATTGCAACTCTTTGTTTTTCACCTCCAGATAATTTTGAAGGATATTGATTTAGTCTATGTCCTAGGCCAAATTCCTTTAAAAGCTTATTAGCATGGTCATTAACTTCCTTTTTATTTTTGTTATTAGAAAGCTTTGGTATTAATTTTAGTTGATCAATAACTGTTAAATAAGGTATTAGTTGATGAGATTGAAAGACAAATCCTATTTGATTTCTTCTTATATCAGCTAATTCCTTTTTATTTTTTTCATTTAAATTTGTATCTCCAATCATTATTTCACCATTACTTGCTGAAAGTAGTGCCCCAGCAATGGATAAAAATGTACTTTTACCAGATCCTGAAGGACCAACAATAGCAACAAATTCACCTGGTTTAACATTAATTGAAACATTATTTAAAACAGAATTTTCACTATCTCCATCTTTATATTTTTTAGATATATTTTTTAATTGAAGTGCATATCTTTCCATTAATAATTACCTCCTATTGCAGAAATTGCATCTACTTTTCTTATCTTTTTAATAGAGAATAGACTACTTAGTAGTGCTATTACTATAAATAACATTGATACTAAAGTTGCATCTCTAGAACTTAAGACAAATGGCATACTTGCTGGTAGCATACTAGCTAAAGAAAATGTTAGAATATTTCCTATAACCATGCTTATTACTGAAAGCATAAATACTTGAGATGTTAGAGATGATGCTAAAGTTGACATTTTAGATCCTAAAGCCTTTAAAACTCCTAATTCAGGTAATTTTTGCATAGTTGTTATATAGAAGAATACACCAACTATAAATGAGGATATTATTAATAAGAATACTAACATCATAACAATAGTTCCTTGTTCTGCTGAATATCCAGGAACATTTTTAATTGCATCAGCTTTACTTAATAATACTTTTTTATCTAAATTATCATTAACAAAGCTAGTAAGTGAATCTTGGTTTTCTGTAGACTTGTCCATATTAATAGCTAAAGCTTGAAAGTTATTAAATTCCTTTCCAGTTGCAGAAGTCATTATTTCCTTATAGGTATCTAAAGATATAACCCCTACAGACATATGTCCATACATTTGATTTTTAGTAAATCCAACTACTTTTAATTCTAAATCAGAAGCTGAATCTTTAATTATATCACCGATTTCTATACCATCTTCTTTAAATGAATTATTTAAAACTATTTCTTTATTATTATTTAAAGTATTTCCATCAATAACTTCAGGCATTAGAAATGCTGATGGATCAATGGCTAAGTAAACTATATTAGTTTTCTTATCTAAAGACTCCATAGTGAAATTACTTGTAAATAAATTAATAGGAGTAGCATTTTCATTTAATTCTATTAATTCATTAGAATTATTTAAATTTGTTACATCATCATCTGTAAAAGATGAACGACTGATTAATTTATCTGCTGAATCCGATAATATATAATAATTTGCTTTAGAGTTTTCAACTGTAGATACAGTAGCAGCAGATAACCCCTTTGCAATTCCTGCTAAAAATAATACTAGAAATATAATAAGAGTTAAAATTCCAATTATTAAACTAAATCTAGCTTTATTGTGCTTTAATTCTTTTAATGCTAAAAACATAATTTATTCTCCTTCTTTTGATTAATATTTATTTATTACTGTTTTTATATTCATAGGTATATTATGAACCTAGTTCATATAAAAATCAATATTAAATAATAATTTTTATTAATAAAAATTAATTATGAAATTTTTGAGCTTCAATGGAAATTCCTCTGGGGCCCAGTAATTTCCTAATTAAGCTTAAATTAAGGTAAGCTAAAATTACAATTAATATTGGTCGTGTACAATTGAGTCATAAAGTTAAAAAGGAGAGGAAAATATGAGTCAATATATTGTTAATACAGAAAACTTAGTAAAGGAATTTAATAATGTTAGATGTGTAGATAGAATTAATTTAAATGTTAAGGAAGGAGAAGTCTATGGATTTTTAGGCCCAAATGGTGCTGGCAAAACAACAACTATAAAAATGCTATTAGGCTTAGTAAAACCTAATAGTGGAGATATAAGGATTTTCGGAGAATCCATTAAGGATAATAGAGAAGAAATATTAAAAGATATAGGAGCATTAGTTGAAAGTCCTTCTTATTATGGTCATTTAACAGCTTATGAAAATTTAGATATACTAAGAAGAATTTTAAGGTTAAGTAAGGATGAAATAGAGGAAAAGCTTAAGTTAGTAAATTTATTGGATGCAAAAAATAAAAAGGTTAAAGAATTTTCATTAGGTATGAAGCAAAGATTAGGAATAGCACAAGCTCTTATGGGAAATCCAAAGCTTTTAATTTTAGATGAGCCAACTAATGGACTAGATCCAGCAGGAATCATAGAAATAAGAAACTTAATAAAATATTTAGCTAATGAAAGAAATATAACAATAATAATTTCAAACCATATATTAAGTGAAATTGAATTAGTAGCAACTGAAGTTGCTGTAATAAATAAAGGAAGGCTATTATATCAAGGATCATTAGATAATTTAAAGAAGAATTCAACTAATGAAGTAACAATTGGTTTAGAAAAGATACAGGATAAGGATTCAGTATTTAACTTACTAACATCTAGAAAGTATAGAGTTAAAGAGGAAAACAGTAAGATAAAAGTTAAAAGCAATAATGTATCTGCGGCTAGAATTTGTAGAGAGCTTGTTATGGCAGGATATGAAATTAATTATTTATCACAAGAAAAGAGTTCTTTAGAGGAAATATTCTTAGGATTAACTAAGGAGGTTTAATTATGTTATTAAATTTAATAAAAAATGAATTTATAAAAGAAAAAAGAAACTTAGTAATTTTATTTATATTAGCAATTCCTTTAGGAGTAGCAGCACTTTTATGTGTAGACTTCTTAATAAGATATGAAAGTTGGTTATTGCCTCAAGCTATGGAAAAAGGATTAACATCTTGGCAAGTTTTAATTAAAGAACAAAGAATATTATATTTTAATGACTTTATGCCCATGTTTGCTGCACTTATTTTAGCTACATTATTTGAAAGTGAGTACAAGAATAACTCATGGACATTTTTATTAACACAGCCAATAAAAAGAAGTAGCATTTTAATATCTAAATATATAGTAGCAAGTTTTTATTCAATTTTAATGTTAAGTTTAAATGTTATTTCATTAATTACAGTAGGAATAATATTTAAGTTTAAGGAACCAATACCTTATAGGTTTTTAATAATTATGTTTGTTATTCAGCTAATAGCATCTTTAGTAATAATGGTTATACATCTATATATAAATTTAAAAAATAAAAATCTTCTTATATCTTTAATAATAGCTGCAATTTTAAGTTTTATTTCTTCAAATTTATATCATAATGATTCCTTTATTAAAAATATTAATCCCTATGGATTTTCTCTATTTTCCATAACTCAAGGTAAAAATGAAATAACATTAGTTTTAATTATATCAATAGCTATATTAATAATAGGTTCTGTACTTGTGAAGACTTATTTTAATAATAAGAAAATTTATTAAGTGAGGTGATAAAAATGGAATTATTGAAAATAGAATTACTAAAAATTAAAAAAAGCTCTTTATTATTTTTAGCATTGATTATTCCAATACCAGTAGTACTAATAGTTATGAAAAAAGTGCAAGCTATGGGAAGTACAAATGGTATAGGCATTGATGATGGAATATTTATTTTTTCAGCTATTACTTATCTATCTTTTATTTTACCATTACAAAATATATACACAGCATCTGTAATAACAAAAGTTGAAAATGATAATTCTGGTTGGAAGCAATTATTACTTTTACCTATAAAGAAAAGTAGTATTTATTTAAATAAATATAAAGTTATGTTAATAACCTTAACTATTTCTATATTATCATATTTTGCTTGTATATTTTTATCTAAAGCTTACTTAAGCAAAAGTGTAAGCTTTAATTTTCAATTATTATCATATGCTATAGAAATTTTTATAACAACATTACCTATATTAATTTTACTATTTATAATAGGACGAAATTTCTCAAGTATAATACCATTAATTTCAACTGGAGTTATTATGCTAATTACAAATATTTTTATAGCTCAAAGTAGATTTTGGATTTATGCTCCTTGGACATATTCTATTATGATAGTTGGAGGTGATATAAGTAGGGTAGAAAGATATATGACATTAATAATATCCATATTATTAACTATTATAATGTTTTCTATAGATTTTATAAGTTTTACTAGGTCAGATATTAAGTAAAGGATAAGTATGGTAAAATATAAAAAAGAGAAAATATAGTAATTGAGCATTTAAAAGCTTAAAAGAGAGGAGTAACATCATGATGTCAGATGATATACTAAATAAAAAAATAATGTTAGTGGATGATGAAAGAGAGTTACTATCCCTATTAAAGGAAGTATTTATAAAGGAAGGCTTTAAAGAAATATACGAGGTGGACAATGGGATAGATGCAATATTGCAAGTTAAAGAAAATAATCCAGATATAATAATATTAGATGTTAATTTGCCTGATATAGATGGTTATATGGTTTGTGATAGAATTAGAAAATTTTCTATGTGTCCAATTATATTTTTAACTGCAAAGGGAGAAGATGAAGAGAAAATTAAAGGATTAGAAGCTGGCGGTGATGATTATGTAACTAAGCCATTTAACATAAAAGAAGTTGTTCTTAGAGTTAAATCTCAACTAAGAAGAGGAAGTATTACTAATGAAGTTAATAGTAGTATATATACTTTTGGGAATATTTCCATTAATGAAGAAACTGGAGTAGTAAAAAAGGGGGAAGAAAATATATTATTAACAGCTAAGGAGTACTCACTAATTTTATTTCTTGCTAAAAATATAAATAGAGTCTTTAGCAAAAGCTCATTATGCGATGAAATTTGGGGATACGAATATGATGGGTATGATAATACAATAATGGTTCATATAAGACACTTAAGAGAAAAGCTAGAGGATAATCCAAGTGAGCCTAAACATATAAAAACTTTAAAGGGGATTGGCTATAAGCTAGTTGATTAATATGAAAGTAAAATTAACAATTAAATTACTAGTATCTATGATTCTGGTTTATTATATAACAATGACAGTTTACGTGGTGCTAAATCTAGTAATATACAATAGTAATATAACTTTTGGAGAAAAAGTATTTAGTGTATCTTTTAGGGCATCAGAATTTATAGAGCCATTTGTAGAAGACTTAGAAAAAGATAATAACTTTAGTTTAGATGAGAATAATATAAATAAATTAATTGATAATAATGTATGGATACAGGTTTTAAATAAAGAAAATAATGAAGTGTATCAGGTGAATAAACCTGAAAATGTTCCTAATAATTATATTACAGCAGATTTAATAGATTTTATTCAAAATCCATGGGGAAGTGATGCACCGACCACTATTTATACAAATAATATAGTTAAGGAAAATGAAAGCTATACCTTATTAGTTGGCTTTCCAATAAATAAAATTTTTAAATTTAAGATGACATTTACAGAAGAAAGCTTAAAATATCATAAGTCAATTATTGTTTTTGCATTAGTTTTAATGATTATTGTAGCTTATTTATTTAGCAGAAGCTTAGTTAAACCAATGTTATCTCTTGTTGAAGATATAGATGATTTGAAAAATGGAATTTATGATAAAAAGGCAAATAAGAAAGGTATTTTTAAAGATGTAAGTAAAAATATCAATAATTTATCTAGTGTGTTAAAGGAAAATGAGATTCAACGAAAAGAAGTAGATAAAGCAAAGGAAGAATGGATAGCTAATATTAGCCATGATTTAAAAACTCCATTAAGTTCAATTAAAGGATATGCAGAACTTTTAAAGGGAGATGAATATGAAATAAACATTGAAGAAGCAAAAAGGTATGGTAGTGCTATCCTAGATAACAGCAATTATATTCAAGACTTAGTTAATGATTTATCTTTAGTTTATAAGTTAAAAAATAAAGTAATCCCTATTAATTTTAAAGAAGAAAATTTAATTAGTTTAATTAAAGAAAGTATTATAGATTTATTAAACAATAGTAAATATAGTGATAGAGAAATTAACCTCAATTATTATGATGAAAATGTAATAGTAAATTGTGATAAAAAATATTTAAAAAGAGCTATAAATAATCTTATAATCAATTCCTTAGAGCATAATTCTAAGGACACTATTGTAGATGTGTCTATTCAAAAGAAAGATACTAGCATATTTATAAAAATAGAGGATAATGGACAAGGTATAAGAAAAGAGGATTTAAAAAATATCTTTAATAGATATTATAAAGGAGTAACTACAAGCTCTTCATCTAATGGATCAGGACTTGGTATGGCAATAGCTAAAGAAGTTATAGAATGCCATGGTGGTAGTATTAATTTAGAAAGTGAACCTGGAATTGGCACTAAAATAATTATAGCTTTTTAAGTAATTAACATCCTTGGGTGTAAAGTTAAAAAATAGTAACTTTATTTTTTGTACTAATCAAGTTACTATTTTTAATTTTAATACTTAAGGATATAATACAAAACATATACCCAGCTTAGTAATCCATGTAAAATTGCCCAAGGTATTGATTGCCATGCAGTATATGAAATAATCATAGCTAAGCAAGAACCAAAGGATAACACTTTTTTTATAGTTTTATTTACTATAGTTTCATTTTTTGAATAATAATCATTTTTATCTTTAATCATAAGAATATACCCCCTAATACTATATAAATTAATACTTACATAAATATATGCATAAATATAGAAAACTACTTTTGAGACTATAATAGAATGTATTACTAAATAAATAAAAATATAATGAAAAATTGGAATAAAAATATATAAACTTCTATTTTATTAGTTCATAATTATAATATAGAAATTATTCACTAATAAAAAATATATTGGTAAAAAGGGAGAAATAAATAATTAGGAGTGGGGAGTATTATGAGGTTAATAATACATGATTTAAAAGGTGATGAATTTAAAAAGTTATGTCCTAATGAAGTAAAAGACTTAATTGTAGTTTCTGATGATGGAAGTATTCATCATTGTATGGGATGCTTTGGATGTTGGATAAAAACACCTGGAGAGTGCATTATAAAAGACAAATATGAGAATATGGGAGAGTGCTTATCAAAATGCAATGAAGTTATTATAATAAGTAAATGTGTTTATGGAGGACTTAGTCCCTTTGTAAAAAAAGCTAATTTCCTTGTACCAAAAGGTTTACCAGGATTAGAAACTACTAACATTAAAGATATAACAACTCCTACATTTTACAATTAATACACTTATATAATATACTCGTAAATGATGATAAAATAAATAAAAAATAAACACAAAAACAAAGATATTTACAAAAATTAATATAACTTATAAAATGAAAGAAACATAAGAAAAGTTAAAATTAGGAGAATAAACGAAATGGAAAAAATAGTAATAATAGTAGCGTTAATTTTATTAGTAATTATAGTTAAAAACAGAAAAAACACTAAAATAATAAATTTAGGTGAGCAAGAAGTTAATAAAATATTAAGTAAAATAAAAGGGTATAAACTTCTTAGCGATATTATGATAAAAAATGAAAAAGGTACAAGCCAAATTGATCATATCTTAATAGGAAAGAAAGGGATATTTGTAATAGAAACTAAAGACTATAGTGGCTTAATTTATGGAGAAGAATATTCTAAGTACTGGACTCAAGTAATAAATAGGACTAGCAATAAATTCTATAATCCAATTAGACAAAATTATGGTCATGTTAAATCCTTAGAAAGATGCATAAAAAGAAATGATATATTTATTTCTGTAGTAGTTTTTACTAATAAATCAAAATTAAAAAAAGTTAAAACAGAAACACCAGTAATTCAATTAAATAAGTTAAAGAGATATATCAAAAGATATAAATCTGATATAAGATTATCTAAAAATGAAATTGATGAAATATATAATTTAATTAAGAAGTCTAATATCGATAGTAATAGGGCAAGGAAAAAACATGTGAAAAGAATAAATAAGATATCTTAATATAATTTAGCAAAATTAAAGGTAACAATTAAGTTCTACTTAATTGTTACCTTTATTACTTATATTATTTTTATATATCTTATACTCTAATTTACTAGTAAAGAATTACTTAACGTACATTCCACCAGTTTTTTCTGATAAATTAACTAAAATGTTTTTCTTTTGAGTATATGCATCTAAAATGGTTTTTTGAGTTTCTCTACCAATTCCAGATTCTTTATATCCACCAAAAGTTGCACCAGCAGGGAAGGAGTTATAAGTGTTAACCCATACACGACCAGTTCTTATACCTTTAGCAACTCTTATAGCACGATTTATATCACGTGTAAATACACCGCCACCTAATCCGTAGCTACTGTCATTAGCCATTTGGATAACTTCTTCTTCTGTCTTAAATTTAATAACCACACCAACTGGTCCAAAGATTTCTTCTCTAGCAACCCTCATGTTATTATTAACATCAACTAGCAAAGTAGGTTTCATAAAGTAGCCATTCTTAGCATCTCCTTCAACATATCTTTCTCCACCAGTTATAACTTTAGCACCTTCATTTTTACCTATTTCTATATACTTAAGAATCTTATTTAATTGAGATTCACTAATTTGAGCACCCATTTGAGTATTAGGATCCAATGGATTTCCCACATTTACCTTTTCGAATGCTTCAACAGCTTTTTCCATAAATTCATCATAGAAATCTTCTTGAACAAATATTCTAGATCCTGCAGAACAAACTTGTCCTTGATTAAATAATATTCCAAGTTGAATTCCTTCTAAAGCCATATTCATATCTGCATCACTGAAGAATATATTAGCTGATTTACCACCAAGTTCTAGTGTAGCAGGTATTATACGTTTTGCAGCAGATAGTCCAATTTGTCTACCAACTTCTGTAGAACCTGTAAATGCTAACTTATCTATTCCTTCATTATGTTGTATATATTCACCGCTCTTTGAACCCTTACCAGTAATTATATTAATTACTCCCTTTGGAATTATATCTTGAATTAACTTCATAAATTCTAGTACACTTAAAGATGTTGTACTAGATGGTTTAAATACTGTTGTATCACCAGCAGCAAGAACTGGAGCAAGTTTCCAAGCAGCCATTAAGAATGGGAAATTCCAAGGAACAATTTGTCCAACAACTCCTAGTGGTTCTCTTAATATTAAATTTAATGTGTTTTCATCTATATTGCTTGCCACGCCTTCATCAGCACGGATAACTCCTGCAAAGTATCTAAAGTGATCAGAAGCCAAAGGAATATCAGCACCTTTAGTTTCTCTAATAGGTTTACCATTATCCATAGTTTCAATTGTTGCTAAATATTCTGCGTTTTCATCTATGATATCAGCTATTTTATTTAATATAATAGCTCTTTCAGTAACAGTTGTTTTACTCCATGTTTCAAAAGCTTTTCTTGCAGCCTTAACAGCATCATCTACATCCTTTTCAGAAGCATCGGCAATTTCTGATAACAATTGTCCATTTGCTGGATTGTATGTTTTTATTGTTGATCCATCTGAAGAATCTCTCCATTCACCACCAATATATAATTGATATTTTTTTTGAAAATTAATTTCCATTCTTTCACCCTCCTAAATCGATTATTTTATTTATATGACGTATTTCTATATCTTATTTATATTTCTTATTATAAACCTATTTGATAAAATTTGCAATTAACTAATAATGATTATTATTGACTACAAGATATTTATAATGCTAATATAAGTCTGAATAATAAAATAATACTGAGAAAAACTATAATAAATAGATATTTAGATAGATTGGAAATATAGAAAGGAAATATAGAATGCTAAAAAGAGAAATAGTATATGATACAGGTTTTAACATAGAAAATACTTATTCTGAATTGCCACAAATTTTTTATACTAAGCAATTACCTAGTTTAGTTCAAGAGCCTAAAATAGCTGTATTAAATAAGGGATTAGCTAATTATTTAGGTTTAAATTTAGATATTTTAGAAAGTGATACAGGAGCTTATATTTTTTCAGGAAAGAAGTTAATAGATGGTTCAAATCCAATTGCTCAAGCTTATGCAGGTCATCAATTTGGATATTTTACTATGCTAGGAGATGGTAGAGCAGTTTTACTTGGAGAGCATATTACACCTAATGGAGATAAAGTAGATATTCAACTTAAAGGTTCTGGAATAACACCATATTCAAGAGGTGGTGATGGTAAGGCAGCTCTTGGACCTATGCTTAGAGAATATATAATAAGTGAAGGCATGTATGGCCTGGGAATTCCAACTACTCGCAGTTTAGCAGTAGTAACTACAGGAGACTCAATAGCACGCGAAAAAATAGAACCTGGTGCAATATTAACTCGTATATCATCTAGCCATATAAGAGTAGGAACTTTTCAATATGCTGCAAGATATACAAATTATGAAGATTTAAAAGCATTAGCTGATTACACTATAAAAAGACATTATCCAGAAGGCTTAAATAAGGAAAATCCGTATTTATTTTTATTAGAAGAAGTAATTAAAAAACAAGCAAACTTAGTTTCTAAATGGCTTCAAGTTGGATTTATTCATGGAGTTATGAATACAGACAATGTAAGTATAAGTGGAGAAACAATAGATTATGGTCCATGTGCATTTATGGACACTTATGATCCAACTACGGTATTTAGTTCTATAGATCATCAAGGTAGATATGCTTATGGTAATCAGTCTAATATAATGGCTTGGGACTTAGCTAGATTTGCTGAAACATTGATACCTTTATTAAATGATAATCAAGATGAAGCTGTAGATATAGCTCAAAATGCAATTTCTAAATTTAGTGAGATATATAATGATAATTATATGTCAGGTATGAGATTAAAACTAGGATTATTTAATAAAGAAAAAGAAGATGAAGATTTAATATATAGCCTGTTGGGATCAATGCATAAGTATGGTGCAGATTATACAAATACCTTTAGGAATCTAACCTTAGGCAATAAAGATGATATTGCAATGTTTACAACTTCTGATTTTGGTAATTGGTATAGTAAATGGCAAGAAAGATTAACTAGGCAAAAGAAGACAAAAGAAGAAGTAATAAAATTAATGAAAAGTGTAAATCCTTCAATAATTCCGCGTAACCATCGTGTAGAAGAAGCTATTAATGCAGCAGTAAAATATGATGATTACAGTGTAATGATAAAATTAATAGAAGTTTTATCACATCCTTTTGATTATAATGAAAATCAAGAAGAGTATACAGAATTACCAAAACCGACTAATATTCCATATAGAACATTTTGCGGAACATAAAATAAACAATATTTTGGATAGACTCAAATCTGAGGCTATCCTTTTTTTATGTTTATATTTACATTAATCTTATGGAAAAAAGTTAAAAATGTGGAACTACTTGATAAATAACTAAAAAAGATGTAATATTTAATTAATAAAAATTATTAATTAATAAAATAATCACTAGATGTTATTGATAAAAGGGGGATGCTATTGAATATTTTAATTGGAATTCTAATACCACTAGTAGGTACATCATTAGGAGCAGCATGCGTTTATGCAATGAAAAAAGAAATTAATAAAACGGTTAATAAAGTGCTTCTTGGATTTGCTTCAGGTGTTATGATTGCTGCATCAGTATGGTCATTAATTATTCCGTCTATAGATATGTCTCAGAATATGGGCAAATTATCTTTTATTCCTGCAGCTATTGGAGTAATGCTTGGAGTTTTGTTTTTATTTTCCTTGGATAAAGTTATTCCGCATATGCACGTTGATAGTAACAAACCAGAAGGAATAAACAAATACAACTTAAAGAAATCTACAAAACTTATATTTTCTGTAGTACTTCATAACATCCCAGAGGGAATGGCAGTAGGAATTGCTTTTGCAGCAGTTATGAATGAAGGGAATGTAGTAACTTTTGCTTCTGCACTTGCACTTTCTATAGGGATAGCAATTCAGAATTTTCCAGAAGGAGCAATAATATCAATGCCACTTAAGAGCGAAGGATTAGGTAAAAATAAAGCTTTTATTTATGGGGTTTTATCTGGAATAGTAGAGCCTATAGGGGCAGCTATTACAATAATGTTTTCTAGCGTTATTACACCATTAATGCCTTATCTTCTTTCCTTTGCAGCAGGCGCAATGATATTTGTTGTGGTGGAAGAATTGATTCCTGAAGCTGCTGGAGATAATTCTTCAGATATCAGTGCAATAGCATTTGCTATAGGATTTGTAATTATGATGATTCTAGATGTGGCGTTATCTTAATGGTAATTATATAAAATTCTTATTTTTAAAGTAGATTATAAGAAAAAATTAAAAAAATTAATATTAAAGAAAAGAGGGATATTTTATGAGATTAGTTATTATAAGACATGGAGAAAGTGAATGGAATAAATTAAATTTATTTACTGGTTGGAGTGATGTAGAATTATCTCCTGAAGGTGTAAAAGAAGCAAGATTAGGTGGAAAGACTTTAAAAGAAGAAGGAATAGATTTTGATATTTGTTATACTTCTTATTTAAAGAGAGCTATTCATACTTTAAATCTAGTTTTAGAGGAAATGGATAGAGAGTGGCTTCCAGTTATAAAATCATATAAATTGAATGAAAGACATTATGGAGCATTACAAGGATTAAATAAAGCAGAAACAGCAGAAAAATATGGAGAAGAACAAGTTAAAATATGGAGAAGATCTTTTGCTGTAAAACCTCCAATTTTAGATGAGACAAGCAGTCAAAATCCTAAGAACCAAGAACAATATAGAGGTATAGATAAAAATGAATTACCACTTTGTGAAAGCTTAGAAGATACAATTAAAAGAGTTGTCCCATATTTCAACAATGTAATAAAAAAGGACATGCTATCTGGAAAAAGGGTACTAATTGCAGCACATGGAAATTCAATAAGAGCATTAGTAAAATATTTTGAAAATCTTTCAGAAGATGAAATATTAGAGGTGAATATACCAACAGGAATTCCATTAGTATATGAATTTGATGACGACTTTAATGTAATAGAAAAATATTATTTAGGTGATAGAGAATTGATTGAAAAGAAAGTTGCAAGTGTATCAAATCAAGGTAGTATCCAAAACAAAGAAATAGAAACTGTATAGAAAAATTTTATAATAATATTGATTAAATAAAAATAAGCTTAATAATAAACTGATAAATTTACTCAAGGTAAATTTATCAGTTTATTTTTTGTTAAAAAATAAGAGTCATATTTTAAATTTCATTGTAATAAATATATTAAAAGAAAAATGGATTACATTAAATCAATATATTTTAATGATGAAGGAGAGGGGATTACTATAAAGTTCAAAAAAAGAATAGGCTTAATTTTAACACTTTTATTAATGTTCAATTTTCTAAATAATAGTACTATATCTGCAAAAAAATTGGATAATAATTTATTAGTAAGTGGAACAAATGGAGGCTTTAAGGCTAAGGCTGTTAAAGATAACACTAAAGAGCTTACAAATCAATATGAGGCAAAAAACAAATTTGGATATGCTAACTATATAACAAGTGCTTTTGATTTTCATATTTTTTCAAAAAAGGCAACTATTAATGCTCATACTAATGGCAATATTGCAACAAAGGATTTATCCGCTGATAGACAAGGGTTTGGTACTAATCAGTCCACTGAACTTAAATTAACTGAAGAAAACTATTTTATGAATAGTGTAGATGGAGCTGGTAATATAGCAAGTGATGGAAATATTGTTATAGGAAATAAGGTCCCTGTAGCATTTGAGGATAATGATAATAGCTTAAATATAGGCACAAATGGGAATAAATTAACAAAAGATCAATCTTTAAGGGTATATCGAGAAGATAAGGAATCAATTAGTTATATAGATATAGATCAAGAATTTGAAAATTTAAAAACAATATCTAATTTATTATCTAGTAATAAAACATCAGATGGTGTAACTTTAAGTGAACCAAATGGCGAAAATCAAACTATTACTGTAGATGGAAGTATAGGGAGTTCAAATAACTACTATTTAAATATTGCTGCAAATAAAATTAGTGATGGAAATAATAAACGTGTATTAAATATTTCAATCCCTGATAATAAAACACTAATTATTAACGTAGATATGGCAAATGCAAATATTAATTCTTTAGAAAAGCTAGTTACAAAAATTAATAATCATGAAAATTCTGAATTGGTAGTTAAACATGATAATAATATATTATGGAATCTCTATGATAGTTTAGGAGCAAATGGGCTATTTACTACTGGAGCAGAATATGCAAATGTAGGAACTGGTGATTATTTTATGGGAACAATACTAGCTCCAAATGCTAATATCCAATATGGAGCAGTAAATGGTAGTATTATTGCAAATGAAACAATGCAAAATAGACAAGAATCTCATAAGTGGGATTTTACTGGACACAAAGGGACAAGTTTAAGTTTAGTGGCAACAAAGAAATTGGTAGGAAAAGAGTTAAGCCCTGAAATGTTTAGCTTTGAACTGTTAGATAAAGATAATAAAGTATTACAAACAGTAAAGAATGATGCAAATGGGAAAATTCAATTTAAAGCTATAAATTATAATAAAGCGGGTAGTTATAATTATAAAATAAAAGAAGTAAAAGGAGCATTAGAAGAAATAACATATGATGAGAATATATTTGATGTAACAGTAAATATTACTGAGAATGAAAAAGGAAATTTAGTAGCAGTAGCAAGTTATCCAGAGAATGGAGTAGTATTTACTAATAAATATGAACCAAAAGTAATATCTACAGAGGTATATCTAGAAGCTACTAAGACATTAACAGGAAAAGAGTTAAGCCCTGAAATGTTTAGCTTTGAATTGTTAGATAAAGATAACAAAGTATTACAAACAGTAAAGAATGATGCAAATGGGAAAATTCAATTTAAAGCTATAAATTATAATAAAGCGGGTAG
>CAKVEW010000049.1 GCA_934746015.1 uncultured Clostridium sp.
AAAAAAAAGAAAGATGGTGGGTTTCCATCTTTCAACTATGGTATAAAAGGGTATTGAGAATTTATGAGAGGTTATATGGTCAATAACCATGTTTATAATACGACATATTATGAGTAATGTCAACATATTATTTAAAAATAATAGAAAAAAAATAAAAACATATAATTTTCACTATATAATTCGACAATTTATTAATTAAATTAACCTTTTATGTAAAAATGAGTAAGATAAATGTTGAAATTTGCAAAATTTCTTTTAGAAACAATGGGGTAATTCTTGAATAAATATATATGGTTAGAAATATATTTATTAATAGGAATTATGTGGGAGGGGTCATATGTCACAAGTAGATGTTATAAGAGAAAGTATTCGATATGAACAATTACTAAGGGAAGGTTCGGCTAATCAACCTATAAAAGGCGAGCATTTATTAAGAGATTCACAATATCCTGATATGAAGGAAGTATTAGGGATAGATGTTAAGGCAACTATAACTAATAAAGAAATTTTAGGGGACAAAATTATTGTGGAGGGAAATTTAGATTACATTGTTTTCTATTTACCTAAAGAAGAATCTATTCCAGATTCTCCAGCTAATAAGATCCATGCAGTTGTCTTTAATGATAAGTTCTCAAATTATCTAGATCTTAATAATGATGAACATAATATAGTATGCAATGTTGAGTGCGATATAGAACATATTGAAGCTAATTGGATGAATGAAAGAAAAGTTGGAATTAATGGATTGATAAATTTAAGGTGGAAAATTTATAAAATTGGAGAATTTGAATATGTAAAAGATATTGAAGGTAAAGATGATATTCAAATTAAAAAAGAAGAAGAATTATTAAATGGAGTCAAGGGGGATAAAGATATTGACTTTATGGGAAAATCTATGCTTAAAGTAACTATGGATAAACCAGAGATAGATGAAATTTTAAAATGTTCCATGAACCTTCATAAAAAGGAAGTTAAGGTTGTAGAAGGAAAGGCATATATTGGATGCTATTGTAAGATATCAATTCTCTATAAAGGAAGAGATAATAAAGAACTTGAAGCATTAGAAGATGATGTTTATTTGTCTAGGGAAGAGGAGTTGCCAGGAATAAGTGGAGATATGATAAGTGTCTTAGAATTAATGGTAGCTGATGAACAACATGCAGTAAATTTAGATGACGTGGGTGAAAATAGAATAGTTAATGTGGAGTTTTTGGTAAAGGGAAATGTCAAAGTATATTCTAATGAAAAGGTAGATATTTTGAAGGATGCATATTCACCAACTATGAATATAGAATTGGTAGATGGTAATAAAGAATTTACATTAATTCATTCTATAGCAAATTCAGAGGTAACATCTAAAGAAACCTTTGATATTGAGTCTAGAGAAGAAAGAGTAGGAGAAGTGGTAGCAGTTACTGGTAATCCTATAATAAAAGATAAAATTGTTGAAGATGAAAGAGTAAGAGTAGAGGGGTTAGTTAAGACTAATATAATCTATAGGCTTGCTGGGGAAGAATTAAATTATGGAATATTAAGAGGTAACATTCCGTTTAATACATCTATAGATATTAAAGGTTTAAGGAAGGATATGAACCTTATAATCAATCCTTATTTAGAAAATATAGATACTAATATAGAAGGTAATGCAATTTCTGTAAGAGCAACAATTGGATTAAATATAAAAGCCTATTATAAAACTAATAAAAATTATATAAAAGATGTTATTGAAGGTACTGGAGAAGTAAAAGAAAAAAGGGCATCTATAACTATATATGTAGTTGGTGAAGGAGAAACCTTATGGGATTTAGCTAAGAGGTATAATACTACTGTTGCTGAATTAGAAAAATTAAATGACTTAAATGAAGATGAGAAGATTAAACCTGGATGCAAGCTTATAATTCCAGGAAGGGCTATATTTTAAAAATGAAGGAGCTGTTTAAACAGCTCCTTATTTTTGTGCTATATACATTTAAGCTTAGAAGTTTATCACTAATTACATATGAATAATATCAACTTTTCATGGATAAAATAAGAAATGCATGATAAGAGGTGAGAAAATGGCAGAAAAAATAAAGGGAGACTTAATTATTATTGGGGGAGCGGAGGACAAAGAAGGAGATAAAGAAATCCTGAAAAAAGTTTGTGACTCTATAAATAAAGAAGAGGATATTATAGTAATTGCTACAGTAGCAACTGAATATCCTAAAGAAGCCTTAGAAAAATATAGAAAAATTTTTAGCGGATTAGGAGTTAAGAACATTAAAGGACTTAATATTGAAACTAGAGAGGATTCTTTAATTCAAAATAATATTGATTTAATAAGAGATTCGTCTCTTATATTTTTTACAGGTGGTGATCAATTAAGGATAACTAGCTTAATTGGAGGCACTTTAATTTATGATGCCTTAAAAGAATCAATACAAAATGGATGTATAATGGTTGGTACTTCTGCAGGTGCATCAGTAATGAGTGAAACTATGGTTGTTAAAGGTGAAGATGATGAATCACCAAGAAAATGCACTTTAAAAATGGCTCCAGGTTTAGGGCTTATAGAAGGTGTTATGATAGACCAACACTTTGCTCAAAGGGGAAGGATAGGAAGGTTATTAACTGGAATTGCACAAAATCCAGAAGTATTGGGTATAGGTATAGATGAGGATACAGCATTGGTAGTTAGAGATAATGGGGATGCACAAGTAATTGGAAGTGGAGCAGTATACTTTTTAGATGCTAGAAATATTACTTATAGTAATGTATCTGAACAAAATTATGATGAAGTATTAAGTATGTTTAATGTTAATTTACATGTACTAAAAGAAGGAGATAAATTTAATCTCCTAATTAAGAAGCCTTTTGAGGAGGATAAATGTAAAAATGAAAGTAATTGAGACTAAGGTCTTTAAAGGAAAGAATATCTATTCGCATAAAAAATGTATTAGGCTTGATGTTGATTTAGAGAATTATTCTGAAATCCCAAGTAAATGCATTGAAGATTTTAATTTTAATTTGGTTAATATGATTCCAGAATTAAGAAGCCATAGATGTGGAATTGATGAAGATGAAGGATTTATAAAAAGACTTAATGAGGGAACATATTTAGCGCATATATGTGAACACATAATAATAGCTATCCAAAATAAAATAGGAATAGATGTTGCTTATGGTAAGGCTAGAGAAGTTAAAGATAATCATTATTATATTATTTTTCAATATATTTATGAGAAGGTAGCTATTGAGGCATATAAGCTAGCTGTGGATATTGTAAACTCTTTAATAAAAAAAATTCCAATAAATTATGAGGAAAGAGTAGATTATTTAAAGGAAGTATTAAAAAATGAGATTTTAGGACCTAGCACTAAGTCTATATGTGATTATGCCAAAGAAGTTGGGCTTCCGATAATTGGATTTGAAGGCGGAGATTTTTACCAGATAGGATATGGAAAGCAAGGTAAAATAATTGAAAACTCCATAAGTTATAACACCAAATGTGTATCAGTGGATATATCTTGTGATAAACTTATTACAAAAGAATTATTAAAGATTCATAATATTCCAGTTACCAAAGGGAATAAAGTTAAAAATATTATAAATTTGTTAAAAGATGCAGAGGAAATAGGTTATCCTGTAGTTCTTAAGCCACAATATGGGAATAAAGGTAATGGGGTAATTTTAAATATAAAAAATGAAAAGGAATTATTAGTTGCATATAAAAAGCTTAAGGGTAAATTTAAAGATTTAATTATAGAAAAATATTATAAGGGAAATGATTATAGAGTTTGCATGGTTAATTACAAAGTTGTTGCAGTTTCTCTTAGAATCCCACCATTTATAATTGGAAATGGAGTAGATACTATATTCGATCATATAAATAGGTTGAATGAAGATTCATTGCGTGGAGATGATCATGAGAAACCTTTAACTAAAGTAAAGATAGATGAGGAAGTTCTTAATTGTCTTGCTGAGCAAGGAAAGTCAGTGATGGAGGTTTTAGAAAAAGATAATAAGATTTACTTAAGAAGAAATGCTAATTTATCTACTGGAGGAGAAGCTATAGATTGCACAGAAGAAATTTGCAGTGAAAATATTGATTTGTGCATAAGAGTTGCGAAAGCATTAAGGTTAGATATATGTGGTATAGATATTTGTAGTGAAGATATATCTAAACCTTTATATAATAATGGAGTAATAATGGAAGTAAATGCTGCTCCTGGTTTAAGAATGCATATAAATCCTAGCGGGGGTAAGAGTAGAAATGTTGCAAAAGAAATTGTGAATATGATGTATGATAATAAGCCTTATAACATTCCAGTTGTAGCTATTACAGGGACTAATGGTAAAACTACTACTACAAGATTAATAAGTCATACACTATCAAAAATGGGATACTGTGTTGGAATGACTAGCAGTAGTGGAATATTTGTTAATAATGAATGCATAGATTCTGGAGATGATACTGGATTTGATAGTGCTAGAGCTATTTTGTTAAATCCAGATGTGGATGTTGCTGTATTAGAAACTGCTAGAGGCGGAATTATTAGAAGGGGCTTGGCTTATGAAGAAGCAGATGTAGCAGTAATAACAAATATTAGAGAAGATCATTTGGGTATTGATGGAATAGGTTCTATGAAGGATCTCTGTAATGTGAAATCCTTAGTTGGAGAAGCTGTTAAAGAAAATGGTTATGTGGTAATAAATGCAGATGATAAATGGAGTATTAGTATTCTAGATAGAATAAAGTCCAAAAAAGTTTTTTTCACTATTAATCCTAATAATGAGATTTTAAAGGATAATAACCATAATGATATATATGTGTATTTAGAAAATGAAAAAATTATAGTATCAAATGAAAATAAAAAATTTTTACTATGTAATGTTAATGAAATACCAATTACCTTAAATGGGAAATTAAAATTTAATATTGAAAATATTCTATCAGCAACCGCTGCATTAGTTGCAATGAATATAGACTATTGCATGATTAAAAATGGAATAACCACTTACAAGTTAAATTCAAAAGAGAATTCTGGAAGGTTTAATTGCTATGATATAAATGGAATAAATATAGTTTTAGATTATGGCCATAATGCAGACGGATATACTGCTGTGCTGACAGCTTTGAAAGAATTAAATACTGGAAAACTTTATGGGGTAGTAGGTATACCTGGTGATAGATTGGATGAGTCTGCTATAGAGATTGGGGATATATGTGCTAAGTTTTTGGATTATATAATAGTTAAAGAAGATAAAGATTTAAGAGGTAGAAATCAAGGGGAAATAGCCAAATTAATAGTGGATGGATTACTAAAAGAAAATAAAAATATAAAACATGAAGTTATTTTTAATGAAGAAGATGCATTGATTAAAGCTATTAGCATGGCTGAAAAAGGAGATTCTATTGTAGTTTTCTTTGAAAATATGAATCCATTAGTAAAAATAATTGAAGAATATAATAGATTCTATAAGGAAAAGAATGAGACTAGATATAAAGCGTTAAATTAAAAGAGTAGCATTTTAGTTTACTATGTTATTAAAAAAATATATAATAAAAAATAGAGTTGTGGAGAATAGCAAACAATTAGAAATGTATAATGGTTTGTGAAATTTGAATAAAATGATTGAGAATAAAATTTTAGAAACTCCTTAAGGAGTTTCTTCTTTAATTTTATATCTTTCAATTATTAATTCTACATCAAGCAATAGAACTACTTTAAAATTTTTATTTGAAAGGAAATACAAGTATGAGAATTAAGGCTTATGCTAAGGTTAATATATCCTTAGATATAGTTGGTAAAAGAGAAGATGGATATCATTTATTAGAAATGATAATGCAGTCTATAGATTTATATGATGAGTTAAACATAGAGAAACAAAGTAAAGATATTACTATTAAATGCAATAAACCGTATGTTCCTACAGATGAAAGGAATTTAGCATATAAGGCAGCTAAGTTGTTTATAGAAAAGTATGAAATAAATAGTGGAGTTAATATAAGTATAAAGAAGAATATTCCAGTATGTGCTGGATTAGCTGGTGGAAGTACAGATGGTGCTGCTGTATTAAAGGCTATGAATAAAATTTTTGGCGTTGAAGCAAGCGATGAAGAATTAATGAAACTTGGACTAAAATTAGGAGCAGATGTTCCTTATTGTATAAAAGGTGGTACTGCCTTATGTAAAGGCGTTGGAGAAGAAGTGACAGAATTGAGTAGCTTTAAAGATAAAATTTTAGTTTTAGTTAAACCACCATTTGGAGTTTCTACTAAGAGTGTTTATCAAGAGTTTGATCTATCAAAGGTAAGAAGTCATCCAAATACAGAGGTTTTAATTAAAGCAATTGAAAGAAATGATTTGAAAGTAGTTTCAAATAATATGAAAAACTTATTAGAGAATGTAACATTAAGAAAACACAAAGTATTAATAAATATAAAAGAAGAAATGAAAAGCTTAGGTTCAATTGGTACTATGATGAGCGGAAGTGGACCAACTGTTTTTGCATTTTTTGATGATATGCTTAAAGCTCAAAGATGCTTTGAGAAAATGAAATTAAAATATAATGATGTATTTATTACAAGAACAATTTAGAAAATAAGTATAAGCCTCCTAAATTTGGCAATAATTATAGCTATAAGGGGGTTTTAATATGAAAAATAAGATTTGTATAGTTTTTTTATTAATAGTTATTTTAAGTTTAAATAGTTGTACAAGCAGTAAGTTAGTAGATGATTCTAGTTCTACAAATGAGTTAGTTTATGAAGATATAGCTAATAAAATAATTAGATTTCATGTAATCGCAAATAGCAATAATGATGAAGATCAAGCTTTAAAGTTGAAAGTACGAGATAAAGTCATAGAATTTGTATCTAACAGTTTGAAGGAAAGTAATAGTTTGGATGAATCAAGGCAATTTATTCTAAAAAATAAAAGTAATATAGAGGATATTGCAAAGGATGTTATTATCCAAAGTGGATATAGTTATAATGTTACTAGCTCTTTATCTAGGGAGAATTTTCCGGACAAGCTTTATGGAGATGTAGTATTTCCACAAGGGGAGTACGAAGCATATAGAATTCTTATTGGAGAAGCAAAGGGAGAAAACTGGTGGTGTGTTATGTTCCCTCCACTTTGTTTTGTTGATGGAACTAAAGAAGCTATTGATTCTACTGAAGTTGTAGATAAATTAAATAATAATAAGGAAAAGGTTAAAAATAATAAAGTTAAGTTTAAATCTAAATTATTTGAAGTGTTATTTAGAAAATAAACTTTATTAATTCTTTATTATATTTTAACTATGTGATATAAATAATAAGTAGTCTTATTAATGCTGTGATTAGATAGATTACATAATGATATGGAGGGAGGGAATGTAGGTAAAGAGATTAGATTAAACTTTATCTATGAATTTATATGAATAAGAAGGCAATTATATCTTTAAGAAGTTTTAATGATTTAGATAGTGATGATATAATAGAAGTAGTAACTCCTGGTGAGTTTTCTGTAATTGAAGGTGGATTTAAAGCTATATATGAAGAAACAGAATTATCTGGTATGAGTGGCACAACAACAACTTTAACTATATTAAATGATAAGTTGGTTCTTGAAAGAGAAGGAAATGTTAGTGCTAAGATGGATTTTAAAAAGGGAGAAACTTCTGTATCTTTATATAACACTCCTTATGGAGTTTTGGATTTACAAATACATACTGAAGATTTAGATGTAGATGTTAATGAAAATGGCGGTAAGATAACTGCAGAGTATTCTATGGAGCTTGCAGGACAGCCACCTATTATAAATAAACTTTCTGTTAATGTTAAAACTAATTAAACTGAATTATAAATTTAAATGGTGTAAAAATCTATTAGAGAATAGTGTTTTACACTTTTTTTATTTTCTGGGGATTTATAAAAAGATATTATCTTTTTAATAGCTTTTTACAAATTCTTTTCTTCTATTTTAAATAGGTTTGAATAAGTTTAGATGCCAATGGAAATAATATAGAAAAATAAAGGGGTGAAATATTTTGAATTGTAATGATAAACTTGATAAAGTTACTATAGTTATGAATGTATTGGCTTCATATTTAGAAATAGAAGTAAAAGAAATAAATGAAATTTTTAAAAAGAAAGAAAATAAATATATTTTTTTATTATTACTTAAAAATTATAAATGTCTTCAAAAGGATAAGGTTAAAGAAATATTAAATATAATTAATGATAAAAGTATTAAGTATAATGTTGATAAGGCTGAAGAAAAGTTTCTTATTAATAAAGAATTTAGAGAAATGTATTTTGAAATCCAAGAGGGAATAAATAAAATTATTTAAAAATAACAAAAAAACTAGATTTTTTTGTTAGTATATGATATGATAACACTTATTAAATTTAGGCATTATTAACCCATCATAAATAGTGAGGTAATTATGATTATAACAAATAGGGGAATTAGTGTCAAGAAAATAAAATGAATTTTATTTTTTTGGGAGGAATATTATGAAGACTAAGTATGTATTTGTAACAGGTGGAGTTGTATCTTCTTTAGGAAAAGGAATAACGGCAGCATCTTTAGGAAGATTATTAAAGAATAGAGGATTAAAAGTTTCTATACAAAAGTTTGATCCATATTTAAATGTAGACCCAGGTACTATGAGCCCATATCAGCATGGAGAAGTTTTTGTTACTGATGACGGAGCAGAAACAGATTTAGATTTAGGTCATTACGAAAGATTTATTGATGAAAACTTAAGCCAGAATAATAATGTTACTACAGGTAGAATTTATTGGTCAGTTATATCTAAGGAAAGAAGAGGGGAATATTTAGGCGGAACAGTTCAAGTTATTCCTCATATTACCAATGCTATCAAAGAAAGAGTGTATAGAGTATCAAAGGAAAAAGAGGTAGATGTAGTAATAACTGAAATTGGGGGAACAGTAGGAGATATTGAATCCCAACCATTCTTAGAAGCAATTAGACAAATAAAATATGAAGTTGGAAGAGAAAATGTATGTTTTATTCATGTTACATTAGTTCCATACTTAGGAAAGGCTGGAGAACTTAAAACTAAACCAACTCAACATTCAGTAAAGGAATTAAGAAGTATTGGTATTCAGCCTGATATAATAGTTTGTAGATCCCAAAAAGAATTATCAGATGATTTAAAAGCAAAAATAGGATTGTTCTGTAATCTAGAAGCAAAATGTGTTATTCAAAATTTAGATGCAGAGCATTTATATGAAGTACCACTTATGTTACATAAAGAAGGTTTAGACAGACTAGTCTGTGAAAAACTTGAACTTGGATGTAGAGACATAGACAATACTGAATGGATTGAAATGGTTCAAAAGGTTAAAAATTTAAAAGAAAATGTTAAAATAGCATTAGTAGGTAAATATGTTGAATTGCACGATGCATATATTTCTATAGTAGAAGCCTTAAATCATGGAGGCTTAGCTAATGATTCTAGTGTAGAAATTAAATGGATTAATGCAGAAGATGTTACTGAAGAAAATAGTGATGAATTATTATCAGATTGTCAAGGTATATTAGTTCCTGGTGGATTTGGTGATAGAGGAATAGAAGGTAAAATTGAGGCAATAAGATATGCTAGAGTAAATAAGAAACCTTTCCTTGGTATTTGTCTTGGAATGCAATGTTCAGTAATTGAATTTGCAAGAAATGTACTGGGATATGAAGGAGCTAACAGTGCCGAGATTGATAAAGATACAAAATATCCTGTTATAGATATTATGCCAGATCAAAAGGATATTGAAGATTTAGGTGGAACTATGAGACTAGGACTTTATCCTTGTAAGTTAGATGAAAATAGTACAGCATATGATGTTTATAAAGAAAACCTGATTTATGAAAGACATAGACATAGATATGAGTTTAATAATGAATATAGAAAAGCAATTACAGATGCTGGAATGAGTATTACTGGAACTAGTCCAGATGGAAGATTAGTAGAAATAGTTGAAGTAAAAGATCATCCATGGTATGTTTCTGTTCAATTCCATCCAGAATTAAAATCCAGACCAAATAGACCACATCCTTTATTTACAGGATTAATAAATGCAGCTTTGAAGGAAAAGTAAAACTTATAACGAAAATAGATATTTAATAATATTACAGTAAGAAGCGTTTTTATGCGCTTCTTTTATTTATTATAAAAGGAAAATAATATTTATCTCTTTTTTATTTAATAATAGACTAAGTAAGTTAACTTTAGTAAAATGTTACTATAATTATATTAACAGAGGACTTTATTATGAAAATAAAAAGTATAACAACAAAACTTTGTCTACTTCTAATAATTTTTATAATTACTATTTCAATAGTAATTGGTGCATGGTCAATTAAAGATACTAATAAAGTGGTACAAGCTGAAATGGGAAAACTTAATAGTGAAATATTAGATGAAGTTGCAGATAATATCTCTGTTTTTCTATCTAATATAGAAGAGATAGGAAATAATATTGTGGAGGATAACAAATTAAATAGTGCATTAGCTATTTCTAAAGAAGATGTAATAAATAAAACAGAAGAATCTATTAGTTTAGAAAAATATGTTGAAGTTCTATTGAATGAACAAGTCTGGAAGTATGGGAAGTATATGAAGCCAGATCTTTACATAGTATCTGAAAACGATTTTAATTTTAGTACTTATTCTAAAAATAAATATACTATGGAATCTATCAAAAATGAAACTTGGTATAATGAAATAGTAAAGGCTAATGGAAAAACAGTTTTATTAAGAACCTTTGAGGATGAGGAAGGTATTGGGCCCTTTAAATCTATTTTTAGAATGGGGAGATCTATTAATAACTTAATTACTGGAGAAACTTTAGGCGTGCTTATTATGGACATAAGTGAAAAAATGTTATTTGATAGGTACAGTAAAATAATTAAAGATGGAAGAAATATTTATATAGTTGATTTAAAAGGAAGTATAATTTCAAGTAAAGATAAAAGATTAATTGGGAAAAATTACTTTGATGATATACAAAGTGGAGATTATATAGATGAAGGGGAATGGTATTCAGTACTTAGAAGAGAAAATATTAATTACATAAAAATGGAGTCAACTTTAGATAAATATGGATGGTCAATAATTGAAGAAATTCCATCTAATGTGATAAAACAGCCTATAAGGCAAATTACAGAAAAGTTTATCTTAACTTTTATACTTGTTATAATAGTTTCATTTATAATAATATATAAACTTTCAGCTTGGATCACCAAACCTGTAATTAATATGAAAAATATTATGAAACAAGTAATGGATGGGAATTTAAATATAAAGGTAGAAGTGGATAGGGATGATGAAATTGGAAATTTAGAAGAATCTTTTAACAATATGATTAAGTGGTTAGAAGAATCTATAGAAGAAATAAAAGAACAGGAAAAGCAAAAACGTATAGCAGAATTAAGTTTCTTACAAGCTCAAATAAATCCACATTTTTTATATAATACTCTTAGTGGTGTTAGATTTTTGATTTCAATGAACAAAAATGATGAAGCAGAGGAAATGTTATTTAAATTTACTAAACTTTTAAGAAGTATATTACCAAAGGCAAGTGAACTTATTACTTTAAGCGAAGAAATAGAAATTGTAAAGGCTTATATAGAATTACAGAAAATTAGATATCCAAATTTGTTTAATGTATCTATATCTATAGAAGAAAATATAGAGAATATCAAAGTGCCAGCACTAATATTACAACCTGTAGTAGAAAATGCAATCTTTTATAGTATCAATGATGAAGGTAAAAAAGGTAAGATTAGTATAAAATGCTATAGTGAAGAAGATAAAATAATTATTGAAGTTAAAGATAATGGAAAGGGAATGAGTAATAGACAGATAAACGATGTATTTAAAAATAAAGAGGCCATTAATAGAGTAGGTTTAATTAATGTACATGAAAGAATACAATTAAATTATGGAAAAATGTATGGAATAGAAATTAAAAGTGAAAAAGGAAAAGGGACAAGTATTAGGTATATTCTACCTAAAGGGGAGGATTTTGAATGAAGATTTTAGTAGTTGAAGATGAGGCACCTATTAGAGAATGGCTAATTTATACAATAAAAAATGTTTCGGAGGATTTTGAGTTAATTGGAAGTGCTAATAATGGAAGAGAAGCTTATGATTTATCATTGAAATATAGACCCGATGTTATTATAACAGATATTAAAATGCCTGTTATGGATGGATTAGAGTTTTCAAAAAAAATTAAAGAGATAATGCCAGAGGTTTTTATAGTTATATTAACAAATTTCGCTGAATTTAATTATGCAAAAGAAGCAATTAGTTTCGGTGCATATGAATATTTTATAAAATCTGAGATTAGACCTAAGGAAATAAAAGAGTTGTTATTTAGAATAGATGAAAAGATAAAGGGAAGAGAAATTAATACTAAAGCAACAATAATTAGCAAAAAAGAAGATAAGAAGAAATATTCAAAAACTATAGAAAAATCACTTATATATATAGAGGAAAATTACGGGAATCATATTTCTTTAATAGATGTAGCTAAAAATATATATTTATCCCATGAGTATTTTTCAAGATTATTTAAGGAAGAAGTTGGGGAGAACTTTAGCACTTATTTAACTTTATATAGAATGAATAAAGCTAAAGAATTAATAAAGGGAACAGATATGAAAATATCTCAAATAGCTATGAAAGTTGGATATTCTAATCCAGGATATTTTTCAAAAAATTACAAAAAGTATATGGGTACATCTCCTGAAGATGATAGAGTATAAAATTAAAGACAGATGTCAAAAAAATATATTAAAAATCAATATTTTACTATTAAAGAAGTAAATAATTACATTTGTTATCAATTTTATTTATATAAAGCAGTAAGTTATTTATGTATAATAAAAAATAAGTAGTGCTATTTGTTTTGTTAAAAAGGAGAATAGATGAAAAAGACAAGCGGTAAGATATTAATTGCTTCAGTGTTTTTAATATTATTTTCTGTAATATCAATATATTTTATTAATAATAAAAAGTTAATAAATCAATCTCAAAAACATATAAAAATAGCTGTTGTTTTCACTGGAAGTGGATTAGGGGATAAATCTTTTAATGATTTAATTTATGATGGATTATTAAGAGCACAAGAAGAGCTAAATATAGAATTTGATTATGCGGAACCGATGCATCCAGAAAAATATAAGGAAAGTATTTTAGAATTTGCAAAAACTATGGACTACCAATTGATTATTGCAGTTGGTCCTGAACAAGAAAGTGATGTGAAAGCGGTTTCAAGGGAGTATCCAAATCAAAAATTTACCTTAATAGATTCTAAGTTAGATATGAAAAATATAAGTTCCATTTATACTAGGTGGGAAGAACAGGCCTTTTTAAATGGTGTAATAGCTGGTTTATTAAGTAAAATGGAGTATGAGAAAACAGGGAATATAAATAAAGCTGGAGTTGTACTAGGAATGGAAGTTGCACATCTTAGAGAAGGTGCTATTGGATTTGAAGCTGGATATAAGTATGTATTTCCAGAAGGAGAAGTTATAACAGCAGTAGTAAATGATTTCAGAAATCCTTTAAAAGCTAAGGAAATATCACTTTTAATGTATAACAAGGGTGTTAAGTATATTCAGCATTTAGCAGGAGCATCTGGACTTGGAGTATTTGCTGCAGCAAAAGAAGCAGAAGCATATGCTTTTGGAGTGGATGAAAATCAAAATTCTTTTGATCCAAGTGTTATAATATCAACTTCAACTAGATATATGAATGAAATAGTATTTAATGAAATTAAGTATATTAAAGATAATAGTTGGAATGATGGAGTTCATTACTCAGGATTAAAGGAAGGCATTATAGATATTACAAGAGAGGGATCTGATGTTAAATTAGATCCAAGCATTATGAAAATTGTTAATGATATAAAATATAAAATTGTTAAAGAGCAATTATATATACCTAAAACAAAGGAAGAACTTAATCTTTGGATTAATGAAAATAAATATAATATTAATTAATGGAGGGGTTGCTATGAGAGCTTTTGATGTAATAGCTAAAAAAAGAGATGGTAAGGAATTAAGCAAAGAGGAAATAGAATTTTTTATTGATGGATATACTAAAGGGGAGATAACTGATTATCAAGCATCATCTCTACTTATGGCTATATATATAAATGGATTAAATGATGAAGAAACTGTTAACCTTACAATGGCAATGATTAAATCAGGGGATGTTGTGGATTTAAGTGGAATTAATGGAATAAAAGTAGACAAGCATAGTACAGGTGGAGTTGGAGATAAGACATCATTAATATTAGTTCCTATGGTAGCGGCAGCTGGATTAAAGGTTGCTAAATTATCAGGAAGAGGCTTAGGTCATACTGGAGGAACTTTAGATAAATTAGAATCAATACCAAATTTTAATATAAATGTTGATAAGAAAAATTTTATAGATTTTGTTAATAAATCTGGGCTAGTAATAGCTGGACAAACTCAAAATATAGTTCCTGCTGATAAGAAATTATATGCTTTAAGAGATGTTACAGCAACAATTGATAGTATTCCATTAATAGCAGCAAGTATTATGAGTAAAAAAATTGCTTCTGGATCAGATGCTATATTATTAGATGTTAAGTATGGTGATGGAGCATTTATGAAAACTAAGGAAGATGCAGAAAAGTTAGCAAATGCTATGGTTGCCATAGGAAAAGGATTAAATAGAAACACTTCTGCTGCAATCACTTTAAATGGAGAACCCCTTGGATATGCTATTGGAAATGCTTTAGAAATTCAAGAAGTAATTGAGGTTCTAAGTAATAGAGGACCTAAGGATTTAAGAGAATTATGCTTAAGATTAGGAGCACAAATGCTTAAGTTAGGTGGAATAGAATCTGATACTACAAAGGGAATTAAAATTTTAGAAGAAGTTCTTGCAAATGGTAAGGCTTTAGATAAATTAAAAGAATTAGTTATAAATCAAGGTGGAGACGTAGGTGTAATAGAAGATAAAAATTTATTTACTATTGCTAATATAGAATATGATGTTAAAGCTATAGAAGAAGGATATGTATATGAATTAGATGCAGAAAAGGTAGGGATTTCTTCATTATTAGCAGGAGCTGGAAGGGAAACTAAGGATGACAATATTGATTATGGTGCAGGGATAGTACTTAAGAAAAAAATGGGAGATTATGTTCATAAAGGAGATATAATTGCAACTATTTATACTAGCGATAAAAATAAATTAAATGACTCAGAAAATATGCTTTTATCAGCATATATTATAAGAGATGAAAGACCAATAGTAGATGATATTATATACAAAATTATAGAATAGGTAAAGAATCAATTAATCAATATTAGTAGAATTATTTTAAGAATTTTTTAAAAATACCAAATATTTGTTGAAAAAGTTATCAAAAATCATATTATTTAAAAGTTTACTCTAGTATAATTAAATTAAATAGATATATAATAATCCTTGGAGGATAAATTTGTTAATTTATATAAATACGACATGAGGAGAAATAAAATGGCAGTAACTATAGATGACATAGCTAAAAAAGCTGGTGTATCTTCTGCAACTATTTCTAGAGTATTAAATAAATCTTCCTATGTTAAGGAAGAAACAAGAGAAAAAGTATTAAAGATTATAGCGGAAATGAATTATGTGCCTAGTGCAATAGCAAGAAGTTTATCGAAAAGAGAGACAAGCACTATTGGAATAATAGTTCCTGATATAACCAACTCTTATTTTGGGGAAATAATTAAGGGAATAAGCAGAATTGCAGAAGAAGTTGATTTAAACATAATATTATTTAATACTAACAATAATGTGAAAAGTGAATTAAAAGCTTTGGAAGAAATTAAAAAGCATAGATTAAAGGGTGTTATTATGACTCCTGGTTTTGGAGATACAAAGTTTAGAGATGAATTTATAGCAGCCATTAAAAGTATAAACATTCCAATAGTTTTAGTTTCAGCTGATTTAAACTATATTAGTTTAAGTGGAGTATTTGTAGATGATGTAAAGGGTGGATATTTAGCTACAAAGGCTTTAATAGAAAATGGTCATAATAAAATAGGAATAATAACAGGTATAATGAGTTCAAGCTCAGCAGTAAATAGATTAGCAGGATATAAAAGAGCACTAAAAGAAAATAATATTCCAATTGACTATAGATATATAAAAGAAGGAAAGTTTAAATTAGAAGAAGCATATGGATTAACAAATGAATTTTTAAAAATGGATGATTCTCCAACAGCAATAATTGCATGTAGTAATAGAATGACATTAGGTGTAATTAAGGCTTTAATTCAACAGAGGATAAAGATTCCTAATGATATTGCTTTAATAGGGTTTAACAGGGTTGAGCTTATGGATATAGTAGGAATTAATCTATCTTATATAGAAGATTCGCCTATAGAACTTGGAGAAAACTCAATAAGATTGCTTTTAGATATTTTTAAATCAAAAGAAGATAATTATGAAATAAAAAGAATAAATATTCCACCTAAGCTTATCTTAAAAGGGTCAGAAAAAAAGTTCTTAGGAAAATAGCTATAGAAATAAGATAAAATTTTAAATTTGTGCATTTCTTTGTATATCAAAGATTGCTATATATTATTTTATGGAGGGATTATATATGAAAAAGAAGTTAATAGCACTAACACTTTCAGCTCTTATGGTTACAGGCTTAATCGGCTGTGGAAGTAAGGAAGAAGGAAAAACAGAGGCGAATAAAGACTTTAAAGTAGGTATGGTTACTGATGCAGGAACTATAGATGATAAGTCATTCAACCAAGGGACTTGGGAAGGTATTTTAAAGGCTAAGGAAGAATTGGGAATTGACAGTAACTACATTAAGCCAGCTGGAACTACAGAAGCTGACTATATGAAGGAAATAGGAAATCTTTATGATACAGGATATAAATTTATAGTTACTCCTGGATTTAAATTTGAAACTGCAATATTTAATGCACAAGAAAAATATCCAGATGCTAAATTTGTAATTATTGATGGTTCACCAAACAATGGTAAAGAAGGGGATGCAAGAGAAGCAAAAGTTGGAGAAAATTCAGTTGCTGTTTTCTTTGCAGAACATGAAGCAGGATTTGTAGCTGGTGTTGCTGCAGCTCTTGAATTAAAAGAAGGAGAACTAGGCTTTATAGGTGGTATGGAAATACCAGCAGTTCAAAAGTTTAACTGGGGATTCCAACAAGGTGTTAAATATGCTAATGATAACTTAGGTACTAAGATGAGTCTTAAGGCAGAGAATGTAGTGTATCAAGGATCATTTGATAACGTTGCAGCAGGACAACAATTAGCAGCTACTATGTATGATAATGGCGTTAAAGCTATATTCACAGCTGCTGGTGGAGTTGGGGTTGGAGCTATTAATGAAGCTAAAGCTAGAGCAACTGCTAAAAAAGAAGCTTGGATAATTGGTGTTGACGTTGATCAATATTCAGAAGGTGTTTATGATGGAGATAAATCTATAATATTAACTTCTGCAATGAAGAAGATTGATACAGCAACATTTAATATAATTAAAGATGAATTAGATGGAAAATTCCCAGGTGGACAAACTTTAACTTTTGATGCAAAAACAGGTGGAGTAGGTATCCCAGAAGAAAATCCAAATCTTTCTAAAGAAACACAAGATAAGGTAGCAGAAGTGTTTAATCAAATAAAAGATGGAAAGATAACAGTATCTGATAAACAAGGAGACTTAATTAAGTAATTAATTTAGGTTCTGTTGCAGTATTTTAATTTTAATATATTTTTAATTTTAAACTGTCTGCGACAGATCCTTATATCTATAAAAATAGAAAGCGGTGAATTATATGGAATATGTAGTAGAGATGCTTAATATCCGAAAGGAGTTTCCTGGGATTGTAGCTAATGATAATATTACATTGCAGCTTAGAAAAGGAGAAATCCATGCTCTTTTAGGAGAAAATGGGGCAGGTAAATCTACATTAATGGGAATGCTATTTGGAATGTATAGTCCAGAAGCAGGTGTAATAAAGGTAAATGGAAAAGAAGT
>CAKVEW010000050.1 GCA_934746015.1 uncultured Clostridium sp.
TTCTATAATTCCTCTCTTAGTTAATTCCTTTATTAAATGTTCTCTAAAATCCTTAGATCCCCTCCAGGAATTTCTTGGTTTTGCATCTAATAAAGCCTTTTCCGATATATCAATAATATTTTTCATATTAACTTCAATACCCTTAGCAAATTCTTCTGCTTGTATACATCTTATTGGTGTAGGTGCTGCCACACCTAGTGCTATTCTTAAATCTTTAAATCTATTATCCTCAATGTAACCAGCTACTGATACTCCAAGCATTGCAATATCCATAGCTTTTCTATTGCTAAATTTTATATAATTACCTTTGTACCCTAAATAATTATCTTTCCTAATTATTATTTTTACCAATATTTCATTAGGAAGGATACTTACTTTCCCTGGTCCTAAATAAAACTCCTTAATTGGGATTATTCTTTCTCCACTTTTTGTTCTTAATAGAAGTTCTGCATTTAATGCAAATAATGTAGTAGCACTATCTGCTGAAACTGCACCATTACATACATTTCCTCCTATTGTTGCCATATTTCTTACTTGTGGTCCACCCATAGAAACAGCTGCTTCTGATAAAGAATAAATATTTTCATTTATAATATCACTTCTAAAAATATCACTAAATGATGACATTGCACCGATTTCAATATGACCCTTCTCATTTACATTTATTCCTTTTAACTCCTCTATATCTCTAATACTTAAAAGTTCAGTTCCAGAAAGCTCTCCATGGTGAAGCTTTATTAATACATCGGTTCCACCAGCTATAATCTTTACATTATCCTTATTTTCTAAAATACTTAATGCTTCTTCTAATGTTTTAGGTTGGTAAATATTTTCTATATCAAACATTTTTCTTCCTCCTTATATTAGTCCAAGTTCTTTAAATTTTTCAAAAACTGACTGAGGATTCATAGGAATTTTATTAAAAGCAACCCCTGTTGCATCTAACACTGCATTACGTATTGCTGGTGCTGGTGATATTGTGGTATTTTCACCAAGAGACTTTTGTCCAAATCCTGCTGCAGGTTCAAACTTTTCAATAAATGCAGAGCCTATTTCAGGTGTATCCATTATTGTTTGAAGCTTATAATCTAATAAATTATTATTTAGAGGCTTTCCAGTTTTCTCATCAAATAGCATTTGTTCTGAAAGAGCATATCCTAGTGACATACTAACTCCACCATCTACTTGTCCTTCAGCTAATTTATGATTCATTATTATTCCTGAATCATGTATATTATAAATTTCTAAAACTTCTATTTTTCCTGTTTTCATATCTACTTCCACTTCTGTAAAAGTTGCTCCATATGCAATTGAATTAATTCTAACATTTACTGAAGTATCACTTGTAATAGGTGCATATTTTATCCTATCGTAATATGATTCCATAGCAACTTCTTCTAATGGACATACAGTTCTTCCAGAGATTTTTTCAATAACATTACAATTTTCTAAGTCTAATGATTCTTTTTCTAAACCACATTTATGCCTTGCAAATTCTAGGACCTTATCTTTTACTTCTAAAGCTGCTTTTCTAACAGCTGCACCAGATACAAAAGTTTGTCTTGATGCATATGAACCTGTATCGAAAGGTGTTATATCTGTATCTTGGTTACTTATAACATGCACCATATCTAAAGGAAGTCCTAATACTTCTGCAACCATTTGTCCAAATACAGTATCACTACCTTGTCCTATTTCTGTAGCTCCAATTTGTAATTGTACTGATCCATCTTGATTCATTACTATTCTTGCTCCAGCCGGTTCTAAAGCTACTGGATGTGTTCCAGTAAAGTAACTAAAGCATGCCATTCCTAAGCCTCTTCTTTTATCTCCACTTTGATTTATATAATTCTTTTTCTTTTCATCCCACTTTATTAATTCTTTCCCTTTTTGTATGCATTCAGGGAGTGCAAAAGCTCTTGCAATATTTTTACTAACTGGTTCTATATATCCTTCACTAATTAAATTATTTAATCTAAATTCAATTGGATCTATATTTAATTCTCTTGCTATATCTTCCACATGACTTTCAATTGCAAAAAACATTTGTGGTGCACCGTAGCCTCTCATTGCACCTGCTACAGGCAAGTTAGTATAAACTGTTTTAGGTTTGTATTTAATGGAATTAAAGTTATATAAGGGTCTAAATTTACTACCTGCACTCATGGTAACAGAATGTCCATGAGATGCATATGCTCCATTATTAACTAAATTATCTATAGATAATCCAAGTAGCTTACCATCTTTAGATACTGCAGTTTTAAATTTTAATTTCATAGCATGCCTAGTTCTTGTATCAATAAAGCATTCTTCTCTATTTAATGCATATCTAACAGGTTTGCCATTTACAGCTAGGCTCATTGCAACTGTTAGCGGTTCCAAAACTACATCTTGTTTATTTCCAAATCCGCCTCCAACGTAAGGCTTTATTACTCTTATTTTTCCCCAGGGGATTCCAAATGCTTGACCTACAACTCTTCTTACTATATGAGGTATTTGTGTTGATGATACAACTACTATTCTTCCTTCCCCATCCACATAAGCATATGCACTATGATTTTCCATTTGGCAATGTTGCACTATACTTGTTTCAAAAGTATCTTCAAAAATTTTGTAAGCCTTTTCAAATTCATCTTCAACATTTCCAGACTCGGAACCCATTTCACTTAATATATTGTTTGGTCTTTCATCATGTATTGCTGGTGCTCCCTCTTTAATTGCATCTTCAGATTTTATAATATTAGGTAAAACTTCATATTCTACTTTTATAAGCTTTAATGCTCTTTCTGCTATTACATCATCAATTGCTATAACTGCTGCTATTGCATCTCCTACAAACCTTGCTTTATCAGTTAATATAAGCCTATCTTCAATGTCCCTATGACTAGCATCTAAAGACCAAGGATGACCTGCAGTAGCAAATTTAATTTTAGGTAGATCTTTATATGTGATTACTGCTTCTACCCCTTCTAATTTACTTGCTTCACTAACATCTATATTGATTATTTTTGCATGGGCATAAGGACTTCTTAGAACCTTGCCAACTAGCATGTCCCTCTCAAAAAAATCATCAACATATTTTGCTTTCCCTGTAACTTTAGCAACTGCATCAATCCTATTTACATTGCTTCCTATTACTTTATAAGTCATTTTACACCTCCAAAAATATTTTTAGTTAATTTTCATTATTATTTTATTGCTATTGTAATATACTGTTACCAGTAAAATTTTATGTTATATGAACATATATATATAATTGTATTATAATAAGCTTATTTATTACTTTAACAACTTATATTCATCGATCTTTCTATATAAAGTAGCTATTCCTATTCCTAATTTTTTAGCTATAACTTTTTTATCTTCTGTAGTTATTCCATAAAGCTCTAAAGCCTTTTTTATTTCCCTTTCTTCTAACTCTTTAATAGGAATAATTGTGCTATTATCTATAGAACTTTCTATTCTTTCACTTAAAAGAATGTTTTTTGGTATAACTTCTTTATCTATAATCCCATCTATCCCCATCATATTTACTATAAACTCTATAGTATTCTCTAACTCTCTAACATTTCCAGGCCAAGAATATCTATAAAATGCCTTCTTTACATCCTCAGTAATTTCTATTTTTTCAAAACTTCTGTCTAGTAAATTAGTATATTTACTAATAAAAAATTCAATTAATAATTCAATATCATCTATTCTTTCCCTTAAAGGTGGTATATCGAAAGGTATAACATTTAACCTATAATATAAATCTTCTCTAAACTTATTTTCTTTTATTAATTCTTTTAAATTCTTATTAGTAGCTGCAATAACTCTAACATCTATATCAATTTCTTTATTTGATCCAACTCTAGTTATTTTTCTTTCTTGAAGAACTCTTAATAATTTTGTTTGTAAATAAATTGGCATATCACCTATTTCATCTAAAAAAATGGTTCCCTTATTAGCAAGTTCAAATTTACCTATCTTCCCCATAGGATCAGCCCCTGTAAAAGCACCTTTAACATAACCAAACAATTCACTTTCTAGTAAAGTATCTGGTATAGCACCACAATTTATTGCAACAAATGCCCTTGATTTTCTATTTCCATCATTATGTATTGCTCTTGCAAATACTTCTTTACCAGTACCACTTTCACCTGTTACCAATACTGTGGATGTTGATAATGCTATTCTCTTTACTTTTTTCTTTAAATCTTGCATTATCTTAGTTTGTCCTAAAATATTTTCAGTTTTTATTGTATTTTTTATATTAGTGTACTCTGATATATTATCCCTAAAGCCCTTATAATCCCTAAATATAAATATTTTATCAAACTGACTATCATTTAATCCCATAGGGAATATGTTGCCTATAAACTGATAATTTTGATTGCCAATAGAAACTTTGTATATTTCCATTTGGAATAAACTATCTCCAGTACTTTCAATAGATACCTTGGAAATAAAAAAATTGTCTACATGTTTTATTAACTCAACACCTTTTGAATTTATATGTGTTACTTTATCATTTTTATTTAATACCATTACTCCTTGATCCATTTTATCTATAATCAAATTTAATGATTTTAATACTGTGTCCTCTCTTTTTCTCTGGAGATTTTCATAGGCAGCTGTACTTATAAATTCTGCTATTTGCTCCATAAATGCTTTATAGTTTTCAAACTTTTCAAGTATTTGTTCCTTTTGCTCTTCATTAAAACAAACTAAACCTAATACTCCTATTATTTTTCCTTGAAATTTTATAGGGGTACTCATTTCAAACAATTCTTCACATTTACCTCTTTTGATGCAATTTCTACATATACTATCTTTTCCTGGTTCTGTTATAGCCTTAAATTCTCCACTTTTCAACACTTCTCTATAAGCATAACCTTGTTTTGATATATCTTTATCTATTCTATTTTTATATGCACCTGTAGCAGCTATTCTAATAAGATTTTCATCAACTACTTCAACATCAACGCTTAATATTTTTTCAACAATATTTATATATCTCATTACAGCACTTTGAATCTCTTTTAATATAGATGACATATCTAAAACACCTCTTTTAGTTTTTTTAAATATATATTTCACTTGTATATTTAAAGCAATTTATGTGCCATTATATTTATAATAAATAGAGTCATTAATATTATCCTTCTAAATTAAAGAAAAAACTCCTAATGGAGCTTTTTAAATGCTAAAGTAATTTTAATATTTTATTTAAATCATTCTCTATTTCTTAAAATAAACTTTATTATGGAGCTATTGAAAGCTCCATAATGTTAAATAATACTATCCTTCTATTTTACTTCTCTCAATTTCTTCATCTTCTATACTTTGCATTGGTAGTATGGAATTTAGTAATATTACTGCTATAGTAGTTATTACAACTGGTGAACTTCCGAACACCATACCTACACCACTTGGAAAAGCATCTAAAACACCTGGTACCTGTGTTACTCCCATTCCTAAAGCTACAGAAAGGCCTACTATAGTAACATTTCTACTTGATAATTCATCTTTAATTATTATTTTAATACCAGTCATTGTAATCATTGCAAAAACTATAATATTAGCTCCACCTAAAACACTTTGTGGTATAGTTGTAATTAGAGCCCCAAACTTTGGAATAAAACCTGCAATTAACATAAACACAGCTGCTATCATCACAATAAACTTGCTAATAACTTTTGTCATTGCTACTATTCCAACATTTTGGCTATAAGTTGCTGTTGGAAGCCCTCCAAATAGTATACCTAATGAACTTGCTATTCCACTTGCTATTATACCTCCAGATATTTCAGTATCTTTAGCGTCTCTACTTAAGCCTCCTTCAGTTATAGCTGAAAGATCTCCTACAGCCTCCACAGAATTAACTATATATATTACACTAATTGCTATTATAGCTGAAGGTACAAATTTAATTCCAAATGGCATTATAGTTGGCATTTGAACCCAAGCTGCTTCTATACAAGGTGTAAAATCAATTCTTCCTAAAATAACTGCAAAAATGTATCCCACTATTATTCCAACTAAAATAGATGCTAATTTAAAATATCCCTTAGTAAAGTGATTGCAAAATAACACAACAATTAAAGTAATCATAGCTAACATCCAATTTATAGGTGATCCAAAATCAATTGCATTGGAACCACCTGCCATATATGTCACTGCTGTTGGATATAGGGATAATCCTATTGAAAATACAACAGTTCCCGCAACTAATGGTGGAAATAACTTTCTCATTGGTTTTAAAAAAGCGCCAAATAATATAGCTACCAGTCCACCCACTAATTGTGCACCAAAAATAGCTTCAATACCATAATTTAGACCTATGGCAACTAAAGTTGGCACATAAGTAAAGCTAACACCAATTACCATTGGTAATCCTGATCCTATTCTCCATAAAGGATATAGCTGCATTAATGTAGCTATTCCAGCTATTATAAATGAAGATTGTACTAAAAGAGTTGTATCACTTGAACCAAGACCTGTTGTTCCTGCAACTATTAGGGCTGGTGTTACATTTCCAACTATCATAGTAAGTAAATGTTGTAAAGACAATGGTATTGCTTTTTCTAATGATGGTACACCCTCTAAATCAAAAACTGAAGTACTTCTCTCTTCCCTCTTTCCTATTTGTATCATAGTAATATATTCCCCCTCATGTAAATTAATTTTAATCAATACATCACTCGAGAATCTATGATAATTATCAATCTATTTTCTCATTTTGATAATAACCCTATTCTTACTTCATTAGTAATCTTTTATATTTTATTTTTCTTTTAACTTTCTATTTTGCTTCTTTCATTATCTTCATCTTCAATAGTTTGTTTTGGTAGTATTAAATTTAATACTATTACTGTTATAGTTGTTATTACAACTGGAGAACTTCCAAAAACCATGTTAACAGCGCTTGGAAAAGCATCTAAAGCTCCTGGTACTTGTGTTATACCCATACCTAGTGCAACAGAAAGTCCAACCACGCTTATATTTCTACTTGATAGTTCATCTTTTATAATTACTTTTATTCCTGTCATAGTAATCATTGCAAATACTATTATTGTAGCTCCACCTAAAACGCTTTGGGGTATTGTTGTAATTAAAGCACCAAACTTTGGTATAAATCCTGCTATTAGCATGAAAGAAGCAGCAAGCATTATTATATATTTGCTTACAACCTTAGTCATAGCAACTATTCCTACATTTTGGCTATAGGTTGCTGTAGGTAATCCACCAAAGAATGCTCCTAATATACTTGATACACCATTTGCCATTATTCCTCCTGATAGTTCTCTATCATATGGTTCTCTACCTAAACCACCTTCTGTAGTAGCTGAATAATCTCCCACAGCTTGAACAGAATTAACAACATAAATAATAACCATTGATATAATTGCTGAAGGTTCAAACCTCATTCCATAATGAAGTGGAGTTGGTACTTGTACCCATCCTGCCGATGAAATTGCAGTAAAATCTACTTTTCCTATAACAATAGAAAATATATATCCTACAACTATTCCGACTAATATAGAAGCTAACTTTACATATCCCTTTGTAAAATGATTGCAAAATAAAACTACTATTAAAGTAACCATGGCAATTGTCCAATTTATAGGTGATCCAAAATCAGTTGATGTTGCTCCACCTGCCATATATCTTATTGCTGTTGGATATAATGATAATCCAATTGTAAAAACAACAGTTCCAGCAACTAATGGTGGAAATAATTTTCTTAGTGGCTTAATAAATGCACCTACAATTATTGCTGCAATACCTCCAATTAATTGAGCACCAAAAATGGCCTCAATTCCATAAGCTGAACCTATTGCTGTTAATGTTGGTACATAAGCAAAGCTTATTCCCATAACCACAGGAAGACCAGCTCCTAATTTCCATATTGGATATAATTGCATTAATGTAGCTATTCCAGCCATAAATAATGAACATTGAACTAATAAAGTTTTGTCGCTTAAGTCCATTCCTGTAATACCAGCAACTATAATAGCAGGTGTAACATTTCCAACTATCATAGCAAGTAAATGTTGCAGAGATAATGGCATAGCTTTTTTAAAGCTTGGTACTCCATATATATCGAATATAGAAGTACTTCTACTATTTTTCTTTTTCGCCTCTAACATATTAATAAACCCCCTCATTTAACTTAAAAGTTTACCTTAATAAACTCCTATAAAATATATACTATTATCAAATTGAAAAATTCTTCTCAAATCGATAATGATTATATTCTTTACCCGTCTAAGTAATCGTTTAATTTTTTTCACATAGCTATATGTTTTGAAATTTAAAATCTAAAAAAGTCTTTAAAGTTTCATTTATTACTTAAAGCAATAAATGTGCCAAAACATTAAAGACTCCTTTTTCTATATATTTCTTCATTCTTTAAAGGTCTTTTTAATTAAAATAATATTAAAATGATAAATAGTACTATTTTAATTCCTTAAAAGACTATTAATACTTTATCTCTATCATATTAATAAAAATTATCATTTTGATATTTAAAAATGCTTATTAATACTATTTTTTATCTAAAGTATTATAAACTCTTAAAACTTCTCCTACTCCCCAGGCTTGTGTATAACATCCTCTACTAGTAGAAGGAAAATCACCATCGAATATTTCTGCTATTCCATTAATACATCCATCTCTCATATGATCTTCAAATACTGATAGCATTTCCTTTGCTCTAATTTTTGAAGTTTCATTATAATCATTTATCTTTAAATAAGATGTAATAAATGGCCCTATTAAAAAGCTCCAAGTTGTCCCCATGTGATATGCTAAATCTCTATTTATAAGAGCTCCTATATATTTACCTTTGTATTCTTTGTCCATAAATGACAAGGATCTTAATCCATAAGTAGAATATAAGTGCTTATAGACTATATTAACTACAAGCTTTTCTTTTTCCCTTGATAATATAGAAAATGGTAAAGATACTGCCCATATTTGATTAGGTCTAATTTTATCATCCTTCTCATCTATAAGATCATATAAACATTTTTTCTCATTATTCCAGAATTTTTTCTCAAAGTTTATTTTAACCCTTTCTGCTAGTTTGTTATATCCTAAATCTTCTTTATTAAATTTAATTCTTAATTCATCAATTATACATAGTGCATTATACCAAAGGGCATTTATTTCAACTGGTTTTCCATGCCTTGGTGTTACTACTAAATCTCCCACTCTTACATCCATCCAAGTTACTTGATCAAAACCAGAGCCTGCAAATATAAGACCATCTTCATCCATGCCTATGGAAAATAATGTTTTAGTGGAATATGCCTTGAAAATTTCAACTAATTTATCATATATCTTTTCTTCTATAAACTTGTAATCAGCCTCTTCTCCTGTATATTTCAAATACTTATAAACAGCTTGAAAATACCAAAGGGATGCATCTACAGTATTATATAAGGGTTCTGTATTTTCATCTGGAAATAGATTCGGAACTAATCCATTTCTTATGTACTTTGCAAAGGATTCTAATATTTCTCTAGCATCCTCATATCTCTTTGTACATAATACTAATCCCTCAAAGGCAATCATTGTATCTCTTCCCCAGTCAGTAAACCAAGGATATCCAGCTAATATTGTCTTAAGTCCTGTGCTATTTCTTTTTACAATAAAATGATCTGCAGCTTTAACTAAATTTTTTCCAAAATTATCTTTATATCCTGCTTGTAAAATTAATTTATTTACTCTATCTTTGTATTCCCTTTCTATTTGAAAGCCATTTTTATTTATTTCTTTTTCAATGGAGCATATAATATACATCCTTTTAATTTCCATAGCCTTTATGCTTATATTTATTTCATATGGAGTATAATGATTATCTAGCCCTAAAAATCCTGTTCTATTTTCAATATTATAATAATTATTTTCCTCATATAAATAATTTGGAGTACTCATATCTGTTGGAATTAATCTTCTATCATAAAATTCACCTTCTGAAGATTGAAGAATAATTTTTATATCTTTATTTTCTTTTGGAATTAATATTAATCTATTATCTAGCAACTCTTCAGTAAATTTTAACTTTGATTTTTCTATTGATTCTCCTGATAATCTATAGTTAAATACAGGTATTATTTTAAAATTTATATCATCCATACCATTTTTAATTTCATAACAAACAGCTACTGTATTATAACCATAATCCATAGATATAGTTTTTTTAATATGAACATCTTCAACTCTATAGCCATATTCAGGAATAGAATCAAAGCTAAATCTTTCTAGATATCTCTGACCATTCTTTGAAACATTTATATAATTTTGAGAAGTCAAATCATAATTTCTATTATCTATACTTATTTCTTCTTCAGTCCTTGTGAAAATTAAATATCTATTTACTGGTGGATTTAAAGATGCTACTAAATAACCATGATGAAGTATTGCACTCCCGCCAGCTACTGTTGCATTAGAGAATCCCCCTATACCATTCCCAATAAGCCAATTTAATTCGTTACCTTCATCTATTGTTTTAAAAGAACCTGGACCATAATTATAAGTTTTATCCATATTATTCTCTCCCTTATCTCATAGTTAATAGATTAATTATACAATGAAATATTTATTATTTTAATTGTATAAACTTACAAAAAATTTAGTATCACCATTTATTTATTTTTCATATACTATATTAGCTATTAGCTTTTTAGCTAATCCATATAAATTCATCTCCTTCATTAATTATAAAAAAGAATCAAAGCATGGGCTTTGATTCTTTTTTATAATATAGATTCAAATTTAATATTTACTTTTTTAAATGCTACTTCCTTAGTTAGTTCCAAAGTATTAGGATCAATTTTAATTTTAAATATATATGGACACTTCTCTTGTCTCCATAATTTCATAAACTTTGGCGTAGCAGTTAAACTTGAATAATATTTTTCCTCAAACTCATCATAAAACTCTAGAAATTCTAATTTACTATATCTATCTATCGATAGATTATCCTTATCTATATTATTTACTATTGGAACTAAAAACCTTAAAGGAATTTCATAATTAAAATTACCTTTTATTTGTTTACCCTCCATTAATGCTCTTTTTAAAAATTTATATTTATTTAAATCATTATCTTTTATATTAATCTTAAAGCTTAACTTATCATTTTTTCCTTTTTGTATCTTGATTTTAATCATTGGTTCACCCTACTTTATTACTCCCATTTATCCCAAACTTCTTTTTTATATCCCAATGTTGCTAAATTACCATTTCTGACAATTGGAGAGTTAAATAACTTTGGATTATTAAGTAGAATTTCTTCCTTCATTTCTGAGCTTCTTATTTTATCTAAGTTTAAATTTTTATATTCTTTAGCACTTGTTTTAATAAGCTCATTTATTGTAATATTTCTCTTTATAGAATTAAGTTCTCCCTTACTTAGTCCCTTTAAATCTATATCTATATATTGAAATTTAATCTTTCTTTCTTTAAAATATCTTTCTGCCTTTTTCGTATCAAAACACTTTTTTCTTCCAAATATTTGTATATTCATTTTTTTCTCCTTTATAATTAAAGTTGCTCATTTATTATATCATAAAAGCCAATTTATTAAGATAATATATTTGCAAAAACAATCACTTTTTAATATAAATACAGTATATTAATTACTAAGATTAATATATAGGAAAGATGCTTATGAGTTATGTAATTATAGCTTTTAAAATTTTTATTATTGAATACTGTATTTTATTTATTCATGAACTTATTCATTATATAGCTTCTTTAATACTAAGATTTAAAACTACTAGTTTTTATATCATTCCATTTCATTTGTATAAAGAAAATTCAAAATACAAGTTTAAAGTAGCTTTTTTAGATGATAATTTTATTACTAGTAGATTGCATTTTGATTCAATCAATTTATCTTCAAAATTTGAATATAGTATTTTATTAAAGAAGTTAAGAATATACTTTTGGCTAGGTCCGGTTTTTGATTTTCTTATATTTATTACATTGTTTTCTATAGGAGTTAGTAATATATCCTATTCTTATTTAGCTTTAATTTCTTTAATTCATTTTTCAATTTCTACTTTAAATTTCTTTAATAGTGATGGTAAATATGCAATTGGGTTAAAGGAAGATAAGAGGATAGCTTTTGATATAATTAGAAATTATTCTATTTGCGGAAATGGAGATGTTTCTTATGCTACAAAAGGTATACTAACAGATATGTATATGGAAATTGCAAAAAATATATCTATAGAACCCTTTGATGTAAATGATTTGTGGAATTTTTTAAATAATATTTCCTTCTATACAAACTCATTAATAAGCTACTTAAATAAAGATATTTTTACTTTAGATTCATCTACAATTGATTTTTTTAATACATTGGAAAAAGATTTTGATGATATAAAAAAATATGACTATAGACAAGTGGGGAAAACCTCTATTTCTATGCTTTATTATTTAATATATAAAAAAATATTAGATAGTTCCTTCATTCCTACAGAAGAACTTTCTAAGAAAATAATTAATGGCCTTCCCCATAATTATTATAAAAATCTTTACAACTTATTTTTTCATAACAAAATTGAAAAGATGGAATATTTATTAAATAAAGAAAATATGCCTCCTTCTATTTATACAATAGAAGGTACTAGCAAACTTCTTTTAAATTTAGTAAATATATATAATAATAATTTGAAATAAAAATATACCTCATGCTGCAATAGCACCATGAGGTATATTTTAAAGGCAGTTTTTAAAGTCTATTTTTAATTTCCTTTACCCAATTTCTAGCTCCATTTACAGTATCCCATGCAGCTTCTGCATTCCTTACATAATAAATTGCATCTTCTTCTGATCCCAAGCTTTTAAATTCAGGTTGAACTTTTGGAAGTCTTTTTTGCTTAGTAATATAACTAATTACAAATGGATTTGAGGCATTTGCAATCCTTAAGGCTCTTTCTGCCTCTTCTAATTTGCCTAATTTAAATAAGTAAAGTGCTTTAGAAAATTTAGTAGCTGAAAGATAATCATCCTTGAACCTTGATAATATTTCTTCAGTTTCCTTATCTAGGCCTTCTGTAATTAACCAAGAAAGTAATACTCCTCTTATTAATAGTCTATCTTCAGGACATAGTCTTAATAAATCTGTAAACTCTTGTATTGCTTCATTTCTTTCATTAATACTCCATAGTAAATTACCTAGTCTATATTTTGCACTATAATAAGGTTTAGCTATTTCTGAATCTAAATATTTACCTATAAATTTATCTATGTTTTCTTCACCTATAACTTCTTTAGCAACTTCTACAGCTTTATTAGATAATTTTTTTTGCTCATCTTTACTTATAGAATTATCATAGGATAGAATTATATAAGCTTCAGAACATTTATCACTTAGCATTAATGCTTCTTTTGCTAATTTAACCTTTTTATTAAAGTTCTTTTGATTCCATGCTTCATTAGCAATTTTATTTGCTTCAAGTAAATTCTTATCTTCTTTAATAACAGGTTCTTCTTGTATGTAAGTTTTATTATCTATATCATCATATTTAACTTTTGAATCGGAAATGACCTCACAATTTTTATTTTCCTCTTCATTTTCCTCTTTTAAAGATATTAACCATTTTCCCTCATCTATATTTATCATACTTCTTACTTCTTTAGATTTAGAAAGGCCTGTACTACTACTTACATCAAATAGTTTGTAAAAATCTGAAGCCTTAATATCTATAGTAGATTTATTCGTAAATAACCCATTTATTATACCTATTGAGTGAACAATTCCGCAGGCCCAAGAATTAGCCTTACCCTTATTTAATTTAGAGTTATCTAATTTAAATATTTCTTCACATAAGTTTTCTGCAAGAAACAAGTATTCTTCATTTAAATTACTTTTACATACCTCTTTAATAATACTTATTATTTCTGAACATCTTTCGTTCTTTATCTCTGTTGTTTTTTGCATTACTTATTTTCTCCTTTTTTATGGTATTTAGACTTTAATAAATCATGTTTAAGCCGATGTTTTATATTATATGATATTTACATCTATTTTTCAAACATTACTGAAAACATATTTAAAATTCCTTATTTTTATGTAAATTGTAACAGTTTACTTATTATGTTATAATAAGCCTATTAATATCACATTAAATTAATTTACTTTAAAAGGAGGAGTTTATATGAAAAAAAGTTTATTAGCAATATCATTATCATTACTTATACCAGTTTCTTTAATTTCTTGTTCAAAATCATCTGAGGCTGGAACAAATGGAGAAAATAAAGTTAGTAATTCTTCTTCAGTAAATAATAGTACAAGTTCTGAAAAAGACAATACTAATAATGATAAAAAGGATACTGAAACAGTAGATAAAAATGATACTGAAAAGCAAGAAAATGCTAAGATATATTACTATGATGCAATATCAGATAAAATTGTCTACATAAATTCAACTATAAAAGTTACTGGTGATAATTCATCAAATCTTTTAGTTGATGAATTAAAGAAATCACCAAATGATGAAATACCACCTTCACTTTCTAGTGAAATAACTTTAAATTCTTCAAATTTAGATAAGGATAAATCTACAATTACTTTAGACTTTTCTTCAAATTTTGTAAGTGCACAAAATCTAGGTGGTGGTGCTGAATCTAGTATAATTACTGCAATAGCTAATACTTTTGGTGACTATTTTAATGTTGAAAATGTAGTAATAACTCTAGATGGTAAGCCTTATTCATCAGGTCACATTCTAATGAATGATGGAGAGGCTTTTAAAGTAAATTTAGAAGATGCTATAGAATTAAAATAATAAACGGAGGATTAAAATTACATGATTTACGATGAAAGTAAATGCCCTAATTGTGGTAATACTACAAAAGGAGACATTGTTTATAAATGCACTCACTGTTACGATATATATTGTGAAGCTTGTGCAGGTGATGGCCCAGTAGATACTACTTGCCCACATTGTGGAGATTTATCTGCTGAAAGATTATTTGATATTAAATAGTATATTATCTAAAAATATAAAAAGGTTGATAAAAATCAACCTTTTTATTTATTAAACTTTAAACATTAAATCTAAAATTAACAACATCTCCATCTTTCATAACATAATCTTTACCTTCTAATCTGTAAAGACCTTTTTCTTTAGCCGCAGCTTCAGAACCACATTCAACTAAATCATCATAAGAAACTATTTCAGCTCTTATAAATCCTCTTTCTATATCTGAATGAATTTTACCAGCAGCTTGTGGAGCTTTTGTTCCTTCTTTTATAGTCCAAGCTCTTACTTCTTGAACTCCAGCAGTTAAATAACTAATTAATCCTAATAACTTATAACTTGCTCTTATTAATTTGTCTAAACCTGATTCAGTTAAACCATATTCACTTAACATTTCAAGTTTTTCATCATCTTCTAATCCTGATAGTTCTTCTTCAAGTTTTGCACAAACTACTACAACTTCTGAATTTTCAGATTCAGCATGAGCTTTTACTTTTTGAACATACTGGTTATTTGTGTTGCCTTCCATCATATCGTCTTCTGATATATTACAAGCATAAAGAACTGGCTTTGAAGTTATTAAAAATAATCCTTTTATTATTTCCTCTTCATCTTCAGTTACTTCTAATGTTCTTATTGGTAAATTCTTTTCTAAGTGAGCCTTTACCTTTTCCATTAAAGCATATTCTTCTTTAGCCTTTTTATCTCCTGATCTTACTTGTTTCATAGTTCTTTCCATTCTTCTCTCAAGAACTTCCAAGTCAGCAAATATTAATTCTAAATTTATAGTTTCTATATCTCTAATAGGATCAACTGATCCCTCAACATGTACTACATTTCCGTCATCAAAACATCTAACTACATGAACTATTGCAGATACCTCTCTTATATGAGATAAAAACTTATTTCCTAATCCTTCTCCTTTAGATGCCCCTTTAACTAATCCAGCTATATCATAAAATTCAACAGCTGTATAAACTTTTTTCTTAGTGTTATACATTTTTTCTAAAACATCTAATCTCTTATCTGGTACACTTACTACTCCAACATTTGGCTCTATAGTACAAAAAGGATAGTTTGCTGATTCAGCTCCAGCTTTTGTTATTGCATTAAATAAAGTACTCTTACCTACATTAGGTAAACCGACTATTCCTAAATTCATCTATGTACATTCCTTTCTTTACTTATTCACATCTTTAAAATTATACTCTACTATTGAAATTATTTCAATATATAAAGCTATTAACCTCATTAATAGGTTGCTTTCATTCTATTTCCAGAGTAAAAGAAATATTTTAGATAAAAATAATATAGAGGAGGCGAGATTTTTGAAAAATTTTAAAAAAATAATATTATTATTTATAACTTGTTTTTCTATATTTAACTTAACAACATTAAAGGCTACAGCATCAGATGACTTAGAATTAAATTGGTATTTTGTTAAAAGAGGTGATTCTAAGACACCAGAACAACCAAAAGAATCGGCGAGTTTTTTATCTATATATGATAGTTATTATGTAGGTGATACTAACTCAAAGGTACTTTATCTAACTTTTGATGAAGGATATGAAAATGGTAATACTCCCAAAATATTAGATACACTAAAAGAAGAAAAAGTACCTGCAGCTTTTTTTGTTGTTAAACCATATATAAAACAAGAACCTGATATAGTTAAAAGAATGGTAGAAGAAGGACACTTAGTTTGTAATCATTCCTCTCATCATCCATCAATGGCTAATATAAAAGATACTGAGAAATTTAAATTGGAATTTTCCGAAGTTGAAAATGAATATAAATCTCTAATTGGAGAAGATATGCCTAAATTCTTTAGACCTCCTATGGGGAAATACTCTAAAAATTCATTAAAACAAACTAAGGATTTGGGCTACAAAACTATATTTTGGAGTTTTGCATACAAAGATTGGTTAGTTGATAATCAACCTGAAGAAAATGCTGCAATTAAAAAAATAGTTAGTGGTGCTCATCCTGGTTCTATAATGCTACTACATGCAGTTTCTAATACAAATGCAAAAATTTTAAAAGATGTTATACAAGAATTAAAATCCCAAGGTTATGAATTTAAATCATTAAATGATTTACCTTAAAATAAAAATAGTCTCTAAAATTAGAGACTATTCAGA
>CAKVEW010000051.1 GCA_934746015.1 uncultured Clostridium sp.
TTAATATTATACATAAAAAAATACCTATAAACGAAACACTTTTTTTCAAAGTGTCCTGTTCATAGGTACCATTTTATTACATTTGGTCTCTTTTACAACTTTTATTTATTTTTCAAAATATACTTTTCAATTTCTTCTGCTACTACCTTAGCATGTGATGCTGCTCTTACTACAGTTTTAGCCCCTGTAACTACATCCCCTGAAGCAAAAACGCCTTCTCTTGTTGTATGGCCATACTCATCAGTTAATAATAATCCCCACTTATTTGTTTCAAGTCCTGTAGTATTTGAAACAATATTATTTTTAGGAGATTGACTTACAGCAATTATTATAGAATCACATTCAAATAATCCTTCTTTCCCTTCTATTGCTAAAGTACTTATTCTACCATCATCACCAACAACATTTTCTGTTTCTATATATTTTACTCCCTCTTCAGTTAGTTCTAAAGGAGATTTGAATAATTCAAATTTAACTCCATCTGAAATTGCTCCTTCTAATTCAACCTTTGTTGCAGGTACGTTTTCCATACCCTTTCTATATAAAATATATACTTCTTTTGCTCCATTTCTCTTTGCTGTTCTTGCTGCATCCATTGCTACATCTCCAGCACCTATTACACATACTTTATCTCCTAAGTTATAAACATCAGGTGATTTTAAATAATCAATTGCATAATGCACATGACCTAAGCTCTCCCCTTTTATATTTAAAGTTTTAGGATTCCATACCCCTGTTCCTATAAATATTGCTTTATATCCATCATAAAAAAGCTTATCTAAAGTAAGTACAGGTCCAACTAAAGTATTTGGTCTTATTTTAACACCTAATTCAATTAATCTTTCTTCATAGTTATCTATAATGCTTTTAGGTAATCTAAACTCTGGGATACCATATCTTAATACTCCACCGATTTTATCATGGGAATCAAATAAAGTAACCTTATAACCCTTTTGTGCTAATATAAAGGAAATTGTTATACCAGCAGGTCCTCCTCCAATTATGGCAACTCTTTCATCTAATTCTGCTTCTTTTTCTAATCTAACATTCTCTAAATAATATTTTGATATATGTCTTTCTATATCACAAAATCTCACCGGTTCACTCTTAATTCCTCTAATACAATTCCCTGTGCATTGATCTTCATGAGGGCAAACTATTGAGCAAACTAAAGAAAGTGGATTATTTTTAAATAATATTTCTCCTGCCTTTGCTATTTGTCCATCTTTAAATAAATCAATTATTTCTGGAATAGGAGTACTAATTGGACAATTTGCCTGACATCTTGGATTTTTACAAAGATAACATCTATTTGATTCTAAAACTAAATCTTTCATTATAATTCCCCTTTTCCTTTGTATAATTTAGCTTTTACATTATATCATCTATTTTTAAATTGAACAAAGATAAACTTCTTTCTAGTATTCCATTTAGATAAGCTAAAACTATACCATAATTAGTTATAGGAACTTTTTTTTCTTTACACTCATTAACTCTATTAATTACTGTTTTTCTATTAATCATACATGCCCCACAATGAATAATTAGGTCATATTTATCTATATCATCTGGGAAATCATGGAAAATACTATATTCATAGCTTAATTCTTCACCCACAAATTTATTTATTAGCTTAGGTATTTTTACTCTTCCAATATCTTCATGTGAAACATTATGAGTACAACTTTCAGCTATTAAAATTTTTGAATTTTTATTTAGTTCCTTAATTTTAAAGGCTCCTTTTATAAACTCCTCAAAATCTCCTTTTTGTCTTGCAAATAACATAGAGAAGCTTGTTAGCTTAATGTCTTTCGGAACTATTTTATCTACTTCTTTAAAAGCTTGTGAATCAGTTATTACTAAATCTACATCTTTTATATCTTCTAATGCTGATTCAAGTTCAGTATCTCTAACTACATAGCTTTTAATTCCATGGTCTAAACAATCTCTTATACATTGAACCTGTGGTAGTATTATTCTTCCCTTTGGGGCTTCAGAATCTATTGGTACTACCATTATTACTTTACTATCATAAGGTAATAAATCTCCAACTATAGGAAGTTCATCTTCTTCCTCTTTTAGAATATTAATGAGCTTTTCTTTTAATCCTTCAATTCCTTCTCCCGTTAATGAAGATAAGAATAAATAATCTTTATTGTTTTCTTTTAATAAAGTAATATCCTCTTCTTTTAATTTGTCTATTTGATTAACAACCACAATATAAGGTATATTATATTTTTTAAAGCTTCTTTTAACTTTATTAAATTCTTCTAAATCTATATCTAAAGCATCGAAAAGATAAATTGCTATGTCTGTTCTTTTTAATATATCTAAGGTCCTTTTGGTTCTTATTTCTCCAAGACTACTTTCATCTTTAAATCCAGCTGTATCTATAAATAATACTGGACCTACAGGTATTAATTCCATAGCCTTTTGAACTGGATCTGTTGTAGTCCCTTCCTTTTCTGAAACTAAAGATACTTCATGGCCTAAAAGCTTATTAATCAATGATGATTTACCTGCATTTGTCTTTCCATAAATAGCAATATGTTTTCTATTTGCATTGGGTGTTGAATTCATAATATAACCCTCCTATAAATATAGATCCCTTTCTCCAGCTCTTAACCTCTCTAGGTTTTTCTCTAATAATTCCTTAATATCTTTTCTCTTAATATTTTCCTTTTCTCTATTTATAACAGCTTCTGCTTTTTCTAATATTTCTTTATCACCATAATCTATTGCAAATTCTAAAAGAGTAGTTATGGCATTTGGTTCACAAACATTTTGGATTTCTCCACTCTTTGCAAGCTTCATAAATCTTTCTCCTGTTCTTCCTCTTCTATAACAAGCTGTACAATAACTTGGAATATATCCATCATCTAATACTGATTTTATTACATCTAAAGGTGTTCTATCATCAGAAGTTTTAAATTGAACACTATCATATTTTCCTTCTTCTCTTTCTTTATATCCACCAACACCAGTGCTTGAACCTGCACTTATTTGAGATACACCATATCTTAATAGCTCTCTTCTCATTTCTTCTGTTTCTCTAGTGGACATTATTATTCCTGTAAATGGAACTGCTATTCTTATAATAGCAACTAATTTTTTAAACATTTCATCATCTACTAAATTAGGGAATTCTTTAAGTGTTACTCCTGAAGCAGGCTTTAATCTAGGCATTGATATTGTATGGAAACCAACTCCATATTTATCTTCTAAATGCTTATTGTGCATCATAAGTCCTAAAACTTCAAATTTAGAATCAGCAAGTCCAAATAAAACTCCAGCACCAACATCGTCTATTCCAGCTTCCATAGCTCTATCAAAAGAAGTTAAATGATAATTATAATCTCCCTTTAAAGACTTTGGATGCATTTCCTCATAAGTTGGCTTGTGATATGTTTCTTGAAATAATATATATGTTCCAATTTTAGCATCTTTAAGCTTTCTATAATTTTCTACAGTTGTGGCAGCAATATTAACATTAACTCTTCTTATTTCACCATTGTCATTTTGAGTTGAATAAATAGTTTCTAGACATTCTAATACATAGTCTATTGGTGCATTTACTGGATCTTCTCCAAGTTCTAAAGCTAATCTCTTATGCCCCATTTTTTCTAATATTTTAACTTCTTCTGCTACCTCTTTCATAGTTAATTTTCTTCTAGAAAAATCATTAGTCCTCTTATACCCACAGTAGACACAATTATTTACACAATAATCACTAACATATAAAGGAGCAAAAATTACTATTCTTTTTCCATATATAGAATCTTTTATTTCTCCAGCTAATTTAAATATTTCTTTCATATCTTCTTTATCTTCTGCTTGTAATAATACCGCTATATCTTCATAAGATAATCCATCTCTTTTTTTAGCCTTTTCTAAAACCGCCTTAATATCTTCCCTAGTAGCTCCCTTAGCTTCTTCTAAAATTCTTTCAATATACTCATGATCAATAAACATTTAATACACCCCTATACTTTAATTTATATTAATCTTATATTTTCAAGTTGAATATTACCTTTATTAACTTTATAATAGCCATTATCTTTTGCCCAAGCTATATTGTCACCTCTTGTAATTTCTACCTTAAAACCAGCTCTATTTATTCTTCCTTCTATGCACTTTCTACACTCTGCAGCTTCATCCCCTGTGCATATTTTCCCATCATATAAAGAATATTTTTCTCTTACACTTGTTGGGGAAAGGTTAGGCATTACTACATTCCCTCCAGCTTTTATACCCTTTTCTCTGCCTATAGGATCTATGCTTCCTAGTGCAGTAGTTGAAGGTAATAAAACATTTGGTAGTAATAGCCTAACTATTGCTAATATAGTTGTTGTCATCTCCACAGTTCCGCCTTTTTTATCTCTTAATGGAGTATCCTTATGTGGTATAAAAGGTCCTATTCCACACATATGAGGTTCAAATTCCTTTACAAATAGTAAATCATTAACTAAATCATTAGTACTTTGATTCGGAAGCCCTACCATAAATCCTGCTCCAACTTGATATCCAATTTCTTTTAAGTCCCTTAAACACTTTCTTCTTTCTTCAAAGCTTGATCCTGGATGAAGATCTTCATATAGCTCCTTTGTAGCAGTCTCATGTCTTAAAAGATATCTATCTGCTCCTGCATCAAACATCCTTTTATAAGATTCATAACTTCTTTCCCCTATTGATAAAGTAATTGCATTATTAGGATATTTACTCTTTATTGATTTTATAATTTCTATCATTCTTTCATCAGTAAAGTAATCATCTTCTCCACCTTGAAGTACATATGTCTTATATCCTAATCTATCTCCTATTTCCACACACTCTAGAATATCCTCTAAAGATAATCTATATCTATCTGCATTTTTATTTTCTCTTCTTATTCCACAATAAACACAATTCCTTTTGCATATATTAGTAAACTCTATAAGGCCTCTCATATAAACTGTATTTCCATAAGTTTTCATTCTAGTATCATTAGCTTTTTCCACTAAATAATCCTTATCTTCTTTTGTTAGATTATCTAATAAAAATACAAGTTCCTCTCTACTAGCATTATTATTTCCATATAATTTATCAATTATATTCTTTATATTCATCCTATACCTCCAAATTTTAAATGTAGAATATAAAATTACATAATTCATTCTACATTATTTACATCCCTACTTCCTTTTTACTAATAGCGGTTTTTACTGTTACACCTTCTATATTTCCAAGTCTTCCTGTTAAGCTATTAATCTCATTTAAGCTTCCAACTACAACTATTGATATAACAGATGTTTCATCATCTAAAGGGATTCCCATTCTTCCCTTTATACTTCCTCTAAAGCTTGACACAACCTCATTAAAATTAGCATTGCATTTACTAGGTTTCTCAAGTATTGCACTAATAACAGCAATTTTCATACTTCTCCCCCAAAACTCTCTAAAAATTACAATTTTTTATTTAAAAAATAAAAAAATCCTGCTTTCCTAAAAGAAAACAGGATTTATATTAATAATAAAAATTACTAGAAAAAATTAAACTATAAATAGTTTAATTAATAACCTTTATTATTAATATACTTTTATCTATTTCCTTTCAAATCAGATTTCTCTTTTTTGTCAGACAAATATTATAATTAGTTTTATATAATAAATATACAAATGAATATAAATAAAATTTACAAAACAAATGTGTATTTATCATTCTTCATTTCCATCATAAGTATAATACTTCCTTATGTCAATAGTTAATTATTTATCAATCCCTTTAATAAATATAAATAGAGCTGTATAAACAGCTCTATAATAAAAATTAACATCTTAAAATTTTTACTTATTAAATACTATTAATAATTTCTTACTTATTTATATAAAATAAAATCTTTTCTTTTTCATATTCTGCTAAATCATAATTTTCTAATTCTTTTGCACTAACCCATTTACCTTCAGCTATATCATTTCCATATACTACTTTTTCCTTTAGCTCTCCTAAATAAACAGCACATGATTCATCCTTTTCATCATTAACTTTAGTTTCCCCTAGTTTTTCTAAGTTAAAAATTATTGACTTTAAATCATCTTTTATAGCTCTTGCTATACACTTTTCTTCAGTTTCTTTTCCTCTTATCTTCTTTCCTACTATATACCATAACTTTGGCTCATTTCTTTTTGTTTTTCTCCTAACAATAAATATATTATTGAAATCATCTTTTATAATTACAGAGCATTCTGCAATTCTACTCATTATGTTTCCCTCCTAAAGTTGATATAATATTAGATTTATCATTATATTAATTTGTAATGTATATATTTATATTCTACAGAAAACTAAAATTACCTTTAATAAATTACAATTTTTATCTTAATAGAAAATATTTTATAAGTGCAAAAAATTCCCTTGAATACATAACCGGCATTAAAATAGGTAGAGTTCTATTGGTAAAAAAGCTTCTTTCTTCATATCCCAAGTTTGAAGCAATTAAATTACTTCTTAGTGCATGAAAATCAGAAGTAACTATCTTTACTCCTATATCTTCTATTTTCCCATTAGAATCTTTTTCTATAATTTCCTTTGAAAAAATCAAGTTTTCTTTTGTAGTTCTAGATTTATCTTCCATTATTATTTCTTGCTTTATTCCCTTTTTAATTAAATATTTTTTCATAGCTTCAGCTTCAGATATATCTTCTCCATTACCCTTTCCCCCAGAAACTATTATCTTAAAATCATTATTTTGAAAATTAATATATTCTATAGCCTTATCAAGTCTTTGAGATAAAGTTAAACTAGGTGTTTGCCCTTTTATTCCAGCACCTAAAATAACTATATATCTTGAATACCCACTATTGCTCTTTGGAAATATAATAATAGCAATTTGAACTACAATAAATATAACTAATCCAATTGATACTATAAATTTAAATAAATTAAATAGATTTTTATTCCTAATTTTTACTTTTATAAAATGGTATATTATTAATACTATGCCTCCAAATAAAAAAACTTCACTAAAGGTTATCCTACCAAATGTAAAATTAATTACTATTACATATAAAATAAGTATAAATCCAATTAATAAATCTATATTCTTTTTCAAAGTTTCACCTCTCTATTTTTATATTAATCAATATATCATAATTCTATTTTTTTATTTTGCATTTTATATCTTTGTAATTTTTTCTTAACAATTTTTACTAATTTACTTTAAATTTAATAATTAATTCTACAGGAAAAAAGGAGCTGACTTAGCAGCTCCTTTTTCTATATTGGATTTCCTTCAAAATCTGTATATTCTGGCTTATTTTTATCATTACCTACATTATTTTGATTTTCATGTAATCTTTGTCTTCTTGTACCTTTTTGCTTAGGAGTTTCAGTCTTAGTATTCTTAGGCATAATAACACATCCTTTCAAATGTATTTTATACCCTAAATAATTTTTAATACATTAATATTATTTATAACTCAAATTCTTCTATTTCTATAGAGTAGGTTCCACAATGTTTACAAACTATAACTGTTACAATATAACTTTTATCAACAATTCCCTCTCTATTAAGTCTAGTAAAAGATTTTCCATCATATTCACTATCTATGCTACTAGTTATAAAGTTATTATTTTTACCATATGCATAAAAATAAAATTCTAAGAAGTCAAATACCTTTTTCTTTTCTTCTTTTCCTTCTTTACAATTGCTACAACAAGTTTCGTAATAAGCTTTTTGAAAATCCACTTTATCACTATTTGCTAATAATTCTAATACCTTTACTTCATCTATTCCATTAAGCTCTTCATTTTCATCATTAGTAAAGTATTCTAAATTATCTTCTCCTAAAATATATTCTTTTTCATCAAATTTAAATTTGTATTCCATATTATCTTCCTTTCAAGGATTTAATAAATCTATTATATCATATTAATTATAACCTAATTAATATTTCATTAATATCCTCACTTATCTTTATTCTTTCTTCATATATCCATTTAAAATCAAATTCTAGTTTAAATAACTTACAGAAAGAATAATACATATTAATTCTTTGATAATAAACTTCAAGCTCATCTAAATTTCCCTTAAAACATTGAGGTTTAGTTATTACATTATTTTTTAATATAAATAATTCCTCTACATAGCCTAAGAATGTATCCATAAGCTCATCTTTAGAAATATCAAAAGGTACTTTTAATAATTCCCATTGAGTTTCTTCTTTTAATTTATATTTCTTTATTCTATCTAAAATTATTAAATATTCATTTATATCCATTTTTCTATAATAATTTAAAACATCTTCCCTAGTAGACCATAAAGCTAGCTTTTCATTTAAAGGTAAACTTTTTATATTCAATATAGCTTCTGATGGCCCTAAAACTGCCTTTCTTATTATAGTATCCTCTTCTTCTAATTTTTCTTTAATAAACTTTTGATTATCACGAACAGTAGCTACATATCCAACTTCGTAAATTCCTTTTCTTCCAGCTCTACCAGCTACTTGCTTTACTTCTTGTGATGTTAAACTTCTTATTTCTTCACCATCAAATTTTTGGGTATCTAAGAATATTATACGCTTTATAGGTAGATTTACTCCCATTCCTATAGCATCAGTAGTTACAAGAATTTTATTTTCTTTGTTTATAAACATATCATATTGCTTTCTTCTTACTTCTGGTGGAAGATCTCCATATATAATACTGGTCCTTATTCCTTTTTCTGAATATTGCTGTGCTATTTGTAGTACTTTTTTCTTAGAGAATACTACTATAGCATCTCCTTCTTCTGCATTATCATAAGAGAAGTTTTTATCTTCTACTTCTAAAGGAATACTTCTTTTATATTCCTTAAATTCATAATCATCTTCACAATCATTTAATATTTCTTCTACTATTTTTTTAGCATTTAAGGCCCCGCATATATGAATTTCCTTACATCTAAGTCCAAGTAGTGCTCTCGTCCAAGCAGCTCCTCTCTGAGAATCACTTATCATTTGTATTTCGTCTATAATTGCAATATCATATTCCTTTTTTAAATCTATTTTTTCTATTGTACAAGAAGTATGAGTAGCTCCATCCTTTAGTATTTCTTCTTCTCCAGTTAAAAGATTACATATTATTTTACTATTATTTAACTTCTCATAATTTTCTAAGGCTAATATTCTTAATGGAGATAAATATACACCATTTTTTGCTTCCTTTAATCTTTCCATAGCTGTATATGTTTTCCCTGTGTTAGTTTCTCCAAGATGAATAAATACTTTTCTTTTTATATTTCTTGCTAATTTATATTCGTCTTTAGGATTTTTAGGGAAGTTTTCTTCAAACTCCTTAGAAATTAACTTAGGTATATGTTGTTTAGTTAATACTGTCATAAAACCAGAATTAATAAAACTATTATAATTTCCTCTTATAACTTGATAAAAATCAAAATCAGTATTATGCTTTTTATTATAATCATCTAATAATCTTTTAGAAATGTACTCTAATAATTCTTCATACCTATCTCTTACATCTTTATAATCTTTAAAGCCTTGATCTTCCATATCAATAAGTTGTCTTATCTTCTTTCTAAGAGAAGACTCCTGTTCAATCAATGCCCCTACTTTTGAATTATGTGCTATTTCCTCAATATGATTAATTTGAGATTTCAATTTTTTAAAGTCTCTTTGCATTGCATTTTTCTTCAAATCCTCACCTCTTAATTATCATTCCTATAAATCAACCATAATAAATTATATCATTATTTATTTCTATTTTTCGTTAGAAACCCTAATTTTATTATCATAAACTAATATTTAATTTAGTCTTAACATATTTATATAATAATTTTATTGTTTTTTATATTTTCTTAAGGATATATTAAGAATTATATTATATAATTCTTATATATTTATCTTTAACTATTTTATCGGGGGATGATTAAGATATGAGCAACAAGAATATTTACTTAGTATTTTCCAGCACAGGGACAATACTATCAAAATGCATTAATTATTATACGAAAGATAAATATGTACATGTCTCCTTAAGTTTTGATGATACTTTTGAAAAAATGTATTCATTTGGAAGAATATTTCCAAGCAATCCCTTTATAGGTGGGCTAGTTGAAGAAAACTTAAGAGACGGAGTATATAAGAAATTTCAAAATAGCCAATGTATTATATATAAAATTGAAGTTAGCAATAAACAATACATTTTATTAAGAAATGAACTTGAGCTATTTTTACAAGATCAAAAAAAATATAGGTATAGCCTTCTTGGCTTAATAGGTGTGGCAATTAATAAACCAATTAAAAGGAATAATAGATATTTTTGTTCAGAATTTGTTTCACATCTATTAATAAAAAGCGAAATATATACTTCTGATAAAATCCCTAGCTTAATTAAGCCTAGTGATTTATTAAGTATTAATGATAAAGAATTTGTATATGAAGGTTTAACTTATAATTATAAGGCAATTTAAAAAATGCTGTCGCAGAATGTAAAATGTAAAATTAAAGAAGTAACTCCTGTGTAGTTTATAGAATAAATATATTTCTAAAATTCACTTCAGTAATTCTACATTTTCATTTATGACTATTGCGGCAGCTAATTTTACGCATTTAATTTACTATTTTTCCCTTTACTCCTACTAAATAATGACTTTAAGTAATTATATATCTTAAAAAGTCGTGGGAATTCCTCTTTTTCTTCTAGAATAATCTTATATTCAGCCATTTTCAAAATAGGCTCTATACTCCTCATAGTATCTTCATAGCCTTCTTTTATTCTATTTTTCTTAGCCTCTTCATCTAAATTTAAAGTTCCATTAATAACACTTTCATTTAGATTTCGTGGATAAAGTTCTATAATATGCGTATTAGGATACAATGATCTATCTATTCTAGAATCTTTTGATAGTAACACAACTATAATTATATCACAACCTTCTCCATAGACAGGTTGTATTGGTGTATTATCCACAATTCCACCATCTATATATTTTCCACCCATAATTTCAGTTGCTTCATATATTAAAGGTAATGATGCTGATGCAATTATTATTTCTTTCCCTAAATCTACAGTATAATCATTAACTTTAAAATATTTAACATTAAAATCTGGTAATTCTGTACAAGCAGCATAGCATATTTTCTTATTTTTCTTAACACATTCTATATCTAGATATTTATCTATTATCTCCTTAGCACCATCCTTAGAAACTGCACCTTCATATATTTTTTGATTTAAATATTTTTTTGCAAAATTCATGTTCTTTGATCCAATAAATAGGCCTAGCCCTTTTCTTAATAAGTCAAACTTACTTATAGGAACAATTTTATCCATAGTTACTTCTTCCCATAATTCCTCTGCTATTTCTAAATTATCTTGTGCAAATAGAATTGCATTAAAGGCACCTATAGATGTTCCAGAAAATACATCAATATATTTATCTATTTTTAGTTCTTTTAATGCCTTCCAAACCCCAAGTTCATAAGCACCTTTTCCTCCCCCTCCAGATAAAACTAATCCTATCTTCATATAAATCCCCTCTTTTTTATACCACTGTTAATTATCATTTATTATATTATAATTATACATCTTTTGTTCTATTTTTCCTTGTTAATTTTATATTAAAATTATATTTATATAAAATCTTTGTAAAAGTAAATAAGCCTATAGTGTAGATTTCTCTACCCTATAGGCTTATTTATATGCTACTTTAAAGAATTCTTTGCTAATTCTACTAAATCAGCAAATGCTTTTGGATCATTTATAGCAATTTCAGATAACATTTTTCTATTCATGTCAATTCCAGCTAATTTGATTCCATTCATGAATTTTGAATATGAAAGTCCGTTCATTCTTGTAGCTGCATTGATTCTAGCTATCCAAAGTCTTCTAAAATCTCTCTTCTTTAATCTTCTTCCAACATATGCATTTCTTAAAGCTCTGATTACTGATTCATTAGCAGTTTTAAATAATCTGCTCTTTCCACCGTAGTAACCTTTTGCAAGCTTTAATACTTTTTTATGATTCTTACGAGCGTTAGTTGCTCTCTTAACTCTAGCCATGTTTAATCCTCCTAAAAACCTCTATATTATAGGTATGGTAATAATTTCTTCATTGCTTTTTCTTGAGTAGTTGAAACATAAGTTGCTTTTCTTAGGTTTCTCTTTCTCTTTGAACTTTTCTTAGTTAATATATGACTCTTGAAAGCCTTAGCTCTTTTTAATTTTCCAGTTCCAGTCTTTTTGAATCTCTTTGCTGCACCTCTGTGGGTTTTCATTTTTGGCATTATACTAATCTCCTCTCAAGTTATGCTTTTTTAGGGCCTAAAACCATTGTCATATTTCTGCCTTCATGTTTTGCTGGTTTTTCAACTACACAAACATCTTCTAACTTCGAAACAAAATTTTCTAAAATTCTTTGTCCTATATGTCCTAATTGTGCTTCTCTACCTTTAAATCTAACAGTGATTTTAACTTTATCCCCGTCTAATAAAAACTTTCTAGCATTTTTTGCTTTAATTGCAATATCATTTTCTTCAATAGTTAAACTACATCTTATTTCCTTAAGAGTAGTAACCTTTTGCTTTTTCTTAGCTTCTTTTTCCTTCTTAGATTGCTCATAAATATACTTTCCTAAATCCATCACTTTACATACTGGTGGATTAGCATTCGGAGAAATCATTACTAAATCTAATTCTTTCTCTTCTGCAATTTTTTGAGCATCCTTTGTAGGAACAACTCCTAATTGAGCACCATCTGCATCAATTAATCTAACTTCCTTAACTCTTATAGCTTCATTACAAGTAAAATCCTTACTTATACCAAGTCACCTCCAAAATATTATCTAAAAACACACAAAAAATAGAGGACATATTATGCCGTCCTCTAGTACGTATAAAATCTAGTATATAACTAGTTATTATTACTAAACTATTACCCTACTAAGCTATGCCGTAAGGTGAGAAACGGCTGTTTCTACTTAACACATAAGTTATTTTAACATGTTTTTTTAGACCTGTCAATTATTTTACATCTTTATTTTAACCTATTAATTTGCATTTTATACTAAATTATTATGTACAAATATTTTTCTATTCAATTTCTCCATTGAAATCTAATATTCCGCCTCTTAAATTATATAAGTTGCTAAAACCTTCTTCCTCAAGAAAATTACAAGCAACACTACTTCTAACTCCCACTTTACAATATACTAAAATAGGCTTTTCTTTAAACTTCTCTAGTTCATCTACTTCCCACTCTATTTCTTCTACTGGTATATTTATTGAATTTACAATTCTAGATTCTTTAAATTCATTAGGTCTCCTAACATCTAAAATTACTAAATCCTCTATATCCTTAATTAGTTTTTCAGCTTGACTGCTATTTATTGATTTAATACTCATTTAATTTTCTCCTATTGTTTTTTTATTATTATAGTACTTTAATAGAATATTCTCAACAATAATTATTAATAATTAAAAATGAATTTCTATTTCATTTAAAATACTTAATTATAAAAAAGCTGTATTAATATGAAATACTAACATAATAGTATAATATTAATACAGCTATCATTACTATTTTAATTAAAATCTTCAATTCTAATTAAGCTATTTAGTTTATATACTGATTCCAGCTTACAAACACTATTTATTGCATTTCTAAGATTTTCTTCCCTGCAATCATGTGTTACTAAAACCAATGTTACATTATTTTCATTTACTGAATCTACACCCTTTTGTATAACAGATCTCAAGCTTACATTCTCACTTCCAAAAACAGAAGTTATTTCTCCTAATACACCTGTTCTATCATCCACTGATAATCTAATATAATATTGGCTATTTATTTCATCTATTTTTTTTATTTCTTTTTCCCATAAATTATTTTTTACTACTGGATTTAAATTATCCATATCAATGTTACTTCTTAATATAGCTACTAAATCAGAAACAACAGCACTTCCAGTTGGTAAATCTCCTGCACCTCTCCCATAGAACATTAAATCCCCAACAGCATTTCCACGTATTAGCACTGCATTAAATGAATCATTAACATTAGCTAGTGGATGATTTTCTGGTATCATAGTTGGATGTACTCTAAGTTCTAACCCACCTTCATTATCCTTAACTATAGCTAATAACTTTATTACTTTTTTAAATTCTTTAGCATATTCTATATCTATAGCTTCAATATTAGTAATACCTTCTCTATAAACATCTTCTACTTTAATTTTAGTTCCAAAGGCTAAAGAAGATAATATTGCTAATTTATATTGCGAATCATATCCTTCAATATCTGATGTTGGATCAGCCTCAGCATATCCTTTTTCTTGGGCTTCCTTTAAAGCATAATTAAAATCTAAATTATCATAATCCATCTTAGTTAAAATATAATTTGTAGTTCCATTTACTATACCATATAATCGTTCTACCTTGTTAGCTGTCAAGCTTTCATTTATACCTTTAATTATTGGAATACCACCAGCTACACTTGCCTCATAATTGAACATTACACCTTCTTTATCAGCTTTTTCAAAAAGTTCATCTCCACCTGTAGCAAGTAACATTTTATTTGCTGTTATTATGTGTTTCTTTCTATCCATAGCTAATAACATATATTCTCTAGCTGGTTCAATTCCACCCATTACTTCTATTACAATCTTAATTGAATCATCTTCAATTATGTCATTAATGTTTGTAGTTAAAAGATCTTTAGGAACTTCAATTCCTCTGCTTTTATTAATATCTCTAACTAATATTTTGGCTACCTCCACTTCATAGCCTGATCTTTTCACAATCTCTTCTTTGTTTGAATTTAATATCATCCAAACACCACGTCCAACATTGCCTAACCCCATTAAAGCAATTCTGACTTTTTTCATTTTGTTTCCCCCTTAAAATTTTTAATTCTATTTTTTTATTTGCTTATTGCTAATATATTTATTATACTAACTTAATTTATAATTTACCATTATTTATTATAACTTAATAAATAAGCTTCAAAACTAAAGGTAATAATTCATAGAAAAATATTTTTATAAATATTCCTAAATGCTAAAAAAAGAGATAAATATTATATTCATTAGGACCTGTTTCCACTCCAAATCAAATAATATAATACTTATCTCTTATCTAATTATTATCTATTAATTTTTACTTCTTAGTTATTCGCTATTACCTACTATATTAACTGTTCACTATTACCTTTTACTTCTTACCTATTATTATCTCTTTCCTGCATCGAAAGGCTCTCCAGCTGCCTTTGGAGCTTGTGATGATTTAGAGAATAATACTAAAGCTATTAATGTAACTATATATGGGAATGTTTTTAATACAACCCCTGGTATTTGTGCTAATGATGGTATAGCTTGTGAAACATTTGCAATAGTTGAAGCAAATCCAAAGAAGAATGTTGCTCCTAATATTCCAAGAGGTCTCCATTGTCCAAATATTAATGCTGCTAAAGCAAGGAATCCAAGTCCTGAAACACTACCATTGAATTCTCCTGAATATGTTAAAAGAATTGTAGCTCCACCTAAAGCTGACATCCCTCCAGATATCATAACTCCTATATATCTCATCTTGAATACGCTTATTCCTGCTGCTGCTGATGCTTGAGGATGTTCTCCACAAGATCTTAATCTCAATCCAAAGCTAGTTTTATAAAGTATAAATATGCTTAAAATTAATATTAATAAAACTAACCAAGTAGTAGCATATGTTTTTGTAAAGAAAAGTGGTCCAATTACAGGTATATCTGAAAGTATTGGAATATCTTTTGGAATAAATCCATTAGTTACCCTTATATTACCACTTCCTGTAATATTCCTAGCTAGAAATACTGTTAAAGCACCTGCTATCATATTTATAGCTGTACCACTTATAACTTGATCTGCATTTAAGTTAATACTTGCAAAGGCATGAAGTAATGAGAATAATACTCCAACTATTACTGCTACTAATAAGCCAATCCATAAAGCTCCTGCCACTCCATTTGCTTGTAATTTAGATACTGTAAGTGCTCCAGCAAAAGAACCAACTATCATAAGTCCATCTAAACCTATATTTACAATTCCACTTCTTTCACAGTAAAGTGCTCCTAAAGCTGTTATTAATAAAGGAATTGTATAAGAAATTGCATATGGAAAAACTTGTTCAATTATGCTCCACATTATTTTCCCACCACCCTTTCAGAGGAATTATCTTTTTTTCCTTTGTTTCTATTCTTTTTAAACCATTTTATTATTTTATCCATTACCATACTAGTTGCTGCGAAATAAATTATTGTAGCCATTATAGTATCGGCAAGTTCTGGTGGTACTTTTACAGCTGCATTCATAAAGCCTTTTCCTACATATAATACTCCAAAGAATAATGATGAGAAAATAACTCCAATAGGACTGCTAGCACCAAGTAAAGCTACTGCTATTCCGTCAAATCCTTGGCTTGGCATTACTCCTATTTGCATTATATTGGCATTTCCTGTATATTGTATTACTCCTGCAAGTCCTGATAAAGCACCTGCTATCATCATTGATACAACTATATTTCTATTAACAGGCATACCTGCATATTCTGCACCAAATCTATTAAATCCAACAGCTTTTAATTCATATCCTAAAACTGTCTTATTTAGAAGAAACCATATTATTAAAACTGCTATTAAAGCTAAGAAAATCCCTAAATTTATATATGAACCTTTAAATATTTCTGATAACCATTTTACTCTTAAAGTAGCTGATTCTGATAACATTCTAGATTCAGTTTCTAAGAATTCACCTTTAAAGTATTGTGGCACCATATAATAAACTATCCAGTAAGCCACCCAGTTCATCATTATAGATGATACAACTTCGTGTACGTTAAATTTAGCTTTTAAAACTCCTGGAACTGTTGCCCATAAAGCTCCACCAATAATCCCAACAGCAACTACTATAGGAACTAATATGATTTTAGGTAAGTCTAAACTTAGCCCTACTGCTATTGAACAAAATCCTCCAAATAGCATTTGCCCAGGAGTACCTATATTAAATAATCC
>CAKVEW010000052.1 GCA_934746015.1 uncultured Clostridium sp.
CATAAGAATACTTTGACATAAAAAATACACCTCCAAATGTTAGATATTGTGTCTAACATTTGGGGTGCACTTCAAAATTTGCTCCTTTTTTTATGTAGAAATTACATTTATTCAATTAAAGTGATTTCGTCTTCATTTATATTTATATTAATATCTAATTTATCTAAATATCCTAAAACCTTACCTGTTCCCTCTGCTACTGCTTCAACAGAATTATTTGCAATTTCAACATTAACTCCAGTTTCAAGTTCTATTAATTTATCTAATCCAAACAATAAAGAACCTCCACCAGTCATTAAAATTCCTCTTTCAATTATATCAGATGCAAGTTCAGGTGGTGTTTTTTCCAATACTGATTTGACACTCTCTACAATTAGTGACACAGATTCCTTTAATGCTTCATTAATTTCATTAGAAGTAATAGAAATCTCATCTGGTAATCCAGTAATTAAATTTCTACCCTTCATAGTTGTAGTTAATTTTCTTGAATCTTTCAATGCAGAACCAACAGTAACCTTTAATTCTTCTGCTGTTTTTTCACCTATCATTATCTTGTACTTATTTCTAACATACTTAATTATAGCCTCATCAAAAGTATCTCCAGCTACCTTAATAGATGATCTTACAACAATTCCACCTAATGAAATTACAGCTATATCAGTAGTCCCGCCACCAATATCTACTACCATAGAACCATTAGGTTTAGTTATATCTAGCCCTGCTCCAATAGCTGCTGCTAGTGGCTCTTCGATTAAGTTAACTTTTTTTGCTCCTGAATTTCTTGCAGCATCAATTACTGCTCTTTTTTCCACTTCAGTTGCTTGAGATGGAACACATACTATTACTTTAGGAGCTGTTATCTTACTTTTTCCATAAGCTTTTCTTATAAATTCCTTTAACATCTTTTCTGTTATTTCATAGTCTGATATAACTCCATCTTTTAATGGCCTTACTGCCACAATATTTCCAGGAGTTCTTCCTATCATTTTCCTTGCTTCTTCACCGACAGCAAGTACATTATTATTATTTCTATTTATAGCTACTACTGATGGCTCTTTAAATATTACACCTTTACCTTCAACATAAACTAAAACTGTCGAAGTTCCTAAGTCAATTCCTATATTACTCCTATTCTTCCAAAACCACATTCCTGTTCACTCCTAATCTCAAACTATATAATTAAATAAAACAATAACTTATATATAAAAATTTACAATATTTGCCCTATTTCTAATTATATATGGAATATGGTAAACCTTCAATATTTTTATATCTCAATAAAGGATTATTTACCTAATTCTATTGTCCAGAAGTTTTATACTTAATTTTAGTAGCATTTCCACCTCTAATATGTCTTTCCGCCTTATTTAATTCTAATATTGAATGGGTTTCCTTAGCTATTGTTGGATTTATCTTAGGTAATCTTTCTGTCATATCTTTGTGAATTGTACTTTTACTTACTCCAAATACTTTTGCAGTTTTTCTAATTGTATCTTTTGATTCTATAATATATTTTGCCACTTCTAAAACTCGTTCTTCTATATAATCCTTCAAAAATATTACCTCCTTTATAATAAAATCTATTCATATACTTTAAAACTGCCTCTTAATATAAAATTAATAATGAAAAATGTAAAATTGAGGTAGAAACTCCTAAAGGAGTTTCTAAAATTAATATACTTTTATTAATTTGCTCTAAACTAAATCAACAATTCTACATTTTACATTCTACATTTTTAATTTTGAGCTATTTAAGACAATTTCATTTAATTATTCTTCATTAAATGTAAAATAAGCTGTTGGATCTAAATCCTTACCATCTGAATCTTGAACTTGTATATTTAAATGTTCTCCAAATTCTGTGTTAGTAAATATCTTTGAACTACTTCCAACAGTTCCTATAACAGTTTCTTCTGTAACTCTGTCACCAAGATTTACCCTAATATCATTTGATAAATTGGTATATTTTGTATATAAACCATTTGAGTGCGCAATAATTACATAATTACCTTCTTCTACTTTTGTTGATACTTCTTTAACTTCACCAACAGCAGCTGCCATAACTTCAGTTCCTAATGAAGCACTTATATCTATTCCTCTGATATTTCTACTAGTTCCATCAGACATAGCTTGAGGCTTTGGATATGTATATCCTCTTGATATTACCCCATCTATAGGATTCGAAAATACAACTTGAGTATTTGTTCCTGATGAAACACTAACACCTTCTTCATTAGAAGCTATATCCTTGTCATCTTGAGCTAACTCACCATCTCCATTCACTTCAACTCTTTCAGCATTTTGCTTTTTAACTTCAGAAGTCTCTTTATCATCAATATTTAAAGTAAATTCATTTTGTGCTTTATTGCTTTCCTCTAATGACTTATTTCTTTTAGTTGTCACTACAGCAACAGTAGCAATTACGCATAAACAAAGGAATAATACTAAATAAAAGCCCTCCTTTCTGAAAAAGTCTTTTACCTTATCTTTTTTGTTTTTATTCATATCAACACCTCCTTTTTGTATTCTTGCCTGTTATAGTAAATTAATACAAATCCAAGTATATTTGTTTACATCAAATTTCTACAATTATCAACATTTTGATTCCTTTCACACTTGTAATAATAACCAGTTTTGCATATTTTAATATGCTCAAATATATTTAATAAAAAAAGACTACCTAAATAACAGATTTTTACAATCATTATTTAGATAGTCTTCTTTTTACTATTAAATTCTTATAGATTATTCTTTAAATGTTAAATCATTAATCACTACTCCAGTGTAGTAGTGAGTTAATATCTCCTTATAATTAGCTCCACTCTTAGCCATAACATTAGCTCCCCATTGACTCATTCCTACCCCATGACCATATCCTTTACATTTAAATACTATTTCATTTTCATTTATAACATATTCAAAATTAGTGGAGCTTAATCCTAATGATAATCTAAAATCTAACCCTCTTACCTTAGTTTCTCCTATTCTTAATTCCTTAATGCCTCCTGCCTCACTTCTGCTTAATATTTCAATATTATCTTTTAAGTTTTCATAAGTTATACCTGCCTCTGGATATCTATCATTAATTTTATTTACAAATTCAGCTATACTAAAAGGGAATTCAGTTGCAAATTTCGGTGCTATTTCTTCCCCTTTACTTTCAGTAGAGACTAAGTATGAAACAGAATTAGAAAATACATCTACTGCATTTTCTGTCATTCCAGAACTAGTAGAAAAGAATTGAGGGTATAAAACCAACTCTCCATTATATGTTAATATCATCCCCTTAGTATCTTCAACTGCATTAGAAATTTTATTCCAATATTCTTCTGCATTACTTCCCCAATTTTCAAGCCTTACATCCTTATTTATATATACTTGACAGTGAGTTGTATCACATACATCTCCTCCATTGGCTATATCACATGGCCTAAATCTTTTTGCTGCAATATATGTCCTTGCTGCAATTGCTTGTGCTTTCAAAGCTTCCTCATCAAAACTTGCTAACATTTCTCCCGAAACAACACTTTTCACATATTCTTCTATAGGAACTTCTTCTATCCTGTTTTCTTTTGTAATATTCACTCTAATAATACCTTTACCCTCTAATACTATATCTTTCTTTTCATCAATAGTCTGTAAAATCTCACCTTTATCATTTGCTTTTACTGGCATAGATTTAATTATACAAATTGGTGCAACAATCATAAGTATTAATATTAAAATACTAAATATTATAGTAGATGAAATATCTCTTTTCATAATCATCCCTCCTTTTTAGTAATACAATTAAATATATGTTTTAAATTCACAAATATACTTTAACTTATTTTTTTATGTTAAGTTAATATTTAATATCTTTTACTTGAACTTTTAATGTTAATTTAAATAAAATTATAGGAGTTGTCTAAAGACAACTCCTTATTGAAAATGTAGAATATTCAATTTAAGATAACATTATTTTTCAATTCTATATATATTAGCTCCTAATCCCCTAAATTTTTCTTCTATATTAACATAACCTCTATCTATATGGTATAACTCGCTAATTTCTGTTTTCCCTTGAGCTACTAGACCTGCTAATATCATAGCAGCACCAGCTCTTAAATCTGTTGCCTTAACATCACATCCTGTTAAAGTTCCTACACCTTCTATTATTGCTGTTCTTCCATCTATTTTTATATTTGCTCCCATTCTGACTAATTCAGCAACATGCATAAATCTATTTTCGAACACAGTTTCAGTAATAATACTTGAACCTTTTGTAACTGAAAGCAAAGCCATCATTTGAGCTTGCATATCTGTTGGAAATCCTGGATATGGTAATGTCTTTATATCTACAGGCGACTTTGTTTCTGTGCCATCTACTAAAATAGTATCTTCTTTTATATTTTTAAATATAACTCCGCATTCTTTTAATTTTTCTATTGTTGGTCTTAAATGATCTTCATTTGCACCATTTATAGTGATCTTACTATTTGTTATAGCTGCTGCCACCATAAATGTACCTGCTTCAACTCTATCATATATAGGCTTATAGGTTATTCCTTTTAATGAATCTACACCTTCTATTGTAATTTTACCTACTCCAGCTCCATGAATTTTTGCACCCATTGAGTTTAAAAAGTTTGCTAAATCCCAAATTTCTGGCTCTTCTGCCGCATTTTCTATAATAGTTGTTCCCTCTGCTAAAACTGCTGCCATTAATATATTTTCTGTTGCTCCTACAGATGGGAAGTCCAAATATATTCTATTTCCTTTTAATCTTTTTGCTTTGGCTTCTACATAACCATGCTCCATATCTACTTCTGCACCTAAAAGTTTAAAGCCTTTTAAATGCAAGTCTATAGGTCTACTACCTATATTGCATCCTCCAGGCATTGATATTCTGCATTTACCGAATCTTGACAACATCGGCCCCATAATTAAAAAAGAAGCTCTCATCTTCCTAATTAATTCACTATTCATATTAGTGTTTTCTAAATTAGATGTATTTATTTTAAGATCACTATTTACATTACTTTCAATATCACAATTCATACCTGATAATAAATCAGTTAATACTACTACATCTTCTAACATAGGTGCATTTTTTATAACTATGTCATTTGGACTTAAAATACTTGCAACTATTATAGGTAAAACAGAATTTTTAGCTAAACTAACATTCACTTCACCCCTTAGTTTATTACCACCTTCAACTATAATTTTTTCCATATTATCCTCCATTATATATTGTTAGTATGTTATGAATATCACTGGTGTTCCTATAACTAAATAATTTTCTTCATCATATGTCATAAAGGAAAAGTTAATTTTACTTCCATCCATTAATTTTCCTTTTGCAACCTTTCCATTTAAAATATTTAGTTCTTCCAGAGTTTTTTCATCTACATTACTCTTTAGTAAATCTAAAATATTCTGCTTTCGTTCCTCTATTATTTTTACCTTTACAAAATTAAAATATTTTATATTTTTAGTTGCAAAATATTGAATTTGTTCTAGTTCTTTCTTTAATTGATTAGTAGTACTTTTATTATCATTATTTACATAAGTAACTTGAACCTTTGTATCACCTTTATTTCTCCATACTATTGCCTTTATCTCTCTATAAGCTTGATTTATAGAAATAATGTTATTATCAATATTTACCTTTACTTTAAATTGCTTTTCAAAATTATTTTTCAATTTAAGTATCTCATCTTCTACAGCATTTTTTGTACTATACTCTAACCTAACTCCATTTTCTATAAAAGTCCCGTAGTTAATAATTCTATCTTCTAAAAAATAAAAATCATCTGAAATTAATTCAGATTTCACTGGAACTGTACCGACAACTAATAAAACAAAGGTTAATATAGGTAGTATTCTTAAATATTTTCTCATGCTTCCCCCTACCTTTCTTTTATGATTATTGTCCAGTTTTTTTATTTTTATTCAAAAATAATAGTCATAATATAATATATAAAATTAGTAGAAATTTGTGATTAATTGTCAGTATCTAAAAATTTCAAAATACATTTCATTTAGATTCTTCTCTTAATATTAATTAAATAAATTTTAATAAAAAAAGGATACAGATATTATATTCTTATAAATTCCTAGGAAATAAAAAAACTCCTTACGGAGTTTCTAAAATTAACTTATTCTATATTATAAAATTGGAGCTGTACTAAGCAGCTCCCTTATATACTAATTAATTTAATTATTAATCTCTAAAGTTCTAATTCTTGCATTCGCCCTTGCTAATGCTCTCTTAGCCCTTTCAATATCAATATCCTTCTTTTCACTTAATCTTTTTTCAGCTCTTTCTTTTGATTGTAAAGCTCTTTCTCTATCAATATCTGAAGCTATTTCTGCTGAGTCACAACAAAATTTAAGTTCATTATCTTTTATATATACTATTCCAGATGATGTAAATAAATTTTCCTTACTAGAACCATTTATTATTGTTGTTGTAGTTGGAATTGTACTAATAATTGCAGGAGCATGATTAGTTTTAAATTCAATCTGTCCATCAATAGTAGATGTTATCAATCCTTCCCCTTCAAATTCTAAGGGATTTTTACCTGGGGAAACAATAGTTATTTTAAAAATATTACTCATAACCGCATCCCCTATGCTAATGCTTTAGCTTTTTCTATAACTTCTTCTATAGTTCCTGCAAAAAGGAAGGCTGATTCTGGTAAATCATCATATTTTCCTTCTAATATTTCCTTAAATCCTCTTACTGTTTCTTTTACTGGAACATATCTTCCTTGCATTCCTGTAAATTGCTCTGCAACAGTAAATGGTTGAGATAAGAATCTTTGCACTCTTCTAGCTCTTGCAACTACTTTCTTATCATCGTCTGATAATTCATCAACACCTAAAATCGCAATTATATCTTGTAATTCCTTATATCTTTCAAGTATATTCTTAACTTCAGTAGCAATATCATAATGCTCTCTACCTACAACTCTTGGATCTAATATTCTTGAGTTTGATTCAAGCGGATCTACAGCTGGATATATACCAAGTTCAGCAATACTTCTTGATAAAACTGTTGTTGCATCAAGGTGAGTAAATGTTGTAGCTGGTGCTGGGTCAGTTAAGTCATCAGCTGGAACATATACTGCTTGAACAGATGTAATAGATCCATTCTTTGTTGATGTAATTCTTTCTTGTAAAGCTCCCATTTCAGTAGCTAGAGTAGGTTGATATCCAACTGCTGAAGGAATTCTTCCAAGTAAAGCAGATACTTCAGAACCTGCTTGAGTAAATCTAAATATATTATCTATAAATAATAACACATCTTGACCTTGGTCTCTAAAGTATTCAGCCATAGTCAATCCAGTTAATGAAACTCTCATTCTAGCTCCAGGAGATTCATTCATTTGTCCAAATACTAGGGCAGTTTTATCTATAACTCCTGATTCTTTCATTTCATAGTATAAGTCATTACCTTCTCTTGATCTTTCACCAACCCCTGTAAATACAGAAAGACCACCATGTTCTTTAGCTATATTATTAATTAATTCTTGTATTAGAACTGTTTTTCCAACTCCAGCTCCACCGAATAGACCTATTTTACCCCCTTTTTGATAAGGTGCTAAAAGGTCTATTACCTTTATTCCTGTTTCAAACATTTCAGGTTCCAATGATTGTTCTTTAAAACTTGGTGCTGGTCTATGAATTGGATACATTTCCTTAATTAATACATCCCCCTCATTATCAATAGGATGACCTAAAACATTAAATACTCTACCTAGTACTTCTCTTCCAACAGGAACAGAGATACATCTTCCCATGTCTAATGCCTTCATACCTCTTTTTAATCCATCAGTTGATTCCATAGCTATAGTTCTAACTATATCGTCACCCATATGCTGCTCAACTTCAGCTATTAAATTCTTATCTCCCATATCTATTCTAATTTCGTTATAAATATTAGGTAAAGAATCTGAATCAAATTTAATGTCTACTACAGGTCCAATTACTTGAACTACCTTTCCTACTTTTCCAGGCACAGTAATCCCTCCTTACTATTTTTGAGCCTCTGCCCCTCCTACAATTTCTGATATTTCTTGAGTTATCATTCCTTGTCTAATTCTATTATACTTAAGGTTTAATGAATGTAAGATATCATTGGCATTTTGTGTTGCTCCATCCATAGCAGTCATCCTAGCACTTTGTTCACTAACCTTTGAATGTAGCATAGCTCTTCTTATTTTACATTTGAAATATATATCTAAACTAGAATTTAAAACCTCTTCTAAACTAGGTTCTATTAAAAATTGTTCTGAAACTTCACTTTGTATTTCTAATGGAAATAATTTTTCAATTTTCACTTCTTGCTTTATAGCAGATTTAAATTCAGTAAATACTAAATTAACTTCACCTACTTCACCATTTTTAAACATATATACTGCGTCGTCATATATAGCCCTTACCTCTTTAATTGTAGGTATATCAGGGATTTCTACATACTCTTTTACAGTATCAAGTCCATATTTTTTCATATATGAAATTCCTTTTCCTCCAACTACAACTATTCTGCTAGAGTTTTTATCATCTATCATTTCATTTAAACTATTAACTACATTCCCATTAAAGCCTCCACAAAGACCTGTATCTGAAGTCATAACAATATATAATTTATCTAAGTCATTAGACTTTGTATTAAAGAAGGAACTTTCGTAATCTTCTGGCAATGAAGCTATTAGTTTATTAACTATCTCTTCACATAGGTTATAATAATCCTCACTACCATTTAACTCTTTCCTTACTTTTCTAAGTTTAGAAGTGGCTACAACATTCATAGCTTTTGTTATTTTTCTTGTACTTTCAACTGACTTTATTCTTCTTTTTATTGCTATAAGTCCTGCTGATCCCAAGATTCCACCTCCTAAAGAATTGCATAGCTATATAAGCTATGCATCTTGTAAGAATAATTTTTTGAATTCTACAATAGAGTTATCTAATTCCCTCTTTATTTCATCATTTAAAGTTTTATCTTCAACTATTTTCTTTAATAAATCTCTATTGTGAGTATCCATATATTCTAAAAGTTCTCTTTCAAATCTTCTAACATCACTAACTTTAATATCTGATAGCAAATCATTAACTACAGCATAAAGAATTACTATTTGTTTCTCTACTGCCATAGGTGAATATTGATCTTGCTTTAATACTTCTACTAATCTCTTACCTTTTTCTAATCTCTTCTTAGAGTCTTTATCTAAATCTGATCCAAATTGAGCAAAGGATTCAAGTTCTCTATATTGAGCTAACTCTAATCTTAAAGTACCTGAAACTTGTTTCATTGCCTTTATTTGTGCATTTCCTCCAACTCTTGATACTGATATACCAGCATTTACTGCGGGTCTTTGTCCTGAATGGAATAAATCTGATTCTAGGAATATTTGACCATCTGTAATTGAAATAACATTTGTTGGAATATATGCAGTTACATCACCTGCAAGTGTTTCAATTATTGGAAGAGCTGTTAATGATCCTCCTCCATTTTCTTTAGATAGCTTTGCAGCTCTTTCTAAAAGTCTTGAGTGGATATAGAAAACATCTCCAGGATAAGCTTCTCTGCCTGGTGGTCTTCTAAGTAATAGTGACATAGTTCTATAAGCAACTGCATGCTTAGAAAGATCATCATATATTATAAGTACATCTTTTCCTTGGTGCATAAAATATTCACCCATACTACATCCTGCATAAGGTGCTAAATATTGAAGTGGAGCCGATTCTGAGGCTGTACCACTTACAACTATTGAATAATCCAAGGCACCAAATTCTTCCAAAGTGTTTACTATATTTGCAACTGTTGATTGTTTTTGTCCAATAGCAACATATATACAAATTACATCTTTACCTTTTTGATTCAATATAGCATCTATTGCTATAGCAGTTTTACCTGTTTGCCTATCACCAATTATAAGTTCTCTTTGTCCCTTTCCTATAGGTATCATAGAATCTATTGCCTTTATACCTGTTTGCAAAGGTTCATTTACAGAACTTCTATCAATAATACTAGGTGCTGGAACCTCTATAGGTCTATACCCTGCATTATTTATTGGTCCTTTTCCATCAATAGGTTCTCCAAGAGAATTTACTACTCTTCCAAGTAAAGCCTCTCCAACAGGCACTTCAACTATTGTATTGGTCCTCTTTACTATGTCCCCTTCTCTGATTCCTTCTTCTGATCCCAAAAGAACACAACCTACATTATCTTGTTCTAGGTTTAATGCCATACCGAAAACATTATTAGGGAACTCTAACAACTCACCTTCCATACAATCATCTAATCCATAGACTCTTGCTATACCATCACCAATTTGAATAATAGTTCCTGAATCTACTGTTTTGATTTCTTTTTCATATCTTTCAATTTCTCTCTTAATTATGGAAGTTATTTCTTCAGGCTTTATATTCATAGCTTCACCTCAATTCTTCTCTAAACATTGATTTTTTCATCTTATCTAACTTAGATTTAACTGTTTCATCTATAACATGATCATTAATCTTCACATAAATTCCGCCTAAAATTTCTTCATCAATAATTTGTTCTAAAATTATATGCTTATTATATTTTTTTTCTAAAGAAGAAACTAAATTCGTAAACTCTTCTTCAGTTAATGGAACCGTAGTTTTAACAAAGCCCTTTACTGTATTTTTTGCTTCCATTTCCTTCTTTTTTTCATAATTAAGCATTAATTCTTTTAAATCATCTAGTTTAGATTTAACTGTTCCATCTATTACATCATTATTGATTCTGACATAAATTCCCCCTAAGATTTCCTTATCAATAATTTGCTCTAAAATTATATGCTTATTATATTTCTTCTCCAAAGTAGATACTAAATTACTAAACTCTTCTTCAGTCAATGGAATGGTAGTTTTAACAATACCTTTAAGAGTATTTTTTCTCTCTAAATCTATCTTTTCCATTTCTACTAATTTTTCTTTTAAATATAATATTCTATCTTTTTCTATAAGAATTAATAGAAATGACAATAACTCTTCATCTATATGACCTTTAAAAATATTTATAAAAGTTCTTTTTTTCATTTTTGTACTAATTTGAGGCTGCTTAATTACTTCATAAAAATCTTTATTTGTTTCTATAAGATTACATATCTCACGTAAATCATTTATATATTGCTGAACTTTACCTTTTTCTTCTGCTACATCATATAAAGCTAATGCATATCTACGGTCTAAATGTTCATACATTATGAATTACCTACCTTAGTTATAAATTCCCCAATTAATTCTCTATTCTTTTCTTCATCTATATTTTTTTCTATAACCTTTTTAGAAAGCTCAATAGCCAAGTCTATAGATTCTCTCTTTAATTCATCTTCTGCTTTCTCTTTTTCTCTGCTTATTTCAATTTTGGCTCTTTCTATAATCTTCTTAGCTTCCTTATTAGCATCATCAACTATCTCTTCATATACTTTTTCAGCTTTTTCTTTATGCTTTTCTGTAATTAATTTCCCTTCTTCTTTTGCATTTTTTAATATTCTTTCATTTTCTATTGCTATCATCCTTGCTTTTTCCGCTTCTTCTTCAGCATAATCTAATTTATCATTTATAAGATTTTCTCTTTCATTTATTATTGCTTCAACCTTTTCAAAGAAAAAATACTTTAGAATTGCAAAAAGAATTATAAAATTAATTATTGTTGCAATAAGAGTGCTGGGGTTTATTTCCATCAACATAAATACTCACCTTCCTCCTGAAGTAATAAAATACTATTTTACTCCAACAAAAATTAAAAGGATTGATACTAGTAATCCATAAATAGCTGTTGCTTCAGCAAATGCAGCTCCTAACATTAATGCTGTAGTTATTTTTCCACTTGCTTCTGGTTGTCTTGCTATTCCTTCAACAGCCTTAGCTGTTGCATTTCCTATTCCAATTGCTGCTCCTATTCCTACTAATACAGCTATAGCTGCTCCTAATGCTCTCATTGATATTTCCACAATAAAATCCTCCTTAAGATAATATAATTTAAATAAATTTTTAATAAAATTAATGTTCAGACTCTCCTGAATGTTCTGCTATCATTTTAATATTTAACATAGTTAACATAATAAAAATAACCGTTTGAATACCACCATCAAAGATATCAAAATACGCATGTAATGGTATTGGTATTCCTAATTGTGCTATAAATCCTATGTTTCCTAGAGCTTCATAGCATAACTCAACTAAAAAAGTTGCAGCAAGTATATTACCAAATAGTCTCAATGCTAACGAAACTGGAAGCATTATTCTTTCCAAAATGTTAATTGGTGTTATTATTGCAAGAGGGAAGGTATATCCTCTAAAATATTTTTTCAACCCATATTTTCTTATAGTGTAATATTGAACCATATAGAAAGTTATTAAAGCTAATGCTACTGTTACACTAAAATTTTTTGTTGGAACTGGTAATCCCAATAACCCAATTAAATTCATAAATAATAAGAATACTGCAAGGCTCCCTATAAAAGGAATAAGTTTCCAAAATTCTTCACCCATATTTGCTGTTACTATATTTTTTAACATTGTATAAATATACTCAACCACAACTTGTCTTTTACTAGGTCTAAGTTTCAAGTTTCTAGCTGACCATATTGCTATAGATGCAATAAAAAGAATAATTAGCCATTGCATTACTACTTCAGGAACTATATCGATTATTACTGGCCCAATTTCAAATGACCATATTGGTTCTAGCGGTTCCACTTAATCACTCCCTTTCTCATTTCTAACCCAATAAATTGCAATAAATAAAAAATGGGTAAAATATCCTGAAATATATGATAAAAGTTGCATTAAATTGTTTAAAAATGGCAATGCTATTAGAACAATAAAAATTATTCTAATAAAATAAGTAAGTGGTAATAGTATCTTCTTATTCTTTAACAAAGAATATTCAATAAGAAATCCATTTGCTATAGTATTAATTAAAGAAACTATTAATCCTAATAAAAATATAAGAGCCACTCTCAAATTAAATAATAAAGATATTATAAGTACAAAAATGAAACCTGCTATCAAATCATATTTTGCCATATTATAAATAGCTTTATTCATTTCTCTACTCATTTTATCCTCACTCCCAACTAACTCTTGTAATTATATTACTCTAAAATCATTAATGAAAATCTTAAATAATCCTATTTATTAGATTATTAGTTAATTTTACATGATTATAAGAGTTTATATCTCTTTTACTTAAGTAACTTCATTATTTCCACTAATTTCTTTAAATATAGCTTTAATCAACCCTCATAATTCATTTTTCTGAAAATTCTTTAGGGTAATAATTTATCTTTCTAATTTTTGATAACATTTTCAATTATTTTTTTGTAATTTTAATCGGCATTTTTAGGTTTTTTTTTGATAAAATGTAATTTTTCTCTTTTAATTGAAATTTACATTATTATTAGAAAAATGAATGGTTAGTTAAAAGTCAATTCATTTTTTTTATTTTTTACTTTCTCTATACTATTATTATCTTAAATGTGTTTTATAATTCATAAAATTTTAAAAACCCTCGATTAAATCGAGGGCTTTTATTTAATGCTATTTTCTTTCAACTATAAGTGCTGTTCCCATTCCTCCGCCTATACATAAAGTTGCTAATCCTTTTTTAGCATCTCTCTTCTGCATTTCATGAAGTAATGTAACTAGTATTCTTGCACCTGATGCTCCAACAGGATGTCCTAATGCAATGGCACCACCATTTACATTAACCTTGTTCATATCAAAATTTAAATCCTTAGCAACTGCTAAACTTTGAGCTGCAAAAGCTTCATTTGCTTCTATTAAATCTAAATCTTTTACTTTTAAGTTTGCTACTTCTAATGCTTTCTTAGTTGCATGGAATGGTCCGTATCCCATAATTGCAGGATCTAATCCTTTTTGTCCGTAAGATACAATTTTTGCTAATGGAGTAATTCCTAACTCCTCAGCTTTTTCTGCACTCATAACTACAAATGCTGCAGCACCATCATTTATTCCTGATGCATTACCAGCAGTTACAGTACCATCTTTTATAAATGCAGGTCTTAACTTTCCTAACCCTTCCATAGTTGAACCAAATCTTGGGAATTCGTCTGTATCGAATACCTTTGGATCTCCCTTTCTTTGAGGTATTACTACTGGAACTATTTCATCTTTAAATTTTCCAGCCTTAATAGCAGCTTCAGCCTTTAATTGAGAATTTAATGAAAATTCATCTTGTTCTTCTCTGCTTAAATTCCATTGCTTAGCTATGTTTTCTGCAGTAACACCCATATGGTAATTATTGAATGCATCCATTAATGCATCATTAAGCATTGCATCTACCATTTTTCCATCGCCCATTCTTTGGCCCCATCTAGATGTCTTTAATAGGTATGGAGCTTGAGACATGTTTTCTGTTCCTCCAGCTACAATAATATCAGCATCGCCAGCTTTGATTATTTGTGCTGCTAATGAAACAGTTCTAAGTCCTGATCCACAAACTTTATTAATTGTCATAGCAGGAACTTCTACAGGTAATCCTGCCTTAACAGTTGCTTGTCTAGCTACATTTTGTCCAAGACCAGCTTGTATTACATTTCCCATTAGAACTTCTTCAACTAGTTCACCTTTAATCCCTGCTCTATTTACAGCTTCTTTTATAACTAAAGCTCCTAAATCCACTGCTGAAACATCCTTTAATGCCCCACCAAATGAACCGACTGGAGTTCTCACCGCACTTACAATAACAACTTCTCTCATATTCACATCTCCTTTAATTTAATGGTATAAATTGTTAAACGATTAACACAACTCAATTATACCACTTTTACCCTTTTATTCAACCCAATTTTCTTAATTTTTTTAATTTTTACAACATTATCTTAAAAACTCTTCTACTTTTACACTATTTGTCCCAAAGTAATTTTCTATAATATCTGCTATTCTCCTTGAAGCGAATCCATCTCCATATGGATTTGCAGCTTTACTCATTTTTGTATATTCATCTTTTTCTCTTATTAAGATATTAGCTTCATTAACTATTTTATTAATGTCAGTACCAACTAGCTTTACAGTACCATACTCTACTGCTTCTGGTCTTTCTGTAACATCTCTTAATACTAAAACTGGTTTTCCTAAGTGAGGTGCTTCCTCTTGTAATCCGCCTGAATCAGTCATTACCATAAAACATTTATTCATTAAATTATGAGTTTCTTTAGTATCTAAAGGTGGAAGTAAATGTATTCTATCTTTATTTCCTAACTTTTCTGTTACTACATCTTTTACTATAGGATTTAGATGAACTAAATATACTAATTCAACATCTTTATTTTCTTCAACTATTTTATTTAAAGCATCACAAATATTTTCTATACCTTGGCCCCAGTTTTCTCTTCTATGAGCAGTTATCATAATAATTTTTTTATTTTCAAAATCTATATTGTTTAGTATTTCATTTTCAAATTTATAATTATCTTTAACAGTATGAAGCATTGCATCTATAACAGTGTTTCCAGTTATAAATACATCACTCTCTTTAACACCTTCTCTTAAAAGATTTAATTTAGAGCTCTTTGTAGGAGCAAAATGTAAATCTGCTAAAGAACCTGTAAGTTTTCTATTCATTTCTTCTGGAAAAGGAAAATACTTATCAAAAGTCCTAAGTCCAGCTTCTACGTGACCTACTTTTATTTGTTGATAAAAAGCTGCAAGTGCCCCTGAAAAAGTAGTTGTTGTATCACCATGAACTAATATCATATCTGGCTTTTCCTTAGTGAATATTTCCTCTAATCCTTCTAAAACCTTATTAGTTATTCCAGTTAATGTTTGTTTACTTTTCATTATATTTAAATCAAAATCTGGTGTTATATCGAATAATTCTAAAACTTGATCCAACATTTCTCTATGTTGAGCTGTAACACAAACCTTAGATTCAATTCCTTCTCTTTTTTCAAGTTCTTTTACTAAAGGAGCCATTTTTATTGCTTCTGGCCTTGTTCCAAATATTGTTATTATTTTTTTCTTTTCCATTTACGGTTCCTCCCAATATATTGTACATATTAATAATCTTATATTTATTATCTTATACATCTAATTTCATTATACACATTATATATTAAATAAACAAATATTGGAGATAAATATACTATGAAGGCCACTTGTAGTTTAATAAGCCCTCCTCATATAATATTTATCTCCTTCTATATTGAATATAATAATTTATGATTTTATTCAGAATTATTAAAGCTATTCAAAAAATAATCTTTTTAAATTTCTAAAGAATAAAAAGAAAAACTCCTTTCAGAGTTTTTCTCAGAGTGTCGACAAAGTCGACACTCTTTCGTTTTTATTGTAAAATATTTTTAGGTGATTAAAATGTTAACAAA
>CAKVEW010000053.1 GCA_934746015.1 uncultured Clostridium sp.
GGATTATTTAATATAGGTACTCCTGGGCAAATGCTATTTGGAGGATTTTGTTCAATAGCAGTAGGGCTAAGTTTAGATTTACCTAAAATGATATTAGTTCCTATAGTAGTTGCTGTTGGGATTATTGGTGGAGCTTTATGGGCAACAGTTCCAGGCGTTTTAAAGGCTAAATTTAACGTACACGAAGTTGTATCATCTATAATGATGAACTGGGTAGCATATTGGATAGTTTATTATATGGTACCACAATACTTTAAAGGTGAATTCTTAGAAACTGAATCTAGAATGTTATCAGAATCAGCTACTTTAAGAGTAAGCTGGTTATCAGAAATATTTAAGGGATCATATGTAAATTTAGGAATTTTCTTAGCTTTAATAGCAGTTTTAATAATATGGTTTATTTTAAACAAAACAGTTTTAGGATATGAACTAAAAGCTGTTGGATTTAATAGATTTGGTGCAGAATATGCAGGTATGCCTGTTAATAGAAATATAGTTATATCAATGATGATAGCAGGTGCTTTATCAGGACTTGCAGGAGCAATACAATATACAGGAAATGCAAATATAATGCAAATAGGAGTAATGCCAAGCCAAGGCTTCGACGGAATAGCAGTAGCTTTACTTGGAGCTAGTAACCCTATTGGAGTTGTTTTCTCATCATTATTCTTTGGAGTATTATATGTTGGAAAAGGCTTTATGAATGCAGCTGTAAAAGTACCACCAGAACTTGCCGATACTATAATGGCTACAATAATTTATTTCGCAGCAACTAGTATGGTAATGGATAAAATAATAAAATGGTTTAAAAAGAATAGAAACAAAGGAAAAAAAGATAATTCCTCTGAAAGGGTGGTGGGAAAATAATGTGGAGCATAATTGAACAAGTTTTTCCATATGCAATTTCTTATACAATTCCTTTATTAATAACAGCTTTAGGAGCACTTTACTGTGAAAGAAGTGGAATTGTAAATATAGGTTTAGATGGACTTATGATAGTTGGTTCTTTTGCTGGAGCACTTACAGTATCTAAATTACAAGCAAATGGAGTGGCAGGAGCTTTATGGATTGGCTTATTAGTAGCAGTAATAGTTGGAGTATTATTCTCATTACTTCATGCCTTTGCAAGTATTAACTTAAATGCAGATCAAGTTATAAGTGGTACAGCTATTAATATGATGGCAGGAGCATTAACAATATACTTAGCAAGAAACATTACAGGAAGTGGTAATATAAGAGTATCTAATGGATTTATTCCAAGAGATATTCCAATACTTTCAGATATACCTGTAATAGGACCACTTTTCTTTACAAAAACATATGCTACTACTTGGTTAGTATTAATAATACTATTAACTAGTGCATTTTTACTATACAAAACTAGTTTTGGATTAAGACTTAGAGCTTGTGGAGAGCATCCTCAAGCAGCACAAGCAGCTGGAGTTAGTGTATTTAAAATGAGATATATTGGTGTTATGATATCTGGAGGAATGTCAGCTTTAGGTGGAGCTATAATTCTCTTAACATATTCAGGAGAATTTAATGGTAATGTTGCAGGCCTTGGATTCCTTGCTTTAGCAGCATTAATATTTGGACAATGGAAACCACTTGGAATATTAGGAGCAACTTTCTTCTTTGGATTTGCTTCAACTATTGCAAATGTTTCACAAGTAATACCATCATTAGCACAAATACCAGGAGTAATATTGAAGATATTCCCATATATAGTGACATTAATAGCTTTAGTATTATTCTCTAAATCATCACAAGCACCTAAGGCTTCAGGTGAACCTTTTGATACAGGTAAGAGATAATATAAGTAAGAGATAATTACTGATTATTTAAGGATAGACATCTAAGTGTTTTGCATAGATATTTAATATCTAACTTAACATTAGATGTCTATTTAATTAAATAACTATTTTTTTGATTCTATATTTACAGAATAATACAAATAAGTATAATAAAGTAAAGAAATTTATTTTGCTTTTGCGATAGGAGTAAAAGTAAAAGTTTATTAGGTACATTAAGTCGTTAATAAATTTATTAAGGTTATTATTAAAATAACATAAATATTAAATTAGGAGGGGTAAAATGAGAATTAAAAAATTGAGTCTAAGAAAATTCTTAGCTTCAGTTTTGGCTTTTACTTTTATTATAGGTCTTTTCCCAATAAACTTAGTAAAAGCTGCAGCAGAAGAACTATCAACAAAAACAATTCAAATTCTTGCAACTACTGACTTACATGGAAGATTCGTACCATATGATTATGCAAGGGCAACAAAATCAGATGGAGGATTAACACAAATTGCAACATTAGTTAAGGCTGAAAGAAATAAAAATTCTAATACTGTACTTGTGGATAATGGAGACAATATCCAAGGAAATTACAATCATATATTTTTGAATGATGCAGAAAATCCAATGATGAAGGCAATGAATTATATAGGATATGATTCATTTACTTTAGGAAATCATGAATTTAATTTTGGAATGGGTACACTAGACAAAATAACAAAGCAGTTAAGTTCAACAGAAGTATTATGTGCAAATTTATATAAGGGTGAAAGCAGAGCATTTTCTCCATATATGATTAAAACTCTAGAGGATGGAATAAAAGTAGCAGTAATTGGAGTAGTAACTCCACACATTGATAGATGGGATGGACCTAATCTAGTTGGATATACACCAACAAACCCATCACAAGAAGTTACTAAAGTAATAACTGAAATAAAAAATAATGGAGGAGCAGATGTATACGTTGTAACTGCTCATATGGGCTTTGAAGGTGAGTATGGAAATGGAGATTCAGCAAAGGAAATAGCTGAAGCTAACCCAGATGTAGATGTAATAGTTATGGGACATAGCCATATGTCAAATCTTAATAAGACAGTAGGTAACGCTATCTTAATTCAACCTACTAATAATGCTGGAAGTTTAGGAAAAGTAGAAATACAATTAACTAAAAAAGATGGAAAGTATGAAGTAACTAATAAGGAAGGTTCATTTATTGGTACATCTAAAGTTAATGAAGATGCAGGATTAGTAGATTTATTAAAGAGCTATGATGAAAGAGCACAGGCAGATGCAAATCAAGCTATAGGAACTCTTAAAGGACCAGACTTAGCAGATGCAAATGAAATTGCAGATATTCCAGAGTCTTTAGTTAGAGATCAAGGAATAACAGATTTTGTTAATGAAGTGCAATTATTTAATAGTGCTAAACACTTATCTGATAAAGGTATAGATGCAAATAATGTATATCTTGTATCAGCAGCAGCTTTATTTGATGCAGATTCTAATATGAAATCTGGAGAGATAAGAAAATCAGATGTTTCTAAGATTTATAAGTACGATAATAAGCTTTATACAGTAAAGACTACAGGAAAACAACTTAAGAGTTTTATGGAATGGACATCAGAGATTTATAATACCTTTAAGAATGGAGATTTAACAGTTTCATTAGATCCTGATATAAGACTATATCAATATGATATGTTTAGTGGAGTTAGTTATGAAATAAATATTGCTAATGAGCCAGGAAATAGAATTGAAAATCTTAAGTTCCAAAAGGATGGAAAAGTTGTTGAAGACAATGATGTTGTATACTTATCTGTAAATAATTATAGATATGATTCAGTTTTAGTAGGTCGTAGTGTATTTGAAGCGGGTACACATGAAAAGATACATGATACAAATAATGATAGTATTTCTGATATGAGAGATTTGATAATAGATTATATTGTTAATACTAAAAACGGTGTAATAGAAAGAAATATAGATAATAACTGGAAGATTACAGGAATAAAATATGATGAAGATTTAAGAAATGAAGCTGTAAGATTAGTTAAAGAAGGAAAACTTACAATACCAATATCAGAAGATGGAAGAACACCAAATGTTAGTAGCTTAACTATAAATGATGTACTAAAGGCTAAAAATATGAAGAGAGTTGAATTAGTGAGCTTTAATGATTTACATGGCAATGTACAAGAAAGTGGTAAAAATGTAGGAATAGCTAAGTTAGCCTCTGCAATAAAAGAAAGAACTTCTTTAAATGGATTTTCTAATTATGAAGCTATACCATTAGCTGCAGGAGACTTATACCAAGGTACAGCTATATCTAATCTCACTAAGGGAGCACCAGTAAATGAATTCTTAAAGGACATAAAAATACCTGCATCTTCAGTTGGAAATCATGAATTTGACTGGGGAAAAGATTTAATACCTAAATGGGCAGAAGAAGGGAACTTTGATTTCTTAGCAGCCAATATTATAGATAAGAAAACAGGAAAGCCTGTTGAATGGGCAAAACCTTATAAAATTATCGATGTAGATGGAGTTAAAATCGGATTAATAGGAGTTACAACACCTGAAACAGCTTATAAGACAACTCCTGCAAATGTAGCTGATTTAACTTTCCAAGATCCTTCAATATCAGTTCAAAAATATGCTGATAAATTAAGACAAGAAGATAAAGTTAATGCTGTAGTTGTATTATCTCACTTAGGTGCAACAACAGACAAGAATGGAAAAACTTCGGGAGAAGCTGTGGATTTAGCCAATAAGATAAAAAATGTTGATGCTATTATAGCAGCTCATGATCATCAATTTACTAATGCTGAAGTTAATGGAGTTAAGATAATTGAAGCTGGATATAATGGGAGAGCGTTATCACTATTAACTTTTGATTTTGATAATACAGGCGAATTAGTTTCACTTAAAGCAAAGCTAGATTTACTTTATGAAAGAAGTTCTAGTATAGTACCAGATGAAACTTCAAAGGAAATAGTTAAGAAATATGAAGAAAAATTGAAACCTATATTAAATGAAAAAGTTGCAGATTTAGATAAGGATTTATCACATGATAGAAATGAAGGACTTACACCGTTGGGAATAGTTGTTTCTGAAACAATGAGAAAAATTTCAGGCGTAGATATTGCTATAACTAATGGTGGAGGTATAAGAGCACCATTAAGTAAAGGTGTATTGACAATGGGGGATCTATATACAATATTACCTTTTGATAATACTTTAGTAACAATGGAATTAAAGGGATCAGATATAAAAGCTGCCATAGAACATGGAATTATGCCAGAAAACTTTGGATGGGGACAATTCTCAGGAATAAAGGTTTGGTATGATAAAGATGCTGAAGCTGGTAAGAGAATAACATCAATTAGATTAGCTGATGGAACTCCATTGGATATGGATAAATATTACACAGTTGCAGTTAACGACTTTATGGCAACTGGTGGAGATGGATATAATTTTACTAATGCTAAAAATATGAAAGACACAATGCTAGTAATGAGAGATGAAATAATTAGAGAGTGGAAAGCTAACGGAATAAATACTAATATAGAGAACTTATTAATAGCAGGCGTAGACGATACTAAGGATACAGTTAAGCCTGGTGATAATGTTAAACCTGATGATAATGTTAAACCTACACCTGATGCTCCTTCTTCAGGAAAGGGTGGTAAGTTACCAATGACAGGCGGACAAAGTTCTATGAATATGGCTATATTTGCAATAATGATTTCAGGTATAGGCTATATTATGGTTAAGAAAAGCAAAAAGAAAAAAGTAAGTTAATAATATTTTTTAGGAGTTGTATTTTAGCATACAACTCCTATTAAATTTATAATAAGATGATAAAAAGATATATTTTATATTTATACAGCGTAATTTTAGAGTTATTACTAAAAGATTAAAATGAAATAATTTGGAAAGAATAATAAATAACTTGATAAATTGAGAGTATTAATTCATAATATAAATACATATATAAATTCTAATAACCATATCTTGATATCTTATAACTCCCATAAATAGAACATAGGAATAAAATATGGAGGTGTAATTTTGAATAAAGAAAATTACGAGAAAAAAACTTTAATAGAGTTAAAAGAAATAGCAAAAGAATTTAACATAAAAAATATTAGTAAATTAAAGAAAAGTGAGCTTATAGAAGAGATATTAAAAAATTCTCCTAAAAGTATAGAAAAGAATGGAGTTATATTACAAGAAAAAATAACTCCGAAGGTTAAGATTGAAGACAATTCAACTCTTGTTAATGATAATAAGGAAGAGATAAGGGAAGAAAAGAGAGAAAGATTAAAGGTTATGATAAATGAATCTGATACAGCTATAGGAGTATTAGAAATTTTAGAAAATAACAGTTTTGGATTTTTAAGATGTAACAATTATCAAACTGGTGAAAATGATATTTATGTATCCCCATCACAAATAAGAAGATTTAATTTAAGAACTGGAGACGAGGTCCAAGGAAAAGTTAGAGAATCAAAAGAAGGGGAAAAATTTAAAGCATTACTATATGTTGAAAAAGTAAACGGAGAAAATCCTGAAAGAGCAGTAGGTAGAAAATCATTCGAATCTTTAACGCCAATATATCCAGAAGATAGACTTCATTTAGAAACTAATAATGAAAATGATTTATCATCAAGATTGATGGATATAATTTGTCCAATAGGGAAAGGACAAAGAGGAATAATAGTAGCTCCTCCTAAGGCTGGAAAAACTACTTTATTAAAAAAAGTGGCACAAAACATATCTAAGAATTATCCAGAAGTTAAGTTAATAGTATTATTAATTGATGAAAGACCTGAAGAAGTAACTGATATGAAGAGATCAATAAATGGAGATGTAATATATTCAACATTTGATGAAGAGCCTCAAAATCATGCAAAAGTATCACAAATGGTTTTAGAAAGAGCTAAGAGAATGGTTGAACAAGGAAAAGATGTAGTTATACTATTAGATAGTTTAACTAGGCTTTCTAGAGCATATAACTTAACTATAACTCCAACAGGTAGAACATTATCAGGGGGATTAGATCCAGGAGCATTAATTATGCCTAAAAAGTTCTTTGGAGCTGCAAGAAATATTGAAGAAGGTGGAAGCTTAACTATTCTAGCAACAGCTTTAGTAGATACAGGATCTAGAATGGATGATATGATATTTGAAGAATTTAAGGGTACAGGTAACATGGAAGTTCATTTAGATAGAAAATTACAAGAAAGAAGAATCTTCCCTGCTATTGATATATATAAATCTGGTACAAGAAAAGAAGATTTAATACTATCTGATGAAGAAAAAGAAGTAGCTTATTCAATAAGAAGAGTCATGTATAGAGATGGAAATGTAGAAAATGTTACTGAAAAACTAATAAATATGCTTTCTAAAACTAAGAATAATAAAGAATTTATTAGTATTTTCAACAAAAGTGAAATAGAAAAGAAATAAAAAAAAGTCTATGGGAAAATTCCCATAGACTTTAAAATTCTTTAATAACTAACTCATTAGCTAAATTAACTATATTTTGTTTAGAATATAAAGATGATAATTTAGATAAGTTAAGTCTCATTTTTTCTAATTCCTTAGGATTTGATATTAAATTATCTATTATAAGATTTATTTCTAATAAGTTATCTATATTTATTGCATAGCCATTACTAGTTAGAAAATCAACATTTTGAGTTTCTTGCCCAGGAATAGCAAATGGGATTAGCATAGGAAGGTGTTTGTTAATTGATTCAGTAACAGTTAATCCTCCAGGTTTGCTTATTATTAAGTCTGAATATTCCATTAGATAGTTTATATCTTTAGAGAATCCTAATATATGCAGTTTTTTATTTTTTATAGGCTGACTATATTCCTTTAATAAGTTATCTCTAAGCTTATCATTTTTACCACATACTACAGTTATTCTTAGCTTATTAGAATTGTTTAATAATTCCTTTAAAACATAGGATATATTTTTTAATCCCATGCTTCCACTCATTAATAGTATATTAAAATAATCATCATTTTTAGTAGAATTAATATCTAATGTATTATCAAAAAATTCATCTTTAACAGGAATACCGTAAGAAAAAATTCTTCTAGAGTCTATCCCTCTATTTGCAAGATTTACTTTAGTATTCTCACTAGCAGTAATATAGGCATCTATACTATTATCTATATATGTAGCATGAGCTTTAAAGTCTGTTACAACTACTATAATAGGTATATTTAATCCCTTTCTTTTAAGGGCCCCCATAATACTTACTGCAAAGGGATGAGTAACTAAAATTATATCAGGTTTTGTTAAATCAATCATTTTCTTAATTTTTCTTTTAGTTATTGAGAATACAAATGATAAAAGTTTATTAGTAAAACCAGTATCAGTTAACTTATAAGCAAATCCATAAGTTTTAGGAAAGAAAGAAGCAGATATTTCATATCCTGTAATAAATAATTTAGTTAATATTTTACTGTTTTTCTTTAAAAAATCATGAGTTACTACTTCGTATCCAGACTTCTCAAAAGTAGTTGAAATTGATTTTGCTGCTTGATTATGACCTTCACCCGTGGAAGTTGTTAGTATTAAAATTTTCTTCATATATAACACTCGCTTTTCTAAATAACATAATAAATATTAAAATTATACCAATATAAATATTATAATATAAATGCTATTGTTAAAAGTAAAAAAATAAAAATTCTAAGATAAAATTAAGAAAATTAGTAAATAAATATAATTTAAGAAATTATTTTGTTCTAAATGCTTACATATAAGATATGTATTATCTAAATCCATTTTTAATTCTATAAAAAGAAAAATGGGAAAGATACTATCTTTCCCAGAATTTCTATTTGTTAAGATTAAATCTTTTATTGAACTTGTCAACTCTTCCGCCGACATCAATAATTTTTTGCTTACCAGTGAAGAATGGGTGGCATTTAGAGCATATTTCTACTTTAAGTTCGTCTTTAACAGAACCAGTTGTAAAAGTATTTCCACATGCACACTTAACTACAGCTTCGTGATTGTATTTTGGATGTATGCCTTCTCTCATTTTTTTCACCTCTTTCGAATACTTAAATAACTACTAGAGTATATCATAGGTTAATATTATGGTCAAGAATATACATAATAAAAATATTTTTGATTACTTATATAAATAAAAATGCTATAATCTATGTATCTAATGTAAAGGAGACATAAATATGAGCAAGTTATATTTTAGATATGGAGCTATGAACTCTGGAAAATCAACACACCTTATGCAAGTAGCATATAATTACGAAGAAAGAGGAATGAAGGTTATATTAATTAAGCCTTTTACAGATACTAAAGGTGGAGAAAAATTAGTTTCAAGACTTGGTGTAGAAAGAGAAGTAGATTTTGTTATTTATGAGGAAGACGATATATTAGAAAAAGTAAAAAGATACAAGGAAGTAAATGGTAAAATAGATTGTATTTTAGTGGATGAAGCACAATTTTTAAAGTCAGCACAAATAGATAATTTATTTGAGATAGCTGTAGTTTTAGATATACCTGTTATTTGTTATGGACTTAGAACAGATTTCAGAATGCAAGGATTTGAAGGAAGTATGAGGCTTCTATTATTAGCACATAGTATAGAAGAAATGAAAACTATATGTAAATGTGGAAAAAAAGCTGTATTAAATGGAAGAAAAATAAATAACAGATTTGTCTTTGAAGGAGAGCAAGTGGCTATTGATAATGTAGATAATGTTGAATATGAATCTCTATGTGGACACTGTTATTTTAAATATAAAAATAATTTATAATTAGAAAGAGTGGTAAAATGAGAAAGTGTGAAGTAGGAGGCCAAGCTGTAATCGAAGGAGTTATGATGAGAGGTAGTAAAGGTCAAGCTACTGCTATTAGAAAGCCAGATGGAAAAATTGAAATAGATATGAAAAAAATAGTTCCAATAACTAAGAAATATAAGTTTTTGAATATTCCATTTATAAGAGGGATATTTGTACTTATTGACTCTTTAATTACAGGAATTAATACTTTAAATTACTCTGCTTCTTTTTTCGAAGAAGAGGATGAGGAAGAATCAAAATTTGAACTTTGGTTAAAAAATAAGTTTGGAGATAAAAGCAATGATTTAATAGTAGGCGGTACTATGGTTTTATCCTTTGCCTTAGCTATTGGATTATTTGTTGCATTACCTACTGGTATAGCGTCATTATTTTCAGCTCTTAATTTAAATCCAGTAGTATTAAATCTAATAGAAGCTGTAATTAGAATTACAATTCTACTTATATATATGTACTCTATCAGTAAAATGGAGGATATTTATAGAGTTTTTCAATATCATGGTGCTGAACATAAATCAATATTTTGCTATGAAGCAGGTGAAGAATTAACAGTAGAAAATGTTAGAAAGTTTGCTAGATTCCATCCAAGGTGTGGAACTAATTTCCTTTTTCTTATTATGTTTGTTAGCATAATAATATTTAGTTTTACAGGATGGGGAGGATTTTTTGAAAGACTTTTACTAAGAATATTATTGATTCCAATAGTTTCTGGAATAACTTATGAGTTAATAAGATGGCTTGGGAAAAGTGAAAATATATTGTCTAAAATAATAGCTTACCCAGGATTAAAGCTTCAAGAACTTACCACTAAAGAACCAGATGATGATCAATTAGAAGTTGCGATAGCAGCACTTATGAGTGCAGAGGGAATTAAGTCTAAGGAAAAAACTATAGGAGAGCTCTTAGAAAGTGGTTCTAAGGAATTAAAAGAAAAAAATATAGATACCTATATGTTAGATGCACAATTATTATTAGGAATGGTATTAGGAAAGGATAAGATATATCTTATTACTAATAGAGATAAGGAAGTTTCTAGCAAAGATGAAAAGGAATATATAGCTTTAATTGAAAAAAGAAGTAGAAAGATGCCTATAAAGTATATTTTAGGAGAAACTGAGTTTATGGGATTTGATTTCGATGTTGAAGAAGGCGTTTTAATCCCAAGAGGTGATACTGAAATACTAGTGGAAGAATTACTTTCTATTATTAATAATGATGACGAAATAAATATTTGTGATCTTTGCTCAGGGAGTGGAGCTATTGGAATATCTTTAGCAATGAATAGAAAAAATATAAAAGTTGATGAGATTGATAATTTTGATATTCCAGAAAAAGTTACTAAAAGTAATATAGTTAAGCATTCTTTAGAAAATAGAGTAAAGTTTATAAAAAGTAATTTGTTAGAAGAAGTGATTAAAGTAGGTAAAAAATACGATATCATTGTGTCTAATCCACCATATATCAAAGCTTGTGAAATAGAAAATTTAATGGATGACGTTAAACTTTATGAGCCTCACGTAGCTTTAAATGGCGGAGAAGATGGATTAATATTTTACAGAAAAATTATTGAGGAAAGTAAGCTTGCGTTAAAAGAAAATGGAGTTTTAGCTTTTGAAATTGGTCACGATCAAGGATTGGATGTAAGAATATTAATGGAAGAAGCAGGATTTTTAAATGTAAAACTAGTAAAAGATTTAGCAGGACTAGATAGAGTTTTACTGGGATACTTTAAATGTTGATAAAGTTCTCCCTTTTATGATATAATAGGGAGATGTAAAAAAATAAAGTACGGAGTGATATTTATGTTATTAGATAAATTAGCATTTATAGAGAATAAATATGATGAATTATCTGTAAAGATATCAGATCCTTCAATTATGGCTAATCAAAACGAATGGAGAAAGCTATGTAAGGAGCATGCTGATTTAGAAATTATTGTTACAGCTTATAGAGAATATAGAACAGTTATAGATGATTTAGAAGCTAATAAGGAAATGTTAGCAGAAGAAAATGATAAAGAAATGAGAGAAATGCTTTCTGAGGAAATTTCAATGCTAACTGAAAAAGAATCAGAATTAGAAAAGCATATTCAAATTTTATTACTACCTAAGGATCCTAACGATGAGAAAAACGTATTTGTAGAAATAAGAGGTGGCGCAGGTGGAGATGAAGCTGCTTTATTTGCAGCTAATCTTTTTAGAATGTATACAAGATATGCTGAAACTCAAAGATGGTCAGTTGAACTTATGAGTGCAAATGAAACTGATATTGGTGGATTTAAAGAAGTAGTATTTATGATTAAGGGTTCTGGAGCATATTCTAAACTTAAGTATGAAAGTGGAGTACACAGAGTACAAAGAGTTCCAGACACAGAATCAAGTGGTAGAATTCATACATCTACTGCAACAGTAGCTGTATTACCAGAAGTTGATGATGTAGAAATAGAAATCAATGAAAAAGATTTAAGAATAGATGTTTACAGATCTTCAGGTAATGGAGGACAATGCGTTAATACAACAGATTCAGCAGTAAGAATTACTCATATTCCTAGTGGTGTTGTTGTTGCTTGTCAAGATGAAAAATCACAATTAAAAAATAAAGAAAAAGCTATGAAAGTTTTAAGATCTAGATTATATGAAGCTGCTGAAGCTGAAAGAAATGCTGGTATAGCAGAAGATAGAAAGAGCCAAGTTGGTTCAGGGGATAGAAGTGAAAGAATAAGAACATATAACTATCCACAAGGAAGAGTAACAGATCATAGAATAGGCTTAACACTTTATAAATTAGAATCATTTTTAAATGGAGATATAGAAGAAGTAATAAATGCGCTAATTACGGCTGATCAAGCTGAAAAGATGAAGCAAATGGGTAATACAGACGCTATTTAATAAGAAAAGCCTTGCATTTTTTAATGTGAGGCTTTTAAAGCAGGTGGGATAATGAAGATATTAAAGGCCTTGAAGAAGGAGAAAAAGCAAGAAAAACACTTCTTTATATTTATGATAATACTTTTTTTAATTCTTCCACTAATAGCTTTTTTATCACAAGTAGAATCTATATTTTTGTGGTTCTATCTAGGTGTTTTGGAATTCTTAATAGTTATAGCATGTATAAATAAATTGAATTATCATTATTTAAGATTTTCTTGCAGTAATAATATACTTAAATTTAAAAGTGGATTGTTTTTCAAAGAGTCAGTTATACTATGTGATAAGGTTGCTGTAGTGCATACTGATAAAGATAAAGAAGAAATGGATATAATACTTATAAGTACAGTAAGATTCAGAAATAGATACTTAAAACCAGTTTCTAAAGGCTTTTTAAAAAAATATCCAGAAGCATTAGAAGAATATATAAAAGCTAAAAAAATAAATCCTGAAGAAAGTTATTATTTTCAAGTAATAAGAAGGGGAGCTTTAAAAAAATATATGCTGTTAGATGTTATATATAAGAATTGTGTAAGAGCCTCCTATACTTCTTCAGCTATAGGAAATATAAAGATAGCTAGAGAACAGATAGAGCTATAGTAAATGTAATATGAAAGAAGGAAGCTTTTTTGAAAACAAAGATAGGTATTATTAAAGATGTTAATAAAGATAGTGAATACATAAATGAAGCAGCTGATATAATATATAATGGAGGTATTGTTGCATTTCCTACAGAAACTGTGTATGGCCTTGGAGCAAATGCCTTAAATGAAGAAGCTGTAGATAAAATATTTAAAGCGAAAGGAAGACCGCAAGATAATCCATTAATAGTTCATGTGGCTTCTAGAAATATAGATAAATTAGTTGAAGAGGTTCCAGATGTGGCAAAGGATCTTATAGAGAAATTTTGGCCAGGACCATTAACGATAATTTTGAATAAGAAAGACATAATACCAAATAAAACTAGTGCTAATTTAGAATCAGTTGGTATAAGGATGCCAAATAATGAGATTGCACTAAAATTAATAGAACTTTCAGGGTGTCCAATTGCAGCTCCATCTGCTAATATATCTGGAAGACCTAGTCCAACTGATGTAGAAAGATGTATTGAAGATTTAGATGGCAAGGTAGATTATATTATTGGATGGGAAAAAAGTAATGTTGGAGTAGAATCAACTATAGTTGATTGCACAGTAGTGCCACCAGTAGTATTAAGACCAGGTGGAATAACATTAGAGATGCTTAGGGAAGTTTGTAGTGAAATTACTATTGATAAGGCTATACAAGGAAAACCAGATGAAAATTTAAAGCCGAAGGCACCAGGAATGAAGTATAGGCATTATGCACCTAAGGCAAAATTACAGATAATAAAAGGAAATAAAGAAAAAACTATTGAAAAAATAAATGAAATAGTACAAAATTATATAGATAATCAAAAAAGAGTAGCAATTTTATCTACTGAAGAAGTATCTAATAGATTTCCTTTAGGAGAGATAATTTCTTTAGGTAGTGAAGATAATCTATACGAAGTAGCAAGAAACTTATTTGAATCCCTTAGAAAATGCGATGATTTAAATGTAGATTTCATTTTATGTCAAGCCTTTGAAGATAAGGGAGTTGGCCTTGCTATAATGAATAGGTTAAATAAAGCAGCAGGATTTAATATATTAGAAGTATAATTAGGGAGGGAGGGGGAAACCTTCTCCTTTTTTTATAACTTAGGAATTTATAAAATTATACTAATGAAAAAATTTTAAGTGATACCTTAGATCTTTGATTTAGTTAGGTAGGCTTACACCTTCGAATAAATATAGAATGGTGTTTCATTTTATAGATTCTTTCCTTTAGTTTTTAAGTATGATATATAAGATTGTTTTGATTTGAAGTAAATACATATGACAAATAAACTTATATATCATGTTTATATAATATTATAGTTGGGAGGAGTAGCAATGAAGAAGATAGCAATTGGCTCTGATCATGGAGGCGTTGAACTTAAGGAAGAAATTAAGAACTTTCTATTAAAAGAAGGATATGAAGTTAAAGATTTTGGAACTAATTCAAATAGTTCTTGTGATTATCCAGATTATGCATTGCCAGTAGCAGAAGCTGTAGTGGCAAAAGAATATGATTTTGGTATCTTAATATGCGGAACAGGAATAGGTATTGGAATTGCAGCCAATAAAGTACCTGGAATTAGAGCAGCACTATGTTCAGATACCTTTAGTGCACATGCAACAAGAGAGCATAATAATGCCAACATATTGACATTAGGGCAAAGAGTAGTTGGACCTGGATTAGCTTTAGATATAGTAAAAACATTTTTAAATACTGAATTTCAAGGTGGAAGACACCAAGACAGAATTAATAAAATTTCAGAAATAGAAAAAAAATATAATAAATAATAAAAATTTTAATGCTATAGGAGGAATTTAAATGAGTAAAGTAACTAAAATTGATCACCCATTAATATTACACAAACTAGCTTTTATTAGAAATAAGGATACAGGTTCTAAGGATTTTAGGGAATTAGTAGAAGAAGTTTCCATGCTAATGGCATATGAAGTAACTAGAGATTTAAGTACTGAAGAAGTAGAAATAGAAACTCCAATCTGTAAAACTAAATGTAAAATGCTTTCAGGTAAGAAGATGGCAATAGTTCCAATATTAAGAGCAGGATTAGGTATGGTAGATGGAATGTTAAAGCTAATACCAGCAGCTAAAGTTGGTCATATTGGATTATATAGAGATGAAGAAACTCTTCAACCAGTTGAGTATTTTTGTAAATTGCCTCAAGATATAGCAGAAAGAGATGTAATTGTAGTAGATCCAATGCTTGCAACAGGTGGTTCTGCTGCAGATGCAATAACTATGTTAAAGAAAAGAGGAGCTATAAATTTAAGACTTATGTGTTTAATTGGTTCTCCAGAAGGAATTGAATTTGTACAAAAGGAACATCCAGATGTAGATATTTATGTTGCAGGAATAGATGAAAAGTTAAATGAAAATGGATATATAGTTCCAGGCCTTGGAGATGCAGGAGATAGATTATTTGGAACTAAATAATCTAGGCTTATTGCCTCTTTAAGAACAATTTCAAATGAAAAATAATTATTAAAAAGAAAAACTCTGAAAGGAGTTTTTCTCAGACTGTAGACAAAAAGGATATTTTCAAAAATGAAAATATCCTTTTTGTTAATTTTGTAGTTAAATCACTTG
>CAKVEW010000054.1 GCA_934746015.1 uncultured Clostridium sp.
ACTTCTTTTCCATTTACCTTTATTACACCTGCTTCTGGACTATACATTCCAAATAGCATTCCCATTAATGTAGATTTCCCCGCTCCATTTTCTCCTAAAAGAGCATGGATTTCTCCTTTTTTAAGTTGCAATGTAATATTATCATTTGCTACAATACCCGGAAATTCTTTACGGATATTAAGCATTTCTACTACATAACTCATGAGCATCCTCCCTACGTCGTTTTTCACATATATTATGGTTAGATTATCTTCTTATGTAAAATTATTCTAATTTTGTCTTAATATTAGAAAAAGACGGTATTCCGCCTTTTTCTTTTTATATCTAACCGCAAAAATTATTTAATTAAATTGCCTTGTTCAGCTTTAATTTCAATTTCACCATTTTTAATTTTGTTATATACTTCATTTACTTTTGTAGTAGTATCCGCACTTAAGTTTGGATTATTTTCTGGAAGACCTACACCATCATTTTTAATATCAAATGTTAATGTCTCTCCACCTGGGAAACTTCCATCTAAATCAGCTTTAATCATATCATAAGCTGCTGTATCTAATTTCTTCATTGCAGAAGTTAATATTACAGATTTGTCTCCATCGTACTTACCATCTTCATATTGGTCAACATCACAACCGATTACCCAAGCTTCTTTTCCAGATGCAACTCTTGCCTTTGCTTCATTTATTACTCCAATACCTACATTACCAGCTGCTACAAATATTGCCTTTACTCCATTATCATACATAGTAGCTGCTAATTGTTGTCCTGCTGCAACATCTTCAAATGTACCTTGATAAACTACGTTTTCCGCCTTGATACTCATATTAGTTCCTAAGTTCTCATTAGCGTAGTTAACACCTTGTTGGAATCCCCAGTTAAACTTTTGAACTGAAGGTATTTCCATACCACCAATATATCCTAAGTCACCTTCTTTTAATTCAAGAGCCGCTGCTACACCTGCCATAAAGCCTGCTTCTTGTTCTGCAAAGAAGATAGCAACACTATTTTCTCCAACTTTTTCTACTCTGTCATCTCCAGTTTTACCGTTATTAGGAGAACCATCAATAATTACAAACTTTCCGTCTGAATATTTGTCTTGTGCATTAAATATTGCAGTTTCAAATTTGAATCCAGGTGCTAATATAAATTTGTATCCTGTATCATAAAGGTTACCTATCTCCTTCATGTAATCTGCTTCTGTAGTTCCAGATGGTCTTAAATAGTTACTGTCAATTCCTAATTCATCCTTAGCCTTTAAAATACCTTCCCAAGTACCTTGGTTAAAGGACTTATCATCTATTGTTCCTGAATTAGTAACCATACCTACTTTAAGATGTGATTCAACCGATTCTGATTTGTTACTACAGCCTACTAGACCTGTAAACATTAAAGTAGATAGTACTAACGCTAGTACTTTTTTCTTCATATAAATTCCTCCTAATCTTTAGTAAATCGTCATTTTTTCTTAAAATTTTCAAAAGAAATTATACAATATATACTTAGTATTTTCAATAAATAAAAGCTTTTCTTAATACAAATATAACACTTATTATATCCATTTCTTATATATTAATAAAACTTAATAATACAGCAATTATAATTGCTGGTAATAAATTAGATACTTTAATTTTAGTAATTCCTAACATATTTAATCCTATCCCAATTATTAATAAACTTCCAACAGCAGTCATATTATTTATAGCTATATCACTTAAAAATGTTGATAGAAACCCTGCTGCTAAAGTAATACTTCCCTGATAAATAAATACAACTATTGCTGATAAAACTACTCCTATTCCTAAAGTTGACGCAAATATAATTGAACTTATTCCATCTAATATAGATTTAGCATAAAGAGTACTATGATTATTATTTAATCCACTTTCTAAAGACCCTACTATAGCCATTGCCCCTATGCAAAATAAAAGTGTTGCTGTAACAAATCCATGAGCTATAGATATGTTTCCATCATTTTTATTAAATCTTTTTTCAATTATTTCACCTAAATTTTCAAGTTTCTTATCTATATCAATAAATTCCCCAATAATTGCCCCTATTACAATAGATATTATCATTACTATTGTAGTATCTCCTTTAAGAGCACCTGATATACCTATATAAATAACACATAAAGCCAATCCATTCATTATTGTATTGCTGACTTTTTCATTTATGCTTTCTCTCAAAAATAACCCTATAAAAGATCCTATAACTATAGCTAAGCTATTTACTATTGTACCTAACACTTTATTCACCTCAATTTTATTTTTTTGTAAATTTATAATTAACAAAACTTTTAATTCTCACTAGATGATATTAACTTTACTTTTCCTAGGATTTATTCTTAAAAGATATTATATTGTAAAAATATTAGACCAAAGAAAAAACTCCTTGCGGAGTTTTTTAACTGATTTTATAATGGTAATTTTTTATTATATCAATAAATTCAATTTTTTAATTTGAAGCTGCTTTTATACAGCTCCATTAATAAACTTGAATTATTAGAAACTATTTAATTAAATTACCTTGTTCAGCCTTGATTTCAATTTCACCATTCTTAACTTTATTGTAAACTTCATCTACTTTTGTAGTAGTTTCAGCACTTAAGTTTGGATTATTTTCTGGAAGACCTACTCCATCATTTTTAATATCAAATATTAAAGTCTTTCCTCCTGGGAAATTTCCTGCTAACTCATCTTTAATTACATCAAAAGTTGCTATGTCTATTTTCTTCATTGCAGAAGTTAATATTACTGATTTATCTCCATTATACTTACCATCTTCATATTGGTCAGTATCAACACCAATTATCCAAGCCTCTTTACCTGCTGCTGCTCTAGCTTTTGCTTCATTTATAGCACCAACTCCAACGCCACCAGCTGCTGTAAATATTGCGTTAACTCCATTATCAAACATAGTAGCTGCTAATTGTTGTCCTGCTGCTACATTATCAAATGTACCTTGATAAACTATATTTTCTGCTTTAAGAACCATTTTAGTACCTAAATTCTCATTAGCATAGTTAACTCCTTGTTGGAATCCCCAGTTAAACTTTTGAACTGAAGGTATTTCCATGCCACCTATAAATCCTAAATTTCCTTCTTTTAATTCAAGAGATGCCGCTACACCTGCCATAAATCCTGCTTCTTGCTCTGCAAAGAAAATTGCAACTGTATTATCTCCTACTTTTTCACTTCTTTCATCTCCAGCTTTACCGTTATTAGGAGAACCATCGATAATTACAAATTTAGCATCTGCATATTTGTCTTGAGCGTTAAATATTGCAGTTTCAAATTTAAATCCAGGAGCCACTATAAATTTATATCCTGTATCATAAAGATTTCCCATTTCTTTCATGTAATCTGCTTCTGTAGTTCCTGCTGGTCTTAAATAGTTGTTATCAATTCCTAGTTCAGATTTAGCCTTTAATATACCTTCCCAAGTTCCTTGGTTAAAAGACTTATCATCTATTGTCCCAGCATCTGTTACCATCCCTACTTTAAGTTGTGAATCAGATGATTCTGATTTACTTCCACATCCTACTAAGCCAGTTACCATTAAAGCTGATAAAACTATTGCTAGTGCTTTTTTCTTCATATAAAATCCTCCTAATCTTTAGTGCCTAAATTATTGTTTTTTCGAATCTTCAAATTGATTATACAGTAAATAATTCGTGATTTCAATTGTTATTTTGTTAAAATCGACTATAAAAAGTAGTTAATATTCGTATACACTTTATATAATAAAATGCTATACTATTTATTTTTTTCTTTACTTATAGTTACATAAACTCACTAAATATATCTTTAAAAGAATCTATGTCCATAGGAAATATTCTAACTCTTTTTAATGAGTATAATCCATCATTGGCATCTGATATTCCATATTCTGTTGTAACTGCTGCTTGAATTCCTAATTCCTTTTCAACTTCTATAGTTTCTTCATCATATTTGCCTACAGGATAACAAATAAATTTACTATCTACTCCAACTTTTTCTTTTAAGTCTTTTCTTCCTTCTTCAATAATTGCAATTTTGTCTTCCCTAGAAATATTTGTAAATTCTACATGTCTTGAAGTATGATTTTCTATTCCCATACCACTTTCATTCATTTCTTTAAGCATAGAAGAATTCATATAATAACTATCTTTATCTGTATTATTAGTTATTATAAAAAAAGTTCCTTTCATATTATTTTCTTTTAGTATCCTGTAAGCATCTGAATAATTATCTGCATATCCATCATCAAAGGTTATCGCAACAGGTTTTTTAGGAAGATAACCTGTATCATAAGCCTTTACTACATCATCTAATAACATTGGAGTAAATCCATTATCCTTTAGCCATTTAACCTCTGATTCAAATTGTTTTACTGGAACTAGTAAACTATTATTAGGATCAGAATCAGAAATTGAATGATACATAAGTATTGGAATTCTAACTAAACTTTTATCTATGTTTATATAATTTTCCTTTTCTTTTTCTTCTAATTTATTCTTTTCATCAGCTACTTCTTCATCTTTTTTATCATTTGTATTATCACTCTTATCTTCATTTAAATATTCATTACTATTAACTTCTTTAGCCTTCATAATATATTTATGATCATAAATATATTTCCCCACAAAAGCTATTAATATAATTACTATTCCAGCTAAAAATATTCTAATAAAATTCCTCATTTTAATTCTCCTTTTTATTGAAATATAAGAAAAATATAACTTTTTGTATTTTATTTGTCAATCTATTATTAATCCTATATTTTTAATATTTCTTTATTTTTTCTTAAATCATTGTTTATAATATTTTATTTTTGTATAATTAATCTAAAATATTATTTAAGGAGTGTTTTTATTGTTTGGATATGTAACTCCTCTTAAAGCAGAGCTTAAAGTAAAGGATTTTACAAAATTCAGAAGTTATTATTGTGGATTATGCCTTCATATAAAAAGTGGTGCAGGGAATATACCTAGAATGGTTTTAAACTATGATATGACATTCTTAGCTGTACTCTTAGATTCATTATCAATAAAAGAACCTGATTTTGAGCTTAAGCGTTGTATTGTTCATCCTATTGAAAAAAAACCTGTAGTTATGAACAACGCTGCTCTTGAATATTCAGCTGCAATGAATCTAACATTGTATTATCATAAAATTAAAGATGATATAGAAGATGATAATGATATAAAAAGTAAGGTACTAGAAAAGGTTCTATATCCTTATCAAAGGAAAATCAATAAATCTATTGATGATATAAACTCTATTATTAAAAATAATCTTAAAAACTTAAGAGAACTTGAAAATAATAAAAATTTTTCTTCTATAGATGAAATATGCCATCCCTTTAGTGATATAGTAGGAAATATTCTTAAATCTTATCCTAATGAATTAATTAATGATGGTGAAGAATTAAGGAATTATTTATATAGTTTAGGCTATACCTTAGGAAAATGGATATATTTAATTGATGCCTTTGATGATTTAAAAAAAGATATGAAAAGCGAAAAATTTAACCCAATAAATTTTTTATATAATAATACTAATGCATCATTCGAAGAATTGTTACCTTTAGTTAAAGATAGAATAGAATTTACAATACTTAACTGTAGTTATAATTGTAAAGATATCTTAGAAAAGTTACCTTTAAAAAGGAATGAAGATATACTAAAAAACATTTTAGAACTTGGAATGATGGAAAAATACCTAGGAGTATTAAATAATACTAGAGAAGATAAAAGGAGTGACAAATAATGAACCCATATGAAGTTCTTGGATTAAAACCTGGTGCAAGTCAAGAAGAAATAAAAAAAGCATATAGAAACTTAATTAAGCAATATCATCCTGATCAATATGGTGATAATCCATTAAAAGATTTAGCTGAAGAAAAAGTGAGAGAAATTAACACTGCTTATGATATGTTAACTAAAAATAATACTGGATCTTATGATAATTCTTATAGTAGTTCAAGTAATAATAATTCAAATGATTCATATGCTTTATCAGAAATTAGAAGATTAATTCAATCAAGAAATTTTGCTGAGGCAGAAAGAAGATTAAATTCTATTCAAAATAGAAATGCTGAATGGAACTTCTTATATGGAGTAATTTTAACTAATAAAGGCTGGTTTGATGCTGGGCTAAATCATATTCAAACTGCTGTTAATATGGATCCAAATAACTTTGAGTATAGACAAACATTAAACTCTTTACATCAAAGAACTTCAGCATATAGTGGTAACTACTATAGAACAACTGGAAACTCTTCAACAAATGCATGTGATTGTTGTATTAATCTTTGGTGTTTAGACACACTATGTGAATGTATGGGTGGAGACCTTATAGGCTGCTGTTAATATTATGATAGGTGGTGTTTAAGCTATGAAAGCTAAAGAAATTACTTTAAGTGCAGTATTAACTGCTTTAACAATAGTTATTTTATACTTAAATCTAATATTACCTATAAGTACAATAAGCATACTTACTCTGGCCTCTCTTCTGATTCCAGTAGCTTTAATTCGAGGCTCAATGAAAAGTGCTATTTTTGTATATATAGCTTCATCTATTATAGGTTTTTTCATACTTCCAATAAATATTATAATATTATATATATTATTTTTTGGGATTTACGGAATAGTAAAGTTTTATATAGAAAAAATAAACAAGCTACCCTTAGAAATATTTATAAAAATAATATTCTTTAATATAATATTATTTTTATCATTTTTTGTATTTAAAGCTTTTATACCAGTTGAAATAACTAAACTTCCTATTTGGTTATTTTTAATAATATCTCAAATTGTTTTTTTAGTTTTCGATTATGCATTGACATTGTTAATATCTTTTTACTTACAAAGAATTCATTCAAAAATATAAAGGGGCTGTAATACAGCCCCTAATAAAAATTTAGAATGTAATTTACATTATACATTTTTCATTTCACATTGTGCCACAGCACATTTAGTCTAAGAAAGAAAATATAATTTCTAAAACTCCTTCGGCAATTGTCCCTAAAACTCCTAATAACTTCCCTGAAAAATCACTTTTTTTCTTTTCAATCTTAACATCCTTTTTATCATGTACCATTCTCTCACTTGGATCACTATTATAATAGTAAGCCTCCTCGTAAGATTTTATTTCAACAAAAGGAATTTTATTTCCATCATTAATCAAAATTCTCTCCCCTAACCATTAATTCTATAATTAGATTACTTTTCTATTTAGATTTTCATTAAAAGTCTTTTTATAAAAAATAATAAACACAGTTATAGTTGTTAAAGCTGCTGTAATATCTGAAATAGGCTCTGCTAATAATACAGCTGCTAATTTATTAACTTCACTAACAATACTAGGTAATATAAATATTAAAGGAACTAATAAGACTACCTTTCTTAATAAAGCCATTACAAGTGATATTTTTGCTTGCCCTAGGGCTAAGAAAGTTTGCTGACATGCTATTTGAGCTCCAAAAATTATTATTCCTCCAAAGAATATTCTTATGCTCCAGGAAGTTATTTCAACAAGTTCAGGCTTATTATTAAATATACTAACAAAGAACTGCGGAAATATCATTAATGCACTCCACATGATAATTGTGTAAAATAAAGAACTAGATAATAATAACTTAAATGTTTTTTTAACTCTTTCTATCTTTTTAGCTCCAAAATTGTAACTAATTATAGGTTGTGCACCTTGAGATAAGCCTAAAAGTGGTAATGTTACTATTTGCATAATGCTACTCATAATAGTCATTGCTCCTACAGCTAAATCTCCCCCATAAATTTGAAGCTTATTATTAAGACTTATTAATACTAAGCTTTCAGTAGCTTGCATAATAAAAGGTGATATTCCTAAAGCAGTTATTGGTAATATAACCTTAAGTCTTGGAATTAAAAATTCTTTTCTTATTTTTAATATACTCTTATTTCCAAAAAGGAAAACTAGCACCCACCCTGCTGATACAAACTGAGATAATATAGTTGCAAGAGCAGCACCCTTTACACCTAAATTAAAGGTAAATATTAAAATTGGATCTAAAATTATATTAATAACTGCTCCAATTACAACAGTTATCATCCCTATTTTTGCAAAACCTTGAGTATTAATAAATGGGTTCATACCAAGAGCAATTTGTACAAATACTGTTCCCAATAAATAAATTGTTAAATAATCAATTGCATATTTTATAGTTGAATCACTAGCACCAAAAGCCCATAATAACTTTTCTTTAAAAATAAGAAATATAAATGTACAAATTATTCCTATAATCACTAATGTAGAAAAACTATTACTTATAATTTTTTCTGCACCCTCATTATCTTTTTCTCCCATTTTTATTGCAGCAAGAGGTGCTCCACCCATTCCAATAAGAGCTGAAAAAGCAGAAATAATCATTATTATTGGAAATGAAACACCTACACCTGCCATTGCAATTTCTCCATTAGCCATTCTTCCAATAAATATTCTATCAACTATGTTATATAAGACATTAACCAGTTGAGCAATAATTGCTGGAAATGCTAAACTTACTAATAATCTTCCTACTGAACCTTCTCCAAGATTCTTCTTAACTTTAGTCATATATTATTTTCTCCTTTTGTAATGTATTTTGTCTTTAATATACGATTATTAATTATAATATATTCCAAAATAATACTACTCTCAAAAGAAGAATCTTTAAATAAGTTTCTAGAAAAATTCAAATATTATTTACACTATTTCTTTTCCAAATGGCATTAATGATAATTTTGCTAATTTTAAAGATTGAGCAGCAAATGGTATTCCAACAATAGTTATGCATAAAAACAATGCACTTACTAAATTAGCTATACAAAGTTCAAATCCACCAAATATTATCCATAGAATATTAGCTATTAAACTTACACCACTATCATTAGTTGTTACTACTTTTTTCCCAAAGGGTGCTAATTGCAAACTTGCCATCTTAAAGCATTGTTTCCCTACAGGTATTCCAATTATTGTAATAGACCATAAACACCCTAAAAGGAACCATCCTAAAGCATTAAAAAAGCCACCAAAAATAAACCAAATAATATTTCCTAAACAAGACAAAAAAAATCTCTCCTTTATTTATTATTACTAAACTAAAAATTTCTTAATTGAACTAAAGCACAATTTTCTATTGCATTTATTCCATTTTCTTTACAGTAAGTTAATATTTCTTCACTTTCAGCACCTGGTTGTACTAACACATTATTAATTCCTAATGACTTAGCTTCTTTTATATATTCAATTCCTAATTTAGAATTAATACATAAATCTATTGCATCAATCTTATGTGGTACTTCTTTAATAGTCTTATAAACTCCTTCTCCGCCCTTAGGATGCACACCACTTACTGTATAACCTTTTTCTTCAAATTTATTTAGAATCTTATATGCATATTTAGACTTATTAGTTACATCACCTATAACAATCCAGTTTTTTTCTTTAATTAATTCTTTTATATCCATAATGAACCTCCTCACTAAATCTTTAGTTATAATATATACAAATATACTGTTTTCCTCAACAAAAAAATGATATAAATATATTTTATTTAACTTTTTCTAAATGTTGACTTATAATATAATAAAATATATAATTGTGTATATTAAAATTTTATATTTTGCTATGATTAGGAGTAGTATTATAAATTTTATACTTAAGAGAGCTGTTGGGTGCTGAAAAACAGTGTATAGATTATAAGAACTTGCCTATGAGCTTACTTGTTAAAAGCAAGTACGGGTAACCCCCGTTATATTTTTGAGTGAGAAAATTTATATTTTCTAATAAGAGTGGTACCGCGAATATATCCTTCGTCTCTTAATTGAGATGAGGGATTTTTTTATTCTTTTTACAATCGTTATTTTAGAGGAGGATTAATAATGGCTAAATACGGAACTTCCATTGATAAGAAATGGCAAGATAAGTGGGAAGAAACTAATCTTTATAAGTTCGACCCAAATAAGGATGGAGAAAAATTATATGTATTAGAAATGTTCTCTTATCCATCAGGTAGCCAATTACATGCAGGTCATTGGTTTAACTATGGACCTGTTGATTCATGGGCTAGAATGAAGAAAATGCAAGGATATAATGTATTCCAACCAATGGGCTTTGATGCTTTTGGACTTCCTGCTGAAAACTATGCAATAAAAACTGGAATTCATCCAAAGGATTCAACTGATAAGAACATTGAAACTATGGAAAAGCAATTAAAGGCAATGGGTGCTATGTTTAATTGGGAAAATGAAGTAATAACTTGTCACCCTGATTATTATAAATGGACTCAATGGGTATTCTTAAAATTATATGAAAAAGGATTAGCATATAGAAAAAAAGCTCCTGTAAACTGGTGTCCATCTTGTAATACAGTTTTAGCAAATGAACAAGTTGTTGAAGGTCTTTGTGAAAGATGTTCTACAGAAGTTACAAAGAAGGACTTAACTCAATGGTTCTTAAAAATCACTGATTATGCTGATGAATTATTAGAAAAACTAGATACTTTAGATTGGCCTGAAAAAACTGTAGCAATGCAAAAGCACTGGATAGGTAAATCTACTGGTGCAGAAGTTACATTTAAAGTAAAAGATTCAGATTTAAAATTTGATGTATTCACAACAAGAGTTGATACATTAAATGGTGTAACTTATGTAGTGTTAGCTCCAGAAAATCCATTAGTAGATGAGCTTACTAAGGCAGAGTACAAAGATTCAGTTGAAAACTATAAAGAAGAAGCTAAAAAGCAATCTGATATAGAAAGACAATCTTTATCTAGAGAAAAAACTGGGGTATTTACAGGATCTTATGCAATAAATCCTATAAATAATAAAGAAGTACCTATTTGGGTTGGAGATTATGTATTAGCAACTTACGGTACTGGTGCTGTTATGGCTGTTCCAGCTCATGATGAAAGAGACTTTGCTTTTGCAACTAAATTTAACCTTCCTATAGAAAGGGTTATAACTAGTAAAAATGCTGGAAATGATGAGTTACCATATTGTGAATACGGTAAGTTAGTTAATTCTGGTGAGTTTGATGGACTTACTACTGAAGAAGCTAAAGAAAAAATAGTTGAAAAATTATCTTCAATGGGATCAGGATCTGCAAAGGTTAATTATAGATTAAGAGATTGGCTTGTATCTAGACAAAGATACTGGGGTGCACCAATTCCAATAGTTTACTGTGAAGATTGTGGTACAGTAGCAGTTCCAGAAGAAAATTTACCAGTAGAGCTTCCATATGATGTTGAATTTGCTCCTGATGGAAAATCACCTCTTGCAAAATGTGACTCTTTTGTAAATACAACTTGCCCTAAGTGTGGAAAGCCAGCTAAGAGAGAAGTAGATACTTTAGATACCTTCGTATGCTCATCTTGGTATCAATTAAGATATCCAGATAGCAAAAATACTGAAAAAGCATTTGATAGAGAAATAGTAGATAAAATGCTTCCAGTAGATAAATACGTTGGTGGTCCTGAACATGCTTGTATGCACTTATTATATGCTAGATTTGTAACTAAGGCACTTAGAGATATGGGGTATTTAGATTTTGATGAACCATTCAAATCTCTAACTCACCAAGGATTAATACTTGGACCAGATGGATTAAAGATGAGTAAGTCAAAAGGAAATACTATTTCTCCAAATGATTATATTTCAGAATATGGTTCAGATGTATTTAGAATGTATTTAATGTTTGGTTTTGCCTACGTTGAAGGTGGTGCTTGGAGTGATGATGGACTTAAATCTGTTGCAAGATTTGTAGATAGAATTGAAAGATACCTTGAAACTGCAAGAGAAGCAATAGAAAAAGGTGATAATAACAAGACTACTATAGATAAGTCAGAAAAAGAATTAAACTTCTGGTTACACAATGCAATTAAAGGAGTAACTGAAGATGCTGATAAAATGCAATTTAATACTGCAATTGCAAGAATGATGGAATTTGTAAATGCTTTATCTAAATATCTACAAGAAGATGTTATGAATTTAGAATTCCTAAAGAATACTTGTATGGATTTCTTAAAGATTTTAGCACCATTTGCTCCTCACTTTGCTGAAGAACAATGGAGTTTATTAGGATTAGATTATTCAATCTTTAATCAAGAATGGCCAAAATTTGATCCTAAAGCTTTAGTTAAGGATGAAGTTGAAATTGCAATTCAAGTTAACGGAAAAATTAAAGCTAAGATTAATGTTCCTACAGATTTAGACGAAGAAGGAATTAAAGCTGCTTCATTAGCTAATGAAAATGTAATAGCTGCAACTGAAGGTAAAAACATAGTTAAAGTTATAGTTATTAAAGGAAGATTAGTAAATATAGTAGTTAAATAGTTACTAGAAATATTATATTTATCCTAAATCCTAACTAAATGAAAAAAGACACTTAGGTGTCTTTTTTTAATGCCTTTTTATTTATTAAATTTTGATTTTTTAAAGTAAAGTATATTAAAAATACTCCAATTAGTATAAATACTAATCTTAAATAGTTTTCTCTGTTATTTAATCATCTAATGCATCTTTAAAACCAGCTAAAACTTCGCTTACCAATTCTTCATCAAGTTGCTTATAATATTTTAATAAATTAGCTTCTTGTAATGATCCAAATATATTCTTGCTAATTTCCATCCATAATTCAGGTATATAAACCCATACTATTTCTTCATACTTGCAACTTAACAGAAAATGCTCCATACCCCAGAATAAGTATTCCTCTATTTTATGTATTTTATTAAACTTAATATAATCTTCTACAACTCTCTTCTCCAACTTATATTCATAAATATCTACATAAAAATAATCGAATTCCTCACTCTCAGCCTCAAAAGCATCCTTATTAATTATCTTTATCTTATTATTCTCTTCAAAATTTGACTTATATAAATCTATAACATCTTTTTCTTTTTCATACACTACAATTTCATCTACATCATTTTTTTTTGATAACTCTTGAACTACATATCCAAGACCTAACCCAACTACTCCTACCTTACCTTTTGCATATTTTATGAACATATAGGAGCTTTCAATTTCAATAGGTGATATTCTCATCCAAATTTTATCTGGTCCATGTAGCTCTAAAACATCAAAATTTATTCTACCTTTCTTCCTATACATATATCCATCCGTATACTCACTGGTATTATTCATTTTTTTTATTTCAAAACTTCCAACCCTACCTTCGGATATGAAGTTATTGTATTCACTAACTTTTTCATTTATGTAATTCTTATCATACGGTTTCAAAATAAAACACTCCTTCTAAATAAGTATCTAGCTGCTTATAATTACTATTATATTTATGATGTAATATAATGACAATAACTATTTATAAAAATTTACTATGTTTTGCATAAAAAAACTCTTGATATTTAAACTTACTATGATATACTAGTGATATAAATTATCATTTAGAAATAGAAGGTGAAAATATGGATAAAATTTTAATAAGCGAAGAAGCATACAAAGAATTCAAAGAATTTTTAGACGAAAATGAAGTAGATAATTATAGCATTAGAATTAATTTAGCTGGATTTGGTTGCAGTGGTCCTGCTTTTAATATATCTGTTGATGAAGCTAGAGATGGAGATGTTAGCCAAAAGGTTAACGATATAGTTTTCGTTGTAGAAGAAAAATTAGTAGATGAATTCGGTGGATTCAAATTACTTTCAACTGATGAAAATGAAGGAAGAGGATTATCTCTAAAACCTGTAATTGAAGTTGAAGGTGGATGTGGATCTTGTGGCGGTGGATGTCACTAATATCAAAATAATTTGATAACATAAAAAACTCAAGTTTTTAACTTGAGTTTTTTTCATTTAATTAAAGATTTTTTATTATTAAATTGCAATGTAAAATTCTACCATGCAATAATCTCTGCTCCATCTTCTGTAACTAAAACTGTATATTCCCATTGTGCTGAATATCCACCATCTTCTGTAAATACAGTCCAATCATCATCCTCATCTACAAAGACTTCATAATCCCCTTGATTAAGCATTGGTTCAATAGTAAATACCATTCCAGGAACTAAAACCATTCCTTCTCCTCTTTCACCAACATGGGCAACAAAAGGCTCTTCATGAAACTCTATACCAACTCCATGACCACCAAAAGCCCTAACTACTGAAAATCCATTTGCTTCTGCATGCTCTTGAATAACAGCTCCAATATCTCCTAAGAAACCCCAAGGCTTTACAGCTTCAAATCCTTTATCTAAGCATTCTTTAGTAACTCTAACTAACTTCTCGTCTTCTTCAGATACATTTCCTATCATAAACATTCTAGAAGCATCTGAATAATAACCTTTATATATAGTTGATACATCAACATTAACTATATCTCCATCCATTAGCACTGTATCTTCACTTGGTATACCGTGGCATACTACATCATTAATTGATACACATACACTCTTTGGAAAACCATCATAATTTAGTGGCGCAGGTATAGCTCCACTATTAACAGTAAAATCATGAACTAACTTATCAATTTCCTCTGTATTCATTCCTAATTTTATCTTCTCTTGAACTAAGTCTAATACAGCATTATTAATTTTAGCGCTCTCTTTTATTCCTTCAATTTGTTCTTGATTCTTTATCATATCCCTTGTTGGTACTTCATAACCTTTATGCTTTAAAGCTTCTAGCTTTTCATCAAACTCTAAATGGCACTTTTTATACTTCTTGCCACTATTACACCAACATTGATCATTTCTATTTAAATTCATAACCTACCTCCTTAATACTATATTGCTTATTAAGATTTTATCAAATAGTATTATTTATTATCTATATAATAATATATCACAAATAGTATGAAAAAGGAGATAAATAACCATAAAAAACAGTTTTTATCTCCTAATATTATTATTTATATGTGAATTCATAATCTAAATAAGGTTCAATAACTGAATTCATCCCTTCTAAAATATCTACCCAATATGATTTTTTTATATAAGTAATTTCCTTCTTATCAATATCAATGTTCTTCAATTTACTTTCATTAAATTCATTATAAAATCCATTAATTTCATTGGTCAAGTTGTACATTGCTGTAAAGTTATCTAATACTTCTCCCTCTAAAATTACTTTATCTTTATTAGTTTTCATTTCATAATTCAATTGCTCAAATAATAAACTTTCAATTCTTGAATACACTTCAGTAGGTACTTGATTTAAATTTTTTGATTTTTTATTTATTGATATTATATCTTCTTCACCATACTCTTTATAACTTAGCCATAAGCTTGTAAACTCCTTTGATATGGAACTATAGTTCTTATATAAAGCTAATAACTCCTCATTGCTAACACTCTTAGATTTTAAGCACTGATCTAAGGTAGCTAATGAACTTTCATTTCTGTTTCTAACTTCTTCAATACTCTTATAAGTTTCTTTGCCTATTAATATTTTATATCTGGAGTTCATTATTGAAGTGTAAACGTTTATGAGTAAACTAACAAACAAAACAAAAATTATCAATAATACACTAGTATTCTTGCTTATTTTAAAAGATTTCATAAAACACCCCCACATGAAGAATATTATATCATAAATTATTTTCTTTTTCCAGTATTCATCCCATTCTTGCTAAAAGCCATCACAAATATCTAAATATACTAAATTTATCAAATTAAAAAAGGAGCTGTCGCATTAGCAGGTGAAAAAATCCGCTAGCGATAGCTCTTCTTCTATATTTAAAAGAAATTCTT
>CAKVEW010000055.1 GCA_934746015.1 uncultured Clostridium sp.
ATTTTAAGACTTAAAAGAATTGCTGGTTTACTTTATACTTAACTTATATTCTGTTCAATTTTCAAAGACCATTTTCTCCGTCGCCCTCAAGCGACTCATATATCATACTACTTTAAGATTTAATTGTCAATACTTTTTAAATCTTTTTTCTAGTAATTTTCCTTCGAGATATTTCTCTTGGGAACGAGATTTATCTTACCACTTAAAATAATGATAATTTTAATCAAACCCTATAAAAATTATAAAATAAATTTATAATACTATCTATTTCTTTATATTTCTACATTTTACTACTATTGATACACCAGGTACATTTGATATTAAATATATTACAACGATTGGTTTTTAAGAGGTGTATAAAAGAAAATGTAATAATCTAGTTAATATAACACCTCTTCAAACTACTAGTATTTATAATACTTTTCTTCTTTGTATTGTTACAGGATATTCATCTGTTCCTCTAACTGTCTTATTAGACTTTACCACAATCCCCTTATCCGCTATAACATTACTCATAACTACATTAGATTCTATAATAGAACTTTGCATTATAATACAATTTTCAAGTTTTGCACCTTTTTCTATTTTTACATGTCTTCCTATTATACAATTTTTAATTTCACCATCAATATATGATCCATTAGCAACTATTGAATTTGATACTAAACTAATTTTTGTATATAAAGTTGGTGGTTCATCCTGAGATTTTGTGTAAATAGGTTTATTGTTATAAAATAATTCCTTATTAATATTTTGATTTAATATGTCTAAATTAGTTTCAAAATAAGATTTTGTTGAATTAATGCATGATAAATACCCATCGAATTCAAAAGCTCCAACCTTTAGAACTCTTAAGTTATCTGCTACATAGCCCTTAATTTTCTTATGAATCCCATTTCTTATACATTCATGTACAATACTAATAAACAAATCAGTTTTCATAATATACATTTCCATATTTATTTTCGCATCTTTTTTTCTACCAATATTTTCACCTATACTTATTATTCTATTATCATCATTAATATTAAGTATCTCACATTCAAAAAAACCTTTATCTGCTTTAGATATACTCTTATATATTATAGTGACATCATTCCTAGATTTCATGTGATATCTTAGTGCATCATTATAATCTATATTACAAATCATATATGATGGGGATATAAGTACATACTCTTTTCTACTTTGCTCAATAAATTCTATATTCTCTGAAAAATTATGAACATCATCAAAACTTGGATGATAATCTCCAAAATTAAATACTCTAAGCCCATCCCTTTTTCTATGAAGGTCCCAAGGCCTTCCATTGGTCAAATGATTTATTAATGACCTAGATTTATTCTCAGTAAAAATCCCTATACTTTCGATACCTGAATTAGCCATATTAGACAAAACAAAGTCTATTATTCTATATCTTGCTGATAGAGGTACAGAAGCTAATGTTCTATATCTAACTAATTCTCCCATTCTACTTTCATTTTCATCTAAATTAATAATTCCTAAGCAATTTTTCATTATCTTCTCCCTCCTTATATATTAATGAATTCATTATTTTTTGAGATTTCCTTATAATTAAAATTAACTTTATTAATTACATACTGATAAGCTCCAATAACATCTATTCCATTATCATTTTTTATTTGGCAACCATGATTTATTATGGCATTGTTTCCTATAATAGATTTTTCTATTCTAACGTTATCCCCTATTTGTACATTAGGCATTATTACAGAATCAATTATCACTGTGTTTTTCCCAACATACACACCTTGAGACAATACGGAATTTTCTACTTTTCCATTTATAATACATCCTTCAACAATAAGAGAATTAATTATTTTAGCATTCTCACCTATATAATGGGCTGGCCTTACTTCATTTTGTGAATATATCTTCCATTCTCTATCATATAAATTCAATTTATTATCTAATTTTAATAAATCCATATTAGCTTCCCACAGACTTTGAATTGTTCCTACATCCTTCCAATACCCATTAAATGGATAAGCCATTAACTTTTTACCGCTATTAAGCATACTAGGTATTATATTTTTACCAAAATCATTATCTGATTTTAGATCCATTTCATCCTCTCTTAGATACCTTTTCAGAACTGACCAATTAAAAATATATATTCCCATAGATGCATTTGTACTCTTAGGAATACTCGGCTTTTCTTCAAATTCATATATAGAGTTATCTTCCCTAGTATTCATTATTCCAAACCTGCTCGTCTCTTCTATTGGAACATCTATAACTGCAATAGTTGCATCAGCATTATTCTCCTTATGAAAATCTAACATCTTATAATAATCCATCTTATAAATATGGTCTCCAGACAAAATGAGTATATATTCTGGATCATATCTATCTACAAATTCAATATTTTGATAAATTGCATTGGCAGTTCCTTTATACCAATCCCCTCCTTTTTCTTCTTGATAAGGAGGTAATATAGATACGCCTCCATCACGTCTATCTAAATCCCACGGATCTCCAATACCAATATGATTATTCAAATCTAATGGTTTATATTGAGTTAACACTCCAACAGTATATATTCCTGAATTAGAGCAATTACTTAAAGGAAAATCTATAATCCTATACTTACCTCCAAATGGAACTGCTGGTTTCGCTATATTCTTAGTTAAAACTCCTAATCTAGATCCTTGTCCACCAGCTAAAATCATTGCTACAATTTCTTTTTTCCCCATTACTCCTCCCTCTCTCATACCAAAAATATTTATTATATTTAAAATTTATCTTATACCAACTCCTTATATATCCTTAAATATTCTTTTGCAGACTTTTCCCAACTATTATCTGCTTCCATAGCATTTTTAATTATTTTGTTCCATCTCTCTTTATTATTAAAAGTATTTAATGCATATCTAATTACATTTAAAAGCTCCTCATGGGAGTAATTTCTAAATCCAAAACCATTTCCCTCTTCTGTATATTCGTTATAAGGTATTACAGTATCTTTTAATCCACCAGTTTCCCTTACTATAGGAATACTCCCATATCTAAGTGCAATAAGTTGTCCAAGGCCACAAGGTTCAAATAAAGATGGCATTAAGAACATATCAGATGAAGCATATACCTTATGGGCTAATTCATTACTAAATTTTATATTTGAACTTATTTTCTCTGGATATTTATCACTAAAGCTCTTAAAATTTTCTTCATATATATAATCACCAGTTCCAACAATGACTATTTGAATATCTTCTTTTAATAATTCATCTAATATCCTAACAATTAAATCGCAACCTTTTTGATTAGTTAATCTAGAAACTAATCCTATCATTGGCACCTCTTCATTTATAGGCAAATTAAGTTCTTTTTGTAATTTTTCTTTATTTAATTTTTTATTATTTATTTTTTCAATATTATAGTTTATATATATATATTTATCTGTTTTTGGATTATATTCCTTATAATCTATACCATTAACTATTCCTTCTAATGACATCCCTCTATATTGCAACAATCCATCCAATCCTTCTCCATATTCAGAGGTTTTTATTTCCCTTGCATAGCTCTTACTAACAGTAGTTACTTTATCAGAATAATTTATGCCTCCCTTCAAAAAACTTACTGCTCCATTATGTTCTAAACTTCCATTTAAGAAAGGCTCATAATCATAACCAAATAGTTCTGCTAAAACATCAGGCGAAAATATTCCTTTAAATAATAAATTATGGATTGAAAATACTGTTTTTACATTCTTAAATTTCTCTTCTTTTATATATTCTAATTTATGAAGTACTGGAATCATTGACGTTTGCCAATCATTACAATGTATTACATCTGGATTCCAATCTATATGCTTCAAAAACTCAAGGACTGCCCTGCTAAAAAATGCAAATCTTTCACCATCATCATAATATCCATATAATCCACTTCTTTTAAAATAATACTCATTATCTAATAAATAAAATCTAACTCCTTCGTGTTCATACTCTAATATCCCACAATACTGAACTCTCCAACCAACCTTAACAGTACAATTAGAAACATACTTTAAATTCTCCTTAATATCCTTGTTGATATCTCTATAGTTTGGGATTACTACTCTTACTTCTTCCCCTAATTCTTTTAATGCTATTGGTAATGCTCCAATTACATCACCTAATCCCCCAGTTTTTATAAATGGATTAGCTTCTGATGCCACAAATAAAACATTCAAACTTATTCCTCCTTAACCTCTTCATCTTCCATTTCAGAAACTTTAAATATAGATGTCGCCATAGGTGGTACCTTTATAGATATTGAATATGCCCTATTATGACATTTAATTTCATCAGAAATTATTATGGATTCATTTAATTGATCAGAACCTCCAAATTCAATAGCATCTGTGTTAAATACCTCTTCATATATAGCTTGATATGGAACTCCAATTCTAAAATCATGGTGAACAACAGGAGTAAAGTTACATATAAAAATCAATGTATCTTTACTATGCTTTCCTCTTCTAATAAAAGTAAGGATACTTTGATATGAATTATTTGGATCTATCCATTCAAAGCCTAAGCTATCATAATCCAATTCCCAAAGTGCTTTATTTTCTTTATAAAAATTATTTAGCTTCTTTACAAAGATTTGAGTATCCTTATGCATCTTAAAATTATCAATTAGCTTCCATTCTAATTCTTCATATTCTCTCCATTCTATAAATTGAGCAAACTCACATCCCATAAAAGTTAATTTTTTACCTGGATGACCAATCATATATGCTAAATATAGTCTTAAACCAGCAAATTTATTCCAATAATCTCCCCACATTTTGTCTACAACAGATTTTTTCCCATGTACTACTTCATCATGAGATATAGGTAGCAAAAAATTTTCAGAGTAATTATACATAATGGAAAAAGTTATATTGTTATGATTGTATCTCCTATAAATAGGATCTAATTCTATATATTTTAACGTATCATTCATCCATCCCATATTCCATTTAAAATTAAAGCCTAATCCTCCTTCTTCTATTGGTTTAGTAACATTAGGCCAAGCGGTTGATTCCTCTGCTATCATAATTACATTATTAAAGTTTTTATTTATATAAAAATTAAGCTCTTTTAAGAATTCTATTCCTTCTAAAGATCCATCTCCCCCATATATATTAGGCTTCCATTCCCCCTCACCTTTACCATAATTTAAATAAAGTATATTTGAAACAGCATCCACTCTTAATCCGTCTATATGGAATTCTTTTAACCAAAAGAATGCATTAGAAATTAAAAAACTTTTCACTTCTGATCTCCCTAGGTCAAAATTAGCAGTTCCCCATCCCTTATTATCAGCTTTCCATTTTTCAGCATATTCATATGTTGGACTTCCATCAAACATATATAATCCATGTTCATCTCTACAAAAATGCCCTGGTACCCAATCTAAAATTACTCCTATATCATTTTTATGAAGCTCATTAATCAATTCTTTAAGTTCTTTAGGGTTCCCATATCTACTAGTTACAGAATAATATCCTGTGCTTTGATATCCCCATGAAGCATCTAATGGATGCTCTGTTAAAGGCATAAATTCCACATGTGTATATCCCATTTCAATTAAATATTTAGGTAAATAATCACATAACTCCTTATAAGTTAAGAATTCTTCTCCTTTCCTTTTCCATGACCCTAAATGCATTTCATATATATTAATAGCTTCCTCTAAAATTTTTAAACTTTCTCTTCTATTTATCCACTTTTTATCAGACCATCTAAATTTGCACTCTCCTAACACTATAGAAGCAGTATTGGGCCTAAGTTCAGAATAAATAGCATATGGATCAGCCTTATATTTTCCTTCTCTATTATCCTTATTTATAATGTAGTACTTATATTTAATTCCCTCTCTTATACCTGGAATAAATAAACTCCATAAGCCTTTATTATTTATTTTTATCATTTTGTATTCTTCTAAAGGCTTAAAATCACAAAAATCTCCAACAACATATACCTCATAAGCATTAGGTGCCCAAGTTGTGAACCTCACTCCTCTTCTTCTATTCTCACTTTTAAGATGAGCCCCCATAAAGTTATAACTATTAATATTTTTCCCACTATGGAATAGCTCAATATCTTCTTTATTAAATGCTTCATTTTGCAAATTATCTTTTATTACCTTCGTCATACTGATCTCTCCCTTAAACTTAACATAATCTATTGAAAAACATTATACCATTCGTTTACATTATTTTCCATATATTACGTAATACCATAAATAAGACTTTTAGTCATTTTTTATCTTTTATTTACAAAGTTATAAATCATCATTTGTCAAAATTATTTTTAATAGATTTTATTTAAGGTTTTATTAAGCATATATTAAGGTTTCTACTATTATAAAATTAAGGTTTTACTTCTAAAATTATTTATATAACATATCTTAGGAGGGGTAAAATTGAAAGTTTTAGAAGTAAATAACTTGAAAAAGACTCTTGGAAAAAGAGAAATCATTAAAAATATATCATTCTCAATAGAAGAAGGAGAGATATTTGGATTCTTAGGACCAAATGGTGCTGGTAAAACAACTACAATAAGAATGCTCGTTGGACTTATTCATCCTAATGAAGGTAGCATCTCTATTTGTGGCCATGACTTGAAAAATGATACTGAAAAAGCATTAAGAGAAGTTGGTGCAGTTGTTGAAAATCCAGAATTATATAAGTACTTATCAGGAAGAGAAAATTTGATGCAAATAGCTAGAATTAGAAATATTTCAAAGGAAGATGTTGAAGAAACTATAAAATTAGTTGGTCTAGAAGATAGAATTGATGATAAAGTAAGAAAATATTCCTTAGGAATGAAGCAACGTCTAGGTCTTGCTGCCTCTCTTCTATCTAAGCCAAAATTGTTAATTTTAGATGAACCTACTAACGGATTAGACCCATCTGGAATATTAGATTTTAGAGAAGTAGTTAAAAAAGCTGCTAAAGAAAAGGGAATGGCTGTATTTATATCTTCACATATATTATTAGAAGTACAGCATTTATGTGATAGAGTTGCCTTTATTAATGGTGGAACAATCAGATCAGTAGAAAATGTAATAAATGAATCTATGAAAACTGATACTGATATAATCTGCTTAAATCTTAGCCAGGAAATAGACTTAAATGAATTTAAAAACATTGAATATATTAAATCAGCTAAAAAAATAGAAGATGGAATAGAAATTATATTGTTATCCAATACAACATCAAAATTGATAAAACATCTTGTAAATAAGAATTATCAAATTGAAGAAGTCTATAAGCTTAGAAAAGGATTAGAGCAAAGATATATGGAGTTAGTTGAAGGAGGTATAAGATAGTTATGTTAGTACTTATAAAAAATGAATTTATAAAAATATTTAAAAGATCTAAAACTTGGATTGTTTTTGGATTATTCATTGCCTTTATTGGAATAACTGCATTTGGCACTTGGATGAATGATAAAAATATGAGAGAATGGATATCTCCTGAATATCAAATAAAACAAGCTGAGGAACAATTAACATATATAAGAAATGATATTAAAAATGCTGAAGCTGATGGTGATAATTCTTGGATTACTAGTGCAAAGGAAGTAGAGGCTAGCTTACTAAAACAAATAGAAGATAACAAAAAAATAATTAAAAATGGAATATCTGAGGATGCATGGAAGAAAGAATTAGATGAAAACATTAAAAGTCTAGAAACTACTATAAAAAACTATGAAGAAAACGGAATTAATGAACGAAATAAAAAATGGTATTCACAGTCAAAACAAAGTTTAGAAGATTATAGATATTTAAAGGATAATAATATTAAGCCTTTACAAGGATGGGAATATCATGAGTTTAACTTCTTTAATAATTTAAGTAATTTTTTAGGTATTGGTTTATTGATTGCTGGAATAGCTGTATTTATGAGTGATATTGTTTCAGGTGAATGTACTCCTGCTACTCTAAAATTTTTACTTGTTCAACCAGTTAAAAGGGGTAAAATATTATTTTCAAAATTTATTGTTTCCGTAATTACAGTATTATCATTAATAATTATTCCTGAACTAGCTGGTATGGCAGTAGTTAATGTTACTAGTAATATAGATGCTTCTAACTATCCAGTTAGAATTGAGCAAAAATATGAAAAACAGTTTGATCAAGAATCACAACAAATGATTATGGAACAAATTCCTAACACATCTAAAATGGTAACTAATAAGGAATATGTTTTAAGAAGCATAGGATATCAGTCTATATTTATAATAACAGCTTGTTCAGTAATATTTATGTTTTCAACTATTTTTAAGAGTAGCATGATATCTATGGCCGTTTCAGTTATATTAACTATATTTTTAACTATTAGTGCTCAGGCAATAGGTACTGTAAGAGAATATAGCCATTTATTATTCACAACTTATGCTGATGCTGGTAGTGTAATGAACTCTACTCTTCCGCTAATGTATCAAAATACAAATTTAACAATAATGAACGGAATAATTTGCATGGTAATAACAACAATTATTGCTTATATAGTTTCACATATTAACTTTACAAAAAAAGATATTTTAATTTAATTATTATATATTTTATAATAATTTATCCACATATAAAAAAAGTTATCAACAAATTTATTGAAAAAGCCAGTGAATTGTTGATAACTTTTCTCTTTTAACAATTTTCAACATATCTAAGTCTATTGATAATTAATATCTATTAATATATAATATCCTTATAATTAACTATTTAAAAAGGAGTGTAAGAAATGAGTTCAAAAGAAAATACTAATAAGAAGCCTGAAGAAATAATGGCTCCTAAAAAAGTAAAATACCAATGTCTACACACAACTGAAGCTAGAGAATGTACTTGTATAAGAAGTAAGGGTCTTGTTTTAAATAAATAACAAGATTGTTAATTTAATATATTAGTTACTTTGTAGTAGCTTATTATTAAAAAGGTGTGAAATAAATATTTCACACCTTTACTTAATTTGTTAATTATATAGTCAATTAAATAGTTTAACGATAATATTCTCCATTTATTTGTATAGTCACTGGATTATTTTCAGTTCCCCTAACTACTCTATTTCCTGGAATCAATGAATTTTTATCAGCTACTACATTACTCATCATAACATTTGTGCCAATAATTGAGTTATCTAATATAACACAATTTTCAAGTTTAGCTCCTTTTTGTATTATTACTCTTCTTCCTATTACACAATTTTTAACTTCACCTTCTATATAAGTTCCATTACCTATAATAGAATTTGTTACTAAGCTATTTTTTGTATATTGTGTTGGTGGTTCATCCTTAGACTTAGTATATATTGGATTACTATTGTGAAATAATTCCTTATATTTACATTGATCTAATAATTCTAAATTAGTATCAAAGTAAGATTTTATAGAATTAACACATGATAAGTATCCTTTAAATTCATATACTCCAACTACAAGTTTATCTAAATTATGTGTTATATATTTTTTAACTTTTCTATGCATTCCAGTCTTTATACATTCATGAACTATTTCTATGAATAAACTTGTCTTCATTACATACATTTCCATACTTATATTCGCATTAGTGCCTATACCAATATTTTCACCAATACTAACTACTCTGTTTTTATCATCGATATTAACTACGTCGCATTGTAAGAAGTTTTTATTTGCATTATCTATACTTTTATATACCATAGTTATATCATTTCCAGACTTAATATGATGTTTCATAACTTCACTATAATTTATATTGCAAATCATATAAGAAGGACTAATTATCACATAATCTTTTCTACTTCTTTCAATATAATGAATATTATCTGTAAAATTATGCACATCATCAATATTTGGATGATTATCACCAAAGTTAAATACTCTAAGTCCACCTTTTTTTCTGTTAAGATCCCATGGTCTACCATTAGTTAAGTGCTCAACTAGAGATCTTGATTTATTCTCAGTAAATATTCCTATATCTTCTATTCCAGCATTAGCCATATTAGATAAAACGAAATCTATAACTCTATATCTTGCTGCTAGTGGAATTGCTGCTAGTGTTCTATGTTTAACTAGCTTGTCCATTCCATTTTGATTTTCATCTAAATTTATAATTCCTAAACAATTTTTCATCATATTGATTTCCTCCAAAATTAAATTATTTAATTCTTACAATTGTATTATTTAATTACACATTGGTATGCACCAACTACTTCAATATTTTTCCCATCTCCAATATGACAATCATTGCTTATCATTGAATCATTTCCTATTATGGCTCTCTCTATTCTTACATTATCTCCTATTTTAACATTTGGCATTATTACAGAGTTTTTTATTACTGTATTTTCCCCTACAGATACACCTTGAGATAATATTGAATCTTCTACATCTCCATTTACTATACAACCTTCTACTATTAATGAATTAGCTATTTTAGCCTTCTCTCCTATATATTGAGCTGGTCTTACTTGATTTTCAGAATAAATCTTCCAGTCATTATCATATAAATTTAATTCATTATCTAATTTTAATAAGTCCATATTTGCTTCCCATAAGCTTTCTATTGTTCCTACATCTTTCCAATATCCTTTAAATGGGTATGCAACTAATTTTGCTCCTGAGTTAAGCATCTTAGGAATTATATTTTTCCCAAAGTCATTACTTGAGTCCTTATCTAATTGATCTTGAATTAAATACTCTTTTAATAATGACCATTTAAATATATATACTCCCATTGACGCATTAGTGCTCTTAGGATTCTTAGGCTTTTCTTCAAATTCATAAATAGTACTATCTTCTTTAGTATTCATAATTCCAAATCTACTTGCTTCTTCTATTGGTACATCTATTACCGCAATTGTTGCATCTGCGTTATGGTCTTTATGGAAATCTAACATTTTGTAGTAATCCATCTTATAGATATGATCTCCTGATAGGATAAGAACATATTCTGGTTCGTATCTATCTACAAATTGGATATTTTGATAAATAGCATCAGCTGTTCCTTTATACCAATCTCCACCCTTTTCTCCTTGATAAGGTGGTAATATTGTCACTCCCCCATTACGTCTATCTAGATCCCAAGGATCCCCAATTCCAATATATGCATTTAAATCCAATGGCTTATATTGAGTTAATACTCCTACAGTATAAATTCCTGAATTAGAACAATTACTTAAAGGGAAATCTATAATTCTATATTTCCCCCCAAAAGGAACAGCTGGTTTTGCTATATCTTTAGTCAAAACTCCCAGTCTTGATCCTTGTCCTCCTGCTAATATCATTGCAACAATCTCTTTTTTTCCCATTTGCTTGCCTCTCTTTAATATAAATTTTTATTTTATCAATACCTTTTGTTAATTATTCTTTATTAAATCATTATATAATCTTATATATTCCCTAGCTGATTTTTCCCAACTATTATCTGACTCCATAGCCTGCTTAACTATTTTTCCCCATCTATCCTTATTTCTAAAAATCCTTAATGCATACTTAGTTGCATTTAGTAATTCTTCACTTGAATAATTTCTAAAACCAAATCCATTGCCACTTTCATCATATTCATTGTATGGTATTACCGTATCTTTTAATCCTCCTGTTTCCCTAACTATAGGTATACTTCCATATCTTAGTGCTATAAGCTGTCCAAGTCCACATGGTTCAAACAGAGATGGCATTAAAAACATATCCGAAGCTGCATAAATTTTATGAGCTAATTCATTACTAAATTTTATATTTGCACTTAATTTATTTGGATACCTATTGCTAAAGCTTTTGAAACTTTCCTCATACATATAATCTCCAGTTCCAAGAATAACTACTTGAATATCTTCTTTTAGCAATTCATCAAGTATTCTAGTAATTAAGTCACAACCCTTTTGATGTGTTAACCTTGAAACCATACCTATCATTGGAATTTCCTTATTAACAGGTAGATTTAATTCTCTTTGCAATTGCTCTTTATTATGCCCCTTTTCTAATAAAGAATTTGCATTGTATTTAAACTTAATAAACTTATCATTTTCAGGATTATATTCTTTATAATCTATTCCATTAACTATACCCTCTAAAAAAGCTCCCCTATATCTTAGTAATCCATCCAACTGTTCCCCATACTCAGGTGTTTTTATTTCTTCTGCATAGCTCTTACTAACAGTAGTTACTCTATCAGCATAATTAATTCCACCTTTTAAAAAGCTTACTGCCCCATTATGTTCTAAACTTCCATTAAAGTATGGCTCATAATCATAACCAAATAGTTCCGGTAATACTTCTGGTGAAAACATTCCTTTAAAAAATAAGTTGTGTATTGAAAGAATTGTTTTCATGTTCCTAAGTTTTTTGTCATTTACATATTCTAATTTATGAAGTACTGGTACCATAGCGGTTTGCCAATCATTACAATGTAGTATATCAGGAGTCCAATCGCTCTGCTTTAAAAATTCAAGTACAGCTCTGCTAAAGAATGCAAACTTTTCACCATCATCATAATATCCATATAAGCCCCCTCTTTTAAAATAGTACTCATTGTCTATTAAATAAAACCTAACCCCTTCATAATCACATTCAAAAACTCCACAATATTGATTTCTCCAACCAACCTTTACAGTAAAATTGTTTATATATCTTAATTTTTTCTTCATTTCCTCATTAATATCTCTATACTTAGGAATTATAACTCTCGCATCAGTCCCTAGCTCTTTTAGAGCTACTGGAAGAGCACCAATAACATCACCTAACCCACCTGTTTTTATAAATGGATTAGATTCTGAAGCAGCAAATAAAATCTTCAAGTCTACTCCTCCTTATTTTCTTCTTCACTTAGTTTAGTTATTTTAAATATTGATGCAGCCATAGGTGGAACCTTTATAGATATTGAATATGGCTTATTATGATAACCTAATTCATCTGAAATTACTGTTTCTGTATTTAATTGATTAGATCCCCCATATAATTCTCCATCTGTATTAAATACTTCTTTGTATTCTCCCTTATATGGTACTCCAATTCTAAAATCATGATAAACAACAGGTGTAAAGTTGCATACAAATATAAGAGTATCTTCTATATCTTTACTCTTTCTTATGAAGGTAAATATACTTTGCTCTGAGTTATCTGCATCTATCCATTCAAACCCAGATACATCATAGTCTAACTCCCAAAGGGCTTTATTATCTTTGTAAAACTTATTAAGTTCTTTAGTGAATACTTTAGTTTTCTTATGCATATCAAAGCCTTCAATTAATTTCCATTCAAGTTCTTCGTATTCTCTCCACTCTATGAATTGACCAAATTCGTATCCCATGAAAGTTAGTTTCTTACCCGGATGCCCCATCATGTATGCTAGGTATACTCTTAAACCAGCAAACTTATTCCAGTAATCTCCCCACATTTTATCCAGTAAGGATTTTTTTCCATGAACTACTTCATCATGGGATATAGGTAATATAAAGTTTTCCGAATAGTTATACATCATTGAAAATGTCATCTTATTATGATGATACTTTCTGTAAACAGGATCCATTTCAACATATTCTAAAGTATCATTCATCCATCCCATATTCCATTTAAAATTAAATCCTAGTCCACCATCTTCTATTGGCTTACAAACATTAGGCCAAGAGGTTGACTCTTCTGCTATCATAAATACATTTTTAAACTCAGCAAATACTGCTGTATTCAGTTCCTTTAAAAATTCTATTCCTTCTAAACATCCATCTCCACCAAATTTATTTGGTTTCCATTCCCCTTCTTGCCTTCCATAATTTAAATATATCATATTAGATACAGCATCAACCCTTAATCCATCTATATGAAATTCTTTGAACCAAAATAATGCATTTGAGATTAAAAAACTTTTTACTTCTGGCCTTCCTAAATCAAAATTAGCTGTTCCCCAGCCCTTATTTTCTGCCTTCCAGCCTTCTTCATACTCATAAGTTGGACTTCCATCAAACATATATAATCCATGATCATCCTTACAAAAATGTCCTGGTACCCAATCTAAAATTACACCTATATTATTTTTATGAAGAGCATTAATAAGTTCCTTTAACTCTTTTGGATTACCATATCTACTTGTTACTGAATAATATCCTGTTCCTTGATATCCCCATGAAGCATCTAATGGATGTTCTGTTAGAGGCATAAATTCTACATGAGTATATCCCATTTCAACTAAATATTCTGGCAATATATCACATAACTCTTTGTATGTAAGAAGTTCTCCTTCTTTCCTTTTCCATGATCCTAAGTGCATCTCATATATATTGACTGGAGATTGAAAAATATTATCTTTTTCTCTCTTATTTAACCATTTCTTGTCTGACCATCTAAATTTATAGTCTCCACTAACTATAGAAGCTGTGCTAGGTCTCAATTCTGAAAATACTGCATAAGGATCTGCTTTATATTTTCCTGCTCCAGTATCTTTGTTTACAATATAATACTTATACATCATACCAGCCTTAATTCCAGGTATAAATGTACTCCATAAACCTTTATTATTCACTTTCTCCATCTTATATTTTTCTAAGGGTTTAAATTCAGAAAAATCACCTACAACATATATTTCTGAAGCTTTTGGTGCCCAGGTTGTAAACCTGACTCCCCTGTGCCTATTTTCACTAACACAATGAGCCCCCATAAAATTATAGCTTTTAAAATTCTTGCCTTTATGGAATAATTCTATATCTTTTTTTATAAGTTCTCCATTTTTAATATTATTTTTATCTATTTTTCTCATTTTATTCTCACCCCTTATATTCATATTTACATCATAAATTTTACATATTTGCTTTTTTATTATATCATCCAAATGTTGTTATTTCAAATTACTCTGCTAATTTTTTTAAAAATTAACATTTATGAAATATATTTGTACATATAATAGTAAATAAAAAATAATTAATAGACTAAATAATATCCAACTACATTTTATATTAAATTATAGATAAATAAAAAAGTTACAAAACTATATAAATATAGAGATGTAACTTTCAATAATATAAAAAAAGGATACATATATTATATTCTTTGATACCTCGTAGACTCCAAGTAGCCAGAATATAATATCTATATCCTCATACACGGAAGGAAAGTAATTTATAAAAAATTATTCACAGCGTAATATTTTTATAAATTCCTAGAAAATAAAAAAAAGACTTAAGATAAATCTTAAGTCTTATTATAACCTGGCAACGTCCTACTCTCCCACACAGTCTCCCATGCA
>CAKVEW010000056.1 GCA_934746015.1 uncultured Clostridium sp.
AACGTGACCGATTGTTCCAATGTTTACGTGTGGTTTACTTCTTTCGAATTTTTGCTTTGCCATTGTAAAATCCTCCTCTAATCTTTGTAATAAACTTTGCCTAGCGTTTTCTAGCTTATTGGTTAATATATTGAGCCCACTACAAAGATCAAAGCAAATTAATTACAATAATCACAATTAGTAAGCGCTCAACTATATTGGAGCTCACGATCGGGATTGAACCGACGACCTCCGCCTTACCAAGGCGACACTCTACCTACTGAGCTACGTGAGCATTTCCCTCTTAATTTTGGGTATATATTTTAATATACCAATTATAAAGTTTACTATTATTCAAAAAATTTGTCAATAAAAATTTAGCGACTTATTTTTCATAATAAAGACATTTTTCTAATTTTCTCTTAACTCTCTGAAGTGCATTATCTATAGACTTAGCCTGCCTATCTAAATCACAAGCTATTTCTTGATAAGATTTCCCATCTAAATAAGATTGTAGAACCTCCATCTCAAGATCAGAAAGTACCTTTGCCATTTCTCCCTCAATATGTTTTATTTGTTCTTTTCCTATAATAAGTTCTTCAGGATCAGTAATTTTTAATTCTGATAAAACGTCAATTAATGTTCTATCAGAGTCTTCTTCATATATCGGTTTATTTAAAGATATATATGTGTTGAGAGGAATATGCTTTTGTCTCGTGGCAGTCTTTATAGCAGTTATTATTTGCCTGGTAACACAAATCTCTGCGAAAGCTTTAAAACTAGTTAATTTATCAGCCTTAAAATCTCTTATAGCTTTATACAATCCTATCATACCCTCTTGATAAATATCTTCTTTGTCAGCTCCAATAAGAAAATATGATTTTGCCTTAGCTTTCACAAAATTCTCATACTTAGAAATCAAATATTCTTGAGCTCGACAGTCACCTTTCTTAGCCTCATTAACTACTTCTTCATCTAGTTTATTCTCAAATTCAACAAATAAACTTTCTTCCCTTCTAGCGCTCTCCACTATATATCACCCCTTTAATGCCTATATAATATAAATTCCCATATTATAAATTCTCATATTACAAATTTACTATTTACTTCGTCTAATAGCTTCTAATTTTTCTAGTATATCATCATTTACATTATCTAATAAATTATTTTTATTTGATAAATTAGTATTTTTTAATGTTTTTCTTTTAATTCTATTCTCTGTATCAAGAACTTCATTATAAAATTCAATGGAAGACATTCTTACAGCTCCTCTTTGAAAAATAGTTTGTTGCTCAAGCCAATCTGAGGTAACAACATAAACTTCAAACCTTCTACCCAGATTATGAACTTCTCTTTCTATATAGGAGTCAGCAGTTTCACCATCCTTAGTAAAAACTATACTTATGTTACTATTTATATCTTCCTTCTTTTCAATGCTTCTATTTACCTTATGGGCATCAAAAACTATTATAATTTTACACCCTTCATAAACTGAATAGTTATGTAAACTCTCTATCAAAGTTTGTCTGGCTCCATCAAAGCTATAATCTTTTTGTATCTTTAAATTTGGCCAGCTATTTATAACATTATACCCATCAATAAACATTATCTTCACATGGTACCTCTTTAGGCTATGCTATTTTGCTAGCCTTCCCTTTAATATTTCATACATCATTATACCACCTGCAACTGAAGCATTTAAAGAATTTATTTTCCCTACCATTGGTATTTTAACTAATTTATCACACTTTTTCAAAGTAAGCTTAGATATTCCTCTTCCTTCGCTACCTATAACCATTGCACATGGTCCATTAAAGTTAACTTCATAGCTATACTCATCTCCGGCTATATCCGCCCCATATATCCATAGACCAGCTTTCTTCAATTCATCTATAGCTGCATTTATATTTGTTACTTTTGCTATTCTCATGTGTTCTATAGCTCCTACAGAACATTTATATACAGTAGATGTAATTCCAACATTTCTTCTCTTAGGTATAATAATTCCATGAGCACCACATAATTCAGCTGTTCTTATTATAGAACCTAAATTGTGAGGATCTTCAATTTCATCTAATATAACTACAAATGGATCTTGACCTCTTTTCTTAGCTAAATTAAGAATATCAGCTATTTCACAATATTTATATGGTGTTACCTGAGCTATTACTCCTTGATGATTAGTACCTCCACTCATTAAATCAAGTCTCTTTCTATCAACTTCTTTTAATACTAATCCCTTATCTCTAGCTATATTAATTATAGCTTTTATAGACCCCTCCATATGTGTATTGGAAATATATACTGCTTCTATGGTTCTATCACTTTTTAACACTTCCATAACAGCATTTCTACCAATAATTAAATCTTCTCTAATTTCAACTTCATTTATTTCATTATCTCTATTATCTACAACTTTTTTATTATTCTTAGAAAATTGTTTTTTAGGGGCTTTTTGATTATTTTCTATCATTTCTCTTTCTATTCTAGCTCTCATTCTAGCATCTCTTGTTCCTTTAGTCATAATAATCACTCCTTATTTATATTATATACTTTTCTTACGTTATGTTAACTATATTTCAGTAGACTTTTCCAATATATTAAATAGTCTCTCCTTATTTCCTGTCAAATATAGAAAACCTAATAAAGCTTCAAATCCTGTTGCATTTCTATAATCTATCACACTTGCATTCTTTGGGACAGTTGCAGATTTTGCGTTTCTACCTCTTTTATAAATATACATTTCATCTTCTGTTAAGTCATTTTCTATATTATGCATTATCGTAGACTGACTCTTTGCCTTTACATATCCAATAGCTTTTACATGCATCTTATGGGCAGAAAGTTCAGTATTACCTGAAATTATAAAATTCCTTATATATATTTCAAATACGCCATCCCCTATAAATGCCAATTGCAAAGGATTTAATTGCCTAGCTTCTTCCTTACTAAATTCTCTAATTCTTAAATCCTCTAACATACTTTCTCTCCTTTAAATAAAGGCTGCAAAATGCAGCCTATATATTAATTTTTAATTTATTTTTTTCCATCTAACACCTTGAGGTGTATCTTCTAAAATTATATTTCTTGCTTTTAAATCATCTCTTATTTTATCCGCTAGTGCAAAATCTCTATTTTTTCTTGCCTGTTGTCTTTCTTCAATTAACTTTTCTACTTCATCTTCTAAACTTACCTTAGTAGATTTCTGAAGAATCCCTAATGGATTTCCAAGTTCTCTAATTAACTCTAATGTTTTTTCGCAAAGCTCCTTAGAAGACTCAATAGATACATTAGTATTTATATCCTTAATTAAATCAAATATAGCTGTAATAGCATCAGCTGTATTAAAATCATCATCCATCTTATCTATATATCTTTGTCTATATACATCTAAAGACTTCAAGTAATCTTCTTCCTTACTGTCCATCTTCTCATTCTTAACTTCATTAATTAAATTTTCAAGATTTGCTACAGAATTATATAATCTCTCTACTGAAGCTTTTGCTGATTCTAATAAATCATCACTAAAATTCAATTGTACTCTATAATGAGCAGATAACATTAAAAATCTAATTACATCTGAATCATATTTTTCAAGAGCATCCCTTGCAGTTAAAAAATTATTTAAAGACTTAGACATTTTTTCATTATTAACATTTAAATATGCTGAATGCATCCAGTATTTAGCGAAAGTCTTTCCTGTTAATGCTTCACTTTGAGCTATTTCATTTTCATGATGTGGAAAGGCTAAATCCATACCACCTGCATGAATGTCTATTGTTTCTCCAAGCAATTTCTTTGCCATACATGAACATTCTATATGCCATCCTGGTCTTCCTAAGCCCCAAGGACTTATCCAAGCTGGTTCTCCAGGCTTTTGAGCCTTCCATAAAGCAAAATCCATAGGATCTTCTTTTCTTTCATCTACATTTATTCTAGCTCCAGATTGAAGGTCTTCTAAGCTTTGTTTTATAAGCTTTCCATATCCATTAAATTGCTTAGTTCTAAAATAAACATCTCCATCAACTTCGTAGGCATAACCTTTTTCTATAAGTCCTTCTATAAAATCTATAATATCTTTTATATATTCAGTAGCCCTTGGATTAACTGATGCTCTTTTTATATTAAGTCCATCAGCATCTTTATAATATTCATCTATATATTTATCACCAATACAAGCAACTGTTGTTCCTTCTTCATTAGCTTTCCTAATCATTTTATCATCTATATCAGTAAAATTCTGAACAAATTTGACTTTATATCCTCTATATTCTAGATATCTTCTAATTGTATCGAAAACTATAAAAGTTCTACCGTTTCCTATATGAAAATAATTATAAACAGTAGGTCCACAAACATACATCTTAACTTCTCCTGGAGTAATCGGTACAAATTCCTCCTTTTTCCTCGTCAAGCTATTATAAATTTTCATTTAATTACCTCCTATCTAACAGATAATTTATTGTTTTTGAATTCTTCTTTTACCCTATCTATTACATCTGCTATTTTTATATTTTCCATATCAGCTGTTCTAAGTTTAAATTCAACTTCACCCTCTGAAATCTTCTTCCCAACAGTAACTCTCATTGGTATTCCCATAAGATCTGAATCCTTAAACTTAACTCCAGCTCTTTCATTCCTATCGTCTAAAACTACATCTACACCCACTTCTTTTAGTTCTTCGTAGATCTTATTTGCAATCTTCATTTGCTCTTCGTCTTTAATATTTACTGGTATTACATTAACATGATAAGGTGCTACAGCCAATGGCCAAATTATCCCATTATCATCATTATGTTGTTCTATTATAGATGCCATAGTTCTAGTAACACCTATTCCATAACATCCCATTATAAATGGTTTTTCCTTACCATTCTCATCTATAAATGTAGCATTCATGGCTTCTGAATACTTAGTTCCTAGCTTAAATATATGACCTACTTCTGTTCCTCTTGATATAGTTACTTTTCCACCACAAACTTGGCAATTTTCACCTTCAGTTATATTTCTATAATCACCAACTATACCTTCAAAGTCTCTACCATAATTCACATTTTCAATATGATATCCTGTTTCGTTTGCTCCAACTATAAAATTATACATATTAGCAACTTCTTCATCAACCAATAAAGTATCTACCTTTATATTTATAGGACCAGCAAAACCAACTTGTGCATTAGTTGATTTAAATACTTCTTCTGGTGTAGCCATATTTAAATTCACTACCCCACCTAAAGCATTAGTTACTTTAACTTCATTTACTTCTCTATCTCCTCTAACCATAACTGCAATGATTTTATCATCTGCATTAAAAATTAGAGTTTTAGCAAATTTCTTTTCTGTTGTATTGAAGAATTTAACTAAATCTTCTATTGTTCTCACATTTGGTGTCTCTGTCTTAACTAGTTCTTTTAATTCCTCTACTTCTGCTTTATCTACAGTTGAAGGTGCCTTCTCTATATTAGCTGCATAATCACAAACTGTACAGAAAACTACATCATCTTCTCCTACTTCTGATTTAACCATAAATTCTGCAGAATTTGAACCACCAATTGCTCCTGAATCAGCTTCAACTGGTTTAGCATCTATTTCACATCTACTAAATATTTTAATATATGCTTCTCTCATTTTATTATAGGAAATATCTAACCCTTCTTGATCCTTATCAAAGCTATAAGCATCCTTCATTATGAATTCCCTAGATCTCATAACTCCAAATCTTGGTCTTCTCTCATCTCTATATTTAGTTTGAATTTGATAAAGATTTACTGGTAACTGCTTATAAGATTTAATCTCGTTTCTAGCTATATCAGTAAATACCTCTTCATGAGTTGGTCCTAAGCAGAAATCTCTATTATTTCTATCCTTAAGTCTAAACATTTCCTCCCCATAAACATCCCATCTTCCTGATTCTTGCCAAAGTTCTGCTGGCAATACTGCTGATGCTAGAAATTCTTGAGCTCCTGCCTCATTCATTTCATCTCTTATTATGTCTTCTACCTTCTTTAGAACCTTTAAGCCTAATGGCATATAGTTATATATTCCTGATGCCATTTTTCTTATCATGCCAGCTCTTAACATTAATTTATGGCTATTAATTTCAGCTTCAGCTGGAACCTCCCTTAATGTTGATATTAACATATTAGACATTTTCATTATTTGTTCCTCCTGTTATTCTTATAATTGTATTCAAAAACTAATATTACACTGATAAATATAAAAATAATTTTTATAAATAGTTTTGTAAATTTATAAATAAAAAAAGCTCACCCTAATTAATTAGGGCGAACTTATGTCGCGGTACCACCTAAATTTATGCTCTAATAATTTTAACGATATTAAACCGATAGTTTTTACCTATACTCCAAAGCTGGTTCAAATCCTATTGAAAATCTTACAGCCCATGAATTTTCTCTCTGAAAAAGCGGATTCTACTATTCTTCTTCAATGTTTTAAAACCTATTTAATTATAGCTTAATTAATTATATATTCTTGTAAAAATTATGTCAATATACTTACTTCCAAGATTATATAAGCTTTTCTGCTAATATTAAATCTTCTGGAGTTGTCACCTTAATATTAGTATAGTCACCTTCATAGAGATAAACCTTATTTCCATATGCTTCAACTACCATAGTATCATCAGTAACTTTTATCTTTTCCGCTTTAATTCTTTTGTGACAATCCTTAATTATATTAAGTTTAAATACTTGTGGAGTTTGAATAGCTACCAAAGTATTTCTATCTGGAGTAGAAATAGAAAAGTTACTATCATCCTTTATTTTTATTGTATCCTTCGGCATAACTCCAGGTGCTGATGCACCATAAAGCCTAGCATATTTTATCCCCTCATCTATTATTCTTTGTGAAACAAATGGTCTTGCTCCATCATGAATCAATACTATTTCATCATCAACAAGTTTATCTAGTGCATTAATAACGGAATCTTGTCTTTCTTTTCCACCCTCAACTATTAAGTCTACTTTTAAAGAATACTTATCTAGTACTTTTTCTTTGCAATAATCTATTTCATCTTTTGGTAATACTAAAATAATTTTATTAATATCTTTAGAATCAGAAAACTTTTTTATTGTATAATATAAAATTGGTTTCCCCTTAAGTTCTATATATTGTTTGCTGATGTTAGCACCCATCCTCTTACCTTTTCCGCCAGCTAAAATTATAGCACTAATCATTTAAACACCTACTTATTCATCTTTTGGTTTAGCAAATATCATTCTTCCAGCGGCAGTTTGTAATACAGATGTAACTATAACTGCAATTTGATCACCCATATACTTTCTTCCACCTTCTACAACTATCATTGTTCCATCATCTAAATAACCAATTCCTTGAGTTGCTTCTTTACCATCTTTAACTACTACTACTTTCATCTCTTCTCCTGGAAGAACTATTGGTTTAATTGCATTAGCAAGTTCATTGATGTTAAGCACTGGCACTCCTTGGAATTCAGCAACTTTATTCAAATTAAAATCATTAGTTATAACTTTTCCCTTTAATACTTGAGCAAGCTTTAATAATTTACTATCTACTTCTTGAATCTCTGGAAAATCACCTTCCCAAATTTGAGTTTCGATGTCTAATTCCTTTTGGATTTTATTTAATATATCAAGCCCTCTTCTACCTCTATTTCTTTTTAACGAATCTGCTGAATCTGATATATGTCTTAATTCATCTAAAACAAAGTTAGGTATAACTAATGGTCCCTCTATGAAACCAGTTTGACATATATCGAAAATCCTTCCATCTATTATTACTGATGTATCTAACACCTTAGGATTATTCTTAACAGTTACTTTAGACTTCTTATCCTTAATACTATTCTTTTTTAAATTTGCAAGAACATTTGATATATCATCCCTTTTTTCTATAAAAATACTAGCAAATATTATAGCAAATATTAAGTTTACTAGCACAAATAGTATGGGCCCTAATCCAAATAAGTCTATCCTATTTAAGGGTAGTCCTATTAGGGATGTTATTATTAAAGATATCAATGCTCCAAATATTCCATATATAATTTCCGTTGCTGTAAATCTTTGAATATTTTTTTCTATATATTCAATAGCCTTAACAACAGAGTCATAAATACTTGGAGAAATAAAATAAAGAATAATTCCAATTAATAAAGTTAAAAGAATACGAAAAGATATAATTCCGATATTTTCTGATAAAAAAGATAGGTCACTTATAAGCTTTATGTTTATTAAGACTCCACTTAAAATATATCCACTTATTAAACCTATGATGGTAAATATAACCCTTATAATCTTTTTTAACATTTCTTCACCTCCTATATTTTATTATTTTTTATTAATTATACCATATAAAGGTATTATCTAAAATGAATATTTATTAAAATCTTATTAATTTAAAATACCCCCTATAAATAATCATATAATTAATTTATTATAAATCTAAGTTAATTACTCTTCCTTTCGACACTATAAAAATCATAAACAACAGCCGTAAATTTTAAGGAGTTGATGTATATGAAAGATATAATTTTTGATAATTTTCAGAATGATGTTGATGAATCCTTATTACGTCATAGAAGTATTCTAGACATAATGACTAAATTAAATGAATCAAATGCTAGAGTTAATAGAGCAATAGCTAAATCAGTAACAAATTGTGGTTGTATTGAAATTTCGGCTAAAAAACAAAATCCGTTTAATGATGATAACAGCTTAAATCCTTCTTTGAGTAATCAAATTGAAGGCAGTCTTTGCAATAATTGTCGTGACATTATTGAAGCTGAAATAGGAAATAATATATTTTATCTTACTTCTTTATGTAATTGTTTAGACCTAAATTTATACGACATACTTTTAAAAGAAGAAAATAAAATAAATCTATTGGGAAAGTTTACATTTAGATAAGTTTAAAGCAGGTTCACTCCTGCTTTTTTATTATTATCTATTTATTTCATCTTTATACATAAAGATACTAAATCTCATTTTTTAAATATATCTGTTCCTTTATTCTTTTAAGTCCACTTCTTATAGCTTTAGCTCTTGCTTCTCCAATACCATCAACTTGATCTAAAGCATCAGTATCAGCTGCAATGACATATTTAAGCTCTTTAAAATGTTTTATAAGATTTTCTATTACCGAAACAGGTACTCTAGGGACCTTAAATAATATTCTAAATCCCTTTGGTGAAATTAATGTATCAGTTAATGAAAGTGAAGAATATCCTAATAGTTTTGCTAATAAGTCTAAATCTACTAGTTCTTCTGCTGTAAGTCTTTGAATATCATTATATATTTCATGATAATCCATATCTTCTTTGCAATAATCTCTTATTAGCAGTATTCCATCTCTTTCAATAAACCTTATAAGTTCACTTAATTGCATTGATATTAATCTTCCTTCATTTCCAAGTTCAACTATATATCTTTTTATTTCTTCTACTACCCTCATAACCATTTCAGTTCTTTGGATAGCTGTAACTACATCAAAAATAGTAGTTAAATCTTGATATTCTAATAAATTAAGATTATTTATCACCCTATCTAGAACATTTACGTATTTTTCTAATGTTTGTATTGCTTGATTAGCTCTTGCAAGAATTACACTACTTTCTTGAAGTACATATTTTAAATCGCCCTTATATATAGTAATAATATTTCTTCTTTGAGAAATTGCTATAACTATATTACCCGTTTGTTTTGCAACTCTATTTGCTGTCCTATGTCTAGTACCAGTTTCATATGTGCTTAAAGTATGATCAGGAACTAGTTGTGTATTAGCATATATTATTCTTTTTAAATCGCTACTTAGAACAATAGCTCCATCCATCTTCGCTAATTCATAAACATAGGCTGGTGAATATTCTGAATTTATGTTAAATCCACCATCTACTATCTTCATAACTTCTTCATTATCCCCTATTACTATAAGTCCACCAGTTTTAGCTCTTAAAATATTTTCTAAACCTTCTCTTAATGCTGTTCCTGGACTCATAAGCTTTAATATGCTTTTTATTTCTTCATCATCTTTTATCCTCATACACTCACCCAATCTATTAGAATATCTTATTTATAGCCTCTCTTAAATTACTTACACCTATTATATTTATATTATTACTATTTAATTTCTCCCTATTTCTTTCAGGGATAATAGCATTTTCAAATCCCATTTTTTCCGCTTCTTTAATTAATCTTTCACAGGAAGATATAGGTCTAATTTCTCCAGTTAATCCTACTTCTCCAATTATTACAGTTCTTTGAAGCTTTAATCCTGCATTTTTAACACTAGATAATAGTGCTAATGCTAATCCTAAATCTCCAGTAGTCCCATCTAAAGTAAGACCACCAACTACATTTACATAAACATCATATTTATAAAAAGGTACTCTTAACTTCTTTTCTAATACTGCTAATATAAGCCTTAATCTTTGGTTATCTATACCTATTGCAGTTCTACTTGCTAAATGAGTATTACTTTCACTAACTAATGCCTGCATTTCTACTAATATAGGTCTAGTTCCTTCCATAATACCTATTACCACAGAGCCTTCTTGATTAAAATTAGTATCCTCTAGGAATATTCTCGAAGGGTCATATATTTCCTTTAACCCTTCTTCAGCCATTTCAAAGACACCAATCTCACTAGTAGTACCAAAACGATTCTTCATAGTTCTAAGCACCCTAAATTCCTCTGTACGTTCACCTTCAAAATATAATACCGTATCAACCATATGCTCTAAAACTCTTGGGCCTGCTAGTTCACCTTGTTTTGTTACATGAGCAACTATAAATAGAGGTATCCCCTGACTTTTTCCTATTCTCATAATAGCATTAGAACATTCTTTAACTTGAGATACACTTCCTGGTGCTGAAGTAATAGATTCCTTATATACAGTTTGAATAGAATCTATAATTACAAAAACAGGTTTTATTTCATTAATGTATGCCTCTATTAAGTCTAAATTAGTTTCAGATAAAATATAAAGTGATTCTGCATCAACTCCTAACCTATCTCCTCTAATTTTAATTTGTTCTTCAGATTCTTCTCCAGAAACATATAAAACTTTACCATAATTTTTTGAAATAGAATCTGCAGTTTGTAGAAGAAGTGTTGATTTACCTATACCAGGATCTCCCGATATTAATGTTAAAGAACCTTTTACTAATCCCCCACCTAAAACTCTATTCAATTCCTTTAGGCCAGTATCATATCTTTCCTTTTCTCCTGATTTTATATCCCTTATGCTCTTTGGCATATTCTCTATTACTCTAATATTATTTACTTTCGATTTTACTTCTTTATGTGTTTCTTTAATTTCTTCAACTAAAGTATTCCATTTATTGCAATCTGGACATTTCCCTAACCATTTAGGGGACTCATATCCACATTCTTGACAAACAAATATGGATTTAATCTTTGCCATATAAATTACCTACCAATTCTATTTATTTTATTATAAAAATGCTTATTAAATTACTATAAATACTATATCATAAGAAAATATAAAAACCAATTTTTATATAACTCGATCAATAAAAAAAGAACTGCAATATTTACATTATTGCAATTCTTTTAAAAATTTAAACACTATTATAAATTTATAATAATTTAGCTGCTGCTTCATCAACTATTACTACAACATCTCTATGCATTTGTAACATTGATGCAGGCATTTCTGTACTTATTTTTCCACTTACCATCGCCTTTACAGCTTCTGCTTTAGAATCTCCACTTGCTATAACAATTATTTTCTTAGACTTCATTATTCCACCAAGTCCCATTGTTAATGCTGTCTTTGGAACTTCATCTATTGAATCAAAGAATCTGGCATTTGCTTCTATTGTATCCTTAGTTAAATGAGTTAAATGAGTTCCAGATACTAAAGCTTCATCTGGTTCATTAAATGCTATATGTCCATTATTTCCAATTCCTAATAATTGAACATCTGTACCACCTAATTGAGCTATTTTATTATCATAATTTTTACATTCTTCTTCAATATTTTCAGCTAATCCGTTTGGAACATAAGTGTTCTTTTTATCTATGTTTATGTGATTGAATAGATTATCATTCATAAAGTATCTGTAACTTTGAGGATGATCTCCACTTAAACCAACATATTCATCTAAATTTACAGTAGTAACTTGAGAAAAATCAATTTCTCCTTCTTTATTCATTCTAATTAACTCTTTATACATACCTATTGGTGATCCACCTGTTGCTAAACCTAATATAGCCTTTGGATTATTTTTAACTACACTTGCCATTTCTTTTGCAGCTACCTTACTTAGTTCATCATAATTCTTTGTTACTATTACCTTCATCGTATTTTCCCCTCTCTTCGTGATATATTAACTTCTAAAGTGAATTTATCTGATCTATATATAGCCTCTTCTAAAAATATTAACTTATTGTTTAAATCATAAGTTTTACTAATAATTTTTAGCATAGGCACTTGTTGATTAACCTTAAATGCTTCTTTTAATTCGTTGTCCATAATAATTGAAACTATTGAGGATTGAGAATAATCTACTTTATAACCAAAACTATCTAGAATTTTGAATAAAGATCCCTTTAGCATTTCTTCATCCATGTACCCACAGTAATCTACAGGTATATAAACTTTTTCTATTGCAACACATTCATCGTCAACTATACGCTTTCTAATTATCTTGTATAATTCATCTAACAAAAAAATATCTGTTAAATCTTCTGGTGTTGAAATCTTTTCAAATTGAACTATTTCAGACCTTAAATTTTTTCCCGTTTGCTTTACTATTTCACTAAAGCTCATCATATCCTTTTGTTTAAATGTTTGCTCACATACGAAAGTTCCTTTTCCTTTAATTCTAAGAAGTACTCCTTCTTGTACAAGTTCACCAATAGCCTGCCTAATGGTCATTCTACTAACTCCGTATATCTCACAAAGTTCTCTTTCACTTGATATACAATCTCCAGGTTTCCATACTCCTTTGGAAATCTTAGATGTTAAATCATTTTTTAATTGGTAATATACAGGAATTGGGCTACTTTTATCTATCATTGTTAATCCTCCTAAAATTATTATATTAAAAATCGTTATAGATGTCTAGACCAGTTTGTTAATTTTTTAGATTGTTATAAATTATAAATTTTTTGGAAAAAATACTTTCATAATGATTAAAAGGAGATGCTATAATGATTAATAGAAATTATTTTTCCAATATACCTTCAAAAAATGTACTACGTGAAGATAAATCCAAAAATTTATCAGAAGAATTATTTTTTAATTCTAAAGATAATTCTTTAGATAACATGATTCTTAATTCTAATTTAGACAATCAAAATATCATTAAATAATTTGATATTTAAATTATATAATACCACATTCCTTATTTTTAATAAAATATACTATAAATGTTGAAATTATTGATGAAATGGTGTAAACTTTATATTAATTAATATTAATTATCTTTTGATAATTAAAAGGAGGATTACAAATGGTTAAAGTTTATAGTACAAATACTTGCCCATGGTGTGTAAAAGCAAAAAACTACTTAAAATCAGTAGGGGTGGCATTTGAAGAATTTAATGTTCAAGAAGATATGACTGCTAGAGATGAAATGATAAATAAATCAAAACAAATGGGAGTTCCTGTTTTAGATATAGATGGTACTGTTATAGTTGGTTTTGATAAAAATGCTATAGATAAAGCATTAAACAAATAGTTTTTAGAACATAAACACCTAAATATTATGGTGTTATAAAATAATAATTAAAAAGAAGTAGTTCTCGCAACTACTTCTTTTTTATAGAATTTATTAAACTTTAAAAAATCAATAAGGAGCTGTATTTTTACAGCTCCTTATTGAAAATATATTTATTTTATAATCTATCAATGATCATTTTATACTCTATGGTAAACAGTACCTATCTACCTATATTAATTACAGTCGCCTTAGGTCTTGACATAGCTTCTATTGAATATTTTATACCTTGAGTTCCAATTCCGGATGCCTTAACTCCTAAGAATGGGAAATGGTCTGGTCCTCTTTCAGTTTTATTATTAACTTGAACTGTACCAACTTCTAATTTATCTGCCACATAAAAAGCTTCATTAATATTTTCAGTAAATACTGATGATTGTAATCCATATTCAGACTTATTAGCAATTTCAATTGCTTCATCCTTATCCTTAACTCTTATTATAGGTAGAACTGGTCCAAATGGTTCTTCCCAAGCTAATCTCATATCAGTTGTTACATAATCAAATAATGTTGGGTAAATTAAGTTTTCTTCTCGCTTTCCACCAACTAATAAATGAGCACCTTTTTCTCTAGCTTCATCAATAAGTTCCCAAACAAAGTCTGCTGACTTATTATCTATTAATGGAACAACTTCTGCTCCATCTATAGGATTTCCAACCTTTAATTTTTCAACTTTTTCTTTAACTTTCTCAACTAATATATCTGCCACTTCTTCTACAACTAATATTCTTTTAACAGCTGTACATCTTTGTCCTGAATAAGAATATGCTCCAGAAACAATATTAGAAGCTGCTAAATCTAAGTCTGCATCCTTTAATACAATAGCTGCATCCTTTCCACCCAGTTCCATTAGTAATGGCACCATACTAGTTATTCTTGAAATTCTAGTACCTACTTCTGTACTTCCAGTAAAGTTTATAAAATCTATTGAAGGATGAGTTACTATATAATCTCCTATTTCACTACCTCTTCCAGTAACAGTATTTAATACCCCTGCTGGAACTCCTGCTTGCTCAAATACTTTAGCTAAATATAATCCACAAAGACTCCCTTGAGTTGCAGGCTTTAAAACTACTGAATTACCAGCTATTAAAGATTTGAAATCAGTATTTGAAGGCCCTGCTCACACAAAATGGCGTTCATTGCGCGA
>CAKVEW010000057.1 GCA_934746015.1 uncultured Clostridium sp.
ACTGGCAGACGCACAGGACTTAAAATCCTGCGATGCTAACACATCGTACCGGTTCGATTCCGGTCTTCGGCACCAAATATCGCGGGGTGGAGCAGTTGGCAGCTCGTCGGGCTCATAACCCGAAGGTCGTAGGTTCAAGTCCTGCCCCCGCAACCAAAACATGGCGGAATAGCTCAGCTGGCTAGAGCACTCGGTTCATACCCGAGGTGTCGTAGGTTCAAGTCCTATTTCCGCTACCATATAAGCTGAAGTGGCGGAACAGGCAGACGCACAGGACTTAAAATCCTGCGGTAGCGATACCGTACCGGTTCGATTCCGGTCTTCAGCACCAAAGCACTTAAGTTAAACTTAAGTGCTTTTTTTATTTTCTAGGAATTACCCTATGAATAGTTTTTACAAATCCCTTTACTTCAGTATAGGAGGAGATGGATATTGTATTTTGTAGACTTAGATTTTAAGAGGTATCAAATAATTTTCATAATTCCGAGCGTGTGAGGAATTATTTAATTTAGGTATAAGAAAGAAAAATATAATGCTAGTGTGACTTGGAGTTTGCGAGGTCACAGATAGCATTATATTTTTTTCTTCAAAAGTTAAGTAATACTGACAAATTTATTTTAAAAATGAGGATGATATATAATATAAAAGCTTAGTATTTAGAAGTTTATGTATGAAGAATCATATTAAAATAAGGAAATTTACATATTATTGTACTACGAAAAAAAAACAATGATACATCTTGCGACACATATTTTTTTTATAAGGTGCTATAATCTAAATTACATTTTATGGAAATATGGAGGGGAAAAAATGCAATATGGTGTTAATATATCAACTTATAAGAGAGTAGATAACAAGAAAAAAAAGGAATTAAAGGTTCAAGGGACACCCTTTAGGTTGATTATATCTCTTGCAATGGGATTTTTACTAAGTAGAGTGTTGCTATCAGCAACTATAGATATGGGCATAGCACCTTTTGGTATTGCATATCTTATAGGAATAAAAAGAGAAAGTGGTACAAGAACCTTATTAGCTCTTATGGGAACTATAGTAGGATATATATCTATATCATCTAGTTTAGAAGGTGCTGTTAGTTATTCTGTAGCATCTGTACTAATAATAGGATATATGGAAGTTTGCAATAAGTTAGAAATAAAAAGAAGGGATTATGTTACCTTTTTCTTAGTTTTTTCTGTATTTATTATATATAACATCATTATTAATAAGCCAATAGGAGTTAACATAGTATTTTCAATGTTAAAGGTTTTAAGTATAGTACCAGTTAAATATATGATAAACTATGCTTTGAACTGTATAGATGAGATAGAAAGTAATTATTTATTCTCAACAGAAGAAATAATTAGTATAGGGATATTAATTTGCTTAGTAATTGCAGGAATAGGAAGTTTGACTATATTTAATATAGAAATTAGAAATGTGCTAGCACTAACTGCAATTGCTATTTTTGCATATATAGGTGGATCTGGAATAGGGGCTGCCATAGGAGTCTCAATGGGATTTATTATAGGAATAACTAATGGGGATATTGTAAATGCAATAACATTGTATAGTTTATGTGGATTAATAATTGGAGTGTTTAAAGATGTTGGTAGAATTTTTGCTGCTTTATCCTATGGTGTTATTTATTTTATAGTATGGATGTATTCAAGTTCTTTTAATATATATGGTGGAATAGAAGTATTATTTTCAGCTATAGTATTGGTTTCTATTCCAAAGACTTTTATAGAAAGTGTTAGTAGGGAGTTTAACCAAGAGAAAAAAGTAGAAGTTATTAATGATATTCATTTAAATGGAATAAAGGGAGAATTTATAGATAGGTTAAGTTCTATGAAGTCAATTTTATCAAATTTATCAGCATCTATATTAAATTTAGGTGAAAATGATATTTTATCTTTAAATAATAAAGGAACTGCAATGGTGGAAAGTTTAGCTGATAGAGTTTGTTATAATTGTGAGCTTAGACAAAGATGCTGGGATAGGAATCTACATTCAACTTTTGAAGGATTTATTGAATTAATAAGTAGCTGTGAAAATAATGATATGTATATTCCAAAGGCTTTAGAAAAGAAGTGTGTTAAAACTAGAAGTTTAATGAAAAATGCTCAAGAAATAGTTAATAATTATGCTGTGAATGAAGCATTAAAAACAAGGCTTAGCGAAGGTAGGAACATTATAGCAAAGCATATTAATAATATATCTAATACCATGGAGGGGATGATAAGAGATTTTGAGAAGGATATTTCTATTTGTTTTGAGATAGATAAAATATTAAGAAAGGCTTTTAATAGAAGTAAAATTGATTATTCAGATGTTTTTTCTTATTTAGATAGACATGGAAGAATGAAAATAAAAGTTTCAACTACTAATCCAGAAGATGAAAGGTATTGCACTAAAATGATATTACCTATAATTAATACCTTAGTTAAGGTTCCTGTATCGTTATCAAAGGAAGGAACAAGAATAAATCCTGATACTGGAGAATGTACTGTAATAATAGAAGAAACACCTAAGTATCATATGACTTCTTATGCCGCTATTAAAGCTAAGGATGGGGAGTCTTGTATTGGAGATAGTTATAGTTTCTCTAAGACTAGTGATGGAACTTATATAAATATAATTAGTGATGGAATGGGTTCAGGACCTGAGGCAGGAATGGAAAGTGGGTTAGCAGTAGGATTGATAGAAAAATTCATAGAAAATGGATTTAGTGAAAAAACAGCAATTGATACTGTTAATTCAATAATGTCCATGAAGTTCAATGAAGATGAGAAATTTACAACAATGGACTTAAATATAGTAGATTTATACACTGGTGATTCTGAATTTATAAAAATAGGGGGAGTTGTGAGTTTTATAAAAAGGGGTAAAGATATAAAAGTAATTAAGTCCAACAGTCTGCCTTTTGGAATATTAGATTCTGTAGATGCAACAACAGAAAAATTTAAATTAAAGCATGGGGATATTATAGTTTCAATTAGTGATGGAGTATTAGATATAGATAAAAATAATATAGGCAGTTACTCTTGGCTTGAAGAATACCTAGAATATTCAGATACCAATCCATCGGCCTTATCTAGAGATATACTTGAAAAGGCAATGGTTTTAAGCGGTGGGAAGGTTAAAGATGATATGACGGTATTAGTTTCTAAAATATATTCAGTATATTAGAAATGTTTTATATCAAAAATATTATTGTGGAGCTGTTTTAAGACGGCTCCTGATTATTTTTTATTAATTATTTTACATTTTAAAAAGAGAATATTGTATGAGGTTAAATTATATATTTTATATTACAATATTGTAAAAAAATAGTTAAGAAATTTTATTTACAGATAACTTTCTTAAGGTTATTATAGTATATATTAAAATAATTTTACTAAGGAGTATTGTTGTGATAAACAAAGTAAAGGCTTTTGTAATAGAAAATAATCTAATAGAAAATGGGGATAGAGTTTTAGTGGCTTTATCTGGTGGTCCTGATTCTGTTTGTTTATTAAATATCCTTTTTGAACTTAGAAAGGATTTTAATATTGAAATTGCAGCAGCACATGTAAATCATATGCTTAGGGGAGATGAAGCCTTTAAAGATGAGGAATATGCAAGGGATATATGCAATAGTCTAAATATAGATTTCTTTTCTGAGAGGATAGATATAAACAAAATATCTAAAGAAAGAAGTATATCTCATGAATTAGCAGGAAGAGAAGAAAGATATAAGTTCTTTCATTTAATAAGTAAAAAAAATGGGTACAATAAGATTGCTATTGCTCACAATTCAAATGATCAGGCTGAAACTGTTCTTATGAATATGATGAGAGGATCTGGAATTGAAGGGCTTTGTGGAATTAGAAGTAAAAGAGAAGGGGGAATAATAAGACCTATTCTTTGTTTATCTAGGGAAGAAATAGAGTATTATTGTAATATTAATAATTTAAATCCTAGGATAGATAAAAGTAATTTGGAGAAGGTATATAATAGAAATAAAGTAAGACTAGATATTCTTCCTTATATGAAGAATAATTTTAATAAAGATATAATAGAAACAATAAATAGAATGGCAAGTTTATTACAAATAGATAATGACTTTATTGAAAAAGAGTGTAATAATTATTATAAAAAGTTTTGCACTAATAATGGAGAAGAGTTAATTATATCTAAATCAGCTTTTTCTATTGAAAAAGCTATTTTAACTAGGCTTATAAAAAAAGCATTTATAGATTTTACAGGTAAGCACACTAATTTTGAAATGAAACATATTCATGAAGTAATATTACTAGCAAGTAAGGATACTAACAAAAAAATAAATATTCCTAACGGCGTAATAGCTGAAAATATATATGGAGATATATATTTAAGATTTAAGGAAATTAAAAAGGATGAATTTCAAGAAATTACATTAAATAAAAGTGAATTAGAAGGTAATTATATTGATTTTGGTAATTATATTATAAGTTTTGATATAATAGAAGATAAAAAAAGTATAGAATTTTCTAATAATGTATTAATAAAATTTTTTGATTATGATAAGATAAAAGAAAGGCTAATAATTAGAAAAAGATTAAATGGAGACAGAATTATTCCTCTAGGAATGAAAGGTAGTAAAAAGGTAAAGGATATTTTTATTGATTTAAAACTACCTATAGAAGAAAGAGATAAAGTTCCTGTCTTATGCTTTGATAATGAAATAGCGTGGTTAGTAGGATATAAAGTTTCTGAAAGCTTTAAAATAACTAAAGATACAAAAAGAATTATAAAAATTACATTTGCTAGAAAGGAATAAGAATATGATAAAAGACATAAAAGAAGTATTGCTTACAGAAGATCAAATCTTAAATAGGGTAAAGGAAATAGGTAAAGCTATAAGCAAGGATTATGATGGTAAAGATTTAATGGTAGTAGGAATTTTAAAGGGTTCTGTTATATTTGCTTCTGAGCTTATAAAAAATATTTCTATACCATGTGAAATAGATTTTATGGCTGTATCTAGCTATGGAAATTCTACTGAAACATCAGGAGTAGTTAGAATACTAAAGGATTTAGATCATGGTATTGAAGGCAAGGATATAATAATTGTAGAAGATATAATAGACAGTGGAGTCACTTTAGACTACTTATTAAAATATTTAAAGGCTAGGAAAGCAAATAGCATAGAAATAGTTACATTACTAACAAAACCATCTAGAAGAATGGTAGACCTAAATGTAAAATACTGTGGATTTGAAGTTCCGGATGAGTTTTTGGTAGGATATGGATTAGACTATGCTGAAAAATATAGAAACTTACCATATGTAGGAATATTAAAAGAAGAAGTATATAAAAAATAAAATGAAATATAGTATAATAGTGCAATATAATAAACTAGAAGAAAGGGGGGCCTTGAATGAAAAAATATTCAAGTGCAACAGTATGGATATTTGTAATTTTGATATTATTCTTTTCTGCAACATTTTTGTGGAATAGTGGCAAAATGGCAGATGAGATATCATACAGTGATTTTCAACAAAAATGGATAGGAAATGAGATAGAAAGTATTATGGTTCAACCTGATAAGATGCTTATATCAGGAAAGACAAGGGACAATAAGCAGTTTAATACATATGCACCAGAAGAAATGGTGCAAATGTTAATGTCTGAAAACCCAAAAGATGATATAAAGGTGGATTTTAAACAACCATCAAATAGTAGTCTTTGGATAAGTATAATTCCAACAATAATGATTTTGGTGTTAGTATTCGTATTCTTCTTTATGATGACACAACAATCTCAAGGTGGCGGAAGTGGAAGAGGTGTTATGAACTTTGGAAAAAGTAGAGCTAAAATAATGCCTCCAGATGCAAAAAGAGTTACCTTTGATGATGTTGCAGGTGCCGATGAAGAAAAACAAGAATTAGAAGAAATTGTAGATTTCTTAAAACAACCATCAAAATATACTCAGATGGGAGCAAGAATACCTAAAGGGGTGCTATTAGTAGGACCTCCTGGAACAGGTAAAACATTACTTGCTAAAGCTATAGCAGGTGAAGCAGGAGTTCCATTCTATAGTATATCAGGTTCTGATTTCGTTGAAATGTTTGTTGGTGTAGGTGCATCAAGAGTTAGAGATTTATTTGAACAAGCTAAAAAGAGTGCACCATCATTAGTATTTATAGATGAAATAGATGCTGTTGGTAGACAAAGAGGAGCTGGACTTGGTGGCGGACACGATGAAAGAGAACAAACTCTAAATCAATTACTAGTTGAAATGGATGGATTTGGAGCTAATGAAGGAATCATAATGATTGCTGCAACTAATAGACCAGATATTCTTGATCCAGCTTTATTAAGACCTGGTAGATTTGATAGACAAATAGTTGTTGGTGCTCCAGATGTTAAGGGAAGAGAAGAAATTCTTAAAGTTCATACTAAGAAGAAACCTTTAGCAGAAGATGTAGATTTAAAAGTATTAGCTAAGAGAACTCCAGGATTTAGTGGAGCTGATATAGAAAACTTAGCTAATGAAGCAGCTTTATTAGCAGTTAGAAGAAGTGAAAAATTAATAGGAATGCAGGAATTTGAAGAAGCTATAACAAGAGTAATAGCTGGGCCTGAAAAGAAGAGTAGAGTTATGAGTGAACATGATAAAAAACTTACAGCTTATCATGAAGGCGGTCACGCTGTAGTTATGAATCTTCTAGAACATGCAGATCCTGTTCATGAAATAAGTATAATACCAAGAGGTATGGCAGGCGGATACACTATGCACTTACCTAATGAAGATAGATCATATACTTCAAAAGAAAAATTGAAGGATGAAATGGTTGGATTATTAGGAGGAAGAGTAGCTGAAAAGCTTATTTTATCTGATATTTCTACAGGAGCTAAAAATGATATAGATAGAGCAAGTGCTATTGCTAGAGCTATGGTAATGGAATATGGTATGAGCGAAAAGCTTGGAACCATATCTTATAGCTCAGATAATAATGAAGTTTTCTTAGGAAAAAATCTAGGACATGGAAGAAACTTTAGTGAAGAAGTTGGATCAGAAATAGATAAGGAAGTTAAGAGATTTATAGATGAGGCTTATAACAGAGCTGAAACATTGTTAAGTCAAAATATAAATAAACTTCATGCAGTAGCAGCAGCTTTATTAGAAAAAGAAAAAATTGACGGTGAAGAATTCCAAAGAATATTTAATGAAAACTAAATAAATTAAAATAAGGAGTTGTGTTTAACAACTCCTTATTAAATTTTATGGGATTAATTTATATAGAACGTAATATATTAATTTTAGAAGTGTGTATAAAAATATTAGAAATAATGCAAATAGGAATATTACGAATTATATCGCATAGAAAATATTAAATGTTCGACATTTTAGTTTTAATATTAAAGATTAAGTGGTATAATTTATGTAAATAATAAGAGTTAAATAAGCATTTAAATAGGAGTGTGTGAATATGAAGAGTGATATACAAATAGCTCAAGAAGCTAGAATGGAACCTATAACTAAGATTGCAGCTAAATTAAATTTGACAGAAGATGAAATTGAACAATATGGAAAATACAAATGTAAATTATCACTAGATATATTTAAGAAAAATGAATTAAACAAAAATGGAAAGCTAGTATTAGTTACTGCAATAAACCCAACTCCTGCTGGTGAAGGTAAGTCAACAGTTACAGTTGGACTTGGGCAAGCACTTTGCAAAATGGGTAAAAATGCAATTATAGCATTAAGAGAACCATCACTTGGGCCTGTATTTGGAATAAAAGGTGGAGCAGCAGGTGGTGGCTATGCACAAGTTGTTCCAATGGAAGATATAAATTTACACTTTACAGGGGATATGCATGCTATAACTAGTGCTAACAATTTATTAGCAGCAGCTATAGATAATCACATACATCAAGGAAATGAGTTAAGAATTGACTCAAGAAGAATAGTATTTAAAAGAGTAATAGATATGAATGATAGAGCTTTAAGAAGCGTAGTTGTTGGATTAGGTGGTAAATTAAATGGCTTCTTAAGAGAAGATGGATTTATGATCACTGTAGCTTCAGAAATTATGGCCATACTTTGTCTAGCAAGTAGTTTATCAGATCTTAAAGAAAGAATGGGTAACATACTAATTGCATATGATTTAGATGGAAATCCTGTATATGCAAAGCAATTAGATATTCAAGGTGCAATGACTTTATTAATGAAAGATGCTATAAAACCAAATTTAGTTCAAACATTAGAAAATACTCCAGCAATAATTCATGGAGGTCCTTTTGCTAATATAGCTCATGGATGTAATTCTATAATTGCTACTAAAATGGCATTAAAATTAGGAGATATAGTAGTGACCGAAGCAGGATTTGGAGCTGATTTAGGAGCAGAAAAATTCTTAGATATTAAATGTAGATATGGTGAATTAGAACCTAATTGTGTAGTTATAGTAGCAACAGTTAGAGCATTAAAAAATCATGGGGGAGTTTCTAAGGATATGCTAAATACTCCAAATGTAGAAGCTTTAGCTAAGGGAATAGGGAATTTAGAAAAGCAAATTGAAAATATTAAAAAATACAATGTTCCAGTAGTAGTCGCAATTAATAAATTTGTAAGTGATAGTGAAGAAGAAATTGCTTTTATTAAAGATTATTGCAACAAACTAGGTGTTACAGTAGCCTTATCTGATGTATGGGCAAAAGGTGGAGAAGGTGGAATTGAGTTAGGAGAAGCTGTTTGTAATATACTTGAAAATGAAAAATCTAAATTTAGTCCAATTTATGAAATTGAATCTAGCATTGAAGATAAAATAAATACAATAGCTAAAGAGATATATGGAGCTAAGGGAGTTGTAATTACCCCAAATGCTAAAAAACAAATTAGTGAACTTGAGAAATTTGGCCTAGATAAATTACCTATTTGCATGGCAAAAACACAATATTCCTTGTCAGATAATCCAAATTTAAAAGGTAGACCAGAAAATTTTGAAATTACAGTTAAAGAAGTAAGAGTATCTAATGGAGCAGGATTTATAGTTGTATTAAATGGTGATATTATGACTATGCCAGGTCTCCCTAAAGTACCAGCAGCTAATAATATGGATATACTAGATAATGGTGAAATAGTAGGATTATTTTAATATATGGAATTTACAACACTTGACAAATAATTTGTAATTGTTACAATTAAATTGTTAAATTTATTGAGGTTATATTTTTTTAAACGGGGCAGCTTTTAAAGCTGCTTTTAATTGTATTAAGGTGGTGCTTGTATGATACTAGTAGTTGACGTTGGCAATACTAATATTGTTTTGGGAGTATATAAAGGTTCAGAAAATATTGTTGGATGGAGAATTTCAACAGATGCAAAGAAAACATCAGATGAGTATTCCATTCAAGTCATGCAACTTTTTAATCAAAGTGGCTTGAATCCTAAGGACGTAAAGGGAATAATAATATCATCAGTTGTTCCTAATATAATGCATTCTCTAGAAAATATGATGAAAAAAAGCTTTGAGATTAATCCTATAATAGTAGGACCAGGAGTTAAGACTGGAATTAATATAAAATATGATAATCCTAAAGAAGTAGGAGCAGACAGAATTGTTAATGCTGTGGCTGCTCATGATAAATATAAGCAGGATTTGATAATAATAGATTTTGGCACAGCAACTACATTTTGTGCCTTAACTAAGGAAGCAAATTATTTAGGGGGATGTATAACGCCAGGAGTAAGGATAGCTTCAGATGCTTTATTTGATAGAGCTGCTAAACTTCCTAGAGTAGAGCTTGAGACACCTAAAAAATTGATATGTAAAAATACTATATCTAGTATGCAAGCTGGTATAATATATGGGTATATAGGACAGGTAGAATATATAGTTAAAAAAATGAAAAATGAAATGAAGGATTTTGGTTGCGATGAACCTTTAGTAGTAGCAACAGGTGGATTAGCAAATCTAATTGCAAGGGAAACTGATGCTATAGATAAGGTGGATTCTAGTTTAACATTAGAGGGGTTAAGAATAATATACGAAAAAAACAAGGAGTAGTATAATATGAAAATTGGTAATCTAGAATTTGAAAATAATGTTTTTCTAGCACCTATGGCAGGAGTAACAGACATATCCTTTAGAGGATTATGTAAGGAAATGGGTTGTGGTTTAGTTTATACTGAGATGGTAAGTGCTAAAGCACTTTACTATGGAAATGAAAATACAAAATCACTTCTTAGGATTTCAGAAGAGGAATCTCCTGTAGCCATTCAAATATTTGGTAATAATCCAAAGATAATGGCTGAAGTTGTACAAAAAAACTTTAATGATAGGCAGGATATTTGTCTAATTGATATAAATATGGGATGTCCTGTTAATAAGGTAACTAAAAATGGGGAAGGATCAGCCCTTTTGAAACACCCAGAATTAGCTGCAAACATTGTAAGGGAAATTAAAAAAGTTTCTACAAAACCAGTTACAGTAAAGTTCAGAAAGGGTTTTGATGAAGGTAGTATCAATGCCGTTGAGTTTGCGAAGACAATTGAAGATGCTGGAGCTGATGCTGTAGCAATACATGGAAGAACTAAAGAACAAATGTATGAAGGTAAGGCTGATTGGGATATAATAGGAAAGGTAAAAGAAGCTATTTCTATTCCTGTAATAGGAAATGGAGATGTTTTTACTCCAGAAGATGCCTTAGAATTAAAAAATAAAACTAATTGTGACGGAATAATGGTGGCAAGAGGCAGTATGGGTAACCCCTGGATATTTAAGCAAATTGAAAGTAAATTGAAGGGATTAGAGCCACAAGAAATAACTTATTCAGATAAAATTGATATGTGCTTAAGACATTATGATTTAGCAATTAAATATGACGGCGAAAGAAAAGCAATAAGAGAAATGAGAAAACATGCTTCTTGGTACTTAAAAGGAATGCCAAAAAGTAATGATATAAAAGTAATAATAAATTCATTGGATGAAGCCGCTGCTGTAATTGAAGTGTTAAAGAATTATAAAAATGAATTAGCAGAAGTTTAAAATAAATAATAATATTAATTTGAATATAAAAAAACTTTTATGAATAAATATATTAAAAACAAGAATAATATATATCTGTTGACTAATATAAGATTTATTTTACGAATATAGTACTTATATTCTAGATTAGTTGACAGATATTATTTGCTGATTTATAATGTTTTAAATGATTTTGACAATATAAAAATTATTGTTAGTTTTTTTGAATAAAGTAGAATTTGAAGGGGAGAAAATCATGAGTGAGACTAAAAAATTCGTAATGACATACGAAGGTGTAAAAAAATTAGAGGATGAATTAGAATTTTTAAAGAGTGTAAAAAGAAAAGAAATAACAGAAAAGATAAAAGTTGCATTAGGCTATGGAGATTTAAGTGAAAACTCAGAGTATGATGAAGCTAAAAATGAACAAGCATTCACAGAAGGTAGAATCATACAATTAGAAAATATGCTAAAAAATGCTATAGTTGTTGATGAGTCAGAAATACCTACTGATAAAGTAGCAGTTGGAACTATAGTAAAGGTTAAAGACTATGAATTTGATGAAGAAGTTGAATATTCATTAGTAGGTTCAGCAGAAGCAGACCCTATGAATTATAAAATATCAAATGAATCACCAGTAGGAGCAGCACTATTAGGTAAAAAGGTTGGAGAATTAGTAGAGGTTTTAGTACCAGGAGGAACAAACAAGTTCGAGGTTTTAGGAATAAGAAGAGAGTAACGGAGGGATATTAATGTCAACTGAGGAAATGAATATACAAGAGTTAGAATCTCAGTTTAATGAACAAGAAGCTTTAAGAAGAGAAAAGTTATTAGAGCTACAAAGGGAAGGAAAAGATCCTTTTGATGTTTACAAAGTTGAAAGAACTCATATGTCAGAAGAAGTTAAGTCAGATTATGATAATTTAGAAGGCACTATTGTAACTGTAGCTGGAAGAATAATGTCTAAAAGAGGGCAAGGTAAGGTTGTATTCTCAGATATCCATGATAGAGATGGAAAAATTCAATTATTTATAAAAATAGATGAAGTTGGAGAAGAAGCTTTAAAATCATATAAGACTTACGATTTAGGAGATTGGGTAGCTGCTACAGGAGAAGTTTTTAAAACTAAGACAGGTGAAGTATCTGTAAAAGTTAAAAGCTTTGAATTAATATGTAAATCTTTAAAACCATTACCAGAAAAGTGGCATGGATTAAAGGATCCAGATTTAAGATATAGACAAAGAGAAGTAGATATGATATCTAACCCAGAAGTTAAGCAAAACTTTATTAAAAGAGCTGCTATATTAAAGGGAATTAGAGAGTATTTAGATAATAAAGGATTTATAGAAATTGAAACACCTATGCTTTCACCAATAGCAGGTGGTGCTTCAGCTAGACCTTTTAAAACTCACCATAATACTTTAGATATTGATATGTACCTTAGAATAGCTCCAGAATTATACTTAAAAAGAGCTATAGTTGCAGGTTTAGAAAAAGTATATGATATGGGAAGAACTTTCAGAAATGAAGGGATGTCAGTAAGACATAACCCAGAATTCACTATGATAGAATTATATCAAGCTTTTGCTGATTATAATGATATGATGGAAATTACTGAAAATATGGTTGCTTATGTATGTGAAAAGGTAAATGGAAGTACTAAGGTTATGTATCAAGGTACAGAAATAGATTTTGCACCACCATGGAGAAGAATAACAATGGTAGATGCAGTAAAAGAGCATACAGGAATTGATTTTAATTCAATATCAACTAATGAGGAAGCTCAAGCTATTGCTAAGGAAAAGAATTTAGAATTTAAAAAGAATCTAACTCATGTTACAAAGGGTGAAGTTTTAAATTCTTTATATGAAGAATACTGTGAGCAACATATGATTCAACCAACATTTATATGTGATTATCCAGTAGAAATATCACCTCTTACAAAGAAGAAGAGAGGTAACGATATGTTTACTGAAAGGTTTGAAGGCTTTGTATTTGGTAGAGAAATATGTAATGCATATTCAGAATTAAATGATCCAATCGTTCAAAGAGAAAGATTTAATCAACAAGAAAAAGAAAGAGAACTTGGTGATGATGAAGCTTATATGATAGATGAAGAATTCATGAGCGCATTAGAAACAGGTATGCCTCCAACAGGTGGATTAGGAATAGGTATAGATAGACTTATAATGTTCTTAACAGATTCAGCATCTATAAGAGATGTTATCATGTTCCCGACTATGAAACCAGTTAAGTAGAACAAAAAAAGCTGAGGTTACTCAGCTTTTTTATTTTTATTAAATTTCTTTTAAAATGTTTGAGGCTAGTAAAATAGGAGATTTTCTTAGAAAAATATAATAAAGTAAAAAATAATAAAAAAAATTTTTGATAAAAAACACTTGCAATATTAATAAAACTTGATATAATAACAAATGTAGCAAATAATCCGCGATAGCTCAACGGTGGAGCACTCGGCTGTTAACCGATAGGTTGGAGGTTCGAATCCTCTTCGCGGAGCCAATTTAATTTTAAAATTATTTATAGTATTCCGTGGTAGCTCAATGGTGGAGCACTCGGCTGTTAACCGATAGGTTGGAGGTTCGAATCCTCTCCACGGAGCC
>CAKVEW010000058.1 GCA_934746015.1 uncultured Clostridium sp.
CAAACTTATATAATTTTCAAAGAACGAGAAATTCTATGATTCATTAAGCTATTTTTTCATAACAGCTTAACAGATTCATATTTTATTAGTTTTATTCTAATATTGTTAAAATCAACTAGTAATTATATTGTTAAAGTTAATTTTACCATTGATGTAAAAATAATTCTATTAGAAATGAAAAACCTATGGAATAGAATTATATTTAGTAAATCTATTCCATAGGAAACATTAGATATATTATTCAATTATAGTAATTTATATTACATAAATTACAAATAACAATTAAATATATAATTAAGCTTCTTCATTCATAAGTCCAAGCTTATCAAATATTAAAAATGCTAAGTTTAAAGTGATTCCAACTACAGCTGCAAGTCCCATTCCTTTTAACTCTACAACACCTATACTTAGTTTAATTCCACTTAAACCAACCATAAATATTACTGATGTAAGAATTAAGTTTCTTGATTTAGAATAATCTACTTTTTCTTCTATAAAGGTTCTAAGTCCTGATGTTGCAATAGTACCAAATAGTAATAAGCTAACTCCTCCTACTACTGGAGTTGGTATTGTGCTTATTAATGCTGAAAGCTTACCAGAGAATCCAAGGACTATTGAAATTAAACCTGCACCACATATTACATATACACTATATACTTTAGTTAATGCCATAACACCTATATTTTCACCATATGTAGTAGTTGGTACTGAACCAAAGAAACCTGAAATCATAGTTGATAATCCATCACCTAGAAGTGATTTATGAAGTCCTGGGTCCTTAGTTAAATCTTTACCAACTATACTGCTAGTAACCTTTAAATGCCCAATGTGTTCAGCTAATACAACAAATGTAGCTGGAAGTATAGTTAATATTGGAGTCATTTCAAATTTAGCTAAATGTATTTGTGGAGTTGTAAAGAATGATGCATTACTTACAGCAGTAAAATCTACAAGCCCTACAAAATAAGCTGTTATGTAACCAACAACAACTCCTATTAATATAGGAATTACCTTTAAGAATCCTCTAAGCAATACATTACATAATATAACTGTAGCAAGAGTAACCATTGATACTATTACCCAAGTTGTATTTAATTCTGGTGAATTTGTGCCTCCAACTGGAAAACCAGCCATATCAGCTGCATTTGATGCAAGTTCTAAACCTATTATAGTTACTATTGCTCCCATTGCTGCTGGTGGAAATAATTTGTTAATCCAGCCAGTTCCTGTATAACCTACAATAATTGCCATAATTGAAAAAACAAGACCTGAAATTACAAAGCCACCTTGTACGCTTTGGAAACTATATCCTTCACTAAATAATAGGAATGTTGGTGCTAGAAAAGCAAAACTTGATCCTAAATAAGCTGGTATACCTTTTTTTGTGATAAAGGCATAAAGTAATGTTCCTACTCCATTAAAGAATAGTACTGTTGTTGGATCGATATTAAATAAGATAGGAACTAAGATAGATGCTCCAAACATTGCAAATAGATGTTGAATGCTTAATGGGATAGCCCTCTTTAGTGGAACTTTCTCGTTGACGTCCACCATTGCCACTTCTTTTTCTGATGTTTTTTTCATAATATTATCCCCCTTCTTAGTTTCTCTGAACTAAATTAAAAGTATTTCTTATGAAATATAACACTATTTAAAAGAAAATACAATGTTTTTTACTAATTTGTTTATAGAATATTATGGAACTTACTCATCAATACAAACACAAAGTCTATTTTATATATATTTTTTAAATGCTTTTCCCTGCTTCATAGCTTTTATATAACTTATAATAATATTATAAACTTCTTCCTTTTTAATTTTCATATATTTCATATTTCCGTTTAATAAATAGTAAAGCAAATTTAAATCTAATAAAGTTGATGATTTTAATAACTCATCTTTGCTTTTATTTAGAATAAACTTCACTACATCTGTCTTCGTATTAAGATTATTGTATTTTAATTTTATTCCATTAATTTTATTGAAATCTTTGTTTTCTAATAACTTTATAACATCTAAAAAAGATTTTTTATTAGTATTCTTACTATCCTTATATTCTTTAATATCTAATTTTAACCTCATATCCTCTAAAGAAATATCACTATATAAACTAATATAATTAATAATCTTATCAATATCTTTTAATTGAGAATTAAGATTTTTACATTTGATAACTTTTAATATTCCACAATATTTAGTCATTATATTAATAATATCTTTAACATATATGTTTTCCATAATTACCTCTCAATTACTCTATTAAATCAATTATTTCATTAGTTAAATTTTCATATTCATCAACAATAATTCCTTCTGCTGTATTTCTAGCAATATCTTCATAATTTTTTATAATAGAATTAAACAAATAAGGACCTTTACCCTTTAACTTTAAAACAGTATCTACAGATGAGTTATCTAACATAGCATTTAATTCATTTAATACATTATTATTATTAACAGATCCCTTTTTTAATGTTTGAAATATTCCTAAAAACTTTGATCTTTCTCCAAATAATAATTTAGCAATATCAGCATTTTCATGGTCTTCACAATATTTCTTATATATTTTTTCTACTGTCTTAATATAATGGGCTACTCCTCTTATACTTATAGCTTGTACAATTGTTGGAATTATAAAGTAGTCTGAAAGCAAAAATGCTCCTTGAGTTATAACATTATTACTTGGAGGACAATCAAACAAAATATAGTCATAAATATCATTTAATCCTTGTTTTTGTGTAAACTGTTGTAATATAGTTAAGTCCTCTAAACTATCTTTCATTTTCATTGCTATCTCATCTAATCCTCCTCCATCATAAAAGATATTAGATGGAATATAATCTAGATAAATATTTAATTTTACTGGAATTCTTTTTATTAGAATATCATTATTAAAATTAAAATCTATATGAGGATATTCTTTAGCTTTTATCCATATATCATATATATAATTTAAAGACTCATTAGATCTAAGCTCATCTAAAGTATTTTGTTTTCCAATACAAATCTCACTTAATGAACATTGTGGATCTAAGTCAATAAGTAGTACTTTTTTATCTTTATTAACAATATGCATGCCAATTTGATATATACTAGTTGTCTTTCCAACTCCCCCTTTATAGTTTCCAACAAATATTTTCTTAGCCATTATAAACTCCTTAAACTTATTTATACCATTATATATATTTAATTTTAATTATTTTTATTCTATTTTTAAAATTTACTAACTACTAGCGTATATAAAAGGTAGAAGGATATTTTATAAATATTAAGGCATTAAAATATCTAAATATAAAAGTAATATGGAGGATTAAAAATGGAAAACTTATTGATTTTTAAAAATGAAACCTTTGGTGAAATAAAGATACTGATTCTAAATGGTGTTGAATATTTTCAAGGAAAACCATGTGCTTTAATTTTAGGATATTCAGATCCTGTTAAGGCAATTAAGAATCATACTAATAACTACTTTAAACATAAGTTAGAAACTTCTGGAGGTATTAAAGAGGCATTCTTTTTACCAGAAGTTGATTTATATAAGCTTATAGTAAATTCAAAGTTACCTTATGCAGATAAATTTGAAAGATGGATATTTGAAGATATACTTCCATCTATAAGGAATAACAATAAAGCCAAAGTCATAGAAGAGGAAGTTAAAAATGATAATTTACTTATTCCAATAACACTTATATCAAAGGATTATGGAATGTCTGGATTAAAGATGAATAAGCTACTTAATGCCCTAAAAGTTCAATATAGATTAGGTAATAAGTGGGTATTATATCAAGATTATGCTAAAGAAGGATATACTCATTCTAAGACTATTAATACTGCCAGCGGAAAAGCTGTAGTTGTAACCTATTGGACAGATAAAGGTCGAGAATTTATATATAAAATTTTAAAGGAAAAATTAGATATTATTCCTATTATAGAAACTAAGTAAATAAGCTATATCAGATTGATGTTAAATCATTCTGATATAGCTTTTATATTTATCATTTATTTAATTTACTAAAATCTATATAATTATTATTTGATATCTTCTTATCTATAATATATTTATTTAAGTTAATCCAACTAATACAATTATCAAGAATTATTGCATCACTAGACACTACATTTTCCTTAGATTTTAAAACACTATCTACATTATCGATATTTTCTACTTCTATTTGAAGAGCTGTAACTTCAAGAATATCTAAAATCTTCATTTTTAACCTACCAGAATTTGAAACTGGCTTATCTAAATAGAATATAGCTTTAGGTATATTATTTTCTAAAAGGAATTCACCAATTAACTTAATAGCTACTTCTGTTTTGTCTATAACTGAATAAGTACCTCTTAGTCCAGCTAAATCCCTAATAGTTCCATCCATAGATTTAATTATTAAGGAATTAGATAAAGCAACTTCTAAAGTTATTATGGTGTTAAATCCATCTATATAAACTACTTGAATACTTGAATTATCAATAATTTCTTTAGATTTTCTTTTTATAATATCATCATATTTAGAAACTCCTCTTACTAAAGCAAGCCTTTGTCTTTCAGATAAAAGATAATGATTTCCAATAAAGGTTGATGCAGCCTTGATTTTATATCCTCTATTTAAAAGATAGACTAAGTCTTCTGATGATTTATATAATTTATTTAAGTTATCACCTTTAAATTCTTTTTCATCTGTTGGAATATATCCTCTTCTTGTAATTTTACTCATAATAAATCCTTTATTATATCTAATTTATTTATATGTTAGTATTTCTAAAATTAATAAAATAATGTATTTAAATGCAAAAAAGAAGCCCTTATAGGACTTCTCTATGTAGTTAATTATTTGTATTTGTAATTGGAGTATAAACCCTTGTAGCTAACTCATCATCCATTAAATAAAGTCCTGCTGGATTATCCTCTATTCTTCTTAGCCTCTTTACTAATAAATTAAAATTATTTTCTTCTTCAACTTGCTCATCTATAAACCATTTTAATAAGCTTATAGTAGCATGTTCTCTTTGTTCATATGCAATATCTGTTAATGCATATATTTTTTTAGTAACTATTTGTTCATGAGCATAAGCTTTTTCAAAAGCATCAATTACTCCACTAAAATCTGCTTTAGGTTTATTTACTTGCTCTAATATAACTGCACCATTTTTTTGGTATACATAGTCATATAACTTCATTGCATGATCTAATTCTTCCTTTGCTTGAACTCTAAAGAAATTTGCAAAGCCCTTTAAGTCTACAGATTCATAATACCCGGCCATAGCAAGATATATGTATGAAGAATAGAATTCAAAATTAATTTGATCATTTAAACCTTCTAATAATTCTTTACTTAACATAAAATATGTCCCCTCCTCTGTATAAATTATATTTCACTTATATTTTATACCTTTTTTTATACCTTTTACAATATTATGTTAATATAATTAATCTTTTCTTGTATTTTCAACAAAAATAATGTATTAAGAATAATAAGATTCTTCCTCTCTCTTTTTATGTCTCCAATAGAAAAAGTATCCAGATACAAAAATCCATCCAAGTATACGATCATTAAAAATTGTTAAAAACACCGTAAGAGCAATAATTAATAATTAACTATTTTGACTATAAAAAGAATTCCTCTATACATATAATTATACCATTTTTTTATTATTGAATTATTGAGATATTGAAATATTTGTTTATATTTATTACATTATATTCTCAAAAGTAAAAAAGAATAAATATAATTTAGAAATAGAAAAGTTGTATCAAATCTGAATTTAAATATGATACAACTCTTTATCAGTCTAAATTAAAAATATAGCTACTAAAGTAGTAACAACTAGTCCAATCATAACTGGTTCGAAATTTTTCTTAGTAAGTTCAAAAGGATCTATGCCACATATTGCAGCCACTGGAATTACAGCCCAAGGAACTAAAGTTCCTCCACCAACCCATATTCCTGCTAGTTGTCCTAGTGCTGTAAGGGTTGCTATTCCACCACCTAGAGCAGTTGAAAATATTTGTGCAACAGATCCAACTAGTGATATTCCTGAAAAGCCAGAACCATCTAATCCTGTAATAGCGCCCACTATAGTAAGTGTACTTGCTGATATAGCTGAATTTAAAGGTACTATATTAGCAATGGCAAGACCTAAATCATTTACAATTCCATGTGAAGTTTCTGGAAGTATATTAGTAAAGATTTCATTAAAAGCTGAATCACCTAAATAGAAAAAAGCAGCAACTGGTATAACAATACCAAATATTTTAAATCCAAATTGCAAACCCTTTACAAGGTCATCTGTTATTTTTTCAAGAGATTGCTTTTTATATGATATTACAGATATTAAGCATAATATAAATACTGCAGTACCTCCAATAAGAGCTGTTGCATCTCCACCTTGAAGATTTGCCATAAACATTATAACTATATCTAAAGTAAAGAGTACTAAAATCAATAAAGCTAAAGCTCTTCTTAACTTTTTTGAGGAAATTAGCATTTTCTTTTCTGTATTACTTTCTTCACCATCAATATTATATTCAGTAGGTATTGTCCCTGATTTAATATCCTTTCTAAGAAAATAAAATCCAGCAATAGTAGTTACAACTCCCATAGTTATTGTAAGAGGAATACTAGCAGAAACTACACTAGATACAGGTATTCCTGCTGCATCAGCTGTAAGCTTTGGTGCTGCTTGAATAATATAATCACTTGATAAAGCAATTCCATGTCCAAATAAATTCATAGCCATAGCTACTCCTATAGCTGGAAGCCCTGCTTTCTTAGCTAAAGGTAAAAATAAAGCACCTACAAGTGCTACTGCTGGTGATGGCCAGAAAAACCAAGACAAAATCATCATAACTATACCAATTACCCAATAAGCAATCCAATAGTTTTTAATTACTCCCTTAAAAGGAGAAATTATTTCATCATTTATACCAGAATCAACTAAAATACTACTCATAGCAGTTATTACTGAAATAATAAATATAGTTGGCATTAGCTCCTTTGTTGCATAAACAAAGCTATTGAAAATTCCCATGGCTGCCTTATAAATTGAATCTGTTCCAATTAGCCCTAAAATGAATATACCCAATATACAAATTAAAGATATGTCCTTTTTCTTTACCATAGCCACTATAATAATTATAATCAATATAAGATAAATGTAGTGTAGTGGTGTTAACGTTAAGTTTATCATGTATTTCTCCACTCTATTAATTACTATAGTATAGATTATGAGAATTATGATCGCTTAGTTACAGATTATTCGTCAACAAAATACATATTGCATGTATTTTATATAATTTTATTAAAATAAAAAAGTTGTATCAGATTGATTTTTATATCTGATACAACTTTTATAATTATAATTTATAACATATTACAGTTGATTAAGTATTTCCGTTCTTTTTTTCTTATATTCATCTTCGGAAATTTCACCATTTTTATATTGACTTTCAATAAATTCTAAAAGTGTTTTAAAATCGATTACCCCAGCATTAAGTTTAATTTGTGATTTATTTTTCTTAATTTTAATGTCTTTTTTATTAGTATAACTTAAAAAATATGTTAATAAAACTAACAGAAATACTAATCCAGTATAACCAGTACTTACTAATGAAATATTTAATCCAATATAGTATGATTGTAGACTTCCTATAAAATAAGCATTTAAAATATTATATGCTATTAATATGAGAGTTATAATATTGGCTATTTTTACTTTTTTTAATTTATTGATAATAAGAAAACCAAGAGTAGCAAAACAACCTGCTTCCAATAAAGATAAAAGACTAAACCTAGAATAAATAAAACTAGCTATGATTCCTTTAATCGCAATAATAAAAAGACAAGTTGGCAGTAATATTTCAATATTTTCATAAAGATCTTTCAAAATAAAATAAACACCTATCCCACCTATAGCCAATATTTGGATAAGATATAAAAGGTTTAAAGAATAAAATCTCCCATTTAAAAGAATTCTTAAAAATAGAAAAGATAACAAGGATAAACCAGATACAATACATATTAATATTCCCATTAACTTTGTTGATTTTAATTTAATTACTTTTTCATCCATTTTATACACCTCATTTAGCCTTTCATCTTTTCATCATACTCTGCCTGGGTAATAAGTCCAGCTGCAAGTAATTCATCTAATGTTTTTTGTCTATCTGTTTTTTCTTCATAGCCACAATTTGGGCAAGGTGTTTTATTAATAAATGAACCACATTTTTCACAACGCCATTTGTGCATATCTTCTGTACTACTTCTTATATTTCTATTTAAAGATGTATCTTTAGTGTTGCTGGTAGCTTGTCTAAGATATCTAGTATTTAATGATACTTCAGTAGTCCTTTCTATAAGTTCTCCAAAGCCATACATAAAGAAACTGTTAATCCAAGAAACAAGTGGACCAATAATCAAAAATATACAACCTAATCTTATATATAAACCTTCAGTTCTATAAGAGCCTTCATTTGCTTCAATAAATAATATGATTGCAACTAATACTGAAAAAATAATCCCAACCCAACATAGAACTTTTGCAAGTGTTTTGATTTTACCACCAATATTCTCAAACATATTTTCAAACATTTAATCCCCTCCTAAAAATTCATATATTACTAATATTATACTATAAAAACATATTTTTAAATATATTATTAAACAACCTTTACCTTATCAACTTACTTCTAACATTTTTTTACTTTATAATATTAATTATTTATTGTAGCTATCATCATAATAACCTAGAAATTTTAAGAAGACTTCTTTAAGCTCTTCTTTGTCCATCATAGGTGACATAATAACAGGGTAACTCTTATTAAGTTCAAAAATTACTCTTCTTCCTATACGTTCATCTCTTCCTAAATCATCTCTTCCTTTAATTTTAGCCTTAAGAGTCTTTGAAAGATCAAGATCACTTATTATGTCTAGTATATTAATTAGGAATTTATCATTTCTAAATATTTCATACTTAATTATGTAATTATATAAATCAAGGTTATCAATTATAAGATCATAATATCTTCTTCTCTCATTTTCATTAGTTATATTATCATTTATATATTGAGATCCCAATACGCATTTATAAATATAGTTTTCCCAATCAAATTTCTTGATTACAATATTATTGAAATAATTTTGTGATTCTAGTATTTCAGGATATTCCCTAATTAAATACTCTCTCTTATAACCACACAATAAGGAGTGCCAAAATACTTCGTTAAAATGTATATCTCTATCAGTATTAATGTAACTCTTAGAAATTACTTCAAAAGCCTTTAAAAACAATTCAGGCCTTTTCTTTTCATATCCAACTCCCATATATATAGGGAAATCTGGTGCTACCTCTATATTTACATATTCATCAGAGAAGTATTCATCTTTATTTTTAATTTGATCCTCTAAAAAATCTTTATAAAACTGCTGATTATTCTTATATCCTTTGTTTAACAGCCTAATTTCCATTAGAATACATCCTCCTTACTGCTGCTGTGTATTTATCTAGTATCTTATCTGAAATAAGATAAATAACTTCATCTAGATTATCTAGATTTATTTCTGTTATCATTTTTTTCTTCATTAAATTATATAATTTAAAATCTAGCCCTTCATCTGGAACATCTATGGAGTCTAGATCTACTTCTTCACCTTCACCATTATTTAATATAAATCTATATAAGGCTTTTTGAAGTCCCATATATATGTATGGATTATTTAGAGTGTTGCTTAGTTGTGAATCATTAAACTGTAAAAATTCATTTTTATAATTTATTATAATAGTTTCACTTCCCAACTCAATTTTTATATCTGATTTTAAATTAGGATCTACTTTTTTCTCAAATAAATCTAATGGCTTTGAGGTACTTCCATCAAATATTAAACTATTAGAAAAACCAAGAACTGAATTTTTAGGAACTAATATTTCTTCTTTAAAAGCATCATAAAACTCACTTAAATCATTATTATTCTTAAAGGTAATGTCTTCTTTAGCTTTAATCAACAATTGTATTGTTGTTCTTTTACTTAGAGATATTCTAGATTTAGGAATTTCTTTAATTTTTTCTCCCTTTTCTAATACAAAGAATTTATTATCCTTTGATTGTATAATAAGAATTAACTGTGCTTGTCCATAATCTAAAAGTTCATTAATGAAATCTGAATCAATATTATAGTCAATATAAAATCTATAATCATTAATATTTTCCTCTAAATTCACATCCAAAGTAAAGTTGCAACTTTTATAGCTATTTGATGCATTGGTTAATACAGGATAAGGAAAGTTAGCATCCTTTTTATATATCATGTTACACCTCCACGTAATACACAAATTTTAGGGCTTTATTATAGCTTGGTTTAAGCTTTAACTCTATTTGTGCAATTCCTTTATTTATTTTAATATCCTTTATAATATTATTTTCAATATTACATTTTTGTCCTGAAGTCTTATCAATAATGATTTCATAATTATCCTTTATCTTAAATTCATTTGGATATTCTACTCCCATTCCATCAACTACAGTTAATTCAACATCACAAGCTTTAATATTTTTCATTTCATCTCTATCATTAAAATCTAATTTAATATATTCTTTATTTGATACAATTAATCTTTCTACCATATCTGGATGAGTGCTATATCTAATGCTCTTTTCATTTCTTGTATCATCTTTATCTTTTTTTACTTTTTTCAATGGCTTCTTTTTATCACTTGGTTTTTTATCAGTATTTTCAGTCTTTTTCTTCTTAGGAATATCAGGTTTAACCTTAACAACAACCTTTTCCTTTCCTTGATTTTTAAGCTTATATGTTGACATAGACTTAGAAAGCTCTTTTTTAAATTCATTTTCTGTAATATATAGAATATCCTTAGTATCAATTAATCCATCTGTTGGGTTATTCTTTTTAATTTCATTTTCAATTATTTTTGCTATTTCTTTAGATAAATTATTAATAAATCTTTTGGCATTTCTTTGAAGAGATTGATCCTTTATATGATCAAAGCTTAATTTAGTATGAGATTCGTTTTCTAAGGATTTTAAGAAAGAATCTTCAATATTAGAAATAGGTATTAATACAGCATTAAATGGCTTATTAACATTTCCTGTAATCTTTTTATCTTCAATTTTCATTCCAATAGTTCTAATAATGGCTGTACGGCCTTTTAAGATATCTGTATTATAGTTAAAGTATAGGTTAAATAAGTATTCCTTTTTTATATCAGAAATTTTTAAAGTAATTGGTTCTTTATTTAAAAATGTTTCTAAATATAAAGGCGTAAATTCATCCTTCATTTCATTTAAATCTTGAATATAATACTCATTATTTTTTATATAGCTTTCAATAGTATCTTTATTAATAACTTTCCCATTTATATCTACTAGTAATTTATTTTGCAAAATTGCTATAAAGAAATTATCACAAACACTTTTTATTATTTCTTTTTCATTATTAAACTGCTCTCTTAAAAAAGGAATTATTATTTTTAATCCTCTAGTATCCTTCTTAAATACTTCTCCAAAATTATTATCATATGGATAAAACTTAGTTATCTTATCAGTAATATTTTTAATATCTGTAAAATATCCAGTGGAACGATAGTAATTATCTTTATATTTATGCTCTATAAGTTGTATAGTTCCTCCAAGATGCTTGTTCCCTTCTTCATCACAATTAGCAAAGTACATAATATGCAAGTCAGATGCAGCATTAGAAGCTATTTTCCCAATTCCATGAGATCCACCTCTTGATTGCTCTAAAGTCTCATCATCTTCTTCTGAATGAACGCCCTTGTTATAAGCATAAATTCCCCAGGTATCTTCCTTAGAGTCACTTTGTCCATTTTTTGCTCCCTTTAAACCCTTTGTATTAGAATCTTCAAAGGAAATATAAGCTACCTCATCTTGATTCATTTTCTTTTTCATATATTCTATAGTTTCTTTAGTATAGTTATTATGCCCTTTAAGACATGCTATTCTCTCTTTTAAATCTTCTAATCCTGGAATATCTTCTTTTCTTATTTTTCCTGTTTCTATTTTTATAATTACAGGCTCATTAGTATCTTGAAGCTTTCCATCTAAGGAATTTTGAATATTTTCTCTAACTAAGCCTGATATTCCATAGTTATAGAACTTTTCTAAAACCTTGTTAAAGGTTGATTCTTCAATCCCAGGAATAAGTGAAAACTTCCAAAGATTTTTATTATGTATATTGTACATCATAGTCTCCTTTTATAATTTTTTAATATGTAAATAATACTTATATTTTAATTTGTAAAATTATCTTACTGTTAGTAAGTAAAAGCATACCTTAATTAAAGTCACTAAAAGAGGAAGTTAATAAAAATAAACTGCCTCTTTATAATTTAATTATATAACTTTAATAACTCTCTAGTAATAATATAACTTGTGTACTTTATAAAAGAATCTCTGCTTTTAATAATTTCTTTTTCGTCATTAATTATTGCTTTTCTAATTACATCTTTAGTATTATTTTCTTTTATTAATTTTCCTAGCTTTTTATTTATCTTACTAGTTTTATCTATTATAGTTTTTAACTTAAGATTAAAAATTACTTCATTTTCTTTTATGCTTATTATGTCTTTTAATTTTAAACTGTAATAAAAACTATAATTTTTATTTCTACTTTTATATAAAATGTTTACAATGAGAATATCTTTTATCTTATTATAATTATTTTTTATTTTATAAGTCTTTTTATCAATTATTATTTTATTTTCTAAATCCGCTGAAAAATACTTATTAATTATTTCATCTAATGAGATCATACTTTTATTTTTATGTTCAAGATGTTCATTATTATTTTTATCTGCTTGTACATTTTTATTACCTTTTTCTAATGGAATTGAATACATACATCCCCTTCTAGTAAAACAAGTTTCACCGTACTTTGTTGAAATATTATTGTAGCAAATTTCATTTTTCCAAAACTTGCAGTTAACTTGATTTATAGATTTTGAATTATGTTTTATATACTCAATATGTGCTGGAACTCCCTGCATCTTCTTAATTCCCATATCATACCTCACTATATAATAAAATTAATTAGCCCTTACTATTATTTATTGTATTCATAATAAAATTATTCTATTGAATAATTAATAATATCTTCTAACAAGTTTTTATTTTGTGAAAATATATATTATTTCTATTTTATCATATTATTTTAAAATTCTCATTATTTCAATCATTCTAATGTATGAATGGCTATATCTGGGTTTTAGATAGGTAGCAATATTGAGTAATAAACCTTAATATTTCTTCTTCGATTCGATTAAAAGCAATTTACTTTCATTTTGTTAATAGTATTTTTATAAATCCTTTATATATACGATATAAGAATACTATTTTTATTTTATTAAATGTAAATGTCAACATCAAAATGTTGAAAAATTCCAACATGAAAATGCATAATTATTTGATGATTATTTATTTTC
>CAKVEW010000059.1 GCA_934746015.1 uncultured Clostridium sp.
CTTTGAAGATGCTAAATTTATTGGATAGTTAAACGGAGAAATAGCTAAAACTACACCTAATGGTTCTCTAGTTACTAGAGAAATCTTATTCTTCTTAAATCCTGGGAAGCTATCTCCTGGAATACTTTCTCCTGATAAATTTTTAGCTGTATCTGCTGTAAATCTAATATAATCTGCTGACCTTAATATTTCTGATTCTGATGATTTTTTATCTTTTCCGATTTCCCTCATCATTATATCTGACATCTCATCTGCTTTTTCAATTAATAAATCAGCTGCCTTATATAATATTTCTGCTCTCTTATTAACCGGAACACTCTTCCAAGAAACTTGTGCTTCTTTTGCATTTTCTATTGCAAAATCTACTTCTTCCTTTGTCATTGCAGGAACCTTCCCTACTAGGCAATTTCCAACAGGTGAATATATTTCTATAAATTTATTGCTATCACTAGTTATCCACTTACCATCCACTAAATTTTTAAAGGTTAATTCCTCACCTCTTATACAACTAAACATTTTATTCCCCTCTTACTTCTTCGCTAACTCTATTTTATTTTTATCGAATCCTACTATAATTTCTCCATCTATATCAATTACAGGAACAGTCCTTTGGCCTGAAACCTTAAAGACTTCCTCTCTATCTTCATGTTTATCAGCTACATTAATCTCTTTATAATCCCAGCCTTTCATATCAAAAAATCTTTTTGCTTTAATACAAGATGGGCACCATGATGTTGAATATATTTTTATCATATTATTTCTCCTTACTGCATTAATAATGCTATTATTATTTTCTATTTTTCTTTTTTTCAACTATAATTTTCTCAGCTTCTAATGCTGCTATTGTTCCATCTGCAACTGCTGTTGTAATTTGTCTATATTCTTTTTCTCTTACATCTCCAGCAGCAAATACGCCCTTAACATTTGTTCTCATACGTTCATCTGCTTTTACATATCCACCCTGTGTTAATTCAATGTAATCCTTAAAATGTGCTGTTTTTGGTTCAGTTCCAATAAATCCAAATACAGCATCCATATCCATTTCTTTTTCTGAACCATCAATTGTATTTTTTATTATTGCCTTTTGAACAAAGTTTTCACCTTCTACATTAACTAAGTCTTCATTAAATAATACTTCTATCTTAGGATGATTCATAACTTCATCAATAGTAGCTTTTTCACCTTTAAAGTAATCAAATCTTCTTATCATATATACCTTAGTAGCAAATTTAGTTAAGAATAAAGCTTCTTCTAAAGCAGAGTTACCTCCACCAACTACGCCTATTATTTTTCCATCATACATTGCTCCATCACAAACTGCACAGTAATGTATTCCCTTTCCTGAAAATTTTTCTTCATTTGGAATAGGTAATTTTCTTGGAACTGCTCCTGTTGCTATTATTACAGCATCTGTTTTATATATATAATTATTAGTTTCGATAATTTTTTCATCTCCACTAAAATCAACTCTCTCAACCATATCGAATTCATCTATTTCAGCTCCAAGCTCTTCTGCTTGTTGTTGCATTAAATCTGCAAGTTCAGTTCCTGACACAGTTTTAAAACCAGGATAATTTTCAATTGTATAACTATTTCTTACTTGACCACCTAATATTTGGTCTTCTAATAAAAGCATATCTAATTTTGCTCTTGTTGCATATATAGCAGCAGTCAACCCAGCAGGTCCCCCACCGATTATTATCAATTCTTTATGTTTTACTTCTTTACTCATTATATTCTCCTCCTACCCCCTAGGGGTATTTTCTTTATATTAATTATATGCTTCTGATATCAAAAATGCAACTATTTTTAGGTAATAATTTTTATTAATTCCATTATCTTTTCCATTATTTTATTCTAAAATATTAAGCATATATCCTTTATATTAAACAAAAAGAAGATTTTCTATTAGAAAATCTTCTTTATACTATGAAATATGCTTAATACAAAGTTCCTCACCATCACAATAAATTTCTAAATTATCTCCACCCTTAATACATCCTTTTAGCATTTCCTCACTTAGTTTATCTTCTAATTCCTTAGCTATTATTCTTCTTAAAGGCCTTGCTCCATAATTTATATCTACACCTTTGTTTACTAAAAACTTTTTACTATCTTCATTTAAATTAATTGTTATTTTTCTTTCCTTAAGTTTGTTTATAGTACTATTTAACATCAAATTAACTATTTTTAATATATCATTATCCACTAACTTACGAAATACAATAACTTCATCTACTCTATTTAAGAATTCTGGCTTAAACTGTTTTTTAACTTCTTCCATAATTATTTTTTTAATATTTTCAAATTCAATATTTTCAAGATTTATTTGATTTATAAATCCAACTGAATTTTGCTTTTTAATATCATGGGCACCTACATTAGAAGTCATTATTATTATAGTATTTTTGAAATTTACTGTCTTTCCCTTACTGTCAGTAAGTTTACCATCCTCCATTATTTGAAGTAGTATATTAAATACATCAGGATGAGCCTTTTCTATTTCATCTAATAATATTACAGAATATGGTTTTCTTCTCACAGCTTCTGTTAACTGTCCACCTTCCTCAAATCCAACATATCCTGGTGGAGCTCCTATAAGTCTTGATACTGAATGCTTTTCCATATATTCTGACATATCAATTCTTATTAAGTTTTTTCTATCTCCAAACATAACTTCTGCTAAAGTATTAGAAAGCTCTGTTTTTCCAACTCCTGTTGGACCACAAAATATAAAGGACCCTATTGGTCTGTTTGGATCTTTTAGTCCAACTCTAGCTCTTCTAACAGCTTTAGAAATTGCTGTTACAGCTTCTTTCTGCCCGATAACTCTTTCTTGAAGAACATCTTCAAGTCTTAAAAGTCTTTCAGATTCCTCTTCTGTTAATTTTTCCACTGGTATCTTAGCCCAAACAGAAACTACTTTTGCTATCTCAGCTCTACTTACAATATTACTAAACTCTAGGTTGCTATAATTAACAGTTAATATATTTAACTTATTTTTAATTTCCATTTCTTCATCTCTTAAATATGCTGCTTTCTCAAAACTTTGGCTTTTAATTGCAGTTTCTTTATCTTTTGATAAGATTTCTAAATCTTTTTTTAAATCACCTACTTCTGGAGGTAATATAAGATTTGCTATTCTAACTTTCGCTGATGCTTCATCTATTAAATCAATTGCTTTATCAGGCATAAATCTATCACATATATATCTATCGGATAATTCTACAGCTGCTTCTAAAGCCTCGTCTTCTATTTTTACCATATGGTGCAATTCATATTTTTCTCTAAGTCCCTTTAAGATTTCAAGAGTTTCTTCCTTTGTAGGCTCATCTACAGTAACAGGCTGAAATCTTCTTTCTAAGGCTGAATCCTTTTCAATATACTTTCTATATTCATCAATAGTTGTTGCTCCAATACACTTTATTTCTCCTCTAGCTAATGCAGGTTTTAGTATATTAGAAGCATCAATAGCTCCCTCCGCTCCCCCTGCTCCAACTATTGTATGAATCTCATCTATAAATATTATTACATCCTGAGAGCTAATTATTTCATCCATAACTTTTTTTAATCTATTTTCAAATTCTCCTCTATACTTAGCTCCTGCTATCATAGCAGTTAAATCTAAAGCTATTATAGATTTATCCTTTATAATATCTGGGACTTTGCCCTCAACTATCATTTGAGCTAATCCTTCTACAACTGCAGTTTTGCCAACTCCAGGCTCCCCTATAAGACATGGATTGTTCTTATTTCTTCTACATAATATTTCTAATATCCTTTTACTTTCACTTTCTCTTCCTATGAAGGGGTCAAGCCTTCCCTCTTTAGCTAAATTAGTTAAATCTTTCCCATATTGATTTAGCATTGGAGTTTTATTTGAATTCTTCTTCTTATCTTCCAACTGTTTTGTATCATTCACATCATTTTTATTAATGTAATTTATTATTTCAGTTTTTATAACTTTTAAATCCACTTTTAAATTTGAAATTATAGTATAAGCTATACTTTCAACATCATCTAGCAAAGCTAATAAAATATGTTCTGGATTTATATAATTGTGATTATACATCATCGCCTTCGCCAAACTATCATCAAATACTCTTTTAGTTCTAGGATTTAATAACATTTCTCCTATAGCAATATCTACATCACCAAATCCTAAATAATCTTCTATAAGATTTCTTGCTTTATCTACAGTAATTCCGCTAATATATAAAACCCTATTAGCAAAACCCCCTTCTTTTAATATTCCTAAAAGAATATGCTCCGTTCCTATATACCCATGCTTAAAATACTGTGATTCTTTTTGAGCTTCCACAAGTACTATTTGTGCTCTTTCTGTAAATTTACCAAAAACCATAAATACCTCCATACCCTATTGCTAAATTATACTACACAGATAAACTACAGATATATAACATACTTTAAGATAATACAACTGCTAATATTCCCTTTAACATATCTGCTCTTAATTTATTTTTATTTTCAACAGAAGCTAAAGTTCGATCATTTAAAGTTATCTTAATAATTTCAAATTCCTTATTGGAAATTACTTTGGTATCATTTAAATGTTCTAAAATAGATAAAGCATTTCCATAGGTTATACTTTCTCCTATGGAGTTATTAATTAAATTCAATCTTTCAGCTTTATCATCGTATGTTATTTTTCTTATAACTATATACCCTCCACCACCTCTTTTACTTTCAATTATATATCCCTTTTCATATGTGAATCTTGTTGTTAATACATAATTGATTTGTGATGGTGCACAGGAAAATTTATCTGCTAATTCATTCCTCTGAATTAAAACTTGTCTTTCTCTTTCTTCATTTAACATATCTTTTATAAAATTTTCTATTGTATCTGAAATTCTTGCCATAATTTCACCTTCTTAAACTTATTTTTAAATTAGACCTTCTTTGACTTTCATTATATATTATAAGTATTAATATGTCCAATATTAAATTTTCATATAAAAGGAATTATATAATTCCTTTTGTTTAAAATATATATGAGGTGATTAATTTGGAAATTAAGTGGATTGGCAATTCTTGTTTTTTAATTAAAAATTTATTAGGGAAAAAGATTTTAATAGATCCAATGCAAATATATCCCTATATACAAAAATATGATTTAAAACCAGATATAATTACTTTTAGTCACTCTCATAATAATGAATTTATTAATGATTGTGTTATTAATAATTATAAAATTATCAATGATACCAAATATTTTGAAAATGAATACTTTATTATTAAAGGCTTTAAGAGCTATAGGGATAATTTTTCTGGATTTAGAAGAGGTGAAAATATTATATATCTTTTCGAAATTGATGGAATAAAACTTTGCCACTTAGGTTCATTAGGCCATTTATTAAATGATGAGTTAATAAGTGAATTAACAGATTTGGATTTTTTATTTATTCCCATTGGAGGTCATTTTTGTTTAGATGGTGATTTATCAGCAAAACTCGTGGCGTCACTAAAGCCTAAATATATAATTCCAATGTCCTTTAAAACATCTTCAGAATATTTTTATTTAGACGGTCCCTTAAAATTTTTATCTTCTCTAAAGAATATCACTTATTATAATACTAATACTATTTATACTAATGATTTACCATTAAGTAACAGTTCCATAGTACTATTATTAAAAGAAAATAATAAAGAACCGCTAATTTAGCGGTTCTTTATATAAAATTATGCTTGTACTGGAGCTCCTACTGGACAAACATTTGCACAGTTTCCACAATCTATGCAAACATCCTCATCTATAACGAATTGAGTATCTCCTTGACTTATAGCATCAACTGGGCATTCTGCAGCGCAAGCACCACAGTTTATGCATGAATCTTCAATCTTAAATGCCATAATTAGCACCTCCTAATATTATGAATTTATTTCTAGTCTATTTTACCATATTGACAAAAATTTTAAAAGGTTTCTAAATAATTTATCTTGAATATATTTTATATCACACTATATCCAAGTTCTTCAATTGATGCTATTATACCATCTAAAGATATAGTCTTATCATCATAAACTACACTTACTTCCTTCTTGTTTACATTAACTTCACAAGCAATAGTTCCTTCACTATGAGCTATAACATCTTTAATGCTGATAACATCTTCGTTTGTATTAAGATTTGATATCCTTAATACTGTTTTCATTTAATACCCCCCTTTAATTTTCTTTTATAAGATCATTTATTAAATTTTTATCTTCAGGTGACTCTATTTCAAGTTTAATATCAGATTCGTCCACAGAATCCTCATATCCACCCTCTATTAATTCTATATCATCTATTTTAAACTCTTCAACTAATTCTTCGTCTCCACGCTTATATTTTACCTTAACACTTTCTTTAACAGTGTTATTACTTACAACTTCGCCCTTAAAATCTCCCATACTTACAATAGATCCTGCCTTAGGCAATCTCTTTCTTATATCTTCGTAAGTACTTTGTTCATAGTTTAAGCAACACATAAGCCTTCCACATATTCCAGATATCTTTGTTGGGTTTAAAGATAGATTTTGTTCCTTTGCCATCTTTATTGATACTGAGGCAAAATCACCTAGGAATGTTGAACAACATAAAGGTCTTCCACATGGTCCTAATCCTCCTAGCATCTTAGCTTCATCTCTAACTCCTATTTGTCTAAGTTCAATTCTAGTCTTAAAAATAGTTGCTAAATCTTTTACTAATTCTCTAAAGTCAACTCTTCCATCTGCAGTAAAGTAAAATATAACTTTATTATTATCAAAGGTATATTCTACATCTATTAACTTCATGTTTAATCCATGTTCTTCAACCTTCTTTAAACATATATCTAAAGCATCTTTTTCTTTTACCTTATTTTCCTTATGTTTATTAATATCAGCTTCTTCTGCTACCCTAATAACACTCTTTAAAGGAGCTACTATATCAGATTCAGGAATTTCTTTAATACCTATAACACATTCCCCAAATTCTATACCTCTTGCTGTCTCAACAACAACAAAGTCACCTTTTTTTACTTCTAGTCCACTAGGATCAAAATAGTATATTTTACCGGCCTTTTTAAATCTAACGCCAATTACTTTTATCATTATTAAACCTCCATAAATCCTATAAGCATAACTCTAATTGTTAATTGAAAATTAGAATTACTTTGAAGGGATTTTCTAGCTTCTCCAATTTTATCAATTATATTATTAAGTTTCTTATAAGACATTTCAATAGCTATTTTTTTTATACTTTCAATTTTATCCCCATTTATTAATCCGGTAACTTCATCAATCTCTTTATAAATTATTATATCTCTTATAAAGGAGGCTAGAATATTTAATATATCTTCCTTTTTATCCTTGTAAGTTACTAGTTTACTTTCAAAATCTAAAAGCTCTCTAGTATTTCCTTTAGTCAAAAGAAATAATAAGTCAACTAAAGTATTCCTAAGCTCTTTTAAGGAAGAATCTCTTAGGAAAGCTTCTGCTTTTCCTGGAATTCCTTCGCTATAGGCAATGGCAGCATTAATCTCATCTTCGCTAATGCCATCATTATTTATATTATCTATATAAAGCCTTATTTCCTTCTTAGTTAATGGAGATAACTTATAAATTTGACATCTTGATTTTATAGTGTCTAATATAAGTTCTAGACTTTCACATAATAATATTATAAAAACACCTTTTGGTGGTTCTTCTATAGTCTTTAATAGAGCATTTTGTGCTTGCACTGTTAATTTATTTCCATCACAAATTATAATGACCTTTTTATCTCCTTCAAATGGTTTTTTATTAATTTCTTCAACAATTTCTCTAACATCGTCTACTCCAAAAGAAGATTTTTTACATCTATAATTTATAATATCTATATAATCTTTATCTTCAGATTTACCTAATATATTTCTAGCGAATTTATTAGCTAAATTACTTTTACCAATACCATCTTCTCCAACGATTATATGTGCATGGGAAATCTCATCTGATTCTACTCTTCTTTTAAAGTTATCTAATATATTCTTATGTCCAATAATTTCTCCCATTACACCCTCCTAATTATATTTTTATGAATTGGTCTACATCTATTACGAATATTGTAGCTCCCCCAACTTCAACTTCAATAGGATAAGACATATACATATCAAGATTTCCAGTTATAGGAGTTGGTGTAGTAATGATTTGCTTTCTAGTTTTACAAATATCTTCTACAACATCTATAACCTTTTGTACCTTATCTGCTTCTACACCTATCATCAAAGTTGTATTTCCTGATTTTAGAAATCCTCCTGTTGTAGCCAACTTAGTTACTCTAAACCCAGCTTCAGTAATTGCATCGATTAAATCTAATGCATCATCATCTTGTACCATTGCTATTACTAATTTCATATTGACCCCTCCTAATATAAATCTCATATTAACATTTTATCACAAAAGCTGTATAAATTAAGCAAAAATTTATTATATATACTATTTTATTTAATAAAATTTAATATTATTTCTTTTGTATCATTAAAAACTTCATCTATAGACTTTTCTGCATTAATAATTGCAAATTCATCACTGTTTTTTTCTACTAATTTATAATATCCTTCTCTTACCCTTTTATGAAAATCTAATTTTTCAAGGTCCAATCTATTAACTTCTCTATTACTATTTTTTTCTATTCTAGATAAACCTACTTCTGGAGATATATCAAAGAATATATTTAAGTCTGGCATATACTCTCCTATAGCAAATTTATTTATTTGAAATATTTCTTCAACTGGTATTCTCCTTGCATATCCTTGATATGCTAATGAAGAATAAATAAATCTGTCACATAAAACTATTTTACCATTTTCTAATGCTGGAATAACTTTCTCTACTAAATGTTGTCTTCTAGCCGCAGCATACAATAAAGCTTCTGTTTTTCTATCCATTTCAGTATTTTTTGTATCTAATATTATATTTCTAATATCTTCAGAAATTTTAATTCCACCTGGTTCTCTAGTTTTTATACAATCTATTCCTTCTCCAACTAAAAATTCATATATCTTTTCTAATGTTGTACTCTTACCTGAACCATCTCCACCTTCGAATACGATAAATTTTCCTCTGTTCATTTAACTACCTCATGTTATTAAAATTATATTTGCTTAAAAGCCACGCCTTAATTCTTTCTTTATAATAAATATATTCCATATCATTACTATTTATTTTAGAAATTTCATTACAACATTCATGACAAAATAAGCCCTTGTTAATAATTATATCATTTATGAATATTTCTTTACCACATACCTTACATTTATTTTTATTATTATCTATTGTTTTGTTTTCTAGATTCATATTAATACCCCCTTTAAACTTTTTATTAATAATTCTCACCTTAAAAACAATTTTTATACTTTATATAAAAAAACATATTTAATAAATAATAATTGCAGTTTAAGGGAAAATTATAATTAAGATATCTTGGGAGGGAAAAAAATGAAACAAGAAATGATTAGTTTTATAGAAAAAAATAAGGAAGATTTAAAAGATTTCAATAAATTTTTATATGATAATCCAGAAAAAAGCTATAATGAATTTAATTCATATGACTATATTTGCAAGCTTTTAAATAAGTATGATTTTAAAGTTGAAGAAAACTTTTTAGAATTGAAGACATCATTCCGTGCTTCTAAAGGTAATGGTAGCCCTAGTATTTGCTTCTTATGCGAATATGATGCTATTCCTAATGAAGGACATATAACTGGGCATAATCTACTAACAACGACTTCAGTAGCAGCAGCATTAGCATTAGGTTCTATAATAGAAAAGATTGGTGGTTCTGTTGTTATTATAGGGTGTCCTGGGGAATACTTAGGTGGAACAAAATCTGTAATGGTTAAACAAGGAATATTTGAAGAAATAGATGTAGTACTAGTTGCTCACCCTGATGTTGTAACTTCAGAAAGTGGTAGCTCTTCTGCAATTATTCCATTAAGCATTAAATATATTGGTCATAGTGGACTTAGTTTTTTAAATAAAGGTACCTATACATCATTAGATGGAATTCTTTTATGTTTTAATATACTAAATTCTATGTTGAAGGGGTTCCCAGATGATGTAGAAGTGAATTCAATACTAGCTAATGGAGGATTTACTCCTCTTTTATTACCTATTGAGTCAGAAGCTAAATTTTATATAAGAGCACCAGAGATGGATATTGCAAGAATAGTAGAAAATAAACTAAGAGAAATTGCTATTTATGTCTCTAAACTTATACGAGTACAAAATTCAATTTCCTTGTATGAACCAGAAAATGAGGAACTTATAACAAATAGAACTTTAAACAGATTATTTAGTCACAATCTAAAAGAAACTGGAATTATTAATATTGATGGACCTAGAGATATTTATTCAGGTCTAAGTTTAGGAATAGTAAGTAAAAGTGTTCCTTGTATACAACCTTTCTTCTCCATCATAGAAAATTCAAGTATTAGATATGGAACTAAAGAATTTGCTAATGCCACAATTTCTGAACATGCTTTTATAGAGTCTATGAAAGTAGCTTTAGCTTTAGCATTTACAGGGCATGATATTATATCAAAAGAAAATCTTTTATCTGAAGTAAAAAATGAATTCTATAAAAAATAGGCTCTATACTGAGCCTATTTTTTTAATAATTTTAAAAGTTATATTGATTTACTCTATCCATATTTAATTTTACTAGAAATCCATTAATTTTCTCTGCATTTAAATTTTCTAAATAAAATTCCTTAATATTGTTACAAATCTAAAGATAAATAGTATAATTATCTTTGATATCTACTTAAGGAGGTTAAACAATGATACAAATATATAAAAGTGTTGGTGAAAGTAATCCTTCATTAAAAGTTTTAGACAATATAGAACCAGGATCTTGGATAAATATAATTGCTCCATCAGATGAAGAGCTTATCTTAATATCCAAAAAGACTGGTGTTCCCCTTTCCTTTTTAAAAGCTCCTTTAGATGATGAGGAGACCTCTCGTATAGATATAGAAGAGAATTGTTTATTAGTAATAGTTGATATACCTTTCACAGAGATGGAAGATAATTCATTAACTTATGACACATATCCCTTAGCTATTATTCATACAGATAAACAAATTATCACTGTTTGCTTAAAAAACAGCAGAATATTAACTGACTTCATAAACAGTAAAATTAAATCATTTTTTACATTTAAAAAATCTAGATTTATATTACAAATATTAAGTAGAATATCTAATTCATATTTAGTATATTTAAGACAAATTGATAAAAAAAGTTTAATGATAGAAAAAAGACTACATAAATCCATGAAAAATAGAGAATTAATTCAACTTCATTCATTAGAAAAATCATTAGTTTATTTCTCTACATCACTTAAAGCAAATGAAATTACATTAGAAAAGATGTTAAAGTTGGATTTAATGCAAAAATATGAAGAAGATCAAGATGTTTTAGAAGATGTTATAATTGAAAATAAGCAAGCTATTGAAATGACAGAAATATATAGTAATATCCTTGCAAGTACAATGGACTTCTTTGCTTCAGTCATTTCTAATAACTTGAATATAGTAATGAAGGTACTTGCTTCAGTTACAATTCTAATGGCAATACCTACAGTCATTGGTGGTATATTTGGTATGAACTTTATTAGGATGCCACTTATACATAATGAATTTGGTTTTGAAATTACTATGATAATAACATTAATATTAACTTTTGGAACAGCTTATTTATTACATAAAAAGGGTATGTTTTCTTAAAGAGTATGTGTTGTACTTACAGCACATACTCTTTATCTATATGTTAATAAAAATTATATTAATAGGTACTTTAATTTTAAACAATACTTGCATCAGCATCATTATAAACTAATCTTTTTATAAAAGCATAGATATAACATTTTTAAAATATATTAATATATAAATCATTTTAAAAGTAGGTGTATTTCTTTGTTTAATACTAAACTTAATCCAATAACTAAGTCCTCTACAATAGGAATAGTGGCGCCTTCCTCTCCAGAATCTAATGAATATATAGATGAAAAAATATCCTCCTTTGAAAATTTAGGATTTAAAATAAAAAAGGGCAAACATTTATATGATAAATTTGGCTATTTAGCTGGTAGTGATAAAGATAGAGCATATGACTTAAATTCAATGTTTGAAGATAAAGAAGTTAATGCAATCGTCTGCTTACGTGGTGGCTATGGGGCTATTAGAATGGCTCCTTATTTAGACTTAAAAATAATAAAAAATAATCCTAAACCTTTCTTTGGATATAGTGATATAACACTATTACTTAATTATATATATAATAAATGTCATTTCCCTACCTTTCATGGTCCAATGATAACTTCTAATTTTAATGATATTGCCACTAAAGAATACTTTTTAAATATATTAAATAATAATGAGAATAAAATAATTTATAACTTAAAGGATGTATGTCATAAAAAATATTGTACTTGGAATAATAGGAATTTTAAAGGAAAGATAGTTGGTGGAAACCTCTCTATTATTTGCTCTACTATTGGAACACCTTATGAAATAAAATTTGATAACAATATATTACTTGTTGAAGATGTGAATGAAAGTCCCTATGTTGTGGATAGAATGTTTTCTCAATTAATTTCCTGTGGAAAATTAAAAAAATCATCTGCAATTATAATTGGAAATTTCACGAATTGTACTAGCAGCGACGAAATCTTAACTATAAAATATATTATAAAAGAAAAACTTATACCTTTAAATATACCTATAATTTATGGTTTGAAAATAGGACATGAGTATCCTAATATAACAATTCCTATAGGAAGTAATTTCAAATTTTCCTCTAAAGATAATTTACTAATTCAAAAAGAAATTATTTTTAAAAAATAAAAAAACTACAAGAAATCTTGTAGTTTTTTTTGGAGGCGCCACCCGGATTTGAACCGGGGGATAAAGGTTTTGCAGACCTCTGCCTTACCACTTGGCTATAGCGCCATACCTGGTGGCTCGACCAGGAATCGAACCAGGGACACGAGGATTTTCAGTCCTCTGCTCTACCGACTGAGCTATCGAGCCACTATACCTGGCAACGTCCTACTCTCCCACACAGTCTCCCGTGCAGTACCATCGGCGCTGTAGAGCTTAACTTTCCTGTTCGGAATGGAAAGGAGTGTTTCCTCTACGCCATCATCACCAGATTATATGATTCTTCAAATATAAATTTAATTGGGAATCTTGTATCAAAGAATATTATTCTCTGAAAATTGTATATGAATTAATAACAAATTTTATTGGTCAAGCCCTCGACCTATTAGTATCAGTCAGCTAAATATGTTACCACACTTACACCTCTGACCTATCAA
>CAKVEW010000060.1 GCA_934746015.1 uncultured Clostridium sp.
TAACATTTTAATCACCTAAAAATATTTTACAATAAAAACGAAAGAGTGTCGACTTTGTCGACACTCTGAGAAGCTGTTATACAGCTTCTTTTTTATTTATGAAATTAAATTATTGTTATGCCTTTAGTTACTGAGTTTAGAACTTCGCATCCATCTTTAGTTACTAAAACTAAATCTTCAATTCTAACTCCAATATCGTCTTTTAGATATATTCCAGGTTCTATTGAGAATATCATTCCTTCTTTAACTGCTTCATTATTTGTTGAACTTACATCTCCGAAGTCATGATCTTCTATTCCTATGCTATGGCCTGTTCTATGAGTAAAGTACTCACCATAACCTGCATTTTCAATATAATCTCTGGCAGCCTTATCGATTTCTGAGAACTTAACTCCCTCTTTAACCTTTTTTATTCCACTTAAATTAGCTTCTTTAACTATGTTATAAATTTCTGCATGTCTTTCACTTGGTTCTTCACCAAAGAATACAGTTCTAGTCATATCAGAACAATAAGAATTATAAACTCCTCCAATATCTATAACTATACTATGTCCCTTTTTAATAGGAGTTTTATCTGAATGATGATGTGGATCAGCACCATTAGGACTAACTGCAACTATTGGAGAAAATGAAAATTCATTTACACCATGTTTTTCATATAACTCTGCTAAAAGATTAGCATAATACTTTTCAGTCTTTCCTTCTTTTAAATTGTCCCATAGCTCTAGCATAACTTTGTCATTAATTTCTGATGACTTTTTCATTAATTCTATTTCTTCAGCATCTTTCATCATTCTTAATCTGTCTATAATTGGAGATCCATTTACAAAAGCCTTTGCTCCATTATTATTCATAAGCTTAATTAAAAAGTGTGCTGACCAGTTTTTATCCACAGCTAAAGTATTTTCCTTGTCCACAACTGTGCATAAAATTTGTATTGGGTCTTGAATATCTGTGTACCAAATTAAATCCACCCCTAAATCCTCATATATCGGGAATAACTTATTAACAATAAGCTTATGATTTCCTTTAGTATTTAAATATAAGGCTACCATTCTTTCTCCTGGAGAAAACCATTTTCCTGTTAAATAAAATATAGCAGGTGGTGATGATACTATCATTTGACTTAAGCCTTGATTTTCCATCTCTTTCAACACATTATTTACTCTATTTGTCTTCATTATTTTCTTCACCTCTATTTTTTTCTATACTAATAATATACCTCATGAATAAAATAATATCTATTTATATCAATTATTTATAGTGATATAATTAATTATACTTATTTAGGAGGATTAATTATGAAAATAGCAGCAATTTCAGATATACACGGAAATATTTATTCACTAATGAAGGTACTAGAAGATATAGATGAACAAAAGGTAGATTTAGTAGTTTGTCTTGGAGACTTAGTTGGATATGGTCCTCATCCAAATGAAGTTATAGCATTAATAAAAAGAAGAGAAATTCCTTGCATAAAAGGCAATTATGATGCCTCTGTTGTAGACGGAGGTTTTACATTTATAAGAGATACTTCAATTAATTCTTTTTCACTACCTTGGGCTGTTGAAGAAGTTAGAGCCTCAAATAAATATTATTTATCACAGCTACCTGCAAAGTTAGACTATGATATTAACGGTGTAAAAATTATGTTTACTCATGGTAGCCCAGATAAAATAAATGAATATCTATTTGAAGATGGTAACAATACTCAAAAAGTGATGGAGGAATTAGATGAAGATGTATTAGTATGTGCTCATACTCATATTCCTTCTTATAAGAAATTCGGAAATAAGGTGTTTATCAATGTAGGAAGCGTTGGAAAACCTAAAATTGGACGTCCAAATGCCACTTATGCTTTAATAGAAATAAAAGAAGATAAAACTGTTGATGTTAAGTTTAGGGAATTAGAATATGACTTTAAGAAAATCGTTAAAGATGCTCAAATGTTACACTTCCCTGCACAATTGATAGACTCTTACAAAAAGGGAATAGAATAGCAAAAAATTCAGCTAAGCTGAATTTTTTTATTTTTTATTATCTCTAAGATATGCTTCAATTTGATTGCAGACTCTCTCCATTACTTCCATTAGGCTATTTTTATAATCTTCTGGATATGTTACTAACATGCTTTTTAGCTTATTTATCTCAATAAACTTTTCTTCTAAGAAATTATTATTACTCATTTAATTCCTCCCGATTTATTTCCTAAAATTATATTATGATTAAACGTTGCAAATGTTAGTAAATTGATGTAAAATCTTTATAAACTATATATTGTATTATTACTATGACGAGAAGAGTAGCTATACGGAAGTAGTTTTAGCGAGTAAGGAATGGTGTAAGCCTTATACGAAGCCTTTAGTGAAGAACATCTCTGAGTTTCTAACCGAACAAGTGAAGATATATTTTTTGATCTTATATTCACTTAAGTAGACTTAGACGGATTCAAACCGTTATACTTTGAATGACATTATTTAGTGTTAGAAGAGTGGCTGTTTATAATAGCAACTTGGGTGGTACCGCGAAATTATCCTTTCGTCCCTTGTATTAGGGATGAAAGGTTTTTTATTTTTTTAGGAATTTATAAAATTAACTAGGAGGAAAAATAAATGAGTAAAGTTGTTTATGTAAAATCACTTTATAGAAATCAAGACGAATATTTATCTAAAGAAGTTAAAATTTCTGGTTGGATAAGAACATTAAGAGCATCTAATGCTTTTGGATTTATTGAAGTAAATGATGGTACTTTCTTTAAGAACGTTCAAGTAGTTTTTGATAACAAAATTGAAAACTTTAAGGAAGTTTCAAAGTTACCTATTAGTTCATCAATAACTGTTGTAGGTACTTTAGTTGCTACTCCAGAAGCTAAGCAACCATTTGAAATTCAAGCAAAAGAAGTTATAGTTGAAGGAATGTCTAATGCAGACTACCCTCTTCAAAAGAAAAGACACACTTTTGAATATTTAAGAACTATAGCTCACTTAAGACCAAGAAGTAATGCATTTTCAGCTGTATTTAGAGTACGTTCAGTAGCTGCATATGCTATTCATAAGTTCTTCCAAGAAAGAGGATTTGTTTACACTCATACTCCATTAATAACTGGAAGTGATGCTGAAGGTGCTGGTGAAATGTTTAGAGTTACAACTCTAGATCTTAACAATGTACCAAAAACTGAAGATGGAGCAATAGACTTTAAACAAGACTTCTTTGGTAAAGAAAGTAACCTAACAGTATCAGGACAATTAAATGGTGAATGTTATGCCCTAGCATTTAGAAATATTTATACTTTTGGACCTACTTTCAGAGCTGAAAATTCAAACACAGCAAGACATGCAGCAGAGTTCTGGATGATAGAACCTGAAATAGCTTTTGCTGATTTACAAGATGATATGGAATTAGCTGAAGATATGCTTAAATATGTACTTGAATATGTTTTAGCTGAATGCCCTGAAGAAATGGCTTTCTTCAACCAATTTATTGATAAGGGAATCTTAGATAGATTAAACCATGTAATTTCATCTGACTTTGGAAGGGTAACTTATACTGAAGCAGTTGAAATATTAAAGAAAGCTGATAAGAAGTTTGAATACCCAGTTGAATGGGGAATCGATCTACAAACAGAACATGAAAGATATCTTACAGAAGAACACTTTAAGAGACCAGTTTTCGTAACTGATTATCCAAAAGATATTAAAGCTTTCTATATGAGATTAAATGATGATGGAAAGACAGTTGCTGCAACTGACCTTTTAGTTCCAGGAATCGGAGAACTTATAGGTGGAAGCCAAAGAGAAGAAAGAATCGATGTCTTAACTAAGAGAATGGCTGAACTTGGACTTAAAGAAGAAGACTACTGGTGGTATTTAGAGCTTAGAAAATATGGAGAAACTAAGCATGCTGGATTTGGATTAGGTTTTGAAAGACTTATTATGTATATTACAGGTATGTCAAATATCAGAGATGTAATCCCATTCCCAAGAACTACAGGTCAATCTGAATTTTAATGAAAAATCCTAGTGAACATATTGTTTGCTAGGATTTTTTATTTACAAATTTATATTAAAAATTAAAGTTCATATCCGAAATTACAAATGTAAAGGGGAGATATCAATGAATTATTATGAAAAAACTGAAGAAAGCTTAAATCTTATTTGTTTGGAATGTAAGTTTTATGAAACACAAGATTGTATTAAATCAAAGTGCAATATAGGATTTGCTTTAAATGCTGTAAAAGCTTCAAATCCAAATGGAATTCAAATAGTAGATGATGGACAAAAATTAATACCTAAAAATGATATGAAATTATATAATAAAAAGCTTATTGCAAAAGCTATTGCAAGTGTTTGTAAGATATGCAAAGAATGTAGTAAGGGCCATGATGATAACTGTACTATATCCTTAGCTAGAAAAGCATTGGAACACACCCACTTAAGTGATGATGTTGTTTATCCAGGAAGTGTATTCATGTATTTAATTAACGTTGCCAAACAAGATGAAGACCTTGCTAATAAAATAAAAGATGAATATGATTCCATGAATAATGAAGTTAAAGAAAAAGTTATTATGGACAAATCTTCTATATCGAAAAAGCATCCAATTTTAGTTGATTTAAAAGAAAATGAAACTTATTTTTGGTGTACTTGTGGCAAAAGCTCTTCATCACCTTTTTGCAATGGTGCCCATGTAGGAACAAATTTCATACCTTTAGTTTTTACTTCTAAAAAAACTGAAAAATCTCATTTATGTGCTTGTAATCATACTAAAACTCCACCATTTTGCGATGGGTCCCATTTAAAACTAGTTTAAAATACATACAAAAGGAAGTGCATAATAACACTTCCTTGATACATCAAATATTTCTTATTTTTAATAAAAGTCTTTTTTTGAAATTCTTTATTTTTGTAATATCATGATTTTCAATATACCCACCCCAAAGCATTAATGCAATTGCTAACCCTAAACAAAACCCACTTAAAAATTCAGGTAAATGGAAAAATTCTTTGAGGAACAGGCAAAGTACATAAATTAATAACCCACTACGGATATAATTATTTAATTTTCTCATAACCCTTAACTCCTTTAAATTTTTCTTGAAATAACTTTATAAGCAATTAAATATACAACTAAAAATAAACATATAATAGAAAATAAAACTTGAGTTATTACTGGATACCATATTCCTCCAATTAGTCCTACTAAATACATAGTTACTAATATAAATCCTAAAGCAATTTTTGATGATTTTAAACTGATTTCCTTATTCCTTTCATCAGTATTACTAATACGGACCTTTCTTAGTTTTTCTTCATTATTTAAAATGGAAATATTTTTAATTAAAAGAAATACTCCTACTACTGTTAACCCAGTCCCGAAGCCTGAGTAAGTAGATATCATATTTTCGCTAATCTTTAGATTTAAATATCCAGCCCCAAAAAGTGTTACAATTAATGTTATTACTCCAAGAATTATTATTCCTATAAATAATAGTATCCTGCCTTTTATTACCTCTTTATATTCTTCATTAGTTTTACAGTCACTACTACAAAACATACCTAACATAAATTTTCATCTCCCTCAAAAATAAATACATCTTCTATTTTCAATCCAAAATATTGAGAAATTTTATGAGCAAGTACTAAAGATGCCTTATACCTTCCACTTTCTAGGGATATTATTGTTTGTCTAGTTACATCTAAGGCATCTGCCAATTCATTTTGTGTTATCTTACGTTCTTTTCTTAAATCCTGTATCCTAGTTTTCAAATTTACACCTCCTAGTAAGTAAAGCAAACTTTACAATTTAAGTATAGTCTGCTTTACATCAAATGTCAAGTATATTTTACATTATTCTTCTATATTTTCTAAGGATATTCCCTTATGTTTTTCAAATCTTTTTAACTTAGGAGTATTAATAACTTGCGCTTCATAAATTCCATTATGCCCCATTACATAATAACTAATAAATGCTCCAATTATATAATATGGAACAGCTTCTACACCAAATAAATTAATTCCTAACATAATAGTAGTAATTGGAGTATTAGTAGCACTTCCAAAAACACAAATCATTCCAATAGCTGCTAGTAATGAAGGCTCTATATTAGTAAAGTTACCTATAACCCCACCTAGGGAAGCCCCTATAGTAAATAGTGGTGTTACCTCTCCACCTTGAAGTCCAGCTCCTAAAGTTAATACTGTTAGCATTAACTTCTTTATTGGATCTAAAATAGATACCTCTCCTGCAAAGCCGCTATCAACAAGCCAAATACTTAATCCTTCAAAGTTATATAACTTAAATATCACAATTACTAATAATATTACTATTGATGATACTATTGCTCTATGTATATTATTTTTTATATTTTTACTATAGAAAGTCTTAACTAAATGAGCCCCTTTGGCAAAGCCCCTTCCAAAGAGTCCAAATAAAACTGAAGATATTATTACTATTAAAAATGTATATATGGAAATACTAGGTATGGATTTTATTATATGATTATTATGTATTATACCTAAGGCTTCAGTGATAAAGTTAGCTGTATAAGATCCAATAAAACAATATATCATTGCTTCATAACTAAGTTTTCCTATAAAGCACACTTCCATTCCAAAGAATGTTCCTGCAAGTGGGGTTCCAAATACTGATCCAAAAGCAGCACTTATTCCAACCATAATTAAAATTCTTTTTTCTCTATGCTCCATTTTAAAAATATTAGCTACTTTATTAGTTAATGCACCTGATATCTGAACTGCTGTACCTTCTCTTCCTGCTGATCCTCCAGATAGATGTGTTAATATAGTAAAAATAAATGTTAAAAATGCCATTCTAAATGGAACTTTCACATCCTTATGGACACTTTCAATAATTAAGTTATTACCCCTACTAGATCCTTTTCCATATTTAGAATATGTATATGCTGTTAATACTCCTATTAAAGGAAGTAATAGAATTAAGTAAGGAAAACTTTCTCTTAATGATGTAACTAATTCTAATGAACTTAAAAATATTGCTGATATAACCCCCATTATAATTGAAACTATAATAGTAGAAATAGTTAATTTAAAAATTCTCATCTTTTTCCTCCCATTCCTATGCATTAAAAAAATGCATCTATATAATAAAAAAAACTAATGCTCTACGATTAAATCATAGAAGTCATTAGTCTGCTCGACGGTTTTGATTTCTCATGGGAGAACTTCATTCCCAATAATTATTCAAATTTTACCTAAATATTATAATACTAAAAATTATAAAAATCAATCTACGCCTTAAGATAAAAGGAAATTATTAACATAAACTTTCTCTATTATGATAAAATATATAAATTAATTGACAGAAAAGTAGTATATTAAACGAATATTATATAGAGAAATAAATAAGGAGGAGATTCTTTGGAGCCAAGTGATTACTCTTTAGTTCAAGGCATTAAGAATAAGGATAAAACTAGTCTCTGCAAATTAATGGATAACTACGGTAAATTAGTTGTTTATATTTCATCAAAGATACTAAATGTCCCATATGAAAAGGAATTTGTTGATGAATGTTATAATGATGTATTTACAACTATTTGGTTTAACATTGATTGTTTCAATGAAGAAAAGGGATGCTTTAGAAATTGGTTAATATCTATTACTAAATACAAAGCCTTAGATATAAAACGTAAAAATTACAAAGTTAATAATTCAGTGGAATATATTCCAAATATACTTCCCTCTGAAGATAATAATTTCGAAAAAATTGAAAATAAACAAATAATCAATTTACTTTTAGAAAATATAGATGAAAAAGATAGGCTTATACTAATTAAAAGATATTATGAAGGCTTTTCCATAAAAGAAATAGCTTTAGAATTGGGCTGTACTGAAGACTATATTTACACAAGAATTTCAAGAGCCAGGAAAAAATTAAAAATGATTGTAGGTGAATAGTATGGAAAATAAAGATTTATTAAAGCTTTTAAACTCAATAAACTACTCTGATGATGAAATTATAGAATTAGAAAATATATCCCTTGAAAAAGAAAATACCATTGGTGAAGATCTCTATAAGATAAAAAATGATAAAGTCTTAAAAAAGATTTCATTTTTAGAATTAGAAAATCTAGTCATATCTAAATTATCTAAGGATGAGAAAATTAAATATAGAATTATTGCCCTTCAAAGTTATTTTGATAAAGATATACACCAAATTTGGGTTGGAACAATGGGTGGAGACCCAACAATATATCTTGGAATATTCATTACTAATTATAGAGTCTTTATATATAAAATGGGCCACACTTATAATCTCCTAGAAGAAGAATACTCCAATGAAATTCAAAATATAGAATGCTTAATTGATATGTGGAATCAATGTGAAACAATAGGTATCAAGTTTAAAGATGGTAAAGAATTTTATCCAAGGCCTTTTGGTAATAAAACTCAGCAACTATTTTTAGATATAATTAAATATTTAAAAGCTGAAAAATTTATTAATATAATTGACTATAAAGAAAAGAAGATGTCTTTACTATCAAAAATTGGGTTCGCTTTATTTTGTATATTTTTTTTCTTACTTGTAATTTCAGTTACTTTTTAATTACTTCTTTTATTAGAATAAGAGATTATAAAACATCTTTCGCAAGTAGCTTGAAATAAAAATGTAAAATGCGAATATATTAAGGCAGAAACTCCTTTTGAGAGTTTCTGCCTTAACTTTTTCATTGTGCCACAGCACCTTCTCTATATATTTTTTATATTTTCATATACTCTTCTATAACGAGAATAAACTTCTTTATACGCTTCTACTGCTTCTGCATTTGGATAATAGCATTCCTTTTCCTTTACTATTACCTTTACAGCATCTTCAAAGGAGTCAAACCAATTTAAAGAAACTGATGCTATAATTGCAGCTCCAAGAGATGGACCTTCTTCTATTTTTAAAGATATTACCTTCTTATTAAATATGTTAGCTTGAATTTGAAGCCAATCCTTAGATTTAGCCCCTCCACCTACTGAAATTATTTCTCTATCACTATCATCTTCATAAATACTAAAACAATCCTTTAATGAGAATGTTATTCCTTCAATTACTGCTCTAGCAAAATGATTTAAATCATGGCTTTTATCTATTCCTATGAAAGTTCCTCTTATATTACTATCTGCATAAGGAGTTCTTTCTCCAACTATATATGGGGCAAATAATAATCCATTAGAGCCTTCCTTTATATTTGATATTCCACTTAAAAGTTCATCAAAATCCTTATCCTTTGCAAATGTATTTTTAAACCAGCTTAAAGAATCTCCAGCAGAAAGAGTTACACCCATTGAGTAATAACTATTTGGTAATACATTATTAAACATGTGAAGTTTTCCACCATAGTTCTTATACTCTTCCTCATACTTTAAATATACACCTGAAGTTCCTATACTTAATAAATCTCTATTTTTGTTTATTATTCCTGATCCTAAAGCTGAACATGGGTTATCTGAACCAGCTGGGAATATTTTCACTGTTCCAGTAACATTTAATTTTTTCTTTAATTCATCATTTAATTCCCCAACACATTCATTAGAGTTATAAACTTTTGGATATTTTTCTAAATCTAAATTCAAAAGATTTGCTATTTCTTCTGACCACTTTCCAGCCTTAATATCTAGCATTTGTGTTCCAGCTGCATCAGAAATATCTGTACATATGTTTCCTGTATATTTCAATACTAAATAGTCTTTAGGTAAACAGAACTTTTTAGTCTTCTCCCAATTTTCAGGTTCATTTTCTTTTATCCATAATACCTTTGGTAATGTGAATCCTTCAAGACTTTTATTTCCTGTAATCTCAATTACTCTTTCTCCAAAGTTATTCATTATATATTCGCATTGCTTAGTTGTTCTTGTGTCATTCCATAGAATACTTCTTCTTATAGGCTTATTTTCATTATCTAATAATACTAAGCTATGCATTTGACCCGATATACTTATAGCTCTTAAACCATCTCCACCTAAATCATTAGTTATTTTTTCTAAAACCTTAATTGAAGCATTGTACCAATCCTCTGGCTCTTGTTCAGAATGTCCATCTCTATTATTGTATAAAGGATAACTTTCTGAATGCTTTAATACTACTTCTCCAGCTTTATCTAAAGCTATACCTTTGATAGAACCAGTTCCTAAATCTAAACCTATAACATACTCCATATAAATATCCTCCAATTATTTAAATGTAGGTGCTTTCGCACAATGTAAAATGAAGAATGTAAAATTAATGAAGAAACTCCTATAGGAGTTTCTAAAATAGATATATTTTAAGTAATTCATTTTGAATTACATCAATAATTCTACATTTTACATTATTCATTTTTAATATAGGAGCTGTTGAACAGCTCCTATATTCTAGTATATTAAATCATTTAATTTTGATTTTACAAATTCAATATGTGATGATTTATTTTTAACTTCTTTAACTGCTAATGCATGATTAGTTAAAACTTCTAAATCCAATTCATTGTTTAATAATTGTTTACCTAATTCGCTATCATAAGATGAATATCTTTCTTTCTTAACATTGTCTAAGAATCCTGTTTCAATTATTCTAGCTGCTGCTTTTAACCCTCTTGCATAAGTGTCCATTCCTGCAATATGAGCTAATACTAAATCTTCTTGTTCAAAAGAAGTTCTTCTAACTTTAGAATCAAAGTTTATTCCACCATCCTGTAATCCACCATTCTTTAATACTTCTAACATTGCTAATGTAGTATCATAAACATTAGTTGGGAATTCATCTGTATCCCATCCTAGTAATGGATCTCCTTGGTTAGCATCAATTGAACCTAAAGCATTGTAATTTCTAGCTATATTTAATTCATGTTCAAAAGTATGTCCAGCAAGTGTTGCATGATTTGCTTCAATATTTAACTTAAAGTGCCCTAACAAATCATATTTTTGAAGGAATGCTAAAGCTGTAGCTGAATCAAAATCATATTGATGAGTCATTGGTTCTTTTGGTTTTGGCTCAATTAAGAAAGTTAATTTATGATTAATTTTTTCACAATAAGCTATTGCCATTTTATATAATCTTGCTATATTTTCTTCTTCAAATTGAATATCTGTGTTTAGTAGAGTTTCATAACCTTCTCTTCCACCCCAGAATACAAAGTTTTTACCGCCTAATTTTTTACTTATATCAATTCCCTTTTTAACTTGAGCTGCTGACATTGCATAAACATCTATATTAGGACTTGATGCAGCACCATTAACATATATAGGATTAGCATGTCTATCTGCTGTATTCCATAAAAGCTTAATGCCAGTCTTGTCCATCTTTTCCTTCATATAATCAGTTATAACATCTAGGTTATGGAAGAATTCTTCTAAGCTATTTCCAAATGGAGCAACATCCATATCATGGAAGCAGAAATATTCAACGCCTAATTTTTGTAATAATTCAAAATTTGCATCAACTTTATTTTTTGCTGTTTGCATTAGGTCATCTGTTATCCAATTTCTTTGATTAGTTCCCTTTCCAAATGGATCTGCTCCATCACTACAGAAAGTATGCCAGTAAGCAACTGCAAATTTTAAACGTTCTTTCATTGGTTTTCCTAAAACTATTTCTTCAGGATTGTAATGACGAAATGCAAACATATTGTCTGTATCTTGTCCTTCATATTTTATTGTTTGTACATTATTAAAGAATTCCATATTTTCACCTCATTTAATTAGTTAGTTTTCCTATCTAACTTAATAATACACCCTGATTTTTGCGATGTCAATGTTTACATTAACTATTTTTTCTATTTTTTATTCAAATTTAGTTTTTGAACTTTTTAAATAGCTATGCTATATTATTTATAAACAATCAATAAGGATGGTACTCTATGGAAAATAAATTTAACATTAGAAAGGCTAATATAGTTGAAATATTAAATCTGCTTTTTAATAAACCAAATATATCTAGAATTGATATCTCAAAGCTTATAAATCTTAATAAAGCTAGTGTTTCTGAAATTATTAGCTTATTAGTTGAAAGTGAAATTGTTTCTGAAATAGGAACTGGAAATGGTAGTTCTAGTGGTGGAAGAAAACCTATTCTTCTTAAATTAAATGAAAAAGCAGGCCTTAGCCTAGGAATTGATTTAGGTACTAATTATGTTGGATACTTACTTACTGATTTAAATAAAAATATTATAGCTTATGAACACTATGAAACAGTTGTAAATAGAGATAATGTGGTTAATTTAGTAGTTAATATAATTAGCTCTTTAGAAAATTATATAGGTGAATATAAATATGGATTAATAGGTGTTAGCCTTGCTATTCATGGTAGAGTTTATAATGACTCTATCAAATTTACTCCATATTACGATTTAGACAAGATAAACTTGAAAGAAGAATTAACTAAAGTTCTACCAAATATCTCATTCCATCTTGAAAATGAATCTAATTTAGCAGCTATTGGAGAATTTGAAAACTCAGAAGAAAAACTAAAGAATTCTATAGTAATTAATGTTCATTCAGGAATAGGATCTGGAATTATAATTAATGAAAAATTATATACTGGCTTTGAAGGACGTTCAGGAGAAATAGGCCATATGGTGCTTATTCCTAATGGTAAAAAATGTCCTTGTGGTAATAGGGGTTGCTTTGAACAATATTGCTCTATTCCAGCTTTATTAGAGGAATTTAATAATATATCTAACTTAAAGGTTAAAACAGTAAAAGACCTTTGTGAATTATATAATTCTAATAACAAAGAAGCTATTGATATAGTTTCAAATAATATAGAACTAATGGCCATAGGAATCACAAATATATTTAACTTATTTGCGCCTGATAATATATTTATACATAGTGAGTTAATAGATTATATCCCTGAATACTTAAATTTAATTAATGATAAGATAAATTCGATTTTTTCAAAAGATGTTACTCTACTTCCAAATAAGTTAGATGGAAAATCCAACTTGTTCGGAGGTATAATCCGCTGCATTTATGATTTTTTAAATGATTTCCCAGATATAATTTAAAAATTAATAATTAAAGAGCTCGGTATTAAACCGAGCTCTCAGAGTGTCGACAAAGTCGACACTCTTTCGTTTTTATTGTAAAATATTTTTAGGTGATTAAAATGTTAACAAAAA
>CAKVEW010000061.1 GCA_934746015.1 uncultured Clostridium sp.
TTCAAGTGATTTAACTACAAAATTAACAAAAAGGATATTTTCATTTTTGAAAATATCCTTTTTGTCTACAGTCTGAGGTGGATTCAATTGAATCCACCTTTTTACATTGTTCTGCTAAATCTATCTTATAATAGCACTTATTTATATCTATGCTATATTTATAGATCTTTTAAACATTACTGACCCCTCATCTTCTTTTGGAATCCAGCCTACACCTTCGTTTGGTTTAGTTAAAACTCCAACTAATTCCCAACCTGAATTTCCGTAATCATTAAGCTCATTTTGCAATTCTTCAGAATTTCCTAAGCCTTTTAATGATGTTAATTTAATTACCTTGTATTCCCATCTCATATTCTCTATACCTCACCATAAATTTTACCACTTACCGTTAGTCATATGTCCTGCAAGCTCTGCCTTACATCTTTGCTTTATTGTCCAAGCTTCATTTTTTGCTTTTTCAAAGCCATTTACACACTTAGGATCAAGATTTATTTCTATACCTTCTTGTGCAAGCTTAGCAATCTTATCTGCTAATACAATTAATTCAGCATGAATGCTATTAGTTCTATCTGAAGCATAAATTTTTTCTGCTTCTTCACTAGTAAGTTCAACGAACTTATCTTTTCCTAAATTACACTTTGGACAAACTTCTGGTGCTTCAAGACCTTCGTGTACATATCCACATACAGTACATTTAAATAACTTCTTCATAATTATCACTCCTATATTTAAAAAATCATATTTTTTATCTATTTAATATACATATATATTACCTTATTTAATATTTATTGTCAACTAATAAATATTATTAGTTATAAAAACATTATGAATTTATATCCTTCATTATTTCTTGAATTCTATGATTAATTAATAGGATTTTTTCTTCATCTACCTTACAAATCTTTCTATCATAAGTATATATTCCATTGGTTTCATCCTCTACATCACTTAATTGCGTGTAAATACAACCACTTAATCCACTTTTTATAGCTGGTATAATCATTTTTTCATACATATCTACAATACTATCTGTTAGCTTTTCAGAACTCTCAAAAGCTCCATATCCATAATTATTATATTTACTATAAATATGTCCATTAATAGGATAGGAATATCCACCGCATTCTGATACTATTAATGGTCTTTCTGTTTTTGGTAAATCCATTGTTTTAAAATAAATATGCAGGCTATCTACATCACTCTTTTCATGAATAAACCATCCAGATGTAGAATCTATAAATCTAGTATTATCAATATCTTTAACAATTTCATAGATATTATCACTTTGAAATTGGCCCCAGCCCTCATTAAATATAGTATAGCCAACGATACATGGATGATTGTACAGATGATTTATTGTATCTCTTGTATGATTAATAAATATTTCCCTTTGAGTCTTACTTCCTCTTCTTGTATCCTTTAATTTAAGCCTTCCCATAGTAGGAAGCGCTGTATCTCTAATAAAAGAATATGAACCATTATTCACCATATCTTGAATTACTAACATACCATGTTTATCACAATAATAATAAAAGCATTCTGGTTCTACCTTAATGTGTTTTCGTAACATATTAAATCCTAAATTCTTCATTCTTAAAATATCCTCTTCAAATTCCTTTTCTCTTGAAGGAAGGAAGATTCCATCACAGAAATATCCTTGGTCTAACACCCCATGTAAAAATATAGGTTTGTCATTTAAACAAATTCTTTCTATTCCATCTATTTTATTTATAGATATAGTACGTAAAGCAAAATATGATTCTACTTTATCTTCAGATGTACTAATATTAATTTTATAAAGATGTGGATTTTCAACTGTCCATAAAATAGGCTTATATTTTCTTCCATCTGGTAAGGTAATCTTATCTAAATCTATCCTAAACTTATCACCTTTTTCATATCTTGTATAAATATATCCCTCCAGATTTATATCTATTCTATATTCTGTTGCATTTGTATCTATTTCACATTCTATTCCATTCATATCAGGAGTTATTTTAATATTATTAATAAATACCTTAGGAATACTTTCTAGCCATACAGTTTGCCATATTCCACTTACAGGGGTATACCACATTCCTCCACGGTTTTTACATTGCTTTCCGTATGGATATTTCTTAGATAAATTATCAGTAACCTTTACCACTAACTTATTTTCCTTATCTGTAAATAATGCCTCTGTCACATCTACTGAAAAAGGTAAATATCCTCCTTCATGTATCATTAACTTCTTATTATTTACCCAAACCTCTGCAACTTGATCTACAGCACCAAAATGTAGAATTACTTTATCTTTTATAAAATTATTAGGTAAGTTAAAGTATTTTACATAAGTCAAATGCTTTCCTACAGTTTTTTTATAACCAGATAAATTAGATTCAGGTGGAAATGGAACAAATATATCTTCGCCATTTAACTTCCACACTCCATTTAAACTAAAGTAAGAATCTCTTTTCATTTGTGGTCTTGGATACTCTGTCCAATCAATTTCTCCATCTGTAGTAAGATTCCAATGCTCTTCTCTTATCATTTTAAAAATTAAATATAAAATAAAAAGAAGAATTGCAGCTATTATAAATGCAGCAAAATATATTCTTCTATCTGGAATAAAGGAAGTAGTCCCATCATTATTTAAAATTGTTTTTGCATTACTTAAAACTATCGCTCCAATTGTTGGTCCAATAATTCCAGGTATAAGAACTTGTCCTAAAATACGTAATCCTTGAAATAATCCTGATTTATTTTGTGGAATATTATCTCTTATCATCGCTCCAAAGCATGCCATTCCTGTTAAATATCCTATCATCATAAATAAGGATCCAACAAATACCCAAAGAATACTTGTACTGAAAAATAGTATAGTATAACCTATCATAAGAATTAAAATACTTGGAACTACAGACATCTTAAAGCCAAGCATATCATATACCTTTCCATAAAAAGCAGTAGTAATAGCAGCAATTATAATTGCTGGAGCCATAATAATTACATAATTAGTTATTCCTAAGGTCTTTTCATAATAAAGAATTAAATATGGCATAAAAATATTAATAGAAATCCCAAAAACAGAAAATGCACCAACTACTGCATATAAAAGTTTATTATCTCTTATAACAGATATACGAAAACTATAAAGGACATTCACCCAATACTTATTTGTTTCAGATGTAGTTTTTGCATTATCTTCTATTAGCATAAAACCTAGCACCCCACTAATAATAACAATTACACCTATTATTAAGAAAATAGTAGTCCAGCTAGATTGTAAATCTAAATTAAATACCATGAAGCCACCAAATACTATTAAAATAGACGCTAGTGGCATCATAGAATTAATTCCCTCTATACTTCCCCTATTGCTCTCATTTCCACAATCAGTCATCCAAGCATTAAAACAAGCATCATTTGCCGCTGAACCAAAGAAGGTCATGATACAATCTAATATTATAAATAATGATATTCCAAGAGATGTAGCAGCTGCAGTACTTCCTACAATTGGAGTTAAGATATCGATTCTTATAAGAGAAAATGAAAGAATTGAAATTCCCCACATTATATATCCAGCACAAATAAATATCTTTCTATTTCCCAGCTTATCTGATAATGCTCCTATAAAAAGAGTTGTTAAAGTTGCTGCTACTGAACTAGCCCCAACCATTAATGAAATATCAGCTGCTGATGCATTAAATATTTTATAAATAAATACGTTTAAGTACATATTCTCAACAACCCAAGCAATTTGACCTATAAGACCAAATATAACGAGGGTTATCCAAAACTTCTTTCCTAGTTTAGTTTTCATTTAAAGTCACCTCCTAATAAAATTTGTATACATCTCCATAATTTTACTTTTATTATATCATGCAATAATTTTATAAGGTATTTATTATACACAAAATAATCTTAGATTACTTAAAACCTAAGACTATTAAAATATAAATTCAATTTTATTGACTTAAATTCTTCTAAAAAGTTACTGTTTTATCAGCCCATTCAACCATTTCTACACAATCAATCATTATAGACATTGGACATATATTAGTTTCCTTCATATTTCTAGATTTTAAACAAGTTCCACAGGCTAAAATTTCTCCTCCAATTTCACTAAATTCCTTAAGTTGTGCTGCTACATTAAACTTTTCATGTGTAAGTGTCTCACATTCCACAGCTTCCCCCATTAAAAATACCTTCACTTCATGTCCCTTTTTCTTTGCAGTTACTGCAAATCTAAAAGCATTCCAAGCTTTCTCGAATTCCTTAGTTTCAATAATAACTCCAAGCTTCATTATTATTCCTCCTTAATAATTTAAATTTTTATTGATTTCATCAATAACAAAATCAATTTCATCTTTAGTTGTATATCTCCCAAGACTAAAACGTACAGCTCCGCGTCCAACCTCTTCAGAAACTCCCATTGCTTTTAACACAGGTGATATTGAAGTATTCCCTGAATGGCAAGCTGATCCTGTGGAAGCTAAAACATTATTTAACTTACCTAATACCTCATGTCCATTAAGTCCTAAAAAACTAATATTTAATGTGTTAGGAAGTTTATTTTCTGGATGACCATTTAGCTGTATTCTTTCACCAAATTTCTCTTTAAGCTGGCTATAAAAATAATCAGTTAATAATTTCACTTCATTATTTTTTAATTCATTCTTGGCGATTTCACATGCTTTTCCAAGTGCAACATCAAAAATAATATTTTCAGTCCCCGCACGTCTTCCCTTCTCATGACCCGCACCATGAATTAGTGGCTCTATGTTAATACCTTTCTTCATGTATAACGCACCAATGCCCTTAGGTGCATATAGCTTGTGTCCTGCAATTGTTAGAAAATCAACTCCTAGTTTAGTAACATCAACAGGAACCTTACCTAATGATTGTGATACATCTGTGTGTAATATAACATCATGCTCTTTGCATATTTTAGAAATCTCTTCAATTGGTTGAAGTACACCAGTTTCATTATTAGAATGCATAATTGAAACAAGTATAGTTTTATCTGTAATTAAGCTCTCAAGTTCTGAAAGATTAACTATGCCATATTTATCAACTGTTAAATAACTTATTTCATATCCTAATTTTTCAAGAAAATGACATGGTTCAAGCACTGCTGGATGCTCTACCTGTGAAGTAATAATATGATTTCCCTTATTTTTGAAAGCATGAGCCACTCCTTTAATAACCATATTATCTGACTCGCTTCCCCCACTTGTGAAAATTATCTCTTCTGGTGAAGAGTTTATTAATTCTGCAACTTGCACTCTTGCCTTTTCAATAGCCCTTTTGGCAGTAATTCCTAGCTCATGATTGCTAGATGGATTTCCATAGTTCCCATATATATATGGAATCATAGCCTCAGCAACTTCCTTATCTATTGGTGTTGTAGCATTGTAATCTAAATAAATCATATACTCACCTTCTCTATAAATTTTCATTTATTTTGCACTAATTTTAGTATAACATATTTTTTAATATACCCTTTCTTATAAATATAGTTTTATAAAATAAAAAATAGCCTTAGATTATTTAAACATCTAAAACTATTTCACTAAATCTATCCCTTAATACTCTATCTTTTTTATAAATTAATTGAATTTGCTGATTTTAATCCATTTAGAATTATATTTTCTGTTAATATTGCCATATACTCTGGAGATTCCTTAAGTCCATTATTAAGCCAATAGTCTATTAATCCAATAGCACCATATAAAATAAATGAATAATATTTATCAAAAAGAGATTTATCATTTTTTTTAAAAATATTAGACCAATCACTATAACCTTTTTCATATATTACAGATACTATTTTTTTTATAAAAACCATATCTCCTCTTTCACAAAGAACAACCATACAAAAGTCACTATTCTTTGCTATAAAAGTAAATATATCTTTTAATATAGGTTTTGTTTCAATTTTATCTGGAGAAATTTCATGGGATAATATCATATTTTGAAATTCTTCAAAGAGATCCTTCTCAATTTCGCTTAGCATATGAAAAACATCTTTATAGTGCAGATAAAAAGTTCCCCTATTTATATCTGCTTCTTCACATAACTCTTTTACTGTAATAGAATTTATATTTTTATCCTTCATAAGAGTTATTAAACTTTTCTTTAATACATCTCTTGTTTTTCTTATTCTTCTATCATTATTAACCATAAAAACACCCCTCTTTGAACATTATTAATTTAAATTGTTGATTAATGAACTATTTGAATAATATTGATTATTGCCTTTAGAAATTACTGTAATTATAATAAATATCAAAGAAAAAAACAACACTGTGTTCAATAATGTTCACTGAATACATTATTGAGATCTAAAGAAAATAGGAAGGTGATATTATGGATAACTTGAAACAAGACAAATCACATTTATTCAAAATTATCAAATTTATAGCAGTTATAGCAGTAATATTAATTCCAACAATTTATACTACTGTTTTCTTAGGTTCAATGTGGGACCCTTACGGAAATGTGGATAATCTCCCTGTGGCTGTAGTGAATTTAGATAAACCCCGTGATTACAATGGTGAGGAATTAGCTGTTGGCGATGAACTAGTTAAAAATCTTAAAGAGAATGCTTCTCTTGATTTTAATTTTGTGGATAAAGAGACAGCTCAGAGTGGATTAGATAATGGATCTTATTATATGATAATTACAATCCCTGAAAACTTCTCTTATAATGCTACAACTATTTTAGATGATAATCCTACAAAAATGGAATTACAATATAAAACAAACCCTGGTAAAAACTATATTGCTTCTAAAATGAGTGAATCAGCAATTCAAAAGATTACAACATCTATACAAAATAGTGTTACTGAAGTTTATGCTAAATCTGTATTTGATCAATTCTCATCAATAGGGGATCAGCTATCTGATGCTGCTGATGGTGCCTCTCAAATAAATGAAGGATTAGTATCATTAAAAGAAGGTTCAGATACTATAGGATCAAACTTAAAAGTTTTATATGATAGTAGCTTAACCTTCACAGATGGAATAAATACATACGAAACAGGAATTAACGATTATTTATCCGCTGTAAATAAAATACAAAGTGGTTCTGAAACTTTAAATACAGGAATCAATACATTAAATGATAAATCTTCAACTCTTGCTGAAGGAGTTAACAGTATTAATGCTGGTGCTAGTGCTTTAAATTCTGGAGCATCAGATTTACAAAAAGGAAGTGAAAATCTTCTTGGTGGATTAAATCTTCTATCTTCTTCTATAAGTACTTCCGTTAATGATGAAAATAGTAAGAACATCAAGACTTTAACTACTTCTTTAGATAGCCTAAATTCAGGTATTAATAATATTAATAATGCTATTCAAAGTAGTTCAAACGATAATTTAACTTCTAGTTTTAAAGCCTTGGGAACAGACTTAACTAATGTAGGAACTTCAGCTCAAAAATCTTCAGCTTACATAAAAGAACTTAAAACAAACATTGATAAGACTAAAGAAGCTGATTGGTTCAAAGCCTTAGATACAAGTACTCAAGAAGAGATTATAAATAATTTATCTTCTCCTCTAAATAACTTAAGCAATGAATTAAATAATATAACAAAAGAAACTTCATCGGCCTCTAATGATTTAAATTCAGCTGTAAATGAAGCATCTATTATTTCTGGCCAAGTAGAGCAAGTAAAAACATCCTTAGGAGCTATTGCTAGTAATTCAAATATACTTACTGAAAAGTCTAAAAGTACTATAACTAGCTTATATTCAGGGCTTGAAACTGTAGGTAATACTTTAGATTATAAAATAATACCTGGAGCTAAAACTATAAACTCTGGTATAGCTTCCTTTAAGAATGGTAGCGAAAGTCTATACAATGGAACATCTACTTTAAACTCTTCAGTCCCAACTTTAACAAGTGGAATAGGAGAAATTGCTGAAGGTTCAAATACCTTAACACAAGGATTAAATACATTATCAGAAAATAACGATTCATTAAAATCAGGAATTAGTACAATAAATTCAGCTTCTAAATCTATTTCTGACGGAGCCTCTAAGCTTTATGATGGTTCCCTTGAATTAAGTGATGGTGCTAACAAATTGAAAGATGGCTCAGAAACCTTAAAAGACTCTCTTGCAGATGGTTCAGAAACTATTAAAAGCACTAAATTATCTGATCAATCAAAAGAAATGTTTGCAGCACCTGTAGAAAGTGTAGAATCAGTTAATTCATATATTGCTAATAATGGTAGTGCAATGTCAGCATATATGATGTGTGTAGGATTATGGGTAGGTTGCCTAGCTTTCTGCATACTATTCTCTACAGAAAGAGATCTTAATAATGGAAAAGAAAATCCAAAAGAATTTTGGCCTAAGAAAGTATTAAAACTTTTATCCATAGCAATTATTCAAGCTGTAGTTATGGTTAGTGCACTTATGCTAATTAATGGACTTGACCCAGCTTACCTAGGTAGAACTTATTTAGTTGCTATAACTGCTTCAATATCATTTATGGCTATTGTTTACTTAATGAATCTACTTTTAGGAAAAGTAGGAAGCTTTATTTTATTAATATTTATGATTTTACAATTAAGTGGTTCTGCAGGAACTTATCCAATAGACCTTTCAGATAGCTTCTTCAAAGCTATTCATAACTATATGCCATTTACCTATGCTGTAGATGGATTTAGAAATGGGATATCTACTGGATTATCAATAGTTCCTCAAATAACTGTTCTTTTAGTACTAGGTATTGTTTGTTCAATACTTTCTGTAATTGTCGTTATTAAGAAAAATGAAAGCACTAGAACAAGCCTACCAGAATTACTAGAAAAGGCTATATAAAAATCTTAACAAATAAAATTATAAAACCCTATAGAGTAGAATTTATAAAATCTACCCTATGGGGTTTTCCATTTAACTCTTATTTATATAATTAGATTGGTTTTAAAATCATATAATTTATATATTAAAATAAATACTTTTATTATTCAATACTCCAACTTCTATTTAATAACTCCTTAAGTATTTCTACTTTTTCTTTTCCTAGAACATCTGATATTTCTTGCTCTAGTTGTTCTTTTAACTTTTTACTCTTTTTACAATAATCCTTTCCCTTACTTGTAAGCTCTGTATACTTATTATTACTTTCATTTATTACAAATTTTAAGTATCCTCTTGCTTCTAATTTTTTAGCACATTTGAACATAGCTTGACGAGATACATTAGCCTGCCTAGCTACTTCAGCAATAGATATTTTCCCCATATTAATTTTAGCTAGAAGAAGTGCTTCTGTATGGGATATATCCTCTTCCTCACTCTCTGCCCATCGCTCTTCAACTTCACGTCTAAGGATGATATGTTTTTCACTTATTAAATCAATTATATTTAAATCTCTCTTCATTTTCTCACCTTATTTTGTATTTTAATATATTGTAACATATATATTATTATATTTCAGTTTATCAAAAGCACTTGTCAACTTAGTTGACTTTTTCTGTAGTTATTGCTATACTTTCAGAGTTAACTTAGTTGACAATTTTCATTTTACTGTTAGGAGGAAAACTTTTATTATGGGTGAAACAAAACTTCAAAAATTTATTTTCACATTAATGATGTGCTTTGGCATGGTACTTGGTATGACTATTTATAATATGATTTTAAATGAAGGATTTCATAATCAATTATTTAATAATCTTTTAAAGGAATTTTGGTTGGGATTTTTTATAGCACTTTTATTAGATGTATTTATTGTCGGTAAAATTGCAAAACTGATTGCATTTAAAATAGTAAAACCTACTAAAACTACAAAACAAATTAAGGTTGTATTAGCTATCTCTAGTTGCATGGTAGTAGGAATGGTATTATTCATGTCTATGTATGGTGCTATTGTTGCTGTTGGATTTAATAGTACGGCATTAAAGATTTACCCATTATGTATTGCTAGAAATTTAATTATGGCATTACCACTTAACTTACTTATTGTATCTCCTTTAGTTAGAGTATCATTTAGTAAATTATTTTCTAATTAATTTATTTTCTTAGTATTTATATAAAATTAAAAATAGTAGTATCAACTTGAATATTAAATTCAGATTGATACTACTATTTTATAATATCTGCACATATATACTTATATTAATTATGCGAACTCATTTACTTGTGCTATGGTTCATCTTATTGTAATAAAAAAACATAGACTTTCCCATATACAATATAATTAGTATTATTTCTATATCAAATTTTAATTTTATTTTTTTGAAAATTTTTATAAAAATAGGATACACTTCAAGTCTATACTAACACATTTCATTTCTTAAATTTTTAATAATTAAATTCTTATTATTTTACTTCATCGTCTATAATATCTATTAACTCTTCTTTAATACATAAGTCATCATTAATTTTAATAATTACAATAACAATCAATTTCAAAATCCTATAATAGTCTGTTTCATATTCTTTCTCATCATTACTATTAGTACCGTGTAAATATTTATTTCTAATATCATACCCATTTGTAAACTTTGTTTTGTTAAGATAGTAATCAAAATAGTCTTGTTCATTTCTTGAAAACAAAGTGCTTTCAAAACAAACGTGATTTTTCTCTCCTAATTTTTTAATCACTTTTTTTATTTCTTCAGGATAATGCCAATAACTTAGCACATCATTATAATATAATTCTTTAAGAACATAGATCAAATTTAAATCTATAAACTTTAGATAACCACTTACATCTTCAACAATTATATTATTATCAAATAACCACTGCATTTTTTGTAATTGATATTCCTTAAAATCACTTCTTAATACTTTTTCCTTAATGATCAAATTTAAGAAATTCTTATATACACCTTTGCTTGGCATATAAAATATACTGCTTTGATCTGAAAATAAAAGAAATGAAACTGTTTTATACCAATCACTTAAAGGATAAACATATTTTTTCTGATTAAAAGATTTTATATACTTATTTTTAACGCTAGACGATGACATTTGTATCAATTCTTGATCAATTTCGCCTTCTTCAATTAGTAAATTGTATTGCTTAAATATTCTGTCTATTTCCGGAAGAATGCTTCTACACTTTTCAAAATATGAAGTATTTTCTGATAGTAATTTAACAATAAACTCATTAATATTAAATTCTTCTTTAATATACTCATTGAAAAACCATTCCATCATGCTCTCTATTCTTACACCAAAAATATTTAGTCCGTTTGCATAACTAAAAATCTCAGCATCAGAAATCATTTCTTTTGTTGTAAAGGCAAATGATCTATTGAATAGATGAGGTCCTGAATCTCTAAGTACATGCTCTAATGTACTTACTTCATTTTGCTTTGAATCAAATTCTAAGCAAAACTTTTCATCAACAAAATTAAATATGTAAATAAAGTTATTCCATAATGTCGGATAGTCTAGATTATCTTCTAACCACTTACGACTTACCTTTATATCTACCATTCTATTATCCATACCTACCAATACAGCTTCCTCTTGATCTATCGGATAGGATATGGAGACACCTGATTTAAATCCTGATCCATTACTAAAGATTTTCTCTTCCTCTTCCTTTATTTTTCTTTTTGCATGTAATTTAATTTTATCTGGTATATTCAAACCTGTACCTGTTGGAAAAGTTACAACTTTTCTTAAAACATTTATATTAGCCTCATTAGAAGCAATATACTCATCCATAAGCTTTAGTATTTCTTCAACAGTTAAAGATTCTAGTAAATATAGCTCATTTTCCTTTAAATACTTAGAAATAATAGTTTCTACATTTTTAAAATCACTTAATAAATTTTCTTTTATAGCATTATCAAAATATTCAACTAATCTTCTGAACTTTAAAATAATATAAACATGCATATGTTCTTTATTCATTAACTCTTTAAAATCACTCTCCGAAATCTCATTATAAATATGGTACTTTTCAATAATCTCAAAGAAATCTTCTGTTAATGTAAAATCAATTTCATCATAAGCATTAATGAAATTTATTTTATTCTTACCAATAAAGATTCCTATTTTCTGTTTTATTTTTCGTTCATACATTTTTATATCTATTCTAGTCTGTTGTTGAATATAATTAGCAAATCCTTCTATGGAAATATATTTCAATGCATTATAAAAATTTATAACCTCATTACAATCCAATTCTTCTTCAAGAGCATTGGTATTAATTCTTTCAATTATATTGCCTATTTCATAACCACATGCCATATCAAACTCTGAATAAAACCTAATTGTCTCCATAAAATCTCCTCCCCACACCAATAACTTTTTCTTTCTTTAAATATAGCTTATAATATAAATAATTTTGTTTATACTTAAATAATTTATCATCTTAATATATTGTTTAGTTTACTATTCTTTCAAATTAACTTAAAACATCTTACTAATCTACTCATATATATTATAATTGTAGCATGAATTATTTAATTTTTAACATATTCTCTAAGTTTATCCAATTTAATTCTATTGTAAATATCACATATATTAATTATTAAAAATTTCTTTTATTAAAAGTTGAAACCATATTTTTCGTATATATAATAAAAACAACTGAAATAAATTCAGCTGTTCTTTTAAAACTTTATAAATAATTTTTAATAATTTCTTCTAATAATTTTGGTTCTCCACAGATATGCTTCTCCGTATCGGTGTTAAGTGAGGTTGTAAACTTGCTCATTACTTTTCTCCTTTTCTAATATACTTTTAAAATTATAATTTAATTATGAGCTACATCCCCATATTATTCTATATAGTAATGTTCAAATTCAACATAGTTGCTCCAAAACTTCTTAACCTAAAAGAAGAAGGAGCACCCTTAATGATCTGAACCCCAAATGTTGGACGTTTTGATTAAGCAATCCTTTGGGATTGGGTACGGTATTGAACT
>CAKVEW010000062.1 GCA_934746015.1 uncultured Clostridium sp.
ACGCAAGTAATATGCCCTTATAGGGCTAAGGAAAAACCACCAGCTTAGCTGGTGGATATTTATTATAATAAAAATTATAGAATTAAAGAAAAACTCCTTACGGAGTTTTTGAAATAAAAATAATTATGCAGTTAATTTATATTCTTCTAATGCTTTTGATAACTGATCAGGGCAAGAAGTACCTTTGTTACGGCAATCGATTCCCTTTAGTTTATTTATTGCATCATCTATATTCATTCCAGATACTAATGCTGATATTCCCATTAGATTTCCTTGGCAACCTCTAATAAATTCAACACTCTTTATAGTATCATTTTCAATTTCTAAATGAATTTCAGTTGAACAAACCCCTTGAGTCTTGTAAATAAACATAATTTATACCTCCAAACTTTATTGCAATATTATTATATAATCATATAAATTAAAAATAAAGTAATTTGTAGAATTTTAAGTGAAAACATAAAAAAATGGTCCAGAAAAAAGTCTTAAACATATAATATAAATGTATATATTATAAAAGATGAATAAAGGTGGGATAGGATGAACTCTTTAATTGTATGTAATACTGGTAGTGATTATATTAGTAAAATATCATTAGTTAAGGCACTGGATCTTAATATAGACTATGAAGAGATATTACTAACTATAGGGGAAAGACCACTAGGACCCAATGGAATTTATATAAAAAATAATATTGCCTATTTAGCTAATAGTTATAGTCATTCTATTTCAATACTAAATATGGATACATTAAAGGAAATAGATTCTATTTATGTTGGTGGACATCCAAATGACTTAATTGGATATTTTAATAATTTGTACATTGTATGCTCTGAATCTAATTCTGTTGTGGTTTATGATATAGAGGAAAATAAAATAATATTAGAAATAAAAACTAATAATTGGCCCTATAATATTGAGTTAAGCAAAGAATTAGGGCTAATTTTTATCACAAATTTTCAAAGTAATAATATATCTGTAATAGATATATTATCTAACAGTATAATAGGTGAATTAACAACTCTAGAATATCCTACTAAAGTTAGGGCTTCAAGGGATGGAAAACTTTTGTATGTTTGCGAAAGTTATATGGGGGATGAGAATAATGGATATATAGAAATCTTTGATTTAATTACATTAAAATCATTAAGGAAAATTGAAGTAGGGAAAGTACCTATAGATATTATTGAAGAGGATAATATATTGTATATATGTAATTTGATGGATGGAAGCATAACACTTTTGGATAAGATTAATTTAAATAAAATAAGGGAAATAATAGTGGGTGGAATGCCTAGATCTTTAGTTAAATATGAAAATATATTATATGTTGGTGATTATTTAAATGGAAGAGTGATATGTTTAGATTTACGTAATAATAATACAAAAGCCATAACAGTAGGGAAAGAACCTAATGCTATGACTTTATATTAGTTTGAATCATTAAATAAAGAGTTCATAATTTTATTATATATATCAGAAGGGTTATCCTTCCATCTATTGCATAGGGATACAGCTTGTTTTTTTGTAGGTACTGAAACTTTTAGAGACATTAATAAATTATCATTTTCTAAAGCTTGCAGGTCTACAATGAAGGAATCATCTTTACCAAGTGTATAATCACTATGAATAGTTAATTCTTTTTTTATAGAGTCTACTATTGAAAGAAGGTAATCATCGATTATCTTCTTTTTAATTGAAGAGATTCTATCAGAAAAGAATGAAAGTGTATTAGTACCTTTTTCAGTAATACGAATAAGATTTTTTTCATTAACAGTTTCATATCTTAAAAAATCTGAAGTTATTAGTTCACTAATATACTGTTGCAAAGTAAAGTAATTTATAAAATTATTTTCTAAGATAATTTCTGTTAATTGAGTATTTGTAATAGGATGTTTTAATGAATCAGTTACATATAAAACTAATAATTTATTTTCTGCTAATTCAGCTGAGTTTTCGTACATATTAAACCTCCATTTAGAAAGTATAGATTTATTATAACATAATATTTAAAAATTTCATAACTACATATTATTGTCATTAAAATAAAAAAAAAGAATATAAATTAAATAAATCAATTATTAGGAGAATTTATGAGTAGAAGATATAGAGTTGTATTAAGCTTAATATTATTATTTTCAACAATAATAATATCTATCTTCCTTACTGAAAAAACAAAGCTTAGTTTAGCAGAAGTTAATAATGATAAGCCCATTTATAGGGTTAAGACAGAAGAAAAAAACATAGCTATTACTTTTGATATAAATTGGGCAGAAAATGATGAATTATATAACATATTAGAGGTACTAGATAAATATAATGTAAAGGCAACCTTTTTTATAATGGGAGGTTGGGTTAATTATAGTGATGAAAATAAAGAGAAACTTATAAAAATAAAGGAGGGAGGCCATGAAATAGGAAATCATAGCTATATACATCCTATGTTTAGTAAAATTACTGAAGGAAGGATGAAGGAAGAACTTGAAAAAACTAATAAGATTATTAAGGATACTACTGGAGAAGATGTAAAACTATTTAGATTTCCAAGTGGTGATTATAACAAAAAGGCTTGTGAATTTATTTATAATCAAGGACTGATTGGTATTCAATGGGACGTAGACTCTGTAGATTGGAAGCAAACTAGTGCTGAAGAAGAGTATAACAGAGTTATGAAAAAGGTAGCTCCTGGATCAATACTATTGTTTCATAATAATGCAAAATACACTCCTGGAAATTTAGATAGGATAATAAGTGAATTACTAAAGGAAGACTATAAATTTGCTAAAGTAGGTGAAATCATTTACTATGGTAATTATTTTATTGATGAAAAAGGAGAACAAATAAAAAATAATTAAAAAATATTGAAAAATGATGATATAATGTATTATAATGGAAATGTATCCATTGAGATTAATAAAGCAAAGGAATAAAAATTATTACTAAGGGAGAGAGGGGTTAGTGATGGACAACTTGATGTTAAATAACAAGATTTATTTAGAGGGAAAGGTAATATCAGAATTAGAATTTAGTCATGAAATGTATGGGGAAGGGTTTTATACATTTTCTATGGAAGTTATGAGGCTTAGTGATTCAGTTGATATCCTAAATATAACGGTTTCTGAGAGATTAATAGCAAATATGGATTTATCAATTGGAAAAGAGATAATAGTTGATGGTCAATTAAGGTCTTATAATAAATTTGTAGATGGTTCTAATAAATTGATATTGACAGTTTTTGCTAGAAACATAGAACCATGTATTGAAAAGAGTAAGAATCCTAATGAAATTTTCTTGGATGGATATATATGTAAGGAACCTGTTTATAGAACAACACCATTTGGAAGAGAGATTGCTGATGTATTATTAGCTGTAAATAGAGCTTATAATAAGTCAGATTACATTCCTACTATAGCATGGGGAAGAAATTCTAGATTTTGTCAAAGCTTAGAGGTAGGAGATAATATTAGAGTTTGGGGTAGACTACAAAGTAGAGAATATCAAAAAAAGGTTAATGACAATGATGTAATAAAGAAAATTGCTTATGAAGTATCAGTTTCAAAGATGGAAAGGGTTCAAGATGAGCAAGTAGCCCCTATTGTTGAAGTTAATGAACAAGAAGTAATGTAAAGGTTAAGGGGCTGTTTAACAGCTCCTTATTTAATATGTATTTTATTTTCTTAAATCCTCTAATATTTTAGTTTTATCTTTTGTATTCTCATCTACAGACTTAATAATTTTAGCTGGACTACCTGCAACTACAACTCTAGATGGGACATCCTTTGTTACAATAGAACCAGCAGCGATTACAGCACCGTTACCAACACGAACTCCTTCTAAAATTACTGCATTTGCACCTATTAATACATCATCTCCTATTTCGCAAGGAGATTTACTTGGTGGTTCTAACACACCAGCCACTACAGCACCAGCACCAATATGAGATCTTTTTCCTACTTTTGCTCTAGCACCAAGAACTGCATTCATATCTACCATAGTACCTTCACCTATTTCAGCACCTATATTGATAACTGCACCCATCATAACAACTGCGTTTTGCTCTATTTTAACTTTATCTCTTATTATAGCCCCTGGTTCAATTCTAGCATTTATATCTAAAAGGTTTAGCATAGGTATAGCAGAATTTCTTCTGTCATTCTCAAGTCTGAAATGATTTATATAAGATTTATTATTTTCAATAAATTCTTTAAGTATATTTGATTCTCCAAATAGAATATAAAAATTATCTTTACCATACCATTCTATATTATTTAAATCAGCTTTGCTTAAATCGCCATTTATATAAGCCTTTACAGGTGTTGTCTTTACAGAATCTCTTATAAATTTTGCAATTTCATAAGGATCAGTTAAATTATTGTAATCCATAAATAAATCCTCCCCAAATTAATAATAAGTTGAAGAAATTATATCAATATATTGGAAGGATATCAAGTGTTAGGAAGATATAAAATGCAAATAATATTATTATTTGCAAGTAAATTATACTTAATGTAAAATCTATAAAAAGGAGTTGATAATTTTGAAATTAGAAAAAGGTTTAATTCAAGTTTATACAGGAGAGGGCAAAGGAAAGACAACAGCAGCTATTGGTCAAGGAATTAGAGCCTATGGTAATGGCTTAAAGGTTTATATGTTGCAATTCTTAAAGGGAGGAAAAACAGGTGAACTTAAAACTGTAGATGAACTTGGAGATAATTTTAAAATATTTAGATTTGAAAAGCCAAAAGATTTTACTTGGAACTTAACTAAAGAAGAGTTAGAAGAGTTGAAATTAGAAATTAGAGATGGATATAATTTTATACTTGAAGTTGTTAAGGAAAATAAATGTGATGTATTGATTATTGATGAAATTATGGCTGTATTGTCAAATGAATTTCTTAGTGTTGAAGAAGTTATATATATATTAGATAATAAACCTGAATCTATGGAAATAATACTAACAGGAAGAAATGTTCCTAAAGAAATTATAGAAAAAAGTAATTTAGTTACTGAAATGAAGTGTATTAAACATTATTTTGAAGAAGGAGTTCCAGCAAGAGAAGGAATTGAATTCTAAACAATAGGGGGCTAATAATGAATGAGAATTTAAATGAGATAAAGATGTCTGGTATAAGAAGGTTTTTTAACAAGGTAAGTAATGTTGATGGGGCAATTTCATTAACCTTAGGACAACCTGATTTTAAGACACCTAAAGAAATTAAGTATGGAATGTTAAAAGCAATAGAAGAAGATAAAACTACATATACAGATAATTTCGGACTTTTAGAATTAAGAAAAGAAATCTCAAAGTATTTAAAGTCTAAGGGGATTAATTATGAGTATGATGAAATATGTGTTACTGTAGGTGGAAGTGAAGCCTTATTTTCTTCTTTAGTATCTTTAATAAATAGAGGAGATAAGGTACTAATTCCTACGCCATCTTATCCAGCTTATGAAAATATAGTTAGAATAATAGGTGGAGAAGTTATAAACTACAAATTAAATAATGATTTTTCTTTAGATTTTGAAGTGTTAGAAAGGCTAATAAAAGAAGAAAATATTAAATATATGTTATTATCATATCCTTCTAATCCAACAGGAGCTATATTAAGTAAGTTTGAATATATTAATTTATTAAAACTTATAAAAGAAAATAATTTAACAATAATAAGTGATGAATTATATGAATCCCTTTGTTACGGTGAATATTATAGTGTATCTATGAGTGAAGATATTATAGATAATGTAATATATATTGGAGGCTTTTCTAAGATGTTTTCAATTACTGGTATTAGAATAGGATTTATAGCAGCTAAAAAAGAAAAATTAGATGAGATTGGAAAAGTACATCAATATAATGTGTCTTGTACTAATTCAATAGGCCAATATGGAGTTTTAGAAGGTCTTAGATATGGATTGTATAATGTCGCTCATATGAAAGATGAATTTATAATAAGAAAGACATATGTAGAAGATAGACTTAGAAAAATGGATATGGATTTTGTTTCACCTAAAGGGGCTTTCTATATATTTCCTTCCATAAAGAAGTATAATTTAAAATCAGAATTATTTTGTGAAAATCTATTATACGAAGAAAAAGTTGCATGTGTTCCAGGGGATGCCTTTGGAGTAGGTGGGGAAGGGTTTATTAGAATATCTTATTGTTACTCCCATAGTGAATTAGGAGAGGCGTTAAACAGAATTGAAAAATTTATAAATAGACATAGTAAATAATAAAATGACTGACTAATATGAATAAATTCATATTAGTCAGTCATTTTTTGAATAAATATGCTTAAAAATCCTTATAAATATGTAAGTAATATGAACAAAATTGTTCACACGAAACGAACAAATTTAAGTTAATGTCCGTATATGTTTATTATAAAGGAATGAAATAATTTAAAAAATTAATATATTAATAAAAATTAGGAAAAATGACGGATTAATATTTATACTTGCATAAAAGTAGAAATATAGGGCGTGTAAGCGTTTTCTAAAATTAAGTATTATCTTTTAGTAATTGAAAAAAAAACTATAAAATTATTGATATATTATTAAAATACTAGATGTTATTTTAAAATGTTAATTGACAATTTCAGATAATATAATATAATTATTAATATCTACAAATTGGAATGTGCGTAGAATAATGAATGGGGGTTGAAAACAAATGGTAAAGTATATAGGGAAGAGGCTTATAACTAGTTTAATTACTATTTGGGCAGTAGTGACTATAGTCTTCTTTCTAGTAAGAATGATGCCAGGTGGTCCATTTGATGGAGAAAAAACTACACCTGAAATGAAAGCTCAATTAAATGAAAAGTACGGATTGGACAAGCCGGTTGGAGAACAATATACACTTTATATGAAGAACCTTTTAAAAGGTGATTTTGGTAAATCAATGAAGTATAAAGGAAGAGATGTTTTAACAACAATAAAGAAAAGTTTTCCTAATTCAGCTAAAGTTGGAGCAGTATCAATAGTATTTTCAGTAGCAGTAGGAGTTTCATTAGGAATAGTTGCTGCACTAAAGGCTGGAAAATGGCCAGATCATATATGTATGATATTAGCGACAATAGGAATAACAATACCAAGCTTTGTAATGGGAACTTTCTTAATCTATATATTTACGGTACAGATGAAAGGATTCTTGCCAGCGACTGGATTAAGTAAACCTAAAAATTATATAATGCCAGTACTTGCACTTTCAGGAAGCTCAATGGCATTTATAACAAGATTAACAAGAAGTAAATTAATAGATGTACTTAAATCAGATTATATAAGAACAGCAAAGGCTAAAGGGTTAAGTGGGAAAAAAATAATTTTCAAACATGCGTTAAGAAATTCATTAATTCCAGTAGTAACATATTTAGGACCATTAGTTGCAGGAGTTTTAACTGGATCCTTTGTAGTGGAAAAAATATTTGCTATTCCTGGACTTGGAAATGAATTTACTTTATCAATTACAAACAGAGATTATACTTCATTATTAGGAGTAACAGCATTCTATTGTACATTAATAGTAATATGCAATCTTTTAGTTGATATTGTTTATGTATTAATAGATCCAAGAATTAAGCTAGAAGGTTAATAGGGGGTAAAGAAATGGAAGATTTAAAAGTTAACTTAGATATTGATAAAGAATTATTTACTCCTTTAAGCGAAGAGGAAAAGAAATTTGAAGAAATAGTTAGACCTAGTGTTGGATATTGGGCAGATGCTTGGAGAAGATTAAAGAATAATAAAGTGGCATTATTTTCTTTAGTAATGATTATATTAGTTGTTTTATTGGCTTTCTTAGGGCCTATATTCATGGAAAAGATACTTGGTTACACATATTATGATACTAATTTACAAGCAACTGATTTAAGACCAAGCGCAGCACATTGGTTTGGAACAGATAACCTAGGTAGGGACTTATTTGTAAGAGTTATGTACGGAGCTAGATATTCACTTATAATAGCAATATCTGCAGCTGCTATTAATCTAGTTATCGGTGTTTTATATGGAGGAATTGCAGGATTCTTCGGTGGAAAAGTAGATAATATAATGATGAGAATAGTAGATGTTTTGTATTCTATTCCTACACAAATATATGTAATTATTTTAATGGCTACATTTAAAAAGGAAGGGTCTACAGGACTAACAACAATAATTTTAGCTATGGCAATATCATATTGGGTTGGAATGGCTAGAATAGTTAGAGGAGATATTCTTCAGTTAAAGCAACAAGAATTCGTTCTTGCAGCTAAGGCTTTAGGAGCTTCTAAGAAAAGAATATTATTTAGACATTTAATTCCAAACTGTATTGGATCTATTTTAGTTACACTAACTTTATTCGTCCCTCAAGCTATATTTACTGAAGCATTTTTAAGCTTCATTGGATTAGGGATAAATGCACCACTTGCATCTTTAGGTACTTTAGCAAATGACGCTAGTGGATTATTAAGCACAGCTGCATATCAATTATTATTCCCTGCAGGTGCTATTTGTATAATAATTTTAGCATTTAACTTATTTGGTGATGGATTGACAGAAGCCTTAGATCCTAAGAATAAGAAATAGGAGGAATGACGAATGAGTAAGTTATTGGAAGTTAAAAATTTGAAGACCTCCTTTAGAACACATATAGGTGATGTACAAGCCGTTAGAGGAGTTTCTTTATATTTAGATAAGGGAGAAGCCTTAGGTATTGTTGGAGAATCTGGTTGTGGTAAATCAGTTACTATGATGTCTATTATGAGATTATTAGCAGACAATGCAATTATCGAATCAGATAAAATAATATTTAATGGTAAAGATATAACAGATCCAACTGAAAATGATATGCAAGAAATTAGGGGGAATGAAATGGCAATGATATTCCAAGACCCTATGACATCTTTAAATCCTTTATTTACAGTTGGAGATCAATTAACAGAACATTTAATTAAGCATAAAAAAGTAAGTAAAAAAGAAGCTGAAAAAATAGCAATCAAAATGCTAGACATGGTAGGAATTCCAAGTCCAGAAAGCAGACTAAAGCAATATCCACATGAATTTTCAGGTGGTATGAGACAAAGAGTTATGATTGCAATGAGTTTGATTTGTGATCCAAAGCTTATAATAGCAGATGAACCTACAACTGCATTAGATGTTACAATACAAGCTCAAATATTAGATTTAATGAAAGATCTTAAAAATAAAATAAATACTTCAATAATATTAATAACTCACGATTTAGGAGTAGTTGCAGATCTTTGTACTAGAATAAATGTTATGTATGGTGGAATAATTGTAGAAGAAGGCTCAGATGAAGATGTATTCTATAATGGAAAACATCCATATACATGGGGATTATTAAATAGTGTTCCTAATCCTAAGAGTGAAGTAAAAGAAAAATTGACACCAATAGAAGGACAACCACCAGATTTGTTGAAACCACCAGTTGGATGTCCATTTGCAGCAAGATGTAAATATGCAATGAAGGTTTGTATAGAAAAGCAACCACCATTGTTTGAAATTTCTGAGGGACATAGAGCTGCTTGTTGGTTATGTCATGAAAATGCACCAAAGATTGAAGCACCAATAAGGAGGGAAGAATAATGGAAAAGAATAATGATATTATTTTAGAAGTTAAAAATCTATGTAAATACTTCCCTGTAAATAAAGGTCTTTTTGCTAAAAAAAGCTTTGTTAAAGCTGTAGACAATGTTTCTTTTGTAATAAGAAGAGGTGAAACATTAGGTTTAGTTGGTGAATCAGGTTGTGGGAAGACTACTACTGGAAGAACAATATTAAAATTATATGAACCAACTTCAGGCCAAATTATATTCAATGGTGAAGATATATCTGGTTTTAGTGAAAAGAAGATGGTTTCTTTAAGAAAGAATATGCAAATGATATTCCAAGATCCATATGCATCATTAAATCCTAGAATGACTGTAGGAGATATTATTGGTGAAGCTATAGATATTCATGGATTATATAAAGGTGAAGAAAGAACTAAAAGAATAAGATATCTTTTAGATAGAGTTGGACTTAATGGAAGTCATATAAATAGATATGCTCATGAATTTTCAGGTGGGCAAAGACAAAGAATTGGTATTGCAAGAGCACTTGCAGTACAACCAGACTTTATAGTTTGTGATGAGCCTATATCAGCTTTAGATGTATCTATTCAAGCTCAAGTTATAAATATGTTAGAAGAGCTTCAAGAAGAATTTGGCCTAACTTATTTGTTTATAGCTCATGACTTATCAATGGTTAAGCACATATCAACACATATAGGAGTTATGTATTTAGGTCAAATGGTTGAAAAGGGGCCGGCTGATGATGTTTATTTAAAGCCTAAACATCCATATACTCAAGCATTACTTTCAGCTGTACCAATAGCAGATCCAAAGGTAGCTAAGACTAATAAAAGAATAGTTTTACAAGGGGATATTCCTTCACCTATAGATCCGCCAGCTGGATGTAGATTTAAAGCAAGATGTCAATATGCAATGCCAATCTGTGGTGAAACTGATCCTGTTCTTAAGGAAGTTGAACCAGGGCACTTTGTAGCATGTCATCTATTTAATAAATAGCTAGCTATTGCATTAAGCAATTTCTATAAAAATATATTAAGGGGGAAAAAACAATGAAGAGCAATAAGCTTAGAAAAATCTGTGCTGTAGCACTAACATTAGCTCTTGGAATGTCTGTTTTTGCAGGATGTGGAAATAGTAATTCTGGAGAGAGTGGAAGAAAATTAATCTATAATTTAGGAGAAGATCCTGAAACAATCGATCCTACATTAAATACTTCATCAGGGGCAGGTTCAATAATTGATAATGCATTTGAAGGATTAATGAGACTTGATGAGAATGAAAAGGCAATTCCTGGAGTTGCTGAAAAAATGGATGTTTCTGATGATAATTTAGTATATACTTTCACTTTAAGAAAAGATGCTAAATGGTCTGATGGTCAAGCAGTTACTGCAAAGGATTTTGAGTATTCATGGGTTAGAGCTTTAACTAAAGAAACAGCTGCTGAATACAACTATCAATTATTCTATATTAAGAATGGTGAAAAGTTCTATAATGGAGAAGCTACTAGAGACGAATTAGGTATCGAAGTTGTTGATGATCAAACAATTAAAGTTACTTTAGAAGCTCCTACAGCTTATTTCCCAGAACTTACAGCATTTACAACTTATATGCCTTTAAGAGAAGACATAGTATCTGCTAATCCAGATGGATGGGCAACTGAGCCAGAAACTTATGTTTCAAATGGACCTTTCAAATTAGTTCAATGGGATATGAAAGATCAATTAGTATTTGAAAAGAATGAAGAATATTGGAATGCTAAAGAAATAAAGCTTCCAGGAGTTGTATATAAATTAGTTACTGATACAAATACTGCTTATGCTTCATTAAAATCTGGTGAATTTGATATGGTTGATACAGTTCCACCAGCAGAAATTGCAGGCGGTCAAGAAGAAGGATTAGTTACAATATATCCAAACCTTGCTACTTATATGTTAGTAATTAACGTTGGTAAACAATCAACATTACCAGAAGATGTTAAAAAAGCTTTAAGTAATGAAAAAGTAAGAAAAGCTTTAGCTATATCAATAGATAGAAAAGCTATTACTGAAAATGTTACTAAATCTGGACAAGTTCCTGCATATAGCTTTGTTCCAAAAGGAATTTTAAATGAAAAGGGAGAAGATTTTGCAGATAGAGAATACTATGATGCAAATAAAGCTAATGTTGATGAAGCTAAGAAATTATTAGCTGAAGCTGGATATCCAAATGGCGAAGGTCTTCCTACTTTAGAATTTATGTATAATACTGAAGGGGATCACAAATTAATTGCTCAAGCTATACAACAAGACTGGGCTAAGATTGGTGTTAATGTTGAATTAACTAACCAAGAATGGAAAGTATTCTTAAATACTAGACAAGAAGGACAATATGAAATTGCTAGACATGGTTGGTCAGGAGACTATGTTGATCCAATGACATTCTTAGATTTATGGGTAACTGGCGGAGGAAACAACGATGCTGGATATTCAAATGCTGAATATGACAAGTTAGTTGCTGAAGCTAAGAGTGAAGGCGATCAAGATAAGAGATGGGAAATCATGAAGCAAGCAGAAGATGTATTAATGAATGATATGCCAATTATCCCAATCTACTACTACACTAAAGTTAAGGGAGCTAAGCCAGAAGTTAAAGGCGTTAGAGTTTCTACTTTAGGACATGTATTCTTTGATAAAGCTTATATTGAAGAAAAATAAAATTACTATAAAAAGGAGCTGTCGCATTAGCAGGTGAAAAAATCCGCTAGCGATAGCTCTTC
>CAKVEW010000063.1 GCA_934746015.1 uncultured Clostridium sp.
AAATACAACATAAAAAGTGCATAAATTCCTACATTTTCATGTTGGAACTTTTATGCACTTTCATCTTAACATTTACAATTAACAAAATAAGTAAATCTATGTCTTATAAAAGGTAACATTAAATTTAACTATTAGCTATTTTACTTTTTATAAAATCAATTCCTTTGCTCATAACAAGCAAGGACTCTCAAAAGACTACTATTTTTCGTTTTTCAAAGCCCTTTCTTATAATACCACTATAACTTACTTTAATTTCAATTCTTCCTAAATGATAATTCCTCCTATGATACTAATTTTCTTCTTAGAATTAGTTTAGGTCTAGAGAAAATCTTACTTAATGAATTGAATATTAAAGTTTCTCTAACAAGGTACAATGACCGTTAACCCTTATACTTATTTGGGTAACGGTCATTTTTCCATTCACTAGCCACATCCCTTGGATCAATCTATATAGATATACAGATTCATTAATTCATTAATTCATTAATTCATTAATTGTAATGCTATGTTCAGCACCTTTTTGCCATCCATCATTCCATAGTCTACTATGTCTATTACATCTATTGGAATATTTAGAGATTTATATTTTGACCTTAGGTCTTCTAGCATATAGCCAACCTGAGGACCCAGCAATACGCAATCAGCACTATTGATTACTGACTTTAGCTTATCCTCGGCTATAGCTATTATTTCAATCTTAAGATTTTCCTTAACCGCTTCTTTTTGCATTTTGCTGAGCAATATGCTTGTTGACAATCCTCCAGCACAAGCTAAAACTATCTTTTTCATTCTCATACCTCCAAAGTTTCTTATAAAATCTCCCCATTAGACTCAATAACTTTTTTATACCAAAAGAAGCTATCCTTACGAATCCTTTTCAAATCTTTTAAATTAAATTCATCTCTATTTACATATACAAAGCCATATCTTTTAGAACAACCTTCTCCTGTACTCACTAGATCAATTGCACTCCATGGGCAATAGCCGAACAGATTTACGCCTTCATTAATGGCTAACTTACATTGTTCGATATGCTTTTTAAGATAATTTATTCTATAGTAATCATGTATACTATTATCTAAATTTAGAATATCAGTTACTCCACAGCCATTCTCAGTAATAATCAGAGGAAGTCCATACCTATCATCAAGCATCCTTAAAGTTATCCTAAGCCCAATTGGGTCTATTCCCATTTTACTTTCTGTATATTCTATATTATTATTTGTAACTGTTTCTGCAATTCTTGGTTTTTTAATATTCTGTAGCATAAAAGTGCTTCTCTGAGTAGCAGACTTTGAAACATTATTCTCTATATACTCCTCATCCCTATTGTAAGCACGAACTGTTTGAGAATAATAGTAGTTAAATGCAATAAAATCTGGTTTACCATTCTTAATTATCTCCATGTCACCAGTAAGAATATCTGGTTCCCAGTGATTATCAGTTAAGTATTTCCACATTGACTTAGGATATTCTCCTTTGACAAGCAAATCTAAGTATAAAGTGTTTCTGTACTCATTATAGTTATAAGCAGCGAGAAAATCCTCTGGCTTACTGCTTGCAGGGTAAACCACTGAAATATTTGGTGCTGGTCCTATTTTCCCATCGAAGCCCATATCATGATACAATTTCATTGCTTTCGCCTGAGCCAAGCACATATTGTGATTAACATTCATAACTGTCTTTCTGTCTTCAATTGGACTTCCATAAAAAAGCTTAGCAACTTTTGATTGTCCATAAATAATCATCATATTCTGTTCATTAAGAGTCAACCAGTACTTAACCTTTTTCCCGTATTTCTCAAATAATATTTTGCAGAACCTTACATAATCGTTAATTATATTCCTAGACTTCCATCCACCATATTGTTCAATAAGGCTTACAGGGAAATCAAAGTGATTTATGGTTACAATAGGTTGAATATTATATTTTAACAATTCATCGAATAAGTTATTATAAAACTCCAGCCCCTTTTCATTAGCTATAAGATCATTACCATTTGGTAAAATTCTTGTCCAAGATATTGAGCATCTATATGCTTTGAAGCCCATTTCTGCTAAAAGTGCTACATCCTCCTTATACCTGTGATAATGATCACTAGCCACCTTAAAGTCAGTAATGTCATCTGGTATATTCATTATATCAACTGTAGATAAACCTTTTCCATCCTCATTCCAAGCTCCTTCAAACTGATGGGCACTAGATGACCCTCCCCACAAGAAGCCTTCTGGAAAACTACTTTTCCTCATGTCAAGCATATTATTTCTCGCCTCCATCTGCCATACATTCTTCTTTATAAGATTGTTCATCTATTATTTTAAAGAATGGAAAATACATAAAATAAGAAATTACACATAATATCAGCTGGAATACTGCTACACGCCATCCACCAGATACAAATCCTGACACACCAATAGGCAATCCAAACATAAATATACCATTAAGCCTTGGTAATATCCCTGCAACAGTGCATACATAGGCAAGGAGCAAGCTTACTATTGGATTAAGTAGAAATGGTATTGCTAATATAGGATTTAAGATTATTGGAGTACCAAATATTAGAGGCTCATTAACACCACATATACTTGCTGGTAAGGCTAGCTTCCCAAGCATCCTATATCTTTTACTTTTAGCCTTTAGCATTGCAATATTTAACCCTATAGTATTTCCTGTACCACAAAACTGTGCATATATCATTCCAAAGGCATATCCTAATATGTATGGCAATTTTTCTTGGGCCCCATAGGCTGCAAGGTTAGCATAATCCATAGACAGCCATAGAGGAACTGCTATTGCATACATTACTAGTCCTCCATGAATACCAAATAACCAGAAAACATTGCCTAATACCTTTAAGAAAAGAAATACTAAAAATGTATTTCCTAAATTTGATAATGGGATCTGTAATATTTGGTATACGAAATTATGAATGGATTCAAAGTAGGTAACTGAAAATATAAATCTAACTAGCAATACTACAACCATGGTTACAAACATTGGGATTAGTCCTAAGAATGCCTTTACTGTTGTTGGAGGTACCCCCTCTGGCATTTTTATCACCAAATTTTTATCCGTAATAAATACAAATAATCTAGTTACCAGTATAGCAATAATGAAAGCACCAAATAATCCACCAGCACCTGTCCATGAAAAGGAAATTGCAGCTGCACCGGCTTCGTCTACTGTCAAGGGTGTTAAAATAAAAAAGCTAACTAATGAAAGTATACCTGCCGTCATGCTATCTTTTTCAAAATGTTCAGCTAGCTTATATGAAACAGCAAAGGCTGCGTAAACAGCTATCATATTTGTAGTTAATTGAACTGGTATAGAAACAAATTCCATTAGGCCAGTTTCTTTCATAAAATTCACATAGGGCTCATAAGGAAAGGACTTAAATATTGTAAAAATTGCTCCTATCATTAATATTGGAAACAAGGATATCAAGCCTTCTGAAATTGAATTTAAATACTTATTTGCCTTTAATGTTCTTGAAATTTTCATTAGTCTTTCCTGAATTACTGAAGTATTAACTTTCAAACTACTCACTCCTTAAAAAATTAATTAAAATTTTTTGTCATATAAAACTATTAGTTCCTCTGCTATGTCTAAAATAGTCATAGCATTCATAAGATGGTCTTGTGCATGTACCATTAGCAAAGTTACAGGCATATTATTCCCAGAAACTTCGTTTACAATCAATTTTGTTTGAATATTGTGTGCCTTGCTAACTAACTGCCTTGCTTCCTTTAACTTGTTTTTTGCATTGGCAATATCACCAGCTCTTGCACTTTTAATAGCCTCCATAGCCTTACTTCGAGCTGCCCCTCCGTCTGCAATAAGCTCCATAACATATTGCTCAACATCATCCATACCTCTTCCTCCTTTCTTAAATCTAATAAATGTTTCAGCAATTATAATGCCAAAACGCTTAATCATTGGTCGTAAGCAATTTAATAACTTTATATGATAACTTTAAAACACTTCAGTCAATGTGTTTTATTATTATTCAACAAAAAAAAACACTTCCATAAAAAATAGAGCTGTAAGTAGATATTCTATTTAAAACAGCTCTCTATTCGCACCTCATACAGTCTTTTTCACAATTCACAAAAAGGTCTTAGAATTATATTAAGTTTAAAGAATCACATTACATAAAATCAAAATACTTCATAATATAGCATATATCATCAGTAGATATAACAATATTATATTTGGTGCTCACTGGTATGAATGTGTTTTTTATAAGCTTATACAGCTTTTTATTTTTACTTATAAAATCTGTTTTATTGCTATATTCTGTAGTCTTCTTCCCTGAAAGAAGCTTATCTATCATAATTGACACATGAATCGAAAATGAAATGATAGTACTGGTCTGTAACTTCAACTTTAACCCATCTTCTATATCTTTTATTATTTGCTCGACATCCTTTAAAACCATATAGCTATCTATGTTACTTAGATATGTATTAAGCGTTTCTCCTATATTTAAATATATTCTTTCTATGTTAATTAGTCTCTGTATCATATCTATCGCCTTACCACTAATCACTTCATCCATTAAAAACAATGGGTATTCTGTTTTCAAAGCAAAAGGTCCTATTAAGCATAACACTTTATACCTCTTCTCTAGAATTTTTATTTTCTTACTTGTATCCTCACCATTAGTATAGTTTATGGATATAATAATTAATATATCTTGGTCATAACTCAATCTATCTGTTAAGATAGATTTAACTAACTCTGCACCTCCAAGTCCTGAAGAACACATTGTTATAATAGCTGCCTTTTTATTTTCCTTAAATTCCTTTATCCTACTAAACTGATAGATATCATTAACATCTATGGTATCATTATAAATTTCATCTAAGCTCGCACCCATCATAGCCTTTCTCGTAGCCTCCAGGGCATGTAGAGTGCTTACCAATGGTATTGTTTTTGTTCTCAATCCTAGTAATTTCCCAACTTCATTTCCAAATGTTGTGAATGAGCCCATATCTACCAACAAAAGAATGTCAGAACATATATTATTGTTTCTAATGGTCTTAACTATTCTATCTAAAACCACCTCAGGTTTTTCCTCCAAAGGTGCATCTATACCTATTGCAAAATCACAGGCTAACATCCTATTTACAGAATCAGCCATAGCTTGAGATACATTATCCCCATGCATGATTATTAATATATTTACCTTATTGTCATCACTAGAGCACTCCTCGCTATAAGTTAAAAACATTGTTAAAAATCCCGCTTCGCTTATGGGCATATTAATACCTAGCGTAGAATTTATTATCTGTAACGCATCAAGGGCAATACTAAATTCCCTTTTGTGACTCTTCATTATTGACAGTAAATTAGGATTTTCAATACTTTTATGCCTTTTTATTCTATCAATAGCAGATGCTATATGAAGGGCTAATCCACAATATATTCTTTTGCTTATGATCTCTCCCATCTCTGCTTCACAGAAGGAAATAACTTTTTCAACAACTACAAGAATATCCCTATCAATTATATTTTCAATCAATGTTATATTACTTCCAGAATAGAACTTATTAGAAAAATCCTCGAAATACTTCTCAATATCTTTTTCAATTATTTTGTCAAATTCTAAATCCTTCATTCCTTGGTCCTTGAATTGATGGATTCTCATATCTATAATGTCATAAATGCTTTTATTATCATAGGGCTTGACTAGATTACTGTCATTCCTCTGGCATTGAAAGATACAGTATCTACTGTTTATTGGAAGTTTCCTCCATAGATTCCTATATTCAATATTTTTATAAAGACCTGAACGAATATTTGCTGGTAAAGCCAAACTGTTAATTCTTATTTCATCCTTTTTCCCAGATATATATTCCGAATATGCTTTTGCACAAGCTATCTGAATATCGAACTTCAATTGTCCTATATTTCCTGGACATTCATAGGATAGAAAAGCTTTAATTGAGTTTATAGATACTTTGATGCTTTTGCCCAATAGACTTGCTTCTTCCTTAATAAACTTATCAACTAAATTAAATCTTTCATCAATTCCTTTATCTCTCAGATTAGGGATATTAATAACCATTGGTATTCTTCTTGTGAAGGTTTTTAAAAGATAACTATTTATGTCTTCAGTAGTGGCTGCTATAATCTCAACCTTTACACTTCTCTCAGATTCAGTTTCTCCTAACCTCCTGTATCTTCCGGTATCCATATAAGTAAAAAACATTTCCTGTCCTTCGACAGGCAATCTATGAACCTCGTCCAGGAATAAAAAACCTCCGTCAGCTTTTTCCAGTAATCCCTCCTTATCTGATTCTGCTCCAGTATAAGCTCCTTTTTTTACACCAAATAATTGCCCTAATAATAATTGAGGATTATTGGCATAATCTGCACAATTAAATGTTATGAATGGGGTACCAGCTGGTTTAATTTTAAGTTCTATAGAGTAATTGTGAATCAATCTAGCAAATGTAGTTTTACCAACACCAGTTTCTCCTAACAATAGAATATTCATCCCATTAGGAGGATATAAAATAGCTGCTTTAGCCTGTTCTATTGCTTCTTTCAAGCTTGGATTCAATTTAATATAATTCTCTATCATTTTATTTTTATCATTTGCCTCTTCAATAGGGAAAAATAAGGTAGGCCTACCCTTTATCTTTTTAGCCTTACCTTCTATAACCAAGCTGTTTAAATCACTGCTAGCATTAGCTCTGGTAATAGATATCTCTTGAGATATCTCTGATGCTGTTATCCCTTTGTTCCTCTCTACACTAAGCTCCTTTAACTTTAAATATACCAATTCCTTCCTCATACAATCTCCTCCTAATATAATTAATATCACAAAGTAATTTTTTTGTCTATATTTGTCATTTGTAATCAGTAGAGAAAAAGTAGGAAATAATATAGTAGATTACCTAAAAGTAGAGACATTATAGTCTATAGTGGCAGCATCTTTATATCTCTGGCTAGTTAATATGACTTACTTACCATTTCTATCTCCAAAATCCTATCTATAGTATTTTTAAAGAATTTATACTTAAATATTCTATGTGTAAATAGTTATAAATAATAAATCAAATCCCTATCTCTTCTCCCTAAGATAATGGTATATATGAGCTCTTCTTTTTTGATAATTAGTTAAAAAGAGAACGTGCCCTGCTTTTTTCTATATAATCAGGACCACCCGTTAAACGAGTGTTTTGCTCTATGCCTATAAGACTATTTTACCGGCTGTGCTACTCGCACTCCGAACGGTTTGCCAACCTCATATTTTCTTTGGCTACCCCTAAAGGGGTCTTGTTACTTGCCTTTCTTTGCCGGCTCACCCGTAAACGGGTCTATATATTCCTTTAAACTAATTGTTCATAAGCTATATCTTCTTGAATTTGATTCTTTATATATTCTTCTATTACCTTTTTATTTCTTCCTACTGTATCAACATAATAACCCTTGCACCAAAGCTGCCTATTCCCATATTTGTATTTTAAATTTGCATGTCGGTCAAATATCATCAATGAACTTTTACCTTTTAAATATTCCATAAATTGTGAACACTTAATTTAGGAGGAATACTAACAAGCATATGTATGTAATCCTTACACGCATTTGCTTCTATAATTTTTGCACCTTTTTGATCACATAATTTTCTTAATATTTCTCCTACATTTTCATGTTGGAACTTTTATGCACTTTCATGGTTCTTCCTTTGATATCCGTATAGTTATATAATAATCATATTGGGGGGGATTTATCATGTCTAACTTATCAGTAAATTTACAAAACTTTTTTCCAAGTAAAGAATTATATATTACAAATATATTGGAAGATACAAAAAGGATACCAATAAGTTTAAAATCAAAAGCAAATAAGTATATATATCCTGAATGTAATACTATTTCTACCAAGCACCATGGAACATATATAAGGAAAGTTCAAGATTTACCCATGCTTGCTAAATAGGTGTTATTGGAAATTAATTCATATGAATATTCATGTTAAAATAGTAATTGACCTAACAAAACTATTGCAGAATCTTTTTATGGATTTATTAGTCATTATAGTAGAATGACAGAATTCTTAACTGACTTTTTATGTACATTAATTATAAACAAGTTGTAAAGGTACTGCTCGTATAGCAAAAAATATGAATATAAAAGTTAGTGGAGATACTATTATTAAAATACTACTAAAAAAGTATGATACAATGCAAAAAGACATTTGTAGTAGCACACAGTTGGCATAGATGATTTTGCTTTTAAAAAGAGACATACTTATGGGACTATTATTGTTGATGAAAAAAACATAATACTATAGCTATACTAGATGGCAGAAATAGACGTACTATTAAAAATATATTATAGGTAATCCAAAAGAATTATATAAACAAATCTGCAAAAGGCACAATCCTTATGAAAATAAAGTAATATTTTTAGTTAAATGTGTGTATATTGAAAAGCAAATTGTAAATATATTATTGTCTGAAGGTTATAAACATTCAATAAGTAATGCTAGATATATGATTAGAAAGGCTGTTAAAGATAATAATCTAAATATAAATAAATATTCTCCTACCATTAACAGTATAAAAACTTCTAATGGTGCAAGAGATATGAAATACACATACATAAAAAGAAACTATATCTTTAAATATCTATGGATGGATATTAATATATCTGAAAAGTAAAAAGAATATATTTATAAAAATTATCCCAAGGTATTTATATTAAAGAAATGTATTAATGAGTTTCGAGAATTTTTTAAAAGAAAAAGCCTAGCAGTATTGTATTTATTTATTGAAAAATATAAAAACATTGATATTAGAGAGTTAGTTTCTTTTACAAGGGAGTTAGAAAAGGATTTATAAGCAGTGAAAATACAGTTTCTAGTGATTTAAGTAATGGATTTGTTGAAGGAACTAATAGCAAATTAAAGATGATAAAAAGAAACATGTCCGGAAGATGGAGAATTAAACCACTTGCTGCAAAATTAATGTTATCGTTAAACGGATAAATACGGAAGAACCATTTTTATCTTATCATTTATACTAAACTACTATTGTCTATATCGGATACCTCCTTGTATTATTGTTGTGGTCGGCAAACATACTATAATTTTACAATGGAGGTTTTTTTATTTCTACTCACCGCTAAAAGCTTTCCGGTACCACAGGTCAAACCTGTGGTATTCTAAATACAATAAAAAAACTATTGCATAGAAATAAGTTTCAATGCAATAGTCTTATATTTAAAATATTATTTTATCTTTATGTATAAATTTATTTGATGTTTAAATTTATTGTCATAATTTATGTAACTTTTTATGTACTAATAATATGTTTCTAAAGATTGTTTAGTGCTTCTTTATAATCATCTACATATTTTACTGATTCAGTCCAACCAGGTACTTCTTTTCCTAATCTCTTAAATTGAGAAGTAGTAATTAGGTTTCCTTTTGTAACTAATAATCTTTTGTTAAAAGGTACTTCCATATATTTTCTTAATAATTCTCCTAACATTTTTGCTACTTCTGGACTTGATGGTTTTAATTCTGGTGCATCGATTATTAAAGCATACTCCTTAACTGAAAATGTTTTTGTAATTTCAAGATAATCCTTTAAAAAAGCTTCTCCATCTTCTTTACTAAAAAATCCACTTGCTTCAGCATGGAATACTTTTTTAATCTTGTCCACTTCAAATTGGTAACTTGAATTTTTCCCTTGATACTTTTTCATAAATAAACCCTCCTAAATTATATATTAAAAAATATTTACACTTATTATTAGGAATAATAATTAAAATTTAAATAATAATACAGTTACTACTGAGCCAGAACCCATAGATGATAATGTTACATAATCCCCATGATTAATCTTTCCTGTTTTTAATGCTCTATCAAGTGCTACTATAGGACTGGTTGTTCCAGTATAACCATATTCATTTCCTATATATGTTGTTTTGTTAGTATCTATCCCTAGCTTTTCCAATGTTAGTTTGGCATCTGGAATTGTAAATTGAGAAAATATAAGATGATTAATATCTGTTGCTTTTATTCCATTATCTTCTGCAACTTCTGTAATTAAATCTACCCATACATCTGATATAAAGCTCCCATCAAAGGGTTCCCAGAACCACTTATTATCATCTCCATTTACTACTCCATGTCTAGTAATTTTAGAATATCCTATTTTAGGCATAAGTATATTATTACATTCTGATGTTTGTGTTAAATGTGTAGAATCAATAAATCCTCTTTTTTCATCTTCTTCAACTTTTTCTAAAATAATAGCAGCTGCTGCATCACCAAAGTTAGAATATGAAACTGAATCTTTTGGATTTCCTACAGAACTAAATAAAATTCCTCCAACTACTAATGCTCTTTTAAATCTTTTATTAGTCATCAATATTCTACTTGCTTGATCTAAGGCTGTTATCATTCCTAAACAATTTGTATTTGTATCATAAGCCATCTGAATTCTAACATCGCCCTTACCTAGTATGTCTAATAATTTTACTGCATTAGAAGGTGATGTGTACTCTGGAGTATCTGTTGCAAATATAAGTAAGTCTATATCTCTAATGCTTAAATTTGCTTCATTTAACGCTTTAATACTTGCATTATATGCCATTGAAATTACAGTTTCATTAGAATCATTAGAAAGATACCTATACTCTCTTTCTAAATGTTTTAAAAGCCCCTCTACTTCAATATCCATTTCTTTAAAATGATTAATAAAATAATCGTTATGTACTTTATTCTTAGGATGATATACACCTGTACTAATAATATTAATATTCTCTTCTTTCATAAAATCTACCCCTCAAAATTTCTACTTCCATGCTTTTCTATACCAATATAATATGTATTATAAATGCATATTAACAATATAAATACATATTATAACAAATAATGTCAAATTACAATAATAATGTTTTTTATTATTAATATTATTTTTATTAAATTATATTTCTAATTATAACTATATATTTTAAATCATACTCAACGTAGTTTTGCTATTATTTAAAATTATTATTATTTCCAAAAAAACTATTGCAAAGAATTAAAAATTCCATGCAATAGTTTTGTATTTAAAATATTATTTTAGGGGGCGATTTTAAGTATTTATTTCTTCTTATTTTTAATATAATCTCTAATTTCTTATAAACTTCATAGTTATAAGATAAAGTTTAATTTATATACTTATTTCTTATAAGTACATACTATAACAAATACTACCAAATTACAATGGTTTTTATAAAAATTTTAATTAAAATTTTATTTTAATTATATTTTATATTAAATATTACTTTTTTTATGTGATTTGTAAGATAATCTCCAAAAAAAGTAATATTCATCATATGAATATTACTTTTTCCAGACTGTAGACAAAAAGGATATTTTCAAAAATGAAAATATCCTTTTTGTTAATTTTGTAGTTAAATCACTTGAAAT
>CAKVEW010000064.1 GCA_934746015.1 uncultured Clostridium sp.
CGACCTCAACAAGAGCACCTTTCTCTCTGAGGCAGACGTCCATGATCTCTTCGGGCTGGATGTTTGCGTAGTCGATGGCGGTCTTTGCGATATAGTTATGAATGCTCCTTATAAAACAAATCTGCCCCCCTCACTGGGACAAGCCCAGTATAGGAGAGCAGATTTAATTCAATATAACGCAATGCTAAACGGCGTTTAAACGGTAGCCCACGCCCCATACGGTCTGTATCATCTGCGGGTGCGACGGGTCAAGCTCGACCTTTTCGCGCAGCCTGTTGATATGCACAGCAACTGTGATGTTGTCCCCCATCGACTCAAGCCCCCATATCAGCTCATACAGATCCTCGCGGCCCCTCGAAGTCCTGAAGCTCGTTTTTTTCGTGTACGACGCCCTCAAGATAAAAGCTTGGATTTTCCATTTATCGACCCACTTATCAGGAATAGAACAGATTATATATGATATCGCAGCCGGCCTGCGCGATCGGAATCAGCGCGTTATACAGCCACTCGACCGCGGTATCCAGCGGCTTGCCGAGAACGCCGGTAGCGACAAGGAGGATCATAATTATCGTGCCGTAGCGCTCATAGCGCATGAGCTTATAATACTTTTCATCGCTCATCAATGAGAACAGCACCTTCGAGCCGTCCAGCGGCGGAACAGGAATAAAGTTGAACACGGCGAGGCCGAGGCTTATATACGCCGTTATCATTATCATCTGCAGGATGTACTGCCCGACGTCGCTGAGCTGGAGCGGGATATACAAAAGCCCGTATATAAACAGGAAAACTATCGTTATCAGAATATTGCTGACAGGGCCTGCGAGCGCAGTTATGGCCATGCCGCGCTTCGGGTCTTTGAATTTATACATGTTCACCGGCACGGGCTTTGCCCAGCCGAAGTGGAACACGACCATCATTATAAGACCCATGATGTCAAGGTGCTTTATGGGGTTGAGCGTCAGGCGGCCTGCGTTCTTCGCTGTATCATCGCCCAGCTTGTAGGCCACGAAGCCGTGGCTAAGCTCATGGAGCGTGATGCAGACGAGTGCGGGTATCACGCTGAGAAGTATATTGAGCAGGTATGTGAAATCGAAGCCGTCCCATATGGATTTAAGTGCGTTAATTTTGTTCACCCACGGTTTTCTCTTTATTTTAACAAAAATATATACTATAATATAAGAAAATTGTGATTTCGTTTTCAACTATTGGGGTTTGGAGGGAAGAGTATGAGTAAGTGTCCATTTTGGTCAACAAACAAAGATAGGGTTAATTGTTATAATGATTGCCCAATGCATACTGTAGGTGATGAGAATGATTTATGTCCTTTTAAGGAATTTTTAACATCAAGTGCTAAGATTTCTTTGGCAGAAAACTTAAATGATGATTTATTTTATTCTCAAGAGAGATATTCAAATTATGATGAGGATAATAGGGTTATTAATTATTAAAACATATAGAAGATACGATAAAATAAGGAGCCTTTACAGCTCCTTATTTTATGCACTTATGAAGCAAGTCTTGTTTTAGCTTCCATAAATTTTCTGATAAATCTACATAATAAGTATGTGGATTTTCAAATCTCAATATTTCAGGCCACATTCTTAAGCTTTCATTTTTAGAAAACTCCTTTATTTCTAATACAGAAGGGCTATCATATACTTGTTCACCCTTATCAAAGATTTGCACCATTAACTCCTTAACATAATAATTAGTTACAGTTTTTCTTTTCCAAGTTTCAATTGGATGGAAGATTTCAAGTGGTTTAGATTCATCAATAATTTCATTATTTAATGAAATTAAATCAGCTATAGCATTATCTGTATCCTTATCGTAAATCCTATATATCTTCTTAAATCCAGGATTAGTTATTTTTTCTGTATTTTCACTAATTTTTATCTTAGGAATTATTTCATTATTTTTTTCTACAGCTACAAGTTTATAAACTCCTCCGAAAACAGGTTCTGATTTTGCAGTGATTAATCTTTCACCAACTCCAAAGGAATCAATACAAGCACCTTGACTTAAAACATCTCTTATTATGTGTTCGTCTAATGAGTTAGATACTATAATTTTACAATCTTCATATCCAGCTGCATCTAGAATTTTTCTGCATTTCTTAGTTAAATAAGTAATATCCCCAGAGTCAATTCTAATACCAGCAGGACGTTTACCTAGTGGTTTTAATATTTCATCAAATACTTTTATTGCATTTGGTAATCCAGATTTTAAAACATTATATGTATCTATTAATAATGAACAGTTATCTGGATAAACTTCTGCCCATGCTTTAAATGCGTCATATTCAGTATCAAATAATTGTACCCAGCTATGAGCCATAGTACCTACTGCAGGAACATCAAAATACTTATCAGCTATAGTACAAGCAGTGGAATTACAACCACCAATTATAGATGCTCTTGCCCCATATATTGCCCCATCATATCCTTGTGCTCTACGTGAACCAAATTCCATTACAGTTCTTCCATCTGCAGCTCTACATATTCTATTAGCTTTAGTTGCAATTAGAGTTTGGTGATTAATTGTAAGTAATATCATAGTTTCTACAAATTGAGCTTGAACAACAGGTCCTCTTACTATTACTAGTGGTTGGTTTGGAAAAACAAAATTTCCTTCTGGAATTGCCCAAACATCACATTCAAATTTAAAATTCTTTAGATAAAGTAAAAAATCTTCTGAAAAAGTATTTTTACTTCTTAAATAATCTATATCAGAATCTGTAAAATTTAAGTTGTTTAAATACTGAATTAATTGATCAACACCTGCCATAATACAGTATCCACCACCATCTGGTACTCTTCTAAAATACATATCAAAATATGCTATTTTATTTTGAATTTCTTTATTGAAATACCCATTTGCCATAGTTAATTCATAAAAATCTACTAACATGGTTAGATTACGCTCATTAGTAACATCAAATCTGATTAAGTTTTCCATATACTTCTCCTTTTTAAAATATTAATACATTAAAGAAATTAATATTGAAACATATAACTATTGTACCTCTAGAAATAAATTATTACAATATAGTTATTTGCAGTATAAAAAAGTCAATAATAAATAGTAAGAGGAGATAAGATGAAAGTTAATTTAGATAAATATCAAGAAGAAGCTGTCTACATAAATGAGAAGAATGTATTAGTTGTAGCAGCTCCAGGCTCTGGGAAAACCACAGTAATTATTAATAGAGTAAATCATTTAGTGACTAAATTAAATATAAATGTAGGAAACATAATTGTAATAACTTTTACAAGGGCAGCAGCAGATAATATGAGAAATAGATATAAAAATGTATTTAATAGAGAAGTTGCACCTTTTTTTGGAACATTCCATGGATTATTTTATAAAATTTTACTAAGAGAAGGATATAATATATCTATAATTCAAGGAGGAGTTTCTCATAGAATTATTAAATCTGTTTTGACAAAGTATTCAGATGAAGTTAGTGAAGATAAGATCAAGGAAGTTCTTAACAACATTTCCCTATTTAAAACTTCCTTAAGTGATATTGAAGATTTTAAGCCATCTTTATCTAAGGATATTTTTATAGAAGCTTTAGATAAGTATGAAGAATATAAAAATAAAAATGAACTTTGGGACTTTGATGATTTATCTATTAAGGTAATTAAATTATTTAGAGAAAATGAAGTTCTATTAAATAAATATTTAAACTTATTTAAATATGTTCTTGTGGATGAATTTCAAGATTGTGATGAATTACAAATAACATTTTTAAAAATGATGAATAAAAATAATTCTTTATTTGCAGTAGGAGATGAAGATCAGTGTATTTACAGCTTTAGAGGGTCTAAGCCAGAGTATATGGTGACCTTTAAAGAAATTTTTAATGGTGGAGAAAAAATTTATTTATCTATAAATTATAGAAGTAATGAAAATATTGTAGAGGCTTCTAAAGAAGTTATCAAAAATAATTTAAAAAGAAACAATAAGAGCATTAAGTCATATAAAAATACCAGTGGGATCATTAAGTTTTCCTCTCCTTATGATGAAAGAAGTCAAGGTGAAGAGATATCTAACATAATTGAGAAATCTATATATAATGTAAGTGAAAATGCAGTTTTATATAGAACAAATATGGAGGCTAGAAGTCTTATAGATACCTTTACAAGAAGGAGAATACCTTTTGTGCTTTTGGATAAAGGATATAATTTTTTTGAACACTTTATTTCTAAGGATATTCTAGCTTATTTAAAATTGGCTATTAATATTAAGGATAGAGAAAGCTTTTTACATATAATAAATAAACCATTTAGATATGTTAGCAAGAGCAATTTAGAATATATAAGATCCTATAGAGAAGATAAATGTCCCTTTGATATATTAATTGAAAAAAATGATATACCACCATATCAAGCAAAAAAACTAGATGAATTAAGAAAAGATATTATTCACTTAAACAAACTATCACTATCATCAGCAATACAATATGTTATAACTGAACTAGGTTATATAGATTACCTAAAGGAGTATTCAGAAAGGTACAATCAAAGTATTGATGACTTAGAAGATATAGTTGAAGAATTTAAAAGTGCAGCTGATGGCCTTAAAACTATTTTAGAATTATTTTCTCATGTGGAAAGAGTTAAAGAAAGCATAGAAGAAAGTAAGGATATAAAAGAAGGTGTTATTTTAAGTACTATTCATGGAGTTAAGGGCATGGAATTTAAAAATGTATTTTTAGTTAATGCAAATGAAGAAACAATTCCACATAGATCATCCATGGAAGAAAATATAGAAGAAGAAAGAAGATTATTTTATGTTGGGATAACTAGGGCTATAGATAATCTCTATATATATTCTCCTAAAACACAAAGAGGGAAATTTAAAGAAGCTTCAAGGTTTGTTATAGAAGGAAAATTTAAAGATATAGAAACTAATGAAGACTATGGAATAAAGGTTAATGATATAATTACTCATAAAGCCTATGGAAGTGGGAAGGTTTTAGAAATAAATAAGGATGTTATAAAAATAGATTTTGGAGACAAGGTAAGCAAGAGTTTTTCTATTAAGGTATTGATGGAAAATAATCTTATTACAATAAATAAGTAATTGTTCACTAATTAGACATTAGGCTGTATAATTTTATTATGGCAATAAAAGGAGAATAGAAGTTACATTATAGATTATGAGGTGTATTATATGGAGAATGTAAATTTAAGTAAGGTTAAATTTGCACTAGATGTGGGAACGAGATCACTAATAGGAACCGTTGGAGTAATTGAAGATAATAAATTTAAAGTAATATGTGAAAAATACTTAGAACATGAAGAAAGAGCAATGATAGATGGGCAAATTCATGATATAGATTTGGTTGCAAAAGGTGTTAAAACAATAGTAAATGAAATTGAATCAGAATTAGGAATTGAGCTTAAAGATGTATCAATTGCAGCAGCAGGAAGGTTTTTAAAAACAATAAATTCTGAAGGGATTATGGCTTTAGATATAGATGATGAGATAACTAAAGAAGATGTAAAGAACTTAGAACTAATTTCTTTAAAGTCTGCTGAAAATGAAATTAATAAAACTACAGAAGGAAGACTTTATTGTGTAGGATATTCAGTTAAGAACTACTTTCTAAATGGATTTGTTATTTCTAATTTAGTAGGACATAAAGGTGAAGAAGCAAAGGTTGAAACTATAGCAACATTTTTACCAAGATCAGTAGTAGATTCACTATATTCAGTAATGAGTAAAGTAGGACTAAGAGTTAACAATTTAACCCTAGAGCCAATAGCTGCTATTGAAGCTGTTGTACCACAAAAACTAAGGCTTTTAAATATAGCTTTAGTAGATATAGGAGCAGGTACATCGGATATAGCAATAAGTTCAAAAGATAGTATATCATCTTATGGAATGGTTCCACAGGCTGGGGATGAAGTAACAGAAGCAATAGCACAAGAATATCTAGTAGATTTTAATACTGCTGAATACATAAAAAGAAATTTATTGTTAAGTGATGAAATAACATATACAGATGTTATTGGTTTTGAAAATACTATTAAATCAGAAAATATACTAAAGATCATTAAACCAATAGTTAAAAAAATAGCTGAATCAATAGGTAGTAAGATAATTGAATTAAATGCTGACAAGCCACCAAGTGCATTGTTTTTAGTAGGTGGAGGGGCTCATACTCCAGGTCTTATAAATGAATTAAGCGATATAATAAATATACCAATTCAAAGAATAGCAATTAAAGATAGGAAGGCCATAGATAATTGTATTAGTGATAACAGTTTAGGGTCAGCAGGAGTAACAGTATTAGGTATAGCATTAACATCCATAAAGAATGGTAATAATGATTTTATTGAAGTCACCTTAAATGGTTCAGAAGTTACTTTATTTAATTCCCATAGGCATAGTGTTATGGATGCTATAATTCATGCTGGAATTAATCCAAATATGTTAATTGCAAGGAATGGTAAAAATATAAGGTATACATCAAATGGAGTAAAAAGAATAGCCTTTGGGGAAAGAGGAAGAAGTCCTAAAATTAAAGTTAATGGTAGTATAGAAAGCTTAGATAAGATTATTAAGTCGGGAGATAATATTGAAATAACATATGCTATTTCTGGAAAGGATGCAAATCCTAAAATTATTGATGAAATAAAAGGATTTGATAGTAAGAGTTTTTATCTTGATAATGAAATAATAAATTTAGAACCAATTATTTTAGTAAATGAAAATAAAGAAAATCTAAATTATTTTATAAAGGAAAATGATAATATTAATATAATTCTTCCTAAAACTATTGGGGATTTAAAGAAATATGTAATTAATAAGGAAGCAAATATTAAAAAGGATTCAGTAAATATTAGTGATAATTATATTATTAATGAAAATGATAAATTAACAATTTATGAGGAATCAAATAATAAGGAAGAAAAAATAAGTGATAATATTGAAATAGAAGTAACTTTTAATAATTCAAAAATAAAACTATATGGGAAAAAAGATTATATTTTTGTTGATATATTTAACTATGTTTCTTTTGATTTAAGAGAAGCAAAGGGAATAATTAATTTAATGTTAAATGGAAATAAAGTAGGATATACAGAGAAGTTGAAAGATGGGGATAGTATTGAAGTTTTCTGGTCCTAGGGAATAGTACATAAAAATTCAATTAAGGGGGCAATATTTATGAATTTTAAAAATGAAGCAATAAGCATAAAAAATGATCTAATTAATATAAGAAGAACATTACATGAACATCCAGAGTTAGGTATGGAGGAATATGAAACCTCTAAGTTTATAAAAAACTTTTTGGAAAAGGAAGGTATTGAGTTCAGAGAAGTAGCTAAAACTGGAGTATGCGGACTTATAAGAGGAACTAAGGAAGATAAAAGTGAGAATGTGAAGACTATAGCTTTAAGAGGAGATATTGATGGATTACCTATTTTAGATAAGAAGATATGTGATTATTCATCTAAAGTAGAAGGTAAGATGCATGCTTGTGGTCATGATGGTCATACAACTATTTTATTAGGAGCAGCTAAAATATTAAATGAAAATAAGCATTTATTTAGTGGAAATGTAAAATTATTATTTGAACCAGCAGAAGAAACTATAGGTGGAGCTAGGTTTATGATTGAAGAAGGCGTGTTAGAAAATCCAAGAGTAGATTGTGTTTGTGGTCTTCATGTAGAAGAAAATTTAGAGTGTGGAACAATCATGCTAAAGGATGGAGTAGTAAATGCAGCATCAAATCCGTTTACAATAAAAATTAAAGGTTCAGGTGGACATGGAGCTTATCCACATACTACAGTAGATCCAATAGTAATAGCTAGTCATATTGTATTAGCTTTGCAAACAATAGTAAGCAGAGAAATAAATACAGCAAGGCCTGCAGTTATAACTGTTGGAAGTATTCATGGCGGAACAGCACAAAATATAATACCAGAAGAGGTTGTAATAAGTGGTGTTATTAGAACTATGAGTAAAGAAGATAGAGCTTTTGCAAAGGAAAGATTAAGAGAAATAGTAGAAGGTATATGTAAGTCTTCTAGAGCATCTGCAGATATAGATATAGAAGAATCTTATCCTAATCTTTATAATGATGGAAATATGGTAGAGCTATTTAAAATTGGAGCAGAAAAAGTTTTAGGAAAAGAAAATGTATTACTTCAAAAATATCCTAAGATGGGAGTAGAAAGTTTTGCTTATTTTGCAAATGAAAGACCAGGAGTATTCTATTTCTTAGGTTCAGGTAATAAAGAAAAGAATATTATTCATCCAGCTCATAGTAATTTATTTGATATAGATGAAAATTGTTTACCACTTGGAGTAGCAATGCAATGCCAAATGGTTTTTGAATATTTGACAAGAAGTTAAAATAATATTAATCTAGTATAATGGGGAAAATGGTTTAGAAAATAGAAACTAGGAGTGATTACTATTGAAAATAGAAATAGGAACAAATGAAGCTGGCCAAAGGCTAGATAAATTTTTAAGAAAATTATTAAAGGATGTTCCATTAAGTAAAATATTTAAAGCCTTAAGAAAAGGTGATGTAAGAGTTAATGGAAAAAAACAGAAGGAAAATTATACACTTCAAGTGGATGACATAGTTGAAATTAAATATATACAAAGTACAAAAGAAAAACCAGAAGAAAAGTTTATTAAGGTAAATGCAAGTGGAATGAAAATTACTTATGAGGATGCAAATATATTAATAGTTGAAAAATGGCCTAATATCCTTGTTCATCCTGATGAAAAAGGAAAAGAACCAAGTTTAACTGATTATGTATTATCATATTTAAATGAAAAAGGTGATTATTTACCTGAAAATGAAGTAACCTTTACTCCTGCACCATGTAATAGATTAGATAGAAATACTTCAGGAATAGTTATATTTGGTAAGAATTTCGAAGCTTTAAGAAATGTTAATGAGTTAATAAGAGAAGGAAATGTTGAAAAGTATTACAATGCCTTAGTTAAGGGGAAAATTAAAGATGGATTATATAAGGGTTATATATTAAAAAATGAAGATGCCAATATTTCTAAGATTTATGATGAAAAGGTTCCTAATTCTAAGGAAATAGCTATGGAAGTTAAAACAATACAAACTAATAGTGCATATTCACTTTTAGAAATAGACTTGATAACAGGAAGAAGCCATCAAATAAGAGCTCATTTGTCTCACTTAGGAGCACCTATTATTGGTGATAATAAGTATGGAGATAGAAAATTAAACTCATTCTTTGCCAATAAATTTGGCCTAGATTGTCAATTCTTATATGCATATAAAATTGTTTTTAGAGATACAAAAGATAAATTAAGCTATTTAAATAATAAAACAATTACAGAAAGCTTACCACCAGTATTTAAGAAGATTAAAAATGATGTGTTTAAGTTCAGAATATAATAAAAGGTGATTAGTATGGAACAAAAATCAGCCGGACGTGGTTTTTTAATATTATCAATAGCAGGTATTGCTGGTAAGTTATTATCAGCAATATATGTTCCTTTATTAACTAAGGTTTTAGGGGAAACAGGGTATGGAATATATACTGCTGGATATGATATATTTGTATTTTTAATTGCAGTAACTAGTTTAGGTGCACAACCTGCAGTAACAAAGGTAGTTACTGAACTTAGGGCAATGGGAAATCATAAAGATGCTTTAAGAGCAATGAAACTTTCTATAAAATATTTATCAATTATTAGTATAGTAATTGCTGGATTTTTTATGGCTTTTGCATTTCCAATTTCAAAAATAATTCATGCGGAACAATCTGCCTTAACATTTGTATTTTTAGCTCCTGCAATAATTTTTGCATCTATTTTAGCAGCTTTTAGAGGATATATGCAAGGCGTAGAAGAAATGGAGTCTTTAGCTGTATCGCAAATTATAGAACAACTAATAAATGTTATTCTTAGTCTTGTTTTTGCAGCCTTATTATTAGTTGTTACAAATAAGTTAGAATGGGGTAGTGCTGGAGGAACTGTAGGAACTTCTCTTGGTGCTATTATTGCAATTATATATATAGTATATATATATAATAAAAAAGATTTTGCTGAAGAAGCTGAAAAAAACCATGATCCAAGCAAAAAAAGAGTTTCTGACAAGAGAATAGTTAAAAAGATATTTATGTATGCTATTCCTATAACTTTAGTAGCAGCAGTTCAAAATTTTGCAGGAGTTATAGATAGTATTACTTTAGGAAGAAGCTTGGGAGCAGCAGGTTTTTCAAATGACCAGATAAATGGATTAAGAGCGGTTTTATCCTATTATAAAACACTTGTTTATGTACCACTTGCTATTGTAACAGCTCTTGGAACATCTATATTTCCAAAGATTATACAAGCATTTGTTTATAAAAATAAGAAGGAACTAAAACAACAAACTAGTTATGCTTTTAGAATAATGTATATTATAGTAATGCCAGCAACCTTTGGTTTAGCAATATTAAGTGAAGAAATATATAGTTTTTTATTTGGCTCTTCTTCAGGATACAACCTACTTATGTATGGTTCTGCATTATTAATTTTTATGTCAATAACAACTATACAAAATGTTATTTTACAAGGTATTAATAAATTATACTTAATTATTGTATCTGCAAGCCTTGGACTAGTTGCAAAAATAATTATAAACATAGTGTTAGTTTCAAATCCTAATATTAATATAATGGGAGCAGTAGTTGCAACCTTTGTATCATTTATTATACCTACTATAATAAATCATAGAAAAATAAAACAATTTTTTAAAGTTAATATTCCAATTGTAAAGCAAGCAATTGTACCAACCATTTGCTCTTTATTAATGACTTTAGTTATATTTATTGCAAAGTTCCCAATTATTAAAGCGGCAGAAGCTTTAGGAGCTGGAAGAATTGTAATTGCAATAGCAACTATTATTTTAATTGGAATAGGTGGAATAATATATCTTTATACTATGATTTACTTCGGTGGTATAAGGAAAAAAGATCTAGATTTAGTTTCACCTAGATTATTTAAGTTCTTACCAAGAAGCTTAAGAAAAGAACTTTTATAATGCATAATGCGTAATGGATAATGCATAATTAATGTGGAAATTCAGCCAACTGAATTTCTAAAATGAAAAAAAATGAAGAGCTTCTTTGCTGACGCAAAATTGAAATGAAATAATGAAAGATTGAAAACTCAGCCTAAGCTGAGTTTTCAGAGTGTCGACAAAGTCGACACTCTTTAATTTTTGTTATAAAATATTTTT
>CAKVEW010000065.1 GCA_934746015.1 uncultured Clostridium sp.
CCTTAACACCATCTGGTATTAAATTTTCATCAACTAACATTCTTAAAAAATCAAATTCTATTTGTGAAGCTGAAGGAAACCCTATTTCTATTTCTTTAAATCCTATTTCTATTAAAAGATTAAACATCTTTATCTTCTCTTCTACAGTCATTGGATTAATTAAAGCTTGGTTACCATCTCTTAAATCAACACTACACCAAATTGGTGCTTTTTCAATCTCTTTATCTGGCCATGTTCTATCACTTAATTTGATGGTTTGAAATTTCTTATACTTTTTGTAATTCATTTAAATGCCCCCTTATTTATTATATAACTCTACTTAACCAGGAAATAAAAAACCGCATAAATCCCCCAATATTTGGAGCGACTTACGCGGTACCATCCAAGTTTTTAACTTACTTTATTTAACGGTATCAAATACCGACAAGACCTACTTTCCCCATTCAATCTTGTAGCTCCTGAGCGAGTTCAAAAGCGATTATATGCGGGCTCTCACCATACCCCTACTTTCTTTAATATCTCCTACTTTTTACTACTCTCATTCTAAGCATTTCTTCTTGTTTAGGAATCTATTAAAAGATTACTCTGTTAATAGCTTTTTATAAATTCCACTTTTTTTTATTGAATTAATTAGTAATATACTATATCTTTTACATTTTGTCAAATATTTCTAGGATATTTTTATAAGTTTTATAATTCAACTCTTCCTCTAATTTCTCCATTATAAAATGCTTTTATATTTAAAATTACTTCTTTAAATAATCTATTTCTAGCTTCTACACTTGCCCAAGCTATATGAGGAGTTAAAACTAATCTATCTTTATTATTAACTAGAACTAATGGATTGTCTGATTTTATAGGCTCTACTTCAAATACATCTAGTGCAGCACCAGCTATTAATTCTTCATCTATTGCTTTAGCAAGATCAATTTCAACAACTATAGGGCCTCTTCCCATATTTACTAATATAGCTGCTCTTTTCATCTTTTTAAGTGCATCATAATTTATTAAGCCTTTAGTATTATTATTTAGTGGTGCATGAATAGAAATTATATCTGAAGACTTTAATAAATCATCAAACTCTACTCTCTTATAATCAGAATTTGAATTTTTACCTGAAGTAGAATAATAAATAACATTAACTCCAAAGGCTTCTGCTATCTTTGCCACTTTTCTTCCTATAGCACCTAAGCCAATAATCCCCCAAGTCTTACCTTCAAGTTCATAAAAAGGCTTACTTACATTAGTAAATAATCCACTATTAGCATATTCTCCAGACTTTACAAAATTATCGTAATATGAAATCTTATCATATAATGATAAAACAGTTGCAAAAGTATGTTGTGCTACAGTATTTGTTGAATATCCAGCAACATTAGTTACTGCAATATTATTATTTTTTGCATATATAATGTCAATATTATTAAAACCTGTAGCTGTTTCACATATTAGTTCTAAATTTTTAGCTTCCTTTAAGTTATCTTCATTCAAAATTACCTTATTAGTCAAAACTATATGAGCATTTTTTATTCTTTCAGCAACTTCTTCAGGTTTGGTTGTATCATAATAAACTAAATCTCCAAAGGCCTTTAACTCATCAAACTCTAACTCACCTAAAGTCTTTCCATCTAAAATAACTATATTTTTCATGTTCTCTACCCCTCCAAATATTTATATTAAATTTAAAATATCTTCTGGTTTATCTATTAAATAATCTGGTTTAGAGGATTTTAATGTATCTAAACCAATAAAAGTATAATTTACTCCACAAGTTTTACATCCTGCTGATTTACCACAATAAATATCATAAATACTATCCCCTACCATCATAGCTTCACTAGGCTCCACCCCTAAATCACTACAAGCTTTTAAAGCTGGATCAGGATTTGGCTTATGAAGTTCTGTAGATTCTGGCGTAATAATTACATCCATATAATCATGAATTCCTGCTATTTTCATTCCCCTAACTGCAAGTTCTTCTCTCTTAGAAGTTACTATCCCAGTTTTTATTCCTTTTTCCTTTAATCCATCTAAAAGTTCCTTCACCCCATCAAAGGCAAAACACATTGTATCATGTGTATCCTCATTATACTTTCTATAATAAGCAACTAAATCATCAACATCTTCTTCCTTTGCATGCTTTTTAAAAGGTTCACCTAAAGGTCTTCCAAAGAAATCTAAAATTTCTTCTCTTTTTAATTCCATTCCTAATTTATCTCTAAAAGTTTTATCAAAAGAATTATATATTAATTCGTTTGTATCTAATAATGTTCCATCTAAATCAAATAATACTGCTTTAATCATGTTTCCTCCTAATGTAAAGTTATTTAATTATATACAATAAACTTTATATTTATAATAACATATAAAATATTCTTCTACAAAATTAACTCCTTAAAAAGATAAAAAAGAAGATTGATATTATATCCCTTGCCTAAGTAAATATACCTGGCTAAAATATAATCTCTATCTCCTTCATATAATATTTATATTATTTATTTTTAATTAAATAGACTTATCTAAAGTTTCTATCTATATATCAAATAAGCTTAGTTGTTCATTATTATAACCCTCTTTATAGCTATTTATTATATCACTCATTTTATAAAGAATCCCTAGGCTTTTGCATTCATTAACAAATGTATTATAAAGCTTTCTTCCATTTGTGCTACTGCACATATAATCATTACCAAAATATTTAATATACTTTTCTTTAACTCCATGGAAATACTTATCTACCATCTTAAAGAAGTAATCTCTTTGATTAGACCTTAAAGTAACTCCAAAAGCAGGATAAATAAATTTCGCTCCATTTTCTTTTGCTAATCTTACAATATTAATTATGTTTTCTTCAGTATCATTTATAAAAGGTAAAATAGGCATTAATAATATTCCTGTGTATATACCTTCATCAGATAATTTTTTTATTGCTTCAAACCTCTTAGATGTAACTACTACATTTGGTTCAATTATCTTGCATAACTCATCATCTGCCGTTGTAATTGTAATTTTGCAAAGTACTGGAGAATGCTCCTTAATTCTTTTTAAAATATCAATATCTCTTACAATTAAATCGCTTTTTGTTGCAATAGCTGCTCCAAAACCATTGCTATCAATAATTTCTAGTGCATTACGTGTTAACGAAAGCTTATTTTCAAAAGGATTATAAGGATCACTCATGGCACCTGTTCCAACAACGCCTTTTTTTCTTTTAGACCTTAATTCTCTTCTTATTATTTCTGAAGAATTTTCTTTAACTCTAACAATATCGAAATTATCTATACCATAACACTCACTTCTACTATCACAATATATACATCCATGACAACAGCCCTTATATATATTCATATTATAATTAATGCCAAACCAATTATTATTTTCTCTATATCCAGATATAATACTTTTTGCTGGTATAAAATCCATACATATCGCTCCTAAATAATACCTTTTTCCGTAATAAGCTTATTAAACTTACTTTCTGATAATATTTCATTTGTTATAAATCCCCCATTATAAAATAAACTATAAGTTGTAAAAGGGCATGGAGAACTTTGTGCCTGTTCCTTATTCTCAAACTTAATTACCTTTATATCAATTCCCTTTTCTCTTGAAATATTATTAACTAAATCAACATATTTGTTGGTAAAGGGGCATTGATTAGAATAATATAATATTAATCCCTTTTCATCAATTTTCCCATGTCTTGCATTTTCTTTAAATTCAGGCAAATTATCTTCATTATGAAAGGATAAATACAATAATTCATAATAAGGGAATGCTGTATCACATACTTTAAATCCCTTATATTTTAAGTAATCTCCATCAGATAAAAATGGCATTTTCTTTTTCGATGAAAGTGCTATTATACCATTCTTTCCTTTTTTCTTTGAATCATTAATACATTCCATTAATAATTTATTACCATACCCTTGGCCCTTGAATTTTCCAGATACCCAGAAACAATTTATAAACATATAATTATTTCCTTCAATAGGTACCCATGCATTTTCTAATGGAATATACTCAATAAAAGCTTTTCCTCTAACATTTATTTTATTAAATACTAATCCCTCATTGAATCTTTCTTTTAACCATTCCTTCTTTAGATAAACTCCACATTCACCTTTTTTATCTGATAAAGAGCAACAAATATGTTCAGAATCAATATTATCATTATTTAATGTTATAACTTCCATTGTTACCCCCTCCTAACAGGATGCCTAATAACAGTTTTCATTCTTTCTATACTACATTTTCTTGGATCTGATAAATAAATTTCATGATGTCTTCTTATTTTTCCATCTTCATTAATTCCACAAATATCATGAATTAAATTGTTTTCCTTTATATATTTGTATATTTTTTCAATAGTTTTATCTTCTTCATCAAAAGGACCTATATGCATACATTGAACACATAAGCCTTCATCAAAAACTTCAAATCTTGCCTTATTTACATCTATGTGTGGCTTTTTCTTTTTAACTTCATTGCATGCTAACTTAAAAATCTCTTTAGTAACAAACTCTGGTTGACGTATCATAGAAGTCCAAATATATTTATCCTTTTTACTAAAATCCATGTCATCATTTTCTAACCACCATAACCCTTCAAGAGGTGGAACTACATAATCAAAGTAATTATCTAGTTCTTTTTTAATATCCTTACTCATTTTAATTGTATATGATAATGCATATAATAACTCAACTGCTTTTTTATATTCTCCATCTTCATCATTTGGATTCCCCTTACCATCTACCATAATAAAATTCATTTTAGGAACAATTATTTCCATAGGCTGTGTTTTAGGTAAATATAAATCTTTAAACTCTTTTTTATAATCTAATTTATTCATCATAATTCTCCTTTCACATCCCTGTTATAATTATATTATACAATCCTTAATATGACACCAGTCTGTCATATTAATATTTATTTAGAGCTGCTATTAATCTTTTTTTCATTTCTTCTCTTATATATAATGGCTCAAGGACTTCTATGTTTTCTCCAAAAGACATTAAGTACCCATATAGCCAATCCCCTAAAGGAAAATCTAAATCAACTATAAAATCACCATTATCATCTAAAGAACAACTTCTAAATTCATCATATATTCTAAAACCTAGATTTTTATTTACTCTTAATTTAAGATGTACTATCTCACCAGAATATTCCATATCTTTTTCTGAAAATATTTTATTAGGTGCAGTCCTTGTAAACTTTTCTGAAGTAATATTTATGTTATTCATTCTTGTAAGCTTAAAAAATCTATTAGCCTCTCTTTTCCTACAATATCCATATAGATACCAACCTTGCCCTTTAAAGACTAATTTTAAAGGTTCAACAATTCGCTCTAGTAGTTCTCCCTTTGAATTAAAATACTGAAAGGATATCAAATTCTTATTTATTATAGAATTCTTTATATTTGTGAATTTTTCTCCTAAATCATTATTTTTATCCCAATTTGAAAAATCAATTTCAATCCAAATTTCATTATTTTCACCTAAAAATGAATTTAGTTTAGATAATGCACCATTAAACTCATTTTTATTAACGGCATTAAAACCCTGCATAGCTGCTATTATTTCCTTTTTTTCTTCTTTAGATAAAAGGGTTTTATTTAATATAAAATCAGACAAAAGACTTATTCCTCCGCCTTTACCCTTAGTCATATAAATAGGAACTCCAGCCTCAGATAAAGCTTCTATATCTCTATAAATAGTTCTTTGTGATACTTCAAAATGCTCTGCCAAATCCTTTGCTTTTACATTTTTCTTATCTAACAAAATATATATTATTTCAAATAGCCTATTTCCCTTCATATCATCACCCAAACATAATTTATTAACATAATGATAAAATTATCTATAAAAAATTTATACCTATTTAATTATAATATATCCCCATAAAATTGTAATTATTGTAGATATATGTTTATTATTAAATGCATAAAAAAAGATATGGAATAAGTGCTTATTACAATATCTATTCCATACCTATAATAACTATTTAAAATATATTCTAACTGTTAGAAACTTCAGTTTTTCTTATATTCTAATAATGCTTATCTAAGATTTATTTTCCCTAAAGATTGAAAAATTTCATTAGCCTCAGAAATCATAGATTCTATAGCTTCTTCTACAGATGTAATTTTATTTATTATGCCTGATATTTGCCCTGTCATTACAGAACCATTCTCTATATCACCCTTTATTGCGGCTTTTCCAAGTGCTCCTGTACCTAGCTCTTCAAATTCTTCCCTACTAGCCCCTCTTTTTTCTAATTCTAAGAACTTAATTGTCATAGGATTTTTTATTCCTCTAACTGGTGCTCCTAAACTTCTTCCTGTAACTACAGTATCTGCATCTCCACAGTCTATAACTGCATTTTTAAAATTCTCATGAACTGGACACTCATTTGTTGCTATAAATCTTGTTCCTATTTGAACTCCTTGTGCTCCTAATGCAAAGGCTGCTGCTATTCCTCTTCCATCAGCTATTCCCCCTGCTGCTACTACTGGAATATTAACAGCATCAACAATTTGAGGAACAAGAGTTAAAGTAGTTGTTTCTCCTACATGTCCACCTGCTTCTGTGCCTTCTGCTACTAATGCATCAGCACCTATTGCTTCCATCTTCTTTGCAATCTTAACATTTGGTATTACTGGTATAACAATTATTCCAGCTTCCTTCCACATATTCATATAAGGTGCTGGTGATCCTGCTCCAGTAGTAACCACTTTGACCTTCTCCTCAACAACAATCCTTGCGATTTCTTCTTTATCAGGATGCATAAGCATTACATTTACTCCAAAAGGCTTGTCTGTTAATTCTTTACACCTTCTAATTTCTTCTCGCATCCTTTCTGGTGTAAAACCACCACTAGCAATAATCCCTAAGCCTCCAGCATTTGATACTGCTGAAGCCAAATCTGCTGTGGCTATTTGTGCCATTGCTCCTTGAATTATTGGATACTTAATTCCTAGTATCTTTGTTAAGTTCATTTATATTTCCTCCATTGTTTTTAAACTATTAAACAAAATTGCTATTAAAACTAATAATAATTCTTATGTAATAGTTATCATTTTTTTCTCATTATAGCATATATTAATCTCTTAACTCAACTTATTAGTTTTCACTTTTTTATTTATCATCCCACCATCCTTTAAATACATCGTTATTCATATCAAGCATACTAGGTGTTGTCTCTCTGTTTTCCATGTTAGACCTGGAAAATAAAAAATACAACTACTATATCTTACTTTAAAGTAGTTGTATCCAATATGGTGCGGATGACGGGACTTGAACCCACATGAATTTTCATTCACTAGAACCTGAATCTAGCGCGTCTGCCAATTTCGCCACATCCGCATATTAAGCTTCCAATAAATAGTATACTCTATTGTTAAATAAATATCAATCCTTCAATGTTTTTATCAGCGACGAAAGGTGAAATTTGTCAAAGGATCGCAATGCGACTAAATAATATAATTTTTAGAATAATACTCAACTGAATGATTAATTTTATCAATTTATTCACAGGTAACAAACATACTATACTACAAGACATTTTTTGTAGATTATTTTTTTTGTTACAGTTATTTTCAATTATCATATAGCTGAAGCAGTATGTCCGCTATTTGTATTACCAGGTAGTGACACCTCATTGCATTGTAGTTTACACTTTTTGCATGATTTATATTGTCTCTCTGGTTCTTCTGTGTATTGAAGCCTTCATTTTCTATCTTCCCTTTAACACATCATTGATTATCTATATATTTATCATTATTAAACTCTCTTATACTCATTATGTTAAATATGCACTTTAATATAAATACTGTTGTTATTTCATCAATAGTGTATATAACTAAGTAACAGTTGGAGTAACGAATACAGGATTAAGAAGTTAAGACAGTATATTCAAGGCTAGGTAAACTACTTCAGGATTGCCGATATGATAAACCTTCTCAGAGATGCTGATGAATGGATGAGAAGAAAAATAAGAATGATATATTGAAAACAGTGGAAGAAAGTTTCCACAAAGTACAAAATGATTAGGCATTTTGGGACTGCGAAAAATAGGGCTTGATAATATGCAAATACTAGGAAAGGCTAATGGAGAATATCCAATAGCCCCATTCTTAGTAAAAGCCTAGACAATGCAATTTTAGAAAATCTAAGGTACTACTTATTTCTCTAAAACACTACGTACAAGTACTCATAAACTAAAGAATTGCCGTATACCGAATAGTACTCACAGTAGTGTGGGATATCAGTCGATAAAATAATTATCTACCTCCTCCCCGATTAAAGATCATATCTTTTTAATAAGAGTTTATACATTATAAGTATTTCCCTTAGGAGCTTCATTTTCTTCAGCTAATTTTTCGTAGTCTTCCCCTGGGAAAATACTGTTTAGTATAATTCCTGCTATAGAAGCTATAGCAAGACTTGAAAGGGATGCAGTATCGTTAATTGCTATTGTTACTCCACCTAGAGCAGTAACAAGGATAACAGCTGCTATTATAAGGTTTCTACTCTTTGAGAAGTCTACATGATTTTCCACTAGATTTCTTATGCCTATTGCAGAGATCATACCATAAAGCACAAAGGATACGCCACCTACAATAGCTGAAGGAATTGTATTGATAAGTGCTGCAAACTTTGGACTTATAGAAAAGAAAATTGCAAAGCAGGCAGCAATTCGTATAACTCTAGGATCGTATACCTTAGTAAGTGCAAGAACTCCTGTATTTTCACCGTAGGTTGTATTAGCTGGGCCACCGAAGAGAGAGGCCATGGTAGTTGCTAGACCGTCACCTATAAGAGTTCTATGAAGACCTGGTTCAGATATAAAATCCTTTCCTGTGGTTGAAGATATAGCAGAGATATCACCAATATGCTCCATTATTGTTGCAAGTGCTATAGGTGCTATTGCTATTACTGCACTGATGGCAAGGGATAAGTCCTTTACATTACCAAAGACTAAGGCTTCTGATTTTATTGGAGAGCCGAACCATGAAGCTTCAATTACTGGAGTGAAATCTATAACGTTCATAAGTATGGCAGCTATATAAGATACTACAATACCAATAAGGATTGGGACTATTTTAATCATGCCCTTACCCCAAATATTGCAGATAACAATAACTGAAAGAGCTATAAGCGCTAAAGGCCAGTTTGTTTTAGCACTATTTACAGCTGTACCTGCAAGACTGAGCCCAATGGCTATTATGATTGGACCTGTAACTATAGGTGGGAAGAACTTCATTACTCTTTTAACTCCAAAGGACTTAATAAATAATGCAAGAATAAGATAAATAACACCTGCGGAAGCAACTCCTAAACAAGCATATGGAATCATTTCCACGTTTGCTACTTCCTGTCCGTTTTCTAAAATTATTTTAGGCGCTATAGCAGCATAACCGCCTAGAAAAGCAAAGGATGAGCCAAGAAAAGCAGGAACCTTACCTTTTGTGATGAAGTGAAATAATAAAGTTCCAAGGCCAGCCATAAGAAGTGTTGTGGATATATCCAGACCTGTGATCATAGGCACAAGCACTGTTGCTCCAAACATTGCAAAGGTGTGCTGTAGTCCAAGAAGAATCATTTTTGGAGTTCCTAATTCCCTAGCATCAAAAATTCCTTCTTGTAAGTTTTGTTTTTTGTTCTTTACCATAATAAAGCCTCCTTAAGTTTTAGTTGTGTTCTTAGAAAAGGAAAAATTGTATTCCTTTAAATAAAGAAATTTTCAAAAAAACTGCAATGCACAAAGGGCATGGCAAGATTGTAAATTCCAAAATCACAGCTAAAGGTGACTATACCACTTAGGCTATTCAATATTACAATCTTGTCGAGCTTTCTATCTCGAATTAAAGATTTGTTTTGCATTTAGTGTATTTTAACATAATAGAATGACTTTGTGAATGCTACTTACGCAGCGACTAAAGGTGAAATTTATTAAGTGGTCTCAATTCTACTAAGTATATTACTTTATTTTCCATAAGAAAAGAAATTTAAAAAGAATCCAATTCCTGTATTGCAATTGAATTCTTACTATTTTTTTGGTGCAGATGGCGGGACTTGAACCCGCACGAGGATTCCCCCGTCACCCCCTCAAGATGATGCGTCTGCCATTCCGCCACATCTGCAAATTTATAATATAATTTTAATTTATTATATTATATTTTTCAATATATAATAACTATATTGTGATATAATTTTAAAATAAAGCTAGTAAATTCAAAAGAAAAGGGAGATTTCATTAATGAAATGTATATCAATTTCTGGTCCTGCTGGACATGGTAAAGATACACTTGCAAATAAACTTAAAAATCTTCTTGAAGCTAAAGGAAAAAAAGTATTTATAATTCATTATGCTGATTATTTAAAAATGGTAGCAACACAAGTATATAATTGGAACGGCATTAAAGATGAATTAGGCAGAAGTATTCTTCAAAAGCTAGGAGATAAAATGAGAGCTCAAGATAAAATGTTTTTAATTAATGAACTAGTTAAAATTCTTGATTTAGTTAAAGAGGATTTTGATATTGCTATAATACCAGATGCAAGATTTCCAAAAGAAATAGAATGTCTAAAAGATATAGGGAAAACCATATCTATACATATAACTAGAGTTGATTATGAAAATAATTTAACTAAAGAACAAAATAATCATTCAACTGAAAGAGCTCTTGATGATTATTCTTATGATTACAATATCTTTACATATACAAATAAAGAAATACCTGAAATAGACCTAGTTATAAAAGACATTTTACAATCTAGATAAAACAAAAGGAGTATATTTGATCTGAACCCCAAATGTTGGACGTTTTGATTAAGCAATCCTTTGGGATTGGGTACGGTATTGAACTGGACTCAA
>CAKVEW010000066.1 GCA_934746015.1 uncultured Clostridium sp.
TTTTTTTGTTAACATTTTAATCACCTAAAAATATTTTACAATAAAAACGAAAGAGTGTCGACTTTGTCGACACTCTGGAAACTCCTTTAGGAGTTTTTTTCTTTTAGTTGAATATTAGGAGAAGAATATTTTTTTCATTGCTAAATTTTATATATGTATTATAATATTAGTAAAACTGCTTAGAATGACATGAGTTACTATTAAATATTGATTATTAATTAGCTTGCTAATATAGTTATATAAAATAGATTGAAAAAACGCAAGTTTATGTGTATACTAATAAAGTTATACAATAAATAAGGAGGATGGGAATAATGAGTGAAAATTATATGACTCTACCTTTAATTCCTTTAAGAGGTATTAGTATCTTTCCGAATATGATTATACATTTTGATGTAGGGAGAGAGAAGTCTAGAGCAGCAGTTGAAGCTGCAATGGACAAACAAACAGAAATATTCTTATCAACACAAAAGGATTATGAAATAGAAGAACCTGATTTTGATGATATATTTGAAATTGGAACTATTTGCAAAATAAAACAAATAATAAAATTACCTAATAATGTTATAAGAGTATTAGTAGAGGGCATAGATAGAGGTAGACTTATAAGTATAAAAGACAAAGATAAATATATCGAGTCAGAAGTGGAAAGAATAGAAGAACCTTCTAATGAAGAATATGAAGGAATAGAAGCTTATGTTAACTTGCTTAAAAAAAGCTTCAGTAAGTATTTAAATGCTTCTGGAAATAATAGAAATAGCATCATGTCTATTTTTGACACAATTAATAATTATAGTGAACTTTCTGATGTAGTGGCTTCTTATATAATCATTGATGAAGAGAAAAGACAAGAAATTCTTCAAGAAGTTGATTGTATGAAGAGAATAGAAAAATTACTGATTATAATAGAGAATCAAATTGATATATTGAATATAGAAAAAAAGGTAGGTAAAAGACTTAAAGAAAGTATTGATAAATCTCAAAGAGAATACTATATAAGGGAACAAATTAGAGCTCTTCAAGAAGAAATTGGTGAATATGACGAAGATAAGAAGGAAATAGCCAATTATGAAAATAAAATAAAGAAGGCTAAACTACCTAAATACGTTAGAGAAAAAGCAGAAAGTGAATTGAATAGACTAAGGTCTTCTGCTGGTCAAGGCTCAGAAAGTAATGTAATAAGAAATTATTTAGATTGGATTTTAGATATTCCATGGAGTAAATCAACAAAGGATAACTTCAATATTAAAGAAGCAGAAGAAATTCTAAATAATGAGCATTATGGTCTAGAAGAAGTGAAAGAAAGAATAATAGAGTATTTAGCTGTAAAGCAATATACAAATAGCTTAAAGGGACCTATAATATGTTTAGTTGGTCCTCCTGGAGTTGGAAAAACTTCTATTGCTAAATCTATAGCACATGCAACTAATAGAAAGTATACTAGGATTTCATTAGGTGGTGTTAGAGATGAAGCTGAAATCAGGGGACATAGAAAAACTTATGTAGGAGCAATTCCTGGAAGATTAGCCTATGCTCTAAAAGAAGCTAAGGTAAATAATCCGCTAATTTTATTAGATGAGATAGATAAATTAGGTTCAGATAATAGAGGTAACGTTGCAGATGCACTTCTAGAAGTTTTAGATAGTGAACAAAACAATACTTTTAGAGATCATTATCTAGAGTTAGATATGGATTTATCCAAAGTATTATTTATTACAACTGCAAATTCACTTGATACAATTCCAACTCCACTTTTAGATAGAATGGAAATAATAGAAGTATCAGGATATACCTATGAAGAAAAATATCATATAGCTAAGGGGTATTTAATTCCAAAGTTATTAAAAGAGCATAAATTAGAAAATAATCAGTTTAAAATATCAGAAGCAGCTATAAAGGATATAATTAATTATTATACAAGAGAAGCTGGAGTAAGAAGTTTAGAAAGAGTTTTAGGAAAGCTTATAAGAAAATCTCTTACTGAAATGATGAAGAATAACAAAAATTCTATTTCAATTAATGCAAATAGATTAGAAAAGTATTTAGGAAATAAAATATATTCATTTGATGTTAAAGATAAAGAAGATAGTGTAGGAGTCGTAAAAGGAATGGCTTGGACGGCTGCTGGAGGGGATACATTACCAGTAGAATCTGTAGTTATGAAAGGAACTGGTAAACTAACCTTAACTGGACAACTAGGAGATGTAATGCAAGAATCTGCTAGAATAGCCTTTGGATTTGTAAGAGCAAATGCAAGTAAATATGGAATAGATGAGGATTTCTATAAAAATACAGATATCCATATACATTTCCCAGAAGGAGCTATTAAAAAAGATGGACCTTCTGCTGGTGTTACTATAATAACCTCAATAGTTTCAGCATTAACAAATAAAAAGGTAAGAAGTAATGTAGCTATGACTGGAGAAGTAACGTTGACAGGAAGAGTTTTAGCTATAGGGGGATTAAAGGAAAAGTCTATTGCTGCTTTTAGAGCAGGAATTGATACTATAATAATTCCAAGAGAAAATGAAAAAGATATTAATAAAATACCAGATGTGGTCAGAAATAAACTTAATATAATTACAGTTGATCATGTTGATGAGGTATTAAAAAAAGCTATAATTGGAGTTGATACTATTGTTTAAAATAAAAAACTCAGATTTTGTTACCTCTGCAGTTAAAAAGGAACAATATCCAATAACAGGCCTTCCTGAAATTGCTTTTGTGGGTCGTTCTAATGTTGGAAAAAGTTCTATAATTAACGCATTAACAAATAGAAGAAAGTTAGCTAAAGTAAGTCAAACACCTGGAAAAACTAGATTGATTAATTTTTTTGAAATAAATAATAATGAATTATATCTAGTAGATTTACCTGGTTATGGGTATGCCAAAGTATCTAAAACAGAGAAGGCTAGTTGGGGAAATACTATTGAAACATATTTAAGTGCCCGTGAGGAACTAAAAAGAGTAGTTTTATTAGTAGATTCAAGACATAAACCTACAGCTGATGATATACAAATGCATGAATGGATTAAATTTTATGGATATGATGAAGTAATTATTGCGACTAAAAGCGATAAATTATCTAATAATGAATTAAGAAAAAATGAAAAAGTAATAAGAGATACTTTGAAATTAGGAAAAGAAGATAAATTATACTTTTTCTCATCTGTTAATAAAAAAGGAAAAGATGAATTAATCGATAATCTATTTGGACCTTTAGTAGAAACTGAAACAGAAAGTGAATAATTTGGAATATCATAAATAAAAATTACTACTTTCGCTATATAAGGATATAAATATTATATAATTGCAACTTGGAGCAATCCTAGGTGGCAAGAAATATAATATTTATATCCTTTTTTATTTATAAAAGAACTTTCATATAAATATCCTATGAAGGCGACTTGGAGTTTACGAGGTCGCAAGGAATACAATATTTATATACTAAATTTTAAATTATTACAATAAAAAACAGTGGCAATTATTATTCGAGGGAATATCATGTACTATAAAAGAAAAAAACTAAAAATCCCAAGGAGGAGTAAGTTATGGAAATGAATGAAATTCTAAATGGTTTAAATTCATGCAGCTGTGACGATGGTATTGCACCTAATTGTTCACAACGAGGAACAGAATCCTGTTGTAATAACGGTGGATTTGGATTTGGCGGATGGTGGATTTGGATCCTATTAATCCTATTCTACAGCGGTGGATTTGGCGGAGGATATGGTGGTAATAGAGGACAAATGATGTGCTGCTGTAAGAAAGGACGCAAAGATAAGTGCTGCTGTGAGTGCTGTTGTGACGGAGTTGATGGATACGGAGGATTTGGCGGAGGATATGGTGGTGCTGGATTAGGAAATTGTACGCCTTATCTATTCCTATTAGTAATCCTATTCCTTTGTAGTGGCTCAGGCTTTGGAGGCTGCGGCAACTTCGGATGTGGAAATTTATTAGGCGGTTGCTGCTAATATAAATTAGAAAGGAGAGATAATCATGTCAAGAAGAAAACATCGCCGTGAAAAGAATTTTAATGAGTGCTGTTGTGAACCAATGTGCTGTGAACCAATGTGCTGTCAACCAGTAGGAAATTCTTGCTGTGGAACAGGAAATATTTTTGGAGGATTAAATAGTTGCATTACTCCAATTATATTCTTATTAATAGCATGTGGTTCTGGTTTGTTGAATAGTAGCTGCTCAGTTTTAATAATATTATTATTCTTACTATGTGGAGGTTGCTTAGGTAATATGTTTGGTGGAGGCGGCTACTGCTAATAGTATAGAGGATGGAGGGCATAGCCCTCCAAAAAAATGCCCTAAAATATAATCAAAATAAAAAATTTTACATATAATAAAACAACAGAAATATAATTGGAGGAACCTTAATGTCTAAAAGAAGAAGAAGACGTAGGGAGGATAGAATAAATGGTCAATATTCAAACAACTTAGGAAATAATATTCCTTTTGGTATTAATCCAACCCAGCTTATGAACCTTTTGGGTAGTAACATAGATCTTAATCAAATTGGAAATATGCTATCTTCTATGAAAACAGATGGTATAGATTTAAATAATTTCGACTTAAGACAAAGTAATAATAACCAATCAAATTCAATGGGATTTGATTTTTCACCACTACAGAATATCATGAGTAGCTTAGGATTTGGAAATCTTAATTTATCAAATAACGCTTCTAATATGTCTGGTTATGAAAATAATGTATCGCATACTGAAGATTTAGATGATGTTGAGAATTATGATGAAGAAGTTAAAGAAGATATAAATGAAGAATTTCTTGAGGATGATGAAAATGTACAGATGTTAGTGGCAATAAAGAGTATAGTAGATTATAAGAAGGCTATTTTTTTAGATAAGGTAATTGATGCTTATAACAAAGGACTATTTAAATAAAAAAATGAATAAAAAATATAGGAGTAGATAATACTATTATTGTACCGGAGAAGTATTCTCCTATAGCAAACGTAGAGTAATCTTCGTTTAAGCTAAACCCCCCCCATCCCCCTTTTGGGCCGCATATTTGCGGCCTTCAAAATAAAAAAAACAAGCTGAAGATTAATTATAAATCTTAGCTTGCTTTTTTTATTTACAATTTTTACATAATCCGTAAAAGAAAACTCTGTTTGATAAAACTTTAAATTCTGAGCACTCCTCAGCAGCATGATTAAGAGTAGAAAATGATAAATTTTCTAAATCGGAAACCTTACTACAGTTTATACATTGGATATGAGCGTGTTCGTTTTGATTAGCATCATATCTAAAATTACCTTCACCAACGTTAATTTCTTGAACTAATCCAACTTCCACTAAAGTCTTTAATGCTTTGTAGACCGTAGCCAAGCTCATAGTAGGATACTCAGGTTGAAGTGATTTATATATAATTTCTGCAGAAGGATGTTCATCTGTACTCATTAAATATTTATAAACTGCTAATCTTTGAGGAGTAAGCTTCAATTTCTTTTCTCGGAAGATAGAAGTTATATTTTCCATAATACACCATCCTTTTCTATTTGTACATCAATTATATAATATTTAATTTTAGGTGTCAATATCTATTTGTTAGTAATACTTTCTAATAAATAATAAATATCTATTAGAAAATTTTACTTGAAATTTTCTGATAATTCTAATAATATTGTAATAAAATAATTCTTATGATATTATATAGAATATAGTTGTTAATTAATTAACAAAAGGCTATATTTAAATACACTAAATTATAATATCATATTTTTTAGTAATAATATATACTAAAGATAGAATTTGTTTTATTTAAGGAGGAATTTATATGGGAAAATATAAAGTTGGAGATGAATTGATTGTAATTACTGATCCTTCAGAAGAAAAAGAAAAGTTAAGAGAGTTAACTAAATTAACAACAGATGGTGATTATGCCCAAATATCATGGGGATTAAAAATAGTTAATGTGGAATATGATAAGCCATATGTAACATTAACATATAGAAATGTAGAAGGTGAATTAAATAAAGTCTTTGCAGAATGTAGAGATATAGCAAACTTCGATAATGAAAAAGTTTTAGAAAAGGCTCTTCTTAAAGCATTTACTAATGAAATAATAAATATTTCAGTAGTTAAGAATAGCATTCATTTCAAAAAATAGAAAATTATAATAAAAGAGGTAAAATCCTCTTTTATTTTTAAAATTTAAAAAAATATTCTATATTTATATCTTTTGGTTTATAATGGGTTTATATTAATAAATTGAGGGAAAAAACATGGATATTTTTATAGCGAGACAAGGAATTTATGATAGAGATGGAAAAGTAGTAGCTTATGAGTTGTTATATAGAAATTCACTAGAAAATAGTTATAATCCTTCAATTGAGGATGAAATTTCAACTTATAAAGTTATTGAAAACATATCATCATTTGGCCTTGATATTTTGACAAATAAAAAAAGAGCTTTTGTTAATTTTTCTGAGGTGTTAATAAAAAAAGATATTGCCACCTTACTTCTAAAAGAGAATATTGTAATAGAAGTTCTTGAAACTGTAAGTCCATCTCAAGAAATAATAAATAAATTATTATTTTTAAAAGAGTTAGGATATTGCATAGCATTAGATGATGTTATAGATGTTAAACATATAATAAATTTCATTGGAGTAATTGATATAGTTAAAGTTGATTTTATATTATCAAATAGTAAATCTAGAAAAGAAATTGCTTATGTATGTAACAAATATAATATAACTATGTTAGCAGAAAAAATTGAAACTTCTGAGGACCTAAATGAAGCAAAAGAATTAGGATATACTTTTTTTCAAGGGTATTACTATAGTAAACCATCTATATTTTTGGGGAAAGATATTGCTGTTAAAAATACTAGTATATTTATGTTGCTAGTAGAGCTTATTAAAGAAGATTATGATGTGGACAAGGTTGAATATGTAATAAAGACAGATGTTGCATTAACATATAAGTTCTTAAAATTTATTAACTCATCTTATTTTAATTTTCTTCAAGAAATAAAGTCAATTAAGCAAGCAATTGTGTTAATTGGTAGAGAAGAACTTAGAAAGTGGCTATCTATATTATCAGTGGCAGAAATGTCATCTGTAAATGATGGATATGCTAATAGTATAATTATAAGAGCTAAATTTTGTGAAGAAATTGCTAAGATAATTTACTGTAAAGATGAAACTTCGGCATTTATGGTAGGCTTATTTTCTAATATACACCTAATGATTGAAAAAGATATTAATTATGTAGTTCAAGAGTTACCACTAAATGCTGAAATAAAAAATGCACTATTAGGAGAACAAAATATATTTAGAGATATTTTAGACTTAGCATTGGCTTATGAAAATATTGATAGTGATAAAATAACTGAAATGCGAAAAAAATTGAGTATTAGCGAAGGCTTATTATGGAAAGTATATTCTAAATCCATAGAATGGTGTGGTAATATAGATAATTAAGTCGATATTTGTCTTACAAAAATAGGGTCCTAATAC
>CAKVEW010000067.1 GCA_934746015.1 uncultured Clostridium sp.
GATTTAACTACAAAATTAACAAAAAGGATATTTTCATTTTTGAAAATATCCTTTTTGTCTACAGTCTGAGAAGCTGTTTATACAGCTTCTTTATATTGTATTAAGTAAAAGATAAATAATAAATGTAAATGAAATTAAATACATTACTATAGAAATATCTTTATATTTTTTTGTAGCGATTTTCATAATTGTATATGAAATAAATCCAAAAGCAATTCCATCTATAATACTAAATGTCAAAGGTATTAAGACTATTATTAAAAAGCTAGGAATAGCCTCAGAAATATCATTAAAATCAATATGTACTATGCCTTTTATCATTAAGCTGCCTATAATTATTAATATAGGTGCAATAACTTCATTAGGAATTATATTAATAAAAGGAATAAAGATTAAGGATATTAATAGTAATAATCCAGATATTAATGAAGTAAGTCCTGTCTTTCCACCGGCTGCAATACCAGCAGTACCTTCAACTGTCGATACTGATGGACTAGTTCCAAGAAAACCACAAGCTATTGTAGATAAAGCTATTGAACTTAAAGCTTTATTATTTTTTTTAGGAGCATTTAATAATCCATTAACTTGACCATGTAATAAACCTATATTTTCAAAAACTATAACTAAAGTTAAAGAAAATGTAGCAATCCAAAACTTTATATTTAAAATTTCGCTTAAGTCAATATTAAAAAATATATTTCTATACTCTGAAAAATTAGGTAATGAGAAGGTTAAATTAGATACATCAACAAACTTTAATAGTATTGCTATGATAGTACCAGTAACTATACTAATCAAAAAGCTTCCAGTAATATTCTTAGCAAATAATATTACTGTTAATAAGAATATAAAAATAAAAAATAATATTCTTGGATTTGATAAATCTCCAATTTTTACTATGGTAGAAGGATCAGAAATAATAAGTCCACTTTTTTGTAGACCTAAAAAAGTTATAAATAGTCCTATACCAATAGTGATTGATTCTTTTAAAGAATTTGGAATCGCTTTATCTAGAATTTTAGATAAAGGAGTTATGGCTATTACTAAAAATAATAATCCAGCAATTACAACACTTCCTAATGCTTGATTGAATGTTAAGCCCATACTTAATATAATAGTATAAGTAAATAGAGCATTAATTCCCATTCCAGGCATTACTACTAAGGGAGTATTACTAATTATTGCAACTAATAAGCATCCTATAAATGAAGCCAGAACTGTTGCTATAATTAGTGGCTCTTGTGCTATCCCCCCATCGCTTAAAATACTTGCATTAACTACAATAATATATACTGCAGCAAAAAAAGAAGTTAAACCAGCTACTAGCTCAGTTTTAAAATTTGTTTTGTGTTCTTTTAGTTTAAATAATTTGTCCATCCTTTCTGTAAAACCTCTTTTCTGTATCCCTCACCCACCCACATCACTGATGCGTTATTATTATATCATTAAATATAATTTAGGAAATATAAAAAACTAAAAATATCATAAAAATCGACAAAAACATCAAAAATATCTCTATAATACTTAATTTTATGATATTAACTACAAATTATACATGATATTAATTAGATTTGTATAATATTATTGAATTTTCAAATAATAGTTTTAGGATAGTATATTGACAAACTTTTTGTAAATACTATAATTTATTATATATACCCCAATAGGGTGGGGAGGTGTAATATGAAAGAAGATAGAAAAAAGGCAATGCAATCTTTAAAGACAGCTAGGGGACAAATTGATGGAATTATAAAAATGATAGAGGACGATAGGTACTGTATAGATATATCTAATCAAATTTTTGCAGCACAGTCTTTATTAAAAAAGGCTAATTTAATAATTTTAGAAAATCATTTATCACATTGTGTTAAAGATGCATGCATAAGTGGTAATGGTGATGAAAAAATTGATGAAATTATGAAAGTATTAGATAAAGTAATAACAAGATAATAAAAAGGAGAGGTAGTAATGAAAAAGAAAATAAATATAGAAGGTATGAGTTGTAATCATTGTGTAGCACATGTAAAAGAAGCTTTAGAAAGAATTAGTGGGGTAAATATAGTTAGTGTTAGTTTAGAAGAAAAAAATGCTATAGTTGAAACTGAAGTTAATAACGAAACTTTGATCAATGCGATAGAAGAAGAAGGCTATGATGTTGTATCAATAGAATAATATAATTAACCTATAGAATCAGGAGAAATAAATACTATGCTAGTGTTACTTGAGCAAATCGAGGACGCAGCTAGCATAGTATTTATTTCTCTATTTTTTATTCAAGTTTTGAAATTATTTCTGTCATATCATTTATTAGGGAATCTAGCTTTAGCAAATCATCTTCCTCAAGAAAAGAAATTTTTTCTATTAAAATAGATTTCATTTCCAGCTTTTTATCTTCAATAAATGAATATGCTTTTTCGGTAAGCTCAATATTGATTTTTCGTCTATCATCTGGATCTGTGTATCTATGTACAAAACCTTCATTAATTAATTTATCTATAATAGGTGTCATATTAGGTTTAGATATATCTAAACATTTAGCTACATTTGAAACAGACATTGTTTTTTTCTTTGACAGATAGAATATTACTTTAATATGAGATGGAGGCATAATACTCCCTTTAACCATTTCGTTTGGATTTAAAAGCTTATTATGTATAAGTACTAATAAATCTAATAAATTTTCAGGTATGTTGTTAATAGCATTGTTATTCATAAGTATCCTCCTAAGTAATTATCAGTTTTATTATAAACTATAAAAATTAATTATACAAGTATAATTGTTATTGACATATAATAGTTATAAAAATATAATTAATATATATTTGTAATAAAATATATCAAAAGGCTAATATGAAAGGAGACAAAATAAAATGATGAAGCTATCAAAATATTTAAAGCCGTTTATAGGTTCTATCATTGCAATAATAGTATTATTATTTGTTCAGGCTGTTAGTGAATTATCACTTCCTGACTATATGTCTAATATAGTAAATGTTGGAATTCAACAAGGTGGTATTGAAAACTCAGTTCCAAAAGTTATAAGGAAAAGTGAAATGGAGAAATTATCACTTTTCATTGGAGAAAATGATATTAATCAAGTGGAAGATAATTATAAATTAATTAGCAAGGATAATTTATCAGAAGAAGATTATAATGATTATCTGAAGAAATATCCTGTAATTGAGCAAGAAGATCTATATGAACTTAATACAAAAGATAAGGAAGTAATAGAAAAATTAAATAATATTTTAGCAAAACCAGAACTTGTAGTTTATGGAATTAAATCAGGAGAATCAGGTGAAGGAAATTTTGATAAAATAAGTAGCCAAATGCAATTGCCTGAAAATACTGATGTTTTTTTAGTTCTTAAAAACTTACCTAAAGAACAATTTAATGAGATCTTAAGTGGTATCAATGAAAAGTTTGATGCAATGTCAGATAGTATAATTGAACAATCTTCAGTTTCCTTTGTAAAGGCTGAATATAAGGCTATTGGAATAAACACAGATAGTTTGCAAACTAAATATATAGCTATAGCTGGATTAAAAATGATTGGTATAGCATTAATAGCTATGGTGGCTACAGTAATTGTAGGATTATTATCAGCTAGAATTGCAGCAGGACTTGGAAGAACTTTAAGAGGAGATGTCTTTAGTAAGGTTATAAACTTTTCTAATGCGGAATTTGATAAATTTTCTACTGCCTCTTTAATTACAAGAAGTACAAATGATATTCAACAAATTCAAATGCTCATGGTAATGTTATTTAGAATTGTATTCTATGCCCCAATATTAGGTGTAGGTGGAGTTTTAAAAGTATTAAAAACTGATACTAATATGACTTGGATAATTGCCATTGGTGTAATCTTAATTACAATATTGGTAAGTATATTATTTACTTTTGCAATGCCTAAGTTTAAATCTGTTCAAAAACTTATTGATAAACTTAACTTAGTAACTAGAGAAAGTTTAACAGGTATGTTAGTTATAAGAGCTTTTAGCACAGAAAAACATGAAGAAGAAAGATTTGATAATGCTAATAAAGATTTAACTAATACTAACTTATTCGTAAATAGATTGATGTCTTCAATGATGCCAATAATGATGCTTATTATGAATGGTCTTACATTATTAATTGTTTGGATAGGTTCCCATCAAGTAGACTTGGGAAAAATGCAAGTTGGTAATATGATGGCATTTATGCAATATGCAATGCAAATAATAATGTCATTCTTAATGATTTCTATGATATCAATTATGTTACCACGTGCATCAGTATCTGCTCAACGTATTAGTGAAGTTCTTTATACTGATTTTTCTATAAAGGATAAAAAAGATTCTAAGAAATTCGATTCATCTAAAAAAGGATTACTTGAATATAAAAATGTTAGTTTCAAATATCCAGGTGCAGAGGATTATGTTATAAAAGATGTAAGCTTTACAGCAAAGCCAGGGGAAACAACAGCAATTATAGGAAGTACTGGTAGTGGTAAATCAACATTAATTAACTTAATACCAAGATTTTACGATGTAACTAAAGGTAGTATTTATATTGATGGTATAGATATTAGAGATGTTAAACAAAAAGATTTAAGAGATAAGATTGGATATATACCACAAAAGGGTGTATTATTCTCTGGTACAATTGAAAGTAATTTAAAGTATGGTTCTCCTAATGCAACTATGGAAGATTTAAAAAATGCATCAAATATAGCACAAGCAACTGAATTCATAGAAGCTAAGCCTTCTAAATATGATAGTGAAATATCACAAGGTGGATCTAATGTTTCTGGAGGACAAAAGCAAAGATTATCAATAGCAAGGGCTTTAGTAAAGAAGCCTGAAATATATGTTTTTGATGATAGTTTTTCAGCTTTAGACTTTAAAACAGACTCAGCATTAAGAAAAGCTATAAAAGATAATATAAAAGATGCAACTATGATAATCGTAGCCCAAAGAATTAGTACAATAAAGGATGCTAATCATATTATAGTTTTAGATGAAGGTGAAGTAGTTGGAAATGGAACCCACAAAGAGCTTTTAGAAAACTGTGAAATATATAAACAAATAGCTTTATCACAACTTTCAAAGGAGGAACTAATGTCATGAGTAACAATGTAAAAGGTAGAAGACATGGTGGCTTTGGTGGTCCAATGGGAGGAATGCATCTTGCTGGAGGGAAAGCCAAAGATTTTAAAGGAACATTTAAAAAATTATTAGATTATTTAAAACCATATAGACTATCTATAGTAGTAGTATTAATTTTTGCAATTGGAAGTGCTACTTTTTCAATAATTGGACCTAAAGTTTTAGGTAAAGCAACTACAAAGCTCTTTGAAGGATTAATGAGCAAGGTAGCCGGAGAGGCTGGTGCAGGAATAGATTTTGCATATATCGGAAATATACTAATAATTCTTGCAGTACTATATGCAGTTAGTGCTTTGTTCTCATTTATTCAAGGATTTATAATGTCAGGTATTGCACAAAAGGTTTCTTATAATCTTAGAAAAGAAATTTCTTTAAAGATTAACAAGTTACCACTTAAATATTTTGATAAAATGACTCATGGAGAAGTTTTATCAAGAGTAACTAATGATGTAGATACAGTAAGTAATACTTTAAATCAAAGTTTATCTCAAGTATTTACATCAATTACTACACTTATTGGGGTTCTTATTATGATGCTATCAATAAGTGTTACTATGACTTTAGCTGCTGTACTAATTATTCCTTTATCAGGATTACTTATATCATTTGTTGTTAAGAAATCTCAAAAATATTTTAAAGAACAACAAACATTCCTAGGACATGTAAATGGCCATGTTGAAGAAATTTATAGTGGTCATAATATTATGAAAGCCTTTAATGGAGAAGAAAAAGCAGTCGAAGAATTTAACGAATTAAACAATACACTTTATAATTCAGCTTGGAAGTCACAGTTCTTATCTGGTATGATGATGCCAGTAATGAACTTTATTGGTAATATAGGTTATGTTATTGTTACTATATTAGGAGGATATTTAACTATTAAAAATTATATAAAAGTAGGGGATATACAATCATTTATTCAATATATAAGATCCTTTAATCAGCCTATAGCACAAGCAGCACAAATTGCTAATGTACTACAATCAACTGCAGCAGCGGCTGAAAGAGTATTTGAGTTCCTTGAAGAGGAAGAAGAGTCTGATAATGGAATAAATCCTGTTGATATTAATGATATTAAGGGAGAAGTTACATTTAAGAATGTTCACTTTGGATATAATGAGGATAAGATAATTATTAATGATTTTTCAAGCAAGGTAAAACCAGGTCAAAGAATAGCAATAGTTGGACCAACTGGGGCTGGAAAGACTACAATAGTTAAACTATTAATGAGATTCTATGAATTAAATAGTGGGGAAATTTTACTAGATGATTATAATATAAAAGATTTTAAAAGAAATGACTTAAGAAAAGTATTTGGGATGGTTCTTCAAGATACATGGTTATTTAACGGTTCTATTATGGAGAATATTAGGTATGGTAATCTAGGGTCTAGTGATGAAGAAGTAATAGAAGCAGCTAAAGCGGCTCATGTTCATCATTTTATAAAGACATTACCAGATGGTTATAAAATGGAACTAAATGAAGATGCAAGCAATGTATCACAAGGACAAAAACAATTATTAACTATAGCTCGTGCAATTTTAGCAGATCCTAAAATATTAATATTAGATGAAGCAACAAGTTCTGTTGATACTAGAAC
>CAKVEW010000068.1 GCA_934746015.1 uncultured Clostridium sp.
TGTACCATGGGTGTTTTGGGTAACATCTTATTATTTACTTAGACCATCATTTATAAAAAATAATATATGATAATAATAAGTATGCATCTTTCCTTAAGTATTTTAAGATGTCCCTTATGGAAAAATCATTATTTTCAAACCAATAGTTACTACTCCCACTACAATCTAAAAATATATCTACAACTTCTTCTTTTATAGGTATTTTCTTAAAATCTGTACAAATTAATATAACATTATTATTTAAATTACTATTTTCAAGCAAAGATTTTAAATAAATATGTTTATTTATATCATTATCTATAGCTATATAAATACTATTATCTAGCATATTATATAAGTTTCTTAAGGCAAAGCCAAGGCCACTTCCAATCTCTAATAATACTTTGTTATCTAAATCTATTTTTTCTAAATTAAAATGTCCCCAATCCAAACCTTTTTTTAAACTTGAAATATGATTAATATCCGTTTCTCTAAGGTAATTTTCCATAATATTTTCATTACTATTATCATTATTAACTTTATTATTTTCAACAATTAAAATTCCAGATTCTATATTATATTGTCTTTTACATTTACATCTTAACCTTCCATCTATGATTTTATTATTCTTAATATTTCCTTCCTCCAAATATAAGTCTTCTCCACAATAAATACATGAAAGATATTTTAAACCATTAATATCAATTCCTATATTTATAGTACGTTTTTCTTCTTTTGCTTCTATTTCTTTTATTTTATATTTTAATTTTTCTTCCGTTCTTAATAGCTCTTGAATTTTTTTACTTATTTCTTTTTCCTTTAACTTGAAAATGTCCTTTAATAAATTACTGTCTTCTAAAGTAAATTTGCCAAGAGATTCATAAATTAGAATGGACTTTATTTCATTTAATGTGAATCCATAAGATTTTAACTCTAAAACTTTATTTAAACTTTTCTGGCTATTTTCATCAAAATCATATTGTCCACCTTTTTTATATGGAATTATTAGTTCTAAATCTATGTAATGCCTTACAGTTTCAATACTTATGTTATTTTTTCTGCTAAATTCTCCAATTCTCATAATTATTCTCACTTTTATTTATATATTTTACTTAATGATAATATATTTTCTTAAATAATAATATAGGGATATTACTAAAAAGTAGTAATATCCCAGAATCTTCAATTTACTTATTATCTATATTATTTGTATTATTCTTATCATTATCATCTATATACCATTTAGCTTCAGTAGTTGGGTTACTTATGATTCCTAGAGCAACTAATATAGATAAAATAGTATTAGCTATAGCTTGATATTCTTCTGGTATTATCTTTACTCCAAAGGCACTTAAAATCATTGGTATTAGTGCCATAATAGAAACCCATAAACCATAGTTTTTAAATCTTGACCAATCAAAGTTCATAGTAGCTCCCTCCTAACCTCTTTATATTATATTCACATAATAAAAATAAGTGAAAATAAAGAAAGCTGTATTAATATAAGTTTTATATTACTTACATTAATACAGCTCTTATTTTAATATTAATTAGATTCTTCTTCTAAGAAAGCTTTATATCCTCTCATAGTTTCATATATATCTAGTTTACTTGCTATTTCCCAAGGAGCATGCATGTTTTGAAGTGCAACTCCACAATCTATAACTTCCATATTATATTCTGCTAATATATAAGCTATAGTGCCACCACCACCTTGGTCAACCTTTCCAAGCTCTGCAGTTTGATATACAACATCATTTTTATCCATAATATTTCTAAGCCATGCAATATATTCTGGATTTGCATCATTACATCCTGATTTTCCTCTAGCACCTGTATACTTATTAAATACTAATCCCTTACCAAAGTAAGCTGAATTTTTCTTTTCCATTACAGATGGATAATTTGGATCAAATGCAGCTGAGACGTCTGAAGAAAGCATTTTGGAATTTGTTAATGTTCTTCTTAATTTTAAACTTGAATACTCACCAAGTCTATCCATAACTTCTGCAACAGCATTTTCAAAGAATTTTGAATGCATTCCTGTAGCTCCATTGCTACCAACTTCTTCTTTATCAACCAATAGTAATACACTAGTATACTTAGTTTTATCAACATCTAGCATAGCCATTAATGATGTATAAGCACAGACTCTATCATCTTGACCATATGCCATTATCATACTTCTGTCTAATCCATACTCTCTAGCTCTTCCTGCTGGTACAACTTCTATTTCAGCAGAAACAAAATCCTCTTCTTCAAAATCATACTTTTCTTTTAATATGTTCAGGATATTAGCTTTAACAGCATCTTTTTCTTTACCTTCTAATGGAATACTTCCAACTAATAAATTTAAATCTTCACCTTCAATTACTACATTAGCCTTTTTTTGAAGTTGATCCTGTGATAAATGTATTAATAAATCTGAAATTCCTACTACTGGGTCCTTATCATCTTCTCCAATAACTACATCTATCTTAGTTCCATCTTTTTTAACTACAACTCCATGTAAAGCTAATGGAAGTGTAACCCATTGATATTTTTTAACTCCTCCATAGTAATGAGTTTCCATCATTGCTAGGTTAGTATCTTCATATAATGGATTTTGCTTTAAATCCAATCTTGGTGAATCTATATGTGCACCTAGGATTCTAAGTCCCTTTTCCATAGGCTCTTCTCCAATTATAAATAAAGCTAAAGTTTTATCCTTATTATTTAAATAAACTTTATCACCTTGCTTTAAGCTTTCTTGATTTTCTATAATTTCCTCTAAATCTCTAAAGCCAAAAGCTGTTGCCATTTCTATACTAGTTAATACACACTCTCTTTCAGTTTTGCATATTGACATATAATCAATATATCCTTTACAAAACTCAAATAACTCATCTCTTTTTTCTCCTTGATACTTTAACCAAGGATTTATCTTTTCTTCACTATTACCCATATTATCCCTCCATATAAAACATTAATATTTTTATTTTACTCTATTATTTTATCCATTCTTCTTTCGATTATATCTACTGGAGTAACATCTGACATAAGGGAATGTCTGTAATTAACTGCAGCAGCTTCTATAATAACAGCTATATTTCTTCCAGGCCTTACTGGCACCCTTAACTTTTTAACCTTAACTCCTAATATATCTTGACGTTCATCATTTAAACCTAATCTATCATAATCTCCATCATCTTTCCAATGCTCAAAGTGCATAAGAAGTTGTATACCTTTTTCTTGAAGAATAGAGCTTAATCCATATAATGATGCAACATCAATAATTCCTATACCTCTAACCTCAAGCATACCTATTGTTATTCTTGGAGACTTACCTATAAGTTCCCCATCAACTTCCTTTATATCCACTGCATCATCAGTTACTAGTCTATGACCTCTTTTTATTAATTCAAGAGCCGTTTCACTTTTTCCTATTCCACTTTCTCCAGTAATTAATATTCCTATTCCATATACATCAACTAAAACACCATGAAGTCTTGTTTCGGGAGCTAATTTATCTGCTAAATAAATAGTTAACTTACTCATAAACTTAGTTGTAACTAAATCAGTTCTAAGTAACCAAACTTTATTTTTTAAAGCAGCTTTTATTAATTCTTCTTGTGGTTCTAAGTCTCTTGTAATAATTAAACATTTCAAATTAAAACTAAAGTATTTATCTATTCTTTTTCTTCTTAGCTCTATTCCCATGGTTTCTAAAAAGCTCCATTCAGCTTTTCCTATTACTTGAATTCTTTCAGGAGCAAAATAATTATAAAAACCTGTTAATTGTAATCCAGGCCTATTTATATCATTTACAAATATCTCTATTCCCTTTTCTCCTTCAGATAATATTTCCAAGTCAAAATCCTTTATTAACTTTTCAACTGTAACTGACAAATTTATCACCCTTTAATTTCTTTTTTTTAACTCTACCGTCTCTAACTGAGCTCTAAAATTACTTTTTACACTATCAATATATCTTCTTCTTAAAATCTGTTGTTCTTCTTTTTCTTCGCTATTTAGCCCTTCTTCTTTACTCTTTTTATATAATTCATTTATTCTCTTAATTACATCATCTATTTTCATATCCTTATAATCCATAAGTGGTTCATCCTTTCTTGTAAACACTTCTTTATTTTATTTTACCTTGATTCTTTATCAATATCAACTTATATACTATTCTTAAGTGAACTTATTTACATAAATTATTTATTCTTTATCTTATCCAATATAACAAAATTTATAATATTTCTAAATCAAGCCCTTAAATTATTTGTAGATTTTTGTTGCATTTTTTCATTTTACATTTTTATACTTTTTGGTATAATATTGTTATAAGACATTGTATTTTGTAGTTCGATAGGAGGTGCTAATTGTGATAAAAAAATATAGTAGAAAAATAAAAAGGAAAAAAGCTTTACTTAACTTTTTATTAAGATACTTTTCTACTAATAATCAACTAATAATATATCTTTCGCAAGACTTGGACAAGCTAATTACGAAGAATCAAAAGCATATATTCAATAAATACATTAGAAAAAACTTACGTAGCAATCCTGTAAGAAAAGTTGCTTAATTTCTTTACCTAATTTTTATTATGTATTTTCATAATTAATAATTCAAAAAACTTCATTAATATATATTTTTTTAAGCATAAAAACTTATAAATTACCTTATAATGTTTTTATGCTTAAAATAAAAAATACCTCAACTTTTGAGGTATTAAAAACATATATATTCCCAACATGCCGGTCACTTAAATATTCATACCTGCTACTCGCAGGTGGGTTAAGCTCACTAATTCTCTGCCTTCTCCCGCTACAATAATGTAAATCATTGGAGCCTGACATACACTTAGATTTCGCAAATCCCGTATATTCAATGTAGGTTGAATATTATAAGCTTAGCGCACATCTCAGGATTTATTATACTTTAATTATAGCACAGATCTAAATATATGCAATAGAATATTTTCCCTCTAAATTAAACCTTAACAAATATATTCTTTAGCTACATCCTCTATTGTAATTTCTGTATCTTCCTCCATAAATAAAGCCATAAATTGGATAAACTCAAAGTTAGATGCACTTATTTGAAAGGCCATCACTTCTCCTGCAATATCTAGTTCTTCAACTATTTCTTCAATAATGTCAACTACTTCATCATTACCATAATCGTATAGATACGGTATAAAATAGTCCTTATACCATTCATCACTTTCTTCTTCATAATCACTTTCTTCATTTGCATAGCTTCTAGCCGCACTCAATACATCATCATCAAAGTCTAAAAAGAACTTTACAAGAAAAACTCCATCTTCCTTCTTTAGTTCTTCTATTTCTGTTAAATTGTTTTCTTCAAGTATTTCAATTATATTATCACTATTCATAATATCCTCCAATTAATATAACAGTTTTTTATATTCCTTTTTTACCTCAAGGAATTCTTTATCATCTTCAACTAAATTTAATTCTTCTTTCCCATCTACTTCATCTACTCTAAATACAAAAATGTCTTCACTATCATCTTCTACTGGAGCTAAAAGTAAATACTCTATCTCTTTTAGGTAAACCCTTGCTACTGCTTCAAAGTCAACTTTTTCTCCATTTTCATCTAAAAAACTCATTATAACTTTTTCATCTTCACCAATATTAGTGTTCTTGTTATCCATTTTATTCTCCTTTATATTAATTGTACATTATTTTAATATTTATCCTTTAATTTTTTATAGTATACTATATTATTTTTAATATAGAAAGTCATTTTTTGTAACTTTATATATTTATTTTTATAGTATATACTATCAATTTTTTTCAGAGGATAAATTATGTTAGAAGTTTTATTATTAGTTTTATCAGTATCTATAGATTCATTCATAGCAAGTATATCCTATGGAAGTAGCAAAATTAAGATTCCTTTAATTTCTGCATTGATAGTGGACATTATCTCCTCTAGTATGCTTGGGATTTCATTAATATTGGGAAGCTTTCTTCAAAATTATATTTCTATTAATACAGCTAAAATTATTAGTTTTATTATTTTATTCTTCTTAGGTTTTTATAGATTGTTTGAAAGCTTACTTAAATCTTATATTAACAATAAATCAAAAGATTTATCCCTGCTAAAATTTAAATTATTTGATTTAAATTTTGTACTTCAAGTATATGCTAATGAAACAAAAGCCGATATTGATAAATCTAAAGTTTTATCTTACAAAGAAGCTATATACTTATCTGTGGCCTTATCCTTAGACAGTTTAGCTGTTGGATTTGGTAGTAGTTTAATACTAATTAATTATGTTCAAGTTTTTATAGTTTCCATTATCATTGGTCTCTTAGCTATTTTATTAGGATCACTTCTTGGAAAGAGATTCGTAGATATAACAAACTTAAGTCTAGCTTGGCTATCAGGTGCTATGTTAATTGTATTAGCATTTCTAAGAGTTTTATAAAATCCAAATAAAAAAGAGCGTTTTACACGCCCTTTTTTATTTTATATTTTTAATTTAAGTTTTCTTTCTTTTTGATGAACATAAATCCACTTCCTACTAGTAATAATATTAATCCAAATCCTATTCCATTTACAGGATTATTTCCTCCAGTACTTGGCAGAGTTACTCCATTTTCATTTTTAACTTTTTCAGCAATTATAAACTTACTAAAGTGTGATGTTTTAAATGTTACTTCATT
>CAKVEW010000069.1 GCA_934746015.1 uncultured Clostridium sp.
CTAAAAGATTAAAAATATTAATTGAAGATTTATTTGAAGCCTCTAAGGCAGTATCAGGGACTATGAATTTTCAAAAAGAAGATTTAAATATAGTTTCTTTATTAAGACAAGTCATAGGAGAACTAGAAGAAAAGATTTCTGAAGCTAACTTAAATATAGTAACTAAGTGGCCAGAGGAAAGAATAATATTATATTTAGATGGAAGAAAAACCTATAGAGTATATGAAAATCTATTAAATAATATAATTAAGTATTCTATGGATGGGTCTAGAGTATATATTGAAGTTATCAGCAATGACGATGAGATTATAATAACTATGAAGAATATATCAGCATATCAAATTGATTTTTCTTCAGAAGAAATTGTAGAAAGATTTAAAAGAGGTGATAAATCTAGGAGCACAGAAGGATCAGGACTAGGTTTATCTATAGCGAAGAGTATAGTAGAACTGCAAGGTGGGGATTTTAAGATAGAAATAGATGGTGATCTATTTAAAGTAATAACTAAATTTAAGAAAAATAATTAAATAACTATTTTACATTCTACAATTTTAATAAGAGGCTGTAATGACAGCCTCTTATTTCTATTTAAATATAATTTAATCTTCTTCATTTAACAAATCATCAATACCTACTAAGGTTTCATCAGAATTTTCATTAAGAGTACTATTATTTTTATAAGTAAGTTGATTTAAAGATTGATAAATCTTTTCAAATATATAATTCTCAATTCTTTTAGTTTTGTAGTATTTATTAAAAATAATAAAACTCCATATTCCTATAATAGAAAATATTATCATAAATAAAGTACCTATACCATAAAAGACTAGTTGAAAAATCTGCACTGCTAAATCCATATTAATATTCCTCCCAAATTCAGATAAAGATATTATAACATATGGAAAAGTATAATTTGTATATTTATATAAATAATAATATTTTTGATTAGTTAAGCATTTATATGGATATAATTCTAAAAGATACTAATCAAAAAGGAGAAGTATATATGAAGAAATTAATAATAACACTTATATCATCAGTGTTAGTTGTTAGCTTTTTAATAGGTTTTATAGATGTTTCCACTCCGCAAACTAAAAATGATAATAATGAAGTTATATATTCAGTTTCACAAATTCCAACAGATTTTAAAGCGGTGGGAAGTTTAAATAAAAGAGCTCAGGATATAGTTACAGCAACTAGCAGAGGATTAGTAGAATTAAATGAAAATAATGAAATTAAACCTTCTTTAGCAGAAAGTGTTGAAGTAAGGGATGATGGACTAGAATATGATTTTAAGATAAGAAGTGATGTATTTTGGAGTGATGGAAGCAGAATAACTTCAGAAGATATTGCTATGTTTTTTAGAGAAATATTAACAGAAGAAAATGAAGAAAATATAGTAGCGTTATTAAATGTATATGGAGCTAAAAGCTTTAGAGAGGGAGAAGGGTCCTTTACTAAAGATGTGGGGATAAGCTTTAATGAAGATAATATAACTTTTAGGTTAAACTCAAATGATAATAAATTTATTGAAGAGCTTACTACTCCTCAATATAGAGTTAGAAAAGATGTTTTGCTTTGGGAGAATATAAAAAATAATTATAAGGATTTGATTTATTCAGGTTATTATAGCATTGAAGAAATTAGTATGTCTGAATTAAGTCTTAAAAAAAATAATAATATCAATTTAAACATTGCAAATAAAATAAAAATTATTCCTTATGAAGAAGAAGAGGTAGCAATGGCTTCTTTTGAAATAGGGAAAAGAGATATAGTTATTAATCCACCTAAGAGCCAATTAAGTAGATTGAAGTCAGAAGGAAGATTAATTAATTTAAAATCAAATAGAGCTATGTATTTGGCTTTTAATCCTAAGGACGATACCTTGCAGATAGGGGATAGAAAAGGAGTATATAATTTAATTAATAAGGCTTTTCAAGAGTATCAGATAAATAATAGTATGTATATTGAATTAGCTGATGGAAGCTATTTTAGAGATGATAAAGAAGATTTAGAGAAGCTCCAAGCAAGGAAGGTAATGAGCAGAGAAACTCCAGAAGAAGGTATTAGTATTAAGTCTGTACATATGATAGCAGAAGAAAGTAATGAAAATAAGGAAATATGTGATTTTTTAGTTTCATGGATTGAAAACAACTCTGATACTAATTTAATTTATGATTTAGTCACTAAGGAAGAATTAAATTCTATTGATAAAGGAAATTATTATGATTTTGCATTAATTCAGGGGGATTTAATATTCTCTAACGATACATCAATTTACAATAACTTATTAAACTTTTTAGATAGTAGTAATAAAGAAAAGTTTTTGATTGCTAAAACAGAAGGGGAGAGAGAGAATATCTTCATAAATATTGAAGAAGAGTTGTTTAGTAATTATACTATTTTACCATTGATTTTTTATAATGATAATATTGCTATAAACAAGAAAATTAAAAATTTAGTACTAGATGGTAATGGCAACATTAATTTTATTGAAATAGAAAAATAATAAGACTGAGAATTTCTCAGTCCTATTATTTTATATCTTAATTATCTACAGTTTTTTCTTTAACATCCTTATCTTTTTCTCTAATATCATTATTTTCATCATCTATTTTTTCATCATCTACTTCAAAATCATTATCATCCACAGAATCTTCATCAATGACTCTATAATTTGATGAATTAGATAATAAATTTGTTTCTAACATAAAATCATTAATAAATAAGAATATTATTAAATTATATATATAAAGATTTTTATAACTATCAAAAGATGAATTAGATGAACTAAAGGAATCCTTCTTTTTTGAATAAGTAATATTTTTCTTAAATATTGGTGCTACCCCCAAATTTGATGGCGATTGGGTAGTAGACATCTTAAAAAAGCTTTCATCTAGCATATCAGAGGAGTTAAAAGTTAGTCCTCTATATCTTTCGGCATCATCTAAAGTAGGTGCATCTGGCCAGGAAGTTACTATTCCTGAAGTAATAAATAATTTTCTATATAATTGAGAGAGCATATTTTTATATTCCATTTCTCTATTATCTTCCTTAGAATACATAAATAATGCTAAAAAGTAAAAAGTTATATCAAAACAACTATATTTCAAATCCTTTTTACTTGATAATTTTAAGAAAATATCCTTCTCATCATCATATAGTGATAATAATTTATTTATTATATCTTTGGCTTTTTCATTAAAGGTAATCATTTGAGTATGTTTAAATGATAGCATTAAGTTTATTGCAAATAATGAAGTAAAATCTAATGAATCAACATAATAGTCCTTTTCATCAAATTTGTTAATTAAGAAATCTGTTAGATCAATAATTAATATTTTAGCATCATTATTTTTTGAATTACTATAGAACATATTTATAGCAGTTAGTATTTTACATATTTCTTCAAAGGAGCATTCATATATTTTTTCTTTAAATTCAATAAGTGTATTTAGTATTTCCATTGAAAAGTTATTATAATCTAATGAAAGTTTATCTTCAGGGTATAATATTGAATATAGATTATAAGCAAACATCATGAAAGCTTGGTCAGAGAACTTAAATTTATTATTTTTTTCTACAAGATTATAGCCTTTATGATTATTTTCAGATAAATTCTTTTTCTCAGTAAAAACACCTTCATTATTTCTGAGATTAATTGAATAAAATTCAAGTTGTCTTTTGGAAAGTTTTTTATATACCTTAGAATAGGCATATAATTTTTCATCTACATCTTTAAATCTTGAATAATAAGTAGATAAATTAAGTATACTTGTAGTCAATAGTGCATTAGTTGTTGGGCAAATTTCCTTTTTAAAGGATTCTTCATCGAATCCATTATAATTTTTGCTATGAATATAGTTTGGAGATGCTTTTCTATATATACATAGTAGTGGAGAAAAATTAGTGGATGTGGTAATATCAATAGAGGATGACAATTTTTTATAATTTTTAGTAGAATCAACTAATCCACATTTTGACTCTAGTACTAAAGTCCTTATGGCCTCTTTTGACAAATGAAAAAGTTGGCCGTTAATTTCTTTATAAGATAATTTGTTCATTCTAAAATATGGTCCTATATATCGCAAATTCTTCACCTCTTCATTAATCCTCATATTAATAATATGAGTTAAAAGTTAAAATAGTGCATAAATTTTTATAGTATTAAGAAATGGAGGTAATAACATGAGAATAGATGGAAGAAAAAATGATCAAGTGAGATCAACTAAAATTACTAGGGGATATACAAAGTATGCTGAAGGTTCTGTATTAATAGAAGTTGGTGATACAAAGGTAATTTGTACAGCTTCTATAGAAGATAAAGTACCACCCTTTTTAAAAGGCCAAGGTGAAGGCTGGATAACTGCAGAATATAATATGTTACCAAGATCTACTGGAACAAGAAAGGTTAGAGATATAGCTAGGCTTAAAATAGATGGTAGAACTATGGAAATTCAGAGGTTAATAGGTAGGGCATTAAGATCTGTTATGGATTTAAAAGCACTTGGTGAAAAGACTATATGGATAGATTGTGATGTAATACAAGCAGATGGAGGGACTAGAACAACTTCTATTACTGGTGCATTTGTAGCATTAGTAGATGCAGTTAATAAACTTCATAAAGAAAAGCCTTTTGAAGTTTATCCTATTAGGCAGTTTGTAAGTGCAACAAGTGTGGGAATTCTTAATGGAGAAAAAATACTAGACTTATGTTATGAGGAAGACTCTAATGCTAAAGTAGATATGAATATAATAGCGACAGATGAAGGAGAGTTTATAGAAATTCAAGGAACAGGTGAAGAGTCTCCTTTTAGTAGAAATGAATTAAATGAATTACTAGATTTAGCTCAAAAAGGTATTAAGCAAATGGTTCAAATCCAAAAGGATGCATTAAAAATGGATGCACTATGGATAGGTACTGGAGGAAAATAATTTATGAAAAAATTAGTTATTGCTAGTAATAATTCAGGTAAAATAAAAGAGATAAAAAGGATTTTAAGGGATATTGATGTTTTATCTTTAAAGGATATAGGATTAAATATAGATGTTGAAGAAGATGGACTTACTTTTGAAGAAAATGCTAAGAAGAAAAGTGTGGAAATATATAAAGAATTAATAAAAAAAGGGCAAAGTGATTTTATAATTATGGCGGATGATTCAGGCCTAGAGGTGGAATACTTAAAAGGTGAGCCAGGGGTTTTTTCAGCAAGATATGCTGGTGAGCATGGAAATGATAAGAAAAATAATGAAAAGCTTCTTTTGAATTTAAAAGGAGTTGAGTATAAGAATAGAAAAGCAAGATTTGTTTGCCAATTAGCAATTATAAATGATAAGAATGAATATAGAAGTATAAAGGGAACAGTTGAAGGTTATATATTAGAGAATGAAAAAGGAAATGGTGGATTTGGATATGATCCATTGTTCTTTTATGAACCATTAAATAAAAGTTTTGCTGAACTTACTATGGAAGAAAAAAATAAAATATCCCACAGAGGCATTGCACTTCAAAAGGCTAGAAAAATAATAGAGGAATTATTGTAGGAGGAAAAAATGAAAATTGCTGTTATAAGTGATTCCCATTATGAAGCTTCTAATGTGAATGCAGTAAAGAAACATCTTCATGGTGTTGATATTATAATACATTGTGGGGATGGAGCTCCAGATATTAAAATTTTGGAGAAGGATTTTAATGGAGAAATATATGCAGTTAAAGGAAATTGTGATATTAGTAATGAATATCCAGCTGAAAGAATTATAGACGTAATGGGAGTAAAAATATTCATAACTCATGGAAATATGTATAATGTAAAATATGAGTATAATACTATATTTTATAAGGGAAAATCAGTTGGAGCTGATATAGTGCTTTTTGGCCACTCACATAAGGCACTAATAAGTAATTATGATGGAATTACTATAATGAATCCTGGGAGCATAACTTTTCCTTATGGAAGCACCAAAAGAACAATGGGATTTATAGAAATAGATAAGGGTAAAAAGCCTGAATTATATATTCGGGAAATATAGTTATTAGGCTAAGCAATCCGTTTCATTATTGTAGTATTATTATGTTTTATGTAAAAAACATATATTTTTATTAATTTTATTTAAAAAAAGCTATTGACGGATTGCTATTCCTATTGTAGAATAAACATTGTCGCTGAGAGATATTAGATATCGGGGTGTGGCGCAGATGGGAGCGCGCGTGGTTTGGGACCATGAGGTCGCAGGTTCAATCCCTGTCACCCCGACCATTTAAAACCTAATATGCGGGTGTAGCTCAATGGTAGAGCCCTTGCCTTCCAAGCAAGTTACGTGAGTTCGATTCTCATCACCCGCTCCATTAAAAAGGTTTTAAAAAAGATATTGACAAGTAGACAGTAATGATATAAAATAACTTATGTTCTTTACGAGAATATGCGTGTTTAGCTCAGCTGGATAGAGCAACGCCCTTCTAAGGCGTGGGCCAGGAGTTCGAATCTCTTAACACG
>CAKVEW010000070.1 GCA_934746015.1 uncultured Clostridium sp.
GGGTATAGCTCAATTGGTAGAGTAGCGGTCTCCAAAACCGTTGGTTGTGGGTTCGATTCCTACTGCCCCTGCCAAAATATAAAGACTAAAAATTACATTTTTAGTCTTTTTTTTATATATATTTAACATGGTAAAGTATATAATATAAAGTATAAAATGGATTATTATTACGTGGTGGGGAATCATTTATATGAGATATAAAATAAAAAAAATAATAACTTTTTCAATAATAACTAGTCTTATTCTTAATATTATATGTTTTAAAGCTAGTGCAGTAAATAATGATAAAAAAAATATTGTTTTTAAAAGAATAACTGTAGAAGATGGATTATCTCAAACTACAGTTCAATACTTATTTCAAGATAGCAAAGGTTATATGTGGATAGGAACATCAGATGGCTTAAATAGGTATAATGGTCATGAATTTGAGATATATAGATATAGAGATGGATACGATAAGAGTATAAGTGGTAATTATATTTCATCTATAAATGAAGATGAATATGGTGATATTTGGGTTGGAACATCAAGAGGATTGAATAAAATAAATACTGAGACAAATAAGATAAAAACTTATTTTGCTGGTAGTGATGGTTGTAACTTATCTGATAATAATATAACTGAAGTATTAATTGATTCAAATAAGAATATATATGTAGCAACAACTAACGGGTTGAATTTATATGATAGGAAAAATGATAACTTTATAAGATTATATGAAGATGAAGACAGAACTAATAAATTAACTAGTCAATTTATATACTCAATAGATGAAGATACAGATGGAGATTTATGGATAGGGACTAAAGAAGGACTAAATAAAGTTAATAGGGAAACTGGTGAAATTACTAATTATTATGCAGATGGATTAAGTAATTCAATTTCGGATAACTTTATATATGATTTATATGCTGATGATAATAATAATTTATGGATAGGTACATATAACGGTGGACTAAACAAATTAAATATAGAAACAAACACTATAGAATATTATTATAATAATCCTAATAATGAAAATTCTATTGCTAGTAACTCTATTAGATATATATATAAGGATAAGAATAAAACAATTTGGATAGCAACTACTAAAGGACTTAGTAGATTAGAAAAAAATGATAATAAGTTCATAAATTATAGATCAAGAATATATGATCCTCAAAGCTTAGTTAGTGATGAAGTGTTGTATTTAACAGAAGATAATTCAGGATCAATATGGGTAGGAACTTATGATGGAATAAGTATTTTTAATAATCAGAATTCCTTTATAAATTATAAAAAAGATTATCTAGATAGCAATTCATTAAGTGATAATATGATAGCAGGAATATATAAAGACAAAGATGGTCTTATTTGGGTTGGAACTGTTCAAAATGGTATAAATATTATAGATAAAAATAATAATAAAATAACTAAATATAAAAGTTCAAGTGATGAGAATTCTATTAGTGATAATAATATAAGGGATATAACTGGTATTAATAATGAGATTTGGATAGCTACTGAAAATGGGCTAACAAAATATGATAAGGATACTAATAAGTTTACAAAGTTTTTTCATGAAGGTGAAAATTCTTTAATATCAAATGATGTTAGAAGTTTATTTATAGATAAAGATGGAGATTTATGGATAACGACTGAAAATGGTGTTTGTACTTTTGATAGAGAGAATAATTTCCAATCATATAATGAATTATTTTTAAATAATGAGATATATGATACTATGTTTTCGGGAATAGCTCAAGACAAAGATGGAGATATATGGATAGGAGCATCTTTAGAAGGTGGCTTAATTAGGATAAATAAAAATACTAAAGAAATAAAAGTATATAAAAATGAAGTAGATAATAAAAAAAGTATAAGTTTTGATGCAGTAAAAAGCATAGCAGTAGATGAGAATAATACTGTTTGGATTGGAACATCATATGGATTAAATAAATTCAATAGAGAAGATGAAAGTTTTACAAGATATAATGAGAATGATGGTTTATATAATAGTTTTATTTATGGAATTTTAGTTGATGATGAAGGAAGCCTATGGATAAGCACCAATTATGGTATAACTAAATTTAATGTAAAAAATAATAAATTTATTAATTATGATTTAGCAGATGGATTACAAGGAAATGAATTCAATGGATTTTCCTATCATAAAGCTTATGATGGAGAAATGTTTTTTGGAGGAATTAACGGACTTACTTCATTTTATCCAAAAGAATTAATAGAAAAAGACTTCATACCTAATGTAGTTATAGGAAGTGCATATACAAATCAAGATGAACTTTTAGATTTAAATGAAATACATTTAAAATATAAAAGTAATAATATACATTTTAATTTCTTTTTACCTGATTATAGAAATGTAAAAAAAATTCAATATGCTTATAAATTAGAAGGTTTAGAAAATGAATGGATATTAGCTGATAACAGAAATTATGCTAGTTATACTAACTTAGAAGGTGGTAAATATACCTTTAAGGTTAGTGCAAGAAATTCTACTGGGGATTGGAGTAATCCAACCAGTATAAGTTTTACAGTAGGAATAAAGCCATGGAAAAGTCCCTTTGCATATATGAGTTATTTATTGTTACTATTTATAATAATATATGTTATTTGGAATAGGGTTAAGATATTAGATAGTTTAGTTGAGCAAAGAACTAATGAGTTAAATAAGAAGTTTAAAGAAAATGAAGAGCTTTATAATAAATTAATTCAAAATGAGAAATATAAAAATAATTATTTTATTAATTTATCTCATGAACTTAGAACTCCACTAAATGTTATAATTTCTGTGGAACAACTTATAACAAAATTAAATGATGATAAAAAAATTATTTCAAGGGACAAGTTATATTATTATATGGATTCAATAAGAAGAAATTCAAATAGACTTTTAAAATTAATTAATAATATAATAGATACATCTAAAATAGAGTCGGGTTCATATAAGTTAGAGTTTAAAAATCATGATATAGTTTACTTAGTAGAAGAAGCAGTTTTGTCTATGAAGAATTATGTTGAATCAAAAGGAATTGAATTAATTATAGATCCTGAAATAGAAGAAAAGATTATAGAATGTGATGAATCAGAAATAGAGAAATGCATAGTAAATTTAGTGGGAAATGCTGTTAAATTTACTGAAAGCGGAGGAAAGATAGAAGTTAAAATTAAGGACCTTGGAAATTCAGTAGAAATATCCGTGAAGGATACAGGAGTTGGCATAGATAAAGGTTACCATAAGGCCATATTCGATAGGTTTGGACAAGCTTATAATAATGTATCTGAAGAATTTGGAGGAAGTGGATTAGGATTAACACTCACTAAGCAATTAGTTCTATTACACAAAGGTGAAATATTTGTGAAAAGTGAAGTTAACAAAGGTAGTGAGTTTATAATTATTTTACCAGTAAAGCAAAGATAAGTTATAAATATTGACAGTAGTAATTTACAGTGATAAGATATGTTTATTAAGTATGTGGATTGTTACTGTAATACAGGCAATACCTAAATTGGGGCGTATTAGTATACTCTAATTTAGGTATTTTATTTTCCAAAGGTAAGGAGAATGTAAAATGATTGTTGAAAAAATATTGAACAATAATGTAGTTGTATCAATAGATCCTAATACTAAGAAAGAAGTCATTATTATGGGTTCTGGAATTGCCTTTAAAAGAAAGGTTGGGCAAGAAATCGAAGAAGATAAAATAGAAAAAATATTTGTTGTAGATGATAAGAGAATGGGAAATAAATTAAAGAAACTAATTAATGAGATTCCAGATGGAATATTTGAGCTAGCTCATGAGATAATTTCCTATTCATCTAAAAAGCTAAATAGAAAACTAGATAAACAAATATATATATCTTTAGCTGACCACATTGCCTTTGCTATAAAAAGATATAAAAATAATATTCAAATTAAAAATGACTTATTAGATGAAATAAGAAGGATTCATAAAGAAGAATTTTCAGTAGCATTATGGGCAGTAGACTATATTAATAAGAAATTAAATATTAATTTACCAGAAGATGAAGCAGCTTTTATTGCTCTTCACTTAGTAAATGCAAGCTATCAAGAAACTTCCAAAGAATCTGTAGTTGCAACTAATATAATTAAAGGCATTTTAAATATTATAAGATATTATTATTCTGTAGAATTTAATGAAAATGATTTAAATTATGATAGATTATTAACACATTTAAAATATTTTGCAAAGAGAGTAGTGACTAATAATCAAAATAAAGATAATAATAGTGAATTTTTAGATATAGCTAGAAGAAGTTATCCAGAAGCCTATGATTGTGCTCAAAAGGTTAAAACATATATTGAAGGTAACTATGATTATAATGTAAATGAAGATGAAATAGTTTACTTAACTATGCATATACATAGAGTTATTTCTGTATTAAGGAGCAATTAATTATTATTTATATCTATTGTTTGTTTGGACTTAAGTATTGTTTAACTTAAGTCCTTATTTGAATTTATTTATGTATTTACATATGGGAGGGAAAATGGATATTGGTATATTATTCAAAAAATCATTTGGAGTTTTGCAGAGGGTAGGAAAATCTTTGACTTTACCCATTGCATTATTACCAGTAGCTGGACTTTTAATGGGAATTGGAACTTTATTTGAAAATCAAGATTTTTTAAATACTTTTCCTATTTTAGCAGGAGATAAGTTTCAAGTAATAGCAAATATAATGTCATCATCAGGTAATATTATTTTCACTAATTTGCCATTGATATTTGCTGTAGGAGTGGCAATTGGAATGACTTCAGGAGATGGAGTTGCATCATTAGCTGCAATAGTAGGGTTCTTAATAATGAATGTAACATCTGGGATAATTGCTGGAGTTGATATAAATCAAGTATCAACTAATCCAATGTACACAACTGTCCTTGGAATACCTACTTTACCTACAGGGGTTTTTGGTGGAATAATTATGGGGCTTATTTCAGCAGTAATATACGAGAAATTTTACGATATAAAATTACCAGAATTTTTAGGCTTCTTTTCTGGTAGGAGATTTGTGCCAATAGTTGCAGCAATAGCAGGAGTTATATTAGGTGCTATTATGGCAGTTATTTGGCCACCTATTCAAAATCTTCTATTAGAGTTTTCTAGAAGTATGTTAAGTGCAAATGAAACACTTTCTGCATTTATCTTTGGACTTATTGAGAGAGCATTAATTCCATTTGGATTACATCATATTTGGTACACACCTTTTTGGTATCAATTTGGAGAATATATTAATTCAGCAGGTCAGTTGGTGGTAGGAGATCAATCTATATTTTTTGCTCAGCTTAAAGATGGAGTAGAATTTACTGCTGGAACTTTTATGACAGGGAAATATCCCTTTATGATGTTTGGACTTCCAGCAGCAACACTTGCTATGTACCATGAGGCAGATAAGGGAAAAAGAAAGTTGGTTGCTGGAATATTATTTTCGGGAGCATTAACATCTTTTTTAACTGGAATTACTGAGCCTATTGAGTTTATGTTCCTTTTTGTTGCACCAGTTCTTTTTGCTATTCATTGTGTATTTGCAGGACTATCATTTATGATAATGCAAATATTAAATGTTAAAATAGGTTTAACTTTTTCAGGTGGGCTTATAGACTTTATTTTATTTGGAGTTATTCCAAATAGAACTAATTGGTTATGGGTTATAATAGTAGGGTGTATATTTGCTATAATATATTACTTTGGATTTAGATATATAATAAGAAAATTAGATTTAAAAACCCCAGGAAGAGAAGAGGATGATAATTATATAAGTACGGATATTTCAAATGAGAATCTTCCTTATGAAATTCTTGATGCCTTTGGAGGAGCTAAAAATATTAGATATTTAGATTCATGTATAACTAGATTAAGAGTAACAGTTAATAAATTATCATTAGTAAAAAGAGATAAACTAAAATTTTTAGGAGCAGCTGATTTAATGATAATAGGAAATAATATTCAAGCTATATTTGGTCCTCAGTCTGATATTATTAAAGAACAGATAAAGGATATTATGGATGGAAAAGAGATAGTAGTAAAGAAAAAAAAGAAAGTACAAGAAATAGAAAGTGGTAAGGATACAGGAAATAAAATACAGGTTCCTCTTTCAGGTAAGATTATAAGGCTTGAAGAAGTTCCAGACGAAATATTTTCAATGAAATTAATAGGAGATGGCTTTGCCATTAATCCTAGTGATAATATTTTAAGATCACCAGCAAAAGGGATGATTATTGCATTAGCTAAAGAGAAGCATTCTATTACAATTAGAACTTTAGATGGCTATGATATATTAATGCATATAGGAATAGATAGTTTAAAATTAAGAGGAGAAGGATTTAAATCTTTTGTAGAAGAGGGTGATATAGTAAATCCAGAGGATAGACTAGTTGAATTTTCATTAGAACTTCTGAAAGAAAAAGCTAAGTCCCCTATAACTCCAAT
>CAKVEW010000071.1 GCA_934746015.1 uncultured Clostridium sp.
TTGAAAGAATTTCTTTTAAATATAGAAGAAGAGCTATCGCTAGCGGATTTTTTCACCTGCTAATGCGACAGCTCCTTACCTGGTGGCTCGACCAGGAATCGAACCAGGGACACGAGGATTTTCAGTCCTCTGCTCTACCGACTGAGCTATCGAGCCTTAACGATATTTATTTTATTAAATTTTTACTTACATGTCAACATCTTATTCTATTTTTATAAACATTTAGTTATTTTTATTATCTATATAAAATATACTAAACTATAACATTATTTGGAGTGTACTATGAAATATATAATCTTTATTTTACTAACTTTAGGCATAATCTTTATTTACTTTTATTATAATAAAAAACTAGAATTATTAAAAAAACAATTATTTCTTACCAGAAATCAATATTCTGTAGTAAGAAATAAATATGATGATTGCAAAAAAGACACAGAAAATTTATCAGTTAGATTCTCTATTCCTAAATATAAAGGTGGAACACTGAAAGCAAATTCATGTTTATATCTATCACCTCTTATTTCTTCAAATATATTGGCACATATTGATAAAGATATTGAAGTAGGTATTTTAGATTGTGCTGAATTTAATAATGAAACATGGTTTTATATAAACATACCAAATAGAAATAACATAAATAATAGAGGATGGATAAATTCTAAAGATATATCTATATTCTTTAGTTCTTCCTCTTCTATATATAAATCTAATTAAAGGGTTAGGAGAAATACAACTCCTAACCCTTTTTATATAGTCGTTATCATAAAAACCAAATACACTATAATAATTAGTATAAATGGTATATTTAAAATATTTTCTTTACTATTATCTATATCTATTAATGTATTTCCTTCTATCAGTTTTCTTTTCGCTTTGAGCTTCTCTAAAGCATAAATTATTAAAAATACAAGTATTGAAAAAATAATAGCAATAATTCCATAAGTTATAAGAAGTAAAAGTTTTTCTCCTGAATTTATATTCTTAAGACTAAATTCAGTAGTTTCAACAGCAATTGGTGAACTTTCTGTAATTATCTTAGCTATTTTAGCAAAGGATACAGAAGTACCATTAATAATAAAGTGCATTATCATTGATGAATAAATGCTATTTGTTATTCTAACTACTAAAGCGAATACAAATCCTAGAACTGTAGCATATAAGAATTGCTGTGCATCTAAGTGGAATATTCCAAAAAATAACCCTGTAATTATTGCTGCAACATATTTGTTTTTATTTTCATAGCCTGAAAGAACAATTCCTCTTATTGTAATTTCTTCTGTTATAGATGGTAATAATGCTACTAATCCTACTAATAGTATATAAGGAGTTGATGTTATTTCATAGATAAAGGATCCTACTTCATTATTAAAGAAAAATGTAGATATTAAAGAAAAAAAGGTCATAACAGGTTGAACTATAAATGCCAATAAAATTATTAATAGAGTATCTTGCCAATGCAACTTATTTAATTTTAATGTATCTTTAAATGATGATTTGGTAATTAATAAGTATATTATTGCTGGTGTTAAAAATAAAATTAAGTGATTAAATAATAAAATTAATCTTATATCACTTATATCTAAAACAGTATAAAGAGGCCTTAACGCATACGGTCCCAATATTTCTATAAGAAGTATAATTAAAAAATAAATATTTGCTCTTAAAACTTTTTTCATATTTTCTCCTTTATGCATATTTAATTATATATTGTACACACATACATAATACTTATATAGTATATTTTATTAAATCATTCTCTTATATTTAATGTATAATAATTTTATTTATTGTAAATAATTATAAATGAAGCGAGAAAGTTTCCACAGTTAATCGCCTCTCCCCCATTTTATTTATATATAAAAATAATCCCCTATTGTTTTGAAGAACATAAGGGGATTATTTATTTTAATAATTCCTTATTAACTCTTTTCTTAGTATATTTAATGCATTCATAGTAGCTTTTTTCCTTACAGATTCCCTATCTCCAGTAAGATTAAATTTTTCTACTATAGTTTTTCCCTTAATAAACATTCCAATATACACTAATCCCACTTGTTTTCCATCAGTTCCACCACCTGGACCAGCTAACCCAGTAGTAGATATTGCAATATCTGTATTAGCCACTCTTGCCATTCCTTCAGCCATTTCTCTTGCAGTTTCTTTACTTACTACTCCAAATTTATTTATAGTTTCTTCACTAACCCCAAGTTTCTTTATTTTAGATTCATTAGAATATGTAACCGCTCCTTCTTTAAAAACCTCTGATATTCCTGGATAAGATATTAAAGTAGATGCAACCATTCCCCCAGTACAAGATTCAGCAGTAGCTATAGTAAATTTCTTTTCACATAAAAGCTCAGCCACCACTATATCCAATGAATTTTCTCCTTCTCCATATATATATTCTCCAAGTATATGCTTTATTTCATCACACTTGGAATTAATTAATGCATCACATTTATCTTCACTTTCTCCTTTGGCAGTAACTCTTAAAGTAACTTCATACTCCTTAGCATATGGAGCAACTGTTGGATTAGTACTTCCTTGTATTATATCATTAGCTTTCTTTGCCATTAAACTTTCGCCAATACCAAACATTCTTAAAGTTTTAGATTTAATAATTTCTCCTGTTAGATTAGAAAGATATTTAACTACATGATTAGTAAACATTGCTTTCATTTCTTTTGGTGGTCCAGGTAAAATTATTAAAGTTTTATTGTTCTCAGATATTATTGCACCTGGTGCAGTTCCTTTTTCATTGGGTAGAATAATTGAACCCTCTGGGAAATATGCTTGATTTTTATTTGCTTCTAATATTTCTTCATCATTAATATTTAAATATTTTTTTATCCAATCTAATGAAGGTTCATGAAGTACCATTTTCTTATTAAAGTATTTTGCTCCTAATTCCTTGGTTAAATCATCTTGAGTTGGTCCTAATCCTCCAGTTGTAATTATTATATCACACCTATTAAAAGCTTCTTCAAATGATGTTAAAACTCTTTCTTCATTATCGCCTATTACACATTGATGATACACATCTATCCCTAAAGTGGCTAACTCCTTAGCTAAAAATTGCGCATTGGTATTAACTATATCTCCTAATAATAACTCCGTTCCAATTGATATTAATTCTGCTTTCATTTTACCCTCCTACATATAAATTATATTAAATATTTTACCATAAAATGAGAGAAGGAAACTCATCAACTAAAATGAGACCTATATAAATATTAATATTATATATGGTCCCATTTTAATACTTGATTAGTCCCCTTATCACTCTATCTTATTTACATTTATGTGGTATTTACCATCAGAGTCTATTCCTTCTTTTAATATGGAAAACTTACTATCTTTTAGCATAGAAGTAATAATATTTATATTTTCTCTTTCTGCATTATCTAAAGTTATAGTAAAATTATCATTTGTATCTACAACTCTCATATAATCAAATATATTACTATACTCACTAAGTCCCAACTGCCCATTTATATTCATTCTATAATCTGGCATAGTATTCCTCCTAAGCTTTTTTCATTTGTATTGAATATAATATTTATTATTTTTTCACATATACTTCTATTTATACATATTCTCAATAATTAATTTTTAGCATTATCCTCTATTATTTTCTTAGCTTCTGATTCTGGAACTTCTTCGTATCTTTCAAATTCACTTGTAAAACTACCTCTAGCTTGAGTCATAGATCTTAAATCTGTTGTATATTTAAACATTTCAGCTAAAGGAACTTCTGCATTAACCTTTTGAATATTTCCTTCTTGCTCCATTCCTAAAACTCTACCACGTCTCTTATTTATATCTCCTATAATATCTCCCATATATTCATCTGGAACAAAAATTTCCACTTTCATTATAGGCTCTAATAATATAGATTTAGCTTGCTCTAATCCCTTCTTAAAAGCTATTGAAGTAGCCATCTTAAATGCCATTTCAGAAGAGTCAACTGGATGGTATGAACCATCATGTAGAGTAGCTCTTAATCCTACTACAGGATATCCTGCTAAAACTCCTTTATCCATACATTCTCTTAGCCCTTTTTCAACTGCAGGTATAAAGTTTCTTGGCACTACTCCTCCTACAACCTTATCAACAAATTCTAATTCACTTTCTCCATCAGTTCTCGGTTCAAATTTAATCTTTACATCTCCATATTGACCATGACCACCTGATTGTTTTTTATGTTTTCCCTGTACATCTGCTGAGCCTTTTATAGTTTCTCTATATGGTACTTTTGGAGTTCTTAAAATAACCTCTGCTCCAAATTTATTTTTTAATTTACTAGCTATAACTTCTAGATGAGTTTCTCCAACTCCAGAAATTATAGTTTCAGCATTTTCACTATCTCTTCTCACTGTAAAAGTAGGATCCTCTTCTAATAATTTTTGAAGTGATGCTGATATTTTATCTTCATCTCCTTTTGCCTTTGGAATGACAGACATTGAGATATTAGGTTTTGGGAAATTCATCTTGTCATATATAACTTTATTATTAATATCACATAATGTATCTCCTGTTTCTGTATATTGTAATTTTGCAACAGCAGCTATATCTCCTGCTACTACTTCTTTTGTAGGTATTTGATTCTTACCTCTCATAAAAAATATATTTGCTAACTTTTCAGTTTTATCTTTATTACTATTAACTACTGTTACTTCATTTGTTAGCTTTCCTGTAATTACTCTAAATAAAGATATCTTTCCAACAAACGGGTCAGCAATAGTCTTAAACACTAAAGCTGAAAACGGTTTTTCCTCATCTAGACCTATAAAAACTTCCTTACTAGTCTTAACATCAATTGCTTTTTGTGGTATTGAATATTTAGGTGATGGGAAACATTCAACAACATCTTCTAGGAAACATCTCATTCCTATTACTTTTAATGCACTTCCACACATTACAGGTGCAATATCTCCTGTTGCACAACCTTCAATTAATCCATTATATATTTCTTGGTCACTTAGTTCACCTTCACTAAAATACTTATCAAGTAATTCCTCGTTAGTTTCGGCAACAGCTTCCATTATCATTCTTTTACATTCATCTATTTTTTCTAATAACTCTTCAGGGACATCTATTTCTTTTATTTCATTTGTCTTTGAATCATGTACTCTGGCTTTTTTTGAAATTACATTTATAACTCCATTAAAATCATCCTCAGATCCTATAGGATATTGAACGGGAACAATGCTTATTCCAAATTTTTCTTTTAATTGAGCTAATGTTCTATCATAACTTGAATTTTCTCTATCTAATTTATTAATAAAAAATGTTCTTGGTAACTTTATTTTATTACAGTAGTCCCAAGCCTTTTCTGTTCCAACTTTTACTCCTGATACTCCTGAAACAACTATTGTAGCAACATCAACTGCTCTCATTCCTTGAATTAGTTCACCTGAGAAATCGAAGTATCCTGGTATATCTACTAAGTTAATCTTAGTGTCATTAAATTCTATTGGTGCTATAGAAGCTGAAAGTGATATTCCTCTCTTTTTTTCTTCTGGATCAAAATCTGAAGTTGTTGTACCTTCTTCTACTTTTCCTAACCTATCTGTATTGCCTGTATGAAATAATAAAGCTTCTACTAATGATGTTTTACCTGAACCTCCATGTCCTATTAAACCAACATTCCTTAAGTTTTTTATCGTATAACTTTTCATACTATCTCATAATACTTTGACAAATATTATGATTCCACCTGCCTTTCATTTAAAATCTAATTAGTTTTTGATTTAATGCATTCATTTATATTTATGCTTCATAAACTCTTTTGTATATAAATTTTAAATCCCTGGTGCTTTAATAAGCATCTTAAGTAATTTTAGCTTAAGTTTATGTTAATTATAGAATAACATAAATTTATTAAATTTTCCAGAATATTCAGTTTATTTGTTCATGTATCATATACATTATCCTATTCTATTAAAATATAAATAAGTACATTAGTTATATTTCCATTTAATATCTTAATTTTTAACATCTTATGTTCTGGTTAATCAATATATAAATATTTTTATTCTAAAATAATATTCTCTAATATACAAAAAAGGAGCTGTCGCATTAGCAGGTGAAAAAATCCGCTAGCGATAGCTCTTCTTCTATATTTAAAAGAAATTCTT
>CAKVEW010000072.1 GCA_934746015.1 uncultured Clostridium sp.
GGTTGATAGGTCAGAGGTGTAAGTGTGGTAACATATTTAGCTGACTGATACTAATAGGTCGAGGGCTTGACCAATAAAAAGTTATTAATTCATGTGCAATTTTCAGAGAACACTCTGAAATCTGGTGATGATGGCGTAGAGGAAACACTCCTTTCCATTCCGAACAGGAAAGTTAAGCTCTACAGCGCCGATGGTACTGCACGGGAGACTGTGTGGGAGAGTAGGACGTTGCCAGGTTATTTTTATTTGGGGGTATAGCTCAGTTGGGAGAGCACTTGCCTTGCACGCAAGGGGTCAAGGGTTCGAATCCCTTTACCTCCACCAAGAAGTCATGGAAACATGACTTCTTTTTTTGTATAAATTTGAATATGAAAGTAATACAGAGAATTGATAATAAAAATATATAATGTTATTATTTTTATATATAACAATTAGTGTTGACTAGAAAGGTGATTTTTATGGCTTTCTATAGAATAAAACAATTTATTTGGGGATTTAGTTCATTATTTAAGGAAATAAATAATTCATATGTTACTAAGTTTTTGAATGAAAAAGAAATAAAAATATTTAATAATCTAAAGCAGAATGATAAACATCATTGTATAAGAGTTTGTAGAGATTCAATAAAAATGAGAAATGATTTAAATATAGATGTAGATATGTATAAATTGGGAAGAGCAGCTTTACTACATGACGTAGGAAAAGGAGTAAAGCATTTATCTTTAATAGAGAAATCTACAGTAGTACTATTAGATAAGTTTACTAAGGGTAAAATAAGAAAGTATGATAATATAAAGCAAATAAATATTTATTATAATCATCCCAAAATAGGATTAGATATTCTAATGGAGAATGGTTTTGAAAATGATAAAGAGTTATTAGAGGTTGTTAGATATCATCATAGTCGTAAGGGCATTAATGAAAATAAAATGCTAAATATAATTAAAATTTGTGATGATAGAAACTAAGCTTTGGAGGTGAGTTATGGGTTCTAAGAATAGAAGAGAAGATATTATAAATTTATTAATTAAAAATAGTGGAGCTATAAAAGGCACAGAATTGGCTTCTCTATTTGGTGTCACAAGGCAGATAATAGTTAAGGATATTGCTATCTTAAGAGCGGAAGGTAATAATATAATGGCTACTCCTGATGGATATATATACAATAAGGATATTAATAAAGCAAAATCAATAATAGCTGTAAATCATGATAGCAGTAAAACTATAGAGGAGCTAGAAATAGTAGTTAAATATGGGGGTATAATAGAAGATGTAATTATTGAGCACCCTATTTATGGTGAAATAAGAGGAAATTTAATGATTAAAAATTTAAATGATTTGTATAAATTTGAGAATAAATTTAAAAATGAAAATGTTAAGCCCTTATCAAATCTAACTGATGGAATTCATTTACACACAATAGCAGCGGATAGTCAGGAAGATATAGAGCTAATAATTAGGGAATTAAAAGAAAAAGGATTTTTATTATAGTTATGGGAGGAATAATATATGGATTATGATATTCTCATATTAGGAGGCGGAATTATAGGATGTGCTGTTGCATATGAGTTATCTAAGTATAACTTTAATATAGCGTTAATAGAAAGAGATTATGATATCGCTGATGATATTTCATTTGTAAATACATCAATTGTGTATGATGGATCTGAGACCTCTGATGATGTAATGGCGAGTCTAGAGTATATGGGTAACTCAATTATGGATGAGACTTGCAAAAAATTTAAAGTTCCATTTAAGAAAATAGGTGCATTAAGAGTAGTTAATGATGAAAATGGAGTAAAAAAGCTTGAAGAAATGTATGAAAGAGCTAAGAGAAGAGGGATTAATGGGGTATACTTAATAGATGACAAAGATGCTTATGATATAGAACCAAATATAAAGCATAATATAAAAAAATGTCTTTATTCAGAAAATATAGGAATAGTAGCACCCTACGATTTAGCTATAGCTTATGCAGAAGTAGCATTTGATAATGGTGTTATTTTTAGGTTAGAGGAAGAAGTATTAAATATTCAGAATCTATCAAGGGGATTTAGAGTTACTACAAATAAAAATAAGTTTAGTTGTAAGGTAGTTATTAATACTATTCCACATGAAATATATATTAAAGAAAATGGTAAGGTTGAAGATAAAGAAGCAGAAGAAAAAAGAGCTAATTTTAAGAACATGAGTTATTTATTAGTAGATGATAATTATAAAAATAAGCTGAGAAAAATAGTTATAGAAACATTTGATAAAGATACTTTTGTTTTAAGTACGCCAACAACTACAACAGGATCTTTAATAGGTATAAAGACTACTGAGAAGACTAGTCTAAGCGATAATTTACTTTATGCTAATAATTTATTACAAGATCTAGAACATAATAATATAAATAATCTTTTTAGAGAAAGCTATAATAAAGATTCAATGTTAATAGATAAGAGTGAGATTGATAAAGGATATATTAGAGTAACAGGAACTCACTATGGGAAAATAACAATAGCTCCTGCTATAGCCAAAATGCTTTGTGATACTATTGCAGATAATTTAAACTGTACTTTGAAGAAAAATTTTGTGGATAAGAGAAGAGAAGTATACAAACTTAGGGAATTAGATAAAAAGGAAGCAAATGAAATAATTGCATTAGACAAAAAATATGGAAAAGTAATATGTGTGTGCAATAATATTTCGGAAGGAGAAATTGTTGATTCAATAAGGAGACCACTAGGGGCTAGAACTGTAGAAGGTGTCAAAAGAAGGACTGGATCAGGCTTTGGAAATTGTCATGGTTCTTACTGCTTGGAAAAAATAGTGAATATACTTGCTAGAGAATTAGATAAAAATGTTACAGATATAGTAGATGATTCTAAGGATTCTAAGATTATTTCAAGTAGGATAAAGGAGTTTGAGGATGTGTAAATTAAATGAGCAAGATGATAATAAAGGTATATTTACATCAATAATCAGAGTTAAAGGCAGTAGTAAATATAAGGTAGTACCTGTTAAATCAAGTGAAGAAGTAGATATAAGTATTTGGGTAGAATTATCAAAAGTATTGTCTAGAATATATGTAAGTATTCCAATTAAAGTAGGAAGTATAATATGTAAAAATATACTTAATACAGGAATAGATATTATATGCACAAGAGACTTATCTGATGATTAAATAATATATTGACATTAATATTTTTTTATAATATATTAAGAATAAATATAATAAAACTGTTGAAAAGGCTAGTAGTATCAATATTTATTTAAAGAGAGTCGATGGATGGTGCAAATCGATATTAATATGATATGAATCCACCTTGGAGGGACTGTGATGAGCAGTACGGTAAAATACCGTTAAAATTTTTTAAGAGAGTAGCATAATAATGCTACTAATTAGGGTGGCAACGCGGAATCTTTCGTCCCTTTTAAGGGAGAAAGGTTCTTTTTTATTGAAAAAAATTAATAGGTATAAATTATTAGGAGGTATATATAATGTTAGATTTAAAATTTGTAAGAGAAAATCCAGAGATAGTGAAAAAAAATATAAAAAATAAGTTTCAAGATAATAAGCTTCCACTAGTAGATGAGGTAATAGAATTAGATAAAAAGCTTAGGGAAGCCAAACAAGAAGCTGAGACTTTAAGAGCTGGGAGAAATAAATTATCAAAACAAATTGGAGCTTTAATGGCTCAAGGAAAAAGAGAAGAAGCAGAAGAAATGAAGAAAAAGGTAACTGAAAATTCAGATCGTCTATCTGAGTTGGAAGTTAAGGAAACAGAATTAGCTGAAAGAGTTAAGACAATAATGTTAACTCTACCAAATATAATTGATCCAAGTGTTCCAATTGGTAAAGATGATAGTGAAAATGTAGAAGTTGAACGTTTTGGAGAACCAAAGGTTCCAGATTTTGAGATTCCATATCATACAGATATAATGGAAAAGTTAAGTGGATTAGATTTAGATAGTGCTAGAAAGGTAGCAGGAAGTGGTTTTTACTATTTAATGGGTAATGTTGCAAGACTTCACTCAGCAATACTTTCTTATGCTAGAGATTTTATGATAGATCGTGGATTTACTTATTGTATTCCTCCATACATGATTCGTAGTGAAGTTGTGACAGGTGTTATGAGCTTTGCTGAAATGGATGCTATGATGTATAAAATTGAAGGGGAAGACTTATATTTAATTGGAACAAGTGAACATTCTATGATAGGTAGATACATAGATACTATATTACCTGAAGATTCATTACCACAAACCTTAACAAGTTATTCTCCTTGCTTTAGAAAAGAAAAGGGAGCTCATGGAATAGAAGAAAGAGGAGTATATAGAATCCATCAATTTGAGAAGCAAGAAATGATAGTTGTATGTAAACCAGAAGAAAGTATGGATTGGTACGAAAAATTATGGAAAAATACTGTAGATTTATTCCGTTCTTTAGATATACCAGTTAGAACTTTAGAATGTTGCTCAGGAGATTTAGCAGATCTTAAAGTTAAGTCAGTGGACGTTGAAGCTTGGTCACCAAGACAAAAGAAATATTTCGAAGTAGGAAGTTGTTCAAATTTAGGGGATGCACAAGCTCGTCGTTTAAAGATCCGTGTAAATTCTAAGGACGGAAAATATTTTGCACATACATTAAACAATACAGTTGTTGCACCACCAAGAATGTTGATAGCATTTTTAGAAAATAACCTAAACGAAGATGGTTCAGTAAATATTCCAACAGCTCTTCAACCATATATGGGAAATATGGATGTTATTAAGTAGTTTTAATTTATTTTAAAATTAAAAGTCAAAATAAATATTTAAAAGTTAAAAAAGAAATTTAGAGTTTTTTTAGGCTTCAGTAAAATTTATTAATTGTAATAAAAATTAAGAGAGATACATATCGTTATATAAGTATAATTAAAGTTGCTTATATAATATGCATCTCTCTATTTATTTTGTAGATTTAGAAAAAGTAGTACCAATAAATATTACTTATGATACTAGATATTGTTTGAATTTAATTATTAAAATAATAAAAAAATGTTGACATAATATTTTTATGTTGATATAATATTTTTTGTCGCAAGGCGAAATATGGAGAGATGGTCGAGCTGGCTTAAGGCACCGGTCTTGAAAACCGGCGTACCTTTACGGGTACCGTGGGTT
>CAKVEW010000073.1 GCA_934746015.1 uncultured Clostridium sp.
TCTCAATAAAAAGTTTAATCTGTTGCTCAAATTACTTTGAGTCTTAATTTTAAGACTTAAAAGAATTGCTGGTTTATTTTATACTTAACTTATATTCTGTTCAATTTTCAAAGATCTAAGTCTTCCGACTTGCTTTTATATAATAACATTTTGCTAATCAATTGTCAACATTTTTTGTTGCAATTTTTCGTTGTTATCTTGCCGTCGTTCCCGACGACGCTATTTATATTATCATGATTATTTATATAACAAATCACTAAATCACCCTAAATTTTAATATTACATTTATAAAACTTTTTTATTCTTTATTTTTCTTATTTTTTCATATAATGATACACCAGGATAAGTTAACTTGTTAAATGCTACTATCACCTTAAAATTCTTATAATTTAATATAAGTTTTCATTATTTTCTTAATTTATTTTACTTAATATACGATAATTTAATATAATGTATATTATTAATGCAAAATATTAGGAGGATTATTATGATAAAGAAATTTACTCTTCCAATTATAGCTTCACTATTTCTTTTGGTTAGTTGCACCACTGAAAATAATGAGGCCATAGAAGAAAAAAAACAAACTAAACTATCTACTTCTTATAAAGAGAATAATATTAATGATAAAAAAATAGCTTTTTTAGGTAAATCTTATTCTAGCAACAAATATACCTTCTTAGGAAATTTATTATTTTTTCCTAATCCTAATAATAATGAAAGATTATCTGTATCAGATATTTCTGATGATGCCACTAGTATTCAGGATAATTCAATAATTGATAGTTTTAATTACAATGTAAATTCCATAACATCAGACGGAAATAATATATATTTTTCTTCTATTTCTACTGATAAAGGGTTATATAAATTAGATTATCAAAAGAAAGAAGTAACTAATATCACTACTGATAGTGCTTTAGAAATGGTTTATTATGAAAACAGAATATATTACATAAGCTCAAATGATAACAATATATATACATATTCTATTAAAGATAAGGGAAAAAAATTATTAACTAATTCTAAATCAAGTAACATTATAATTGATAACAATTCAATATTTTATAAAAACTTAAGTGATAATTCTAAATTATATTGCTTAACAACAGACGGCAATAGTAATTTTAAAATAATGGACTATCCAGTTGATAGCTTCGTAATACATGATAATGAAATATTATTTTCAAATCCAAATGATGATAACTATCTTTATTCTTTAAATTCATCTACTTTTGAAACAAAAAAAGTTCTAGATATGAAAGTATCTAAATTAAAACAAACTGATGATAATATATACTTTATTAATAATGAAGATCCTAACTCTCTTTATCAGTTAACACAAAATGATGAAACTAACAAATTCGAGGCTACCCAAATATTCCCTGACTTCATAAATGACTATTATCCATCTGAAAAAGGACTATTTATAGAAGCAGCTCACAACTTAGATAATATTCATATAATAAAGTATAATTAAAAAGAAGCTGTATTGATACATACTTAAAACATTAAGTAGTATCTCAATACAGCTATTTTTTATTACTTTAAATTTTTAACTATTTCCTTATACTTATTACCTCTTACCTCAAAGTTAGGGAACATATCAAAAGATGCACAAGCAGGTGATAAAGTAACTATATCCCCTTCTTCTGCTATTTCCTTAGCCTTAAGAACAGCTTCTTCTAGGCTATTAACAGTAATAGTAGGAACATCTATCCCCTTCTCTTCTTTAATTTTATTAAAAGCATCCTTTATTAACCCTTTAGTGGCTCCTAATAAAATTAGTTCTTTTATATACGGATATCCTTCTTCTGCTAATGGTTCAAAAGGAATGTGTTTGTCGTATCCCCCAGCAATTAATATCACCTTTTTCTCAAAAGCAAATAAACCAGCTAATGTTCTGGTTGGACTAGATGCAATTGAATCATTATAATATCTAACTCCATTAAGTTCTCTAACAAGCTCACATCTATGCTCTACTCCTCCAAAGGTTTTAGCTACTTTCTTCATAACTTCTATAGAAACTTCATCCTTAGTTGCTAAAAAGGCAGCTAGATAGTTTTCTATATTATGAACACCATGAATTACAATATCATCCTTTGTACATACTTCTTCTCCATCAATATAAAGGATATTATCTTTGAAATAAGCACCTTTATCTAACTTTCTCTTTGAACTAAACTCTCGTATTTCTCCTTTAGCTTCTGATACAAAGCTATGAGTTATTTCATTTTCTCTATTTAAAATTAAAACTCCAGATTTATCTTGATACAAGAATATATTTTTCTTTGCATTTATATACTCTTCCATATCCTTATGCATATCTAAGTGATTAGGAGCTAAATTGGTAACTACAGCTACATCTATAGGTGTATCCATAGTCATAAGTTGAAAACTAGATAATTCTAGTACTACCTTATCTTCAGATGTTATTTCTTCTATATTAGAAAATAAAGGTGTTCCTATATTACCCCCAACCCATGTTTTATATCCAGCTTCAATAAGTAATTTTGATATAATCGTTGTAGTTGTTGTTTTTCCATCACTACCTGTTATTCCGAATATTTTACCTTTGCAGTACTTTACGAATTCCTCCATTTCTGAAGTAATATACGCTCCTTCTTCCTTCACTCTAACTAAAGCATCGCAATCTATTCTCATAGATGGAGTTTTAAATACAACTTCAAATCCTGTTAGTCTATCTAAATACCCTTCTCCTAGCTCTAGTACCACTGCTAATCTATCAAATTCATCTGCAACTTCTCCTAGTTCTTCTCTGCTCTTCTTATCAAAAGCCGTAACTTTTGCTCCTAATTTAACCAAAAATCTTATAAGTGGTATATTACTAACTCCAATACCTACTACAGCAACCTTCTTGCCTTTTATAAATTCTTTAAATTCATCAAATGGCTTTTTCATATTATTCCTCCAACCATATCTATATAAAAATATTATATTATAATCATATAACTTTGATAATAGGGACACTCCCTTTAAATTACTCATTATGAATTAAATTATATTTATTAAGTCTGTCCCAATTCTTTATAATTATAACACTTTAATTTATTAAATACAAAAAGGTGAGCTTTTGAACTCACCTTTTTAAACAATTAAAATTCTAAACTTTTTTCAATATAAGCTTCTAACTCAGAAATTTTAACTCTTTCTTGTTCCATAGTATCTCTGTTTCTAATAGTAACAGCCTCGTCTTCTAAAGTGTCAAAGTCTATTGTTATACAGAAAGGAGTTCCTATTTCATCTTGTCTTCTATATCTCTTACCTATACTTCCTGCTTCATCATATTCTAAGTTGAACTTTTTGCTTAGGTCTGCATATACATCTAAAGCTTTTTCTGAAAGCTTCTTTGAAAGTGGTAAAATTGCCGCTTTATATGGAGCTAGTGCTGGATGTAAATGCATAACAGTTCTAACATCTCCACCTTCTAATTCTTCTTCATCATATGCATCAACTAAGAATGCTAATGCAACTCTATCAGCTCCTAAAGATGGCTCAATTACATATGGAACATACTTTTCGTTAGTTGCTGGATCTAAATAACTCATATCTTGGCCTGAATGTTCTTGATGCTTATTTAGGTCATAATCTGTTCTATCAGCTATTCCCCATAATTCACCCCATCCAAATGGGAATAAATATTCAATATCTGATGTTGCATTAGAATAGAAAGATAATTCTTCTTCACCGTGATCTCTCATTCTTAAGTTTCCTTCATTAACCCCTAAATTTAATAAGAAATTAAAGCAATAATCTTTCCAATACTTAAACCATTCTAAATCTGTTCCTGGCTTACAGAAGAATTCTAATTCCATTTGTTCAAATTCTCTAGTTCTGAAAGTAAAGTTTCCTGGAGTTATTTCATTTCTGAAAGACTTACCAATTTGAGCAATTCCAAAAGGAACTTTCTTTCTTGAACTTCTTTGAACAGATTTAAAGTTAACAAATATACCTTGAGCAGTTTCTGGTCTTAAGTATATTGTACTAGCTGAATCCTCTGTGATACCTTGGAAAGTCTTAAACATTAAATTAAACTTTCTGATATCTGTATAATTCATCTTTCCACACTTAGGACAAACAATATTATTCTTTTCAATATATTCTTTTAATTGCTCATTAGTCCATCCATCAGCACTTGCTACTTCAGCACCATTTTCAGTCATATGATCTTCAACCAACTTATCTGCTCTAAATCTTGCTTTACATTCTTTACAATCCATTAAAGGATCTGAGAAGCCTCCAACGTGTCCTGAAGCTACCCAAACTTCTGGATTCATTAATATAGCACAATCTACTCCAACATTATAAGGGCTTTCTTGAACAAATTTTTTCCACCAAGCCTTTTTTACATTGTTTTTGAATTCAACCCCTAGCGGACCGTAATCCCAAGAATTTGCTAATCCTCCGTAAATTTCTGATCCAGGAAATACAAATCCTCTATTTTTACAAAGAGCAACGATTTTTTCCATAGTTTTTTCTACTGCCATTTTAATACCTCCAATTTTTTATAATAAAAAAAGGCTTCAAACCTAAAGGGACGAAATTCATATTCCGCGGTTCCACCCTTCTTGGCTCTAGCCCAACTTTCAACATTACAACACTCAAAAGCGCCCTTCAACTTAACTTTATAACGATTTTCACCATTCATCGTCTCTCTAAAATAAAATTTAAGTTTACTCCTCTTTCTCTTAGTGTTTATTAAATTATATATCCATTTTACCAAAAGCCTTTTATATGTCAAGCAAAAAAGAAGATATAAATATCCCCTTACTTGTTCATTCTTAAACTCCAAGTCACCGTCATACTATATTTATCTTCTTATAATTTTATAAATAAAAAAAGAGTCTTATAACAATAGATAATCTATCTACTCTTATAAGACTCTTATAAAATGGCTCCGTGGAGAGGATTCGAACCTCCAACCTATCGGTTAACAGCCGAGTGCTCCACCATTGAGCTACC
>CAKVEW010000074.1 GCA_934746015.1 uncultured Clostridium sp.
TTTTCATCAACTCTTGCAACCTTCTCATCACTTGAAGTCCAAATAACTTCTTTATTTGTTGCATTTGAAGGTGATATTGTAGCCTTTAATTCTAAGCTTTCATTTATCTTTAATTCTGCTGATGCCTTGTCTAAGCTTACTCCTGTAACCTTGATTATTGGTGCTTCTTCATTTTTCACAGTAACCTCACATGAAGCTTTAAAGTCTCCATCCTTTGTAATTACTGTTATTGTTGCTTTTCCTGCTGTAATTGCTGTTACTTTTCCATTTTCATCTACTTTTGCAACCTTCTCATCACTTGAAGTCCAAGTAACTTCTTTATTTGTTGAATTTGAAGGTGAAATTGTAGCTTTTAATTCTAAGCTTTCATTTATCTTTAATTCTGCTGATGCCTTGTCTAAGCTTACTCCTGTAACCTTTATTTCTTCTGGTTTTTCTTTGTTTAATGCTTCTATTTCGGCCGAGTCTCTAACCCTTAATCTATGACCTTCTGGATCTTCGGATGCTAATCCTATTGCTGATATAGTATCACCAATATTAATTCTAGCTTTCCACTCATCAGCAACTCCTGGATTAACGCTACTTCCTATATATCCTTCAACGTAAACTCTAGCTTCTCCAGAGCCATCATTCACAAAAATATTTTGTCCTTCAATTCTAGCTACTTTTCCTTCTACTTTAACTAATAATCCTTCTTTTTCCTCTAGCATACTATCTTTAGTTGAAAGTTTTATTGCTTCAACTAAATTTATACTCTCATCAATTATCTCAACATCTAGGTTTTCATTTTTTAATGCTATTTGTGCATCATTTAAATATGATGAAACTCGTCCCTTAATTCTAACTTTTTGCCCAAGTTTTATATTGAAATTAGAAACACCAAATACTGTTAATCCAGCAGTATCATCTTGAATATATATTACATCAAAGAATGTATTTCCAGGTGCAGCTGCATTTGATGCAGCTGTTACATAGCCTTCTACAACTACAGTTTCACCGAATCTATCTGGTAAATTATCATTATCTCTATCTATTCTAACATCTGCTATTTTGCTTACTGGCAATTTAGGTGCTGATGCTAATTCCTTTAACATCTTCTCTGTTATTTGATAATTAGAATAATCTAATCCATCCATTTCAAAGTTTGAGAAGAAAGTTGCTCCAGATATAAATACTTTTGCCCCACTACTTAATGTTTCAACTGCTAATCCTACTACATTTCCTTTTTCAATTGTAACGTTATCTTTTTGAGTATCAGCATCATTACCATAAGTGGTTTCATGGCCTCTTACTAATATATCTATATTAGTCATATCATTTGGCATTACTAATGTTGAACCACTATAGAAGCTATACTTTTTACTTGTATCAATTCCACTTAACCAAGGACTTTCTATATTATAATTATTGAAATATAACCTAAATGATTGTCCACCATTATTACTATCATCAGTTGCTTGGTCATCATTAAATCTTATATTTGCTCCTATTGCCTGAAGTACTGAATTCCCTTGAGATGCATTTCCATAATCTCCAGTAGCATCCTTATAATCAGCTTTAGATGTTATTGCAATATTACCACCTTTTTGTACAAATCTAGCTATTGCATCTAATTCATCTTTGTCATATTTATGAGGTTCTAATCCATAAGTTGTATTAGTTGTACTTTGTGGATCAGATAATATAAGTAGTGATGCCTTTTCTAATACTTTATCAGTTATTTTTTCTTTGTTTATAACTGCTTTTATATTATTTTGTGCCATTAATGCAGTTAAAGTAGTAACTTTATCAGCATAATCTCCAGTAACATATTGATTTTGATGTGCTCCATCAATAACTACTGTAGATATTTCATTTTCTCCTAAAACTTCCATTGTAATTGAAGATTTAAATTCTTTTAAAATACCATTAATTGTAGCTGATACCTTTACTACAAAAGAATAGGTTCCTGGATTATCAAACTTATAAGGTAGTTTTGCAGTGAAACTTTTTCCAGCCTCTATTGTATTGATAATATCTGATTTAAATGGAGTTTCTTCATCATCTTTATAATATTCAATCTTAATATCATTAATTGGAGTTCCTTCATTATTATAGACATTAGTCTCAATATTAAAATCTTCTCCTGCTAGCAATACTTCTTTATCTTTATCAACTGTAGAAATTCCAAAATTTTCTCTTTCTCCAACCCATATTGGAGCTGTTACAGCTATATCTTTATCACTTTGTTCAACTCTTACATAGTAATATGAACTAACTGATTCATCTAATGAAAATTCCCATTTTTTATTTGTAGAATTTACATTATCTATGGACTTAACTACTTTACCCCCATCTCCAATAATAGATATTTTTTTGATATTATCTCCACTATCTATATCTTCAACATTAACTTCAAAGTCAAGATTATTTGTTTTAGGTAATATTGTTCCCATAGTATTGTTATTTACTTCATAGGAAATTCTTAAATTTTCATCTTCTGTTGCATATACTCTCATATTTCTTATAGCATCATAAATTGATTCTCTTGTAAGGTCTGAAGATTCTATAACTGTCCTACCTGTATTAGCATTACCCCATTTACCTTTATGATTATCTTGATTATTACTTGGAGCTAAATGCCATCCTTTATCTAAAGCCCTTGTATAATAATCATAAGATGGGAAATATCCAGAGCTTCTTATTTCTCCTTCTCCATTTCCAACTTCTATGAGGTTTACAACTTTATCTATTTCTTTATCATAATAAGCAAAATCACTAAAATCACCAAAGGTTTTTCCAGGATGATTAAATTGTGATAATGATTGAGGTTGTGTTTTTAAAGCTTTATAGTAATTTTCAAGATTCATCTTGTTATTACTTCTAGTTTCAAAACCCTCTGTATTAAAGGTATTCATATGTCCATAGCCACCAGTTGATCCAGACCAAGTCATTTCATATCCATAAATAGCAACAAACTTTCCATTTTTGTTATATTTATTTGCTGTATCTCTACCAAGTTTCCACTCTGTACTAGCTGAACCATCTGCAATATTAGCTTTAGTATCGTTATCAAACCAATTTGAATGATCTGTTACTGCTAAAAAGTCTACCTTTGCAACGTTTTCTGCATATTGATATGCTTCATCTACAGTTCCTTGTCCATCTGATAAATTAGTATGGGAATGAAGTTGTCCAAAATATAAATTTTTACTAACTTCTCCTACTGTAAACTTCCATTCTTTTTCCGATATATTTCCTAACTTATCTTTTACTTCAATTTTAACGGTATGTTGTCCATCTACTAAATCTTTATCAACTTTGTAGTTAACCACATCATCTTTAATGTTAGCGGTTACAATATTACCATCTAAATATAATTTTAAAGAATCATTATCAACTCCTGATTCATCAGTTATTGTTGCTTTAATTTCAGGTCTTTTTAAATATCCTAAGTTTTCACCTGATGCAGGATATATATTTGTTATTTCAGGTCCTTGTTTATCTTGTGCCTTACTTACAGTTACCTTAGTTTCAGCAAATATATTTTCTTTTACTGTTGATATAACTTTTATTGTAGTTTCCCCTTCTTTAATTCCAGTAACATTTCCTTCATTATCAACAGTTGCTATTTCTGAATTTAAGCTTTCAAATCTTACATCTTTCTCAGTAGTATTTTCAGGTTCATATCCAATAGATAATTTTTTAGATTCTCCATTTTCTAAACTAATATCTTCATCAACTTTTAAAGCAGATAATTCAATTACTGTTATACTTGATGAATAACTAGAATTTCTTGGAGTTGGTTCCTTAGCATAGAAATCTTTTGAATTATTATTTGTGTCCCAACCGTTTGTAACTCCATTAATTGAACCATCATTATCCTTACGCTGAGCACTTGTGCTGTTAGAAATCACTGGTGCTGGCCCTTCACCCTCAAACAAATTAGAGTCAACTCCAAGATAGTCAACAACTTTTCCTTCTTGATCTAAAAGTTGTACTTTAAATCTTGCACCTGCCATATTTATTGAACTAGTAATATCTGGTGTAGGTAGTGCTTCTGTTCCACCTGTTCCTTTTCCTTGCTGAATTAAAAAATAGCCTTTGGCTTTTATTACTCCACTTAACTTAGTATTGTTTGTTGTTCCAAATTCTCCTGTTGCAGAAGCATATTGGACTTGCCATCCATCTATACTTATATCATGATCAGTTGGATTGTATAATTCTATAAAGTCATGAGTATAGGTAGCACCAGCATTACCACCACCACCATAAGCTTCACTTATTACCACATAAGAAGCTACTTCTGCTTTTACTTCCTTTACAGGAATAGTTACTAATCCTAGCATCATTGTAAATGCTAAAAATGAGCTTAATAATTTACTTTTTAAAAGCTTTTTCATTTTCATCCCCCTAAATCTTCATTAATGGTACTATAAAATTATATATAAAAAATAACTTCATCCCCTCATATATCAACCCCCAATATATATCTATAAATTTTCTAGATATTAGATTTACATATGTTAATTTAATATGTTAGATATATTAAATTAGCATTTATGTATTACAAATAATTGATCACCATTAACTTACAACATTTAGAGTTTTAACCATTAAGTTCATTCTAACATTCTACAAGAAATTTTTCTGTCATATTGTATCGTTTACACTAGTTAAGTTTCCAAGTAATTATTACAATTTTGTACATAATATAAACTTAATTTCTTAATATATAAAAAAACTGCCGATAAAAATCAGCAGTTTTAATATAATTAAATTTCTTTAAGTTTTTTATTATTTGAAGATACTACAATAGTTCCTAAACCTATCATAATTATTGCAAAAATCAATGCATAGGTTGGGTTATTTCCACCAGTAGCTGGTAACGTTACTCCATTTTCATTTTTAACTTTTTCAGCAATTATAAACTTACTAAAGTGTGATGTTTTAAATGTTACTTCATT
>CAKVEW010000075.1 GCA_934746015.1 uncultured Clostridium sp.
TCTTTGTTAACATTTTAATCACCTAAAAATATTTTACAATAAAAACGAAAGAGTGTCGACTTTGTCGACACTCTGAGCATTAGAATTATTCTAATGCTATTTTATATATTCTATATTTTAAGCTATTCTAATTCGAAGGCTCCTGTATATAATTGATAGTACTTTCCTTTTTTCTCAATTAAGTCTTCATGGCTTCCACGTTCAATGATCCTACCTTGTTCAAGGACCATAATAACATCTGAATTTCTAACAGTTGAAAGTCTATGGGCTATTACGAATACAGTTCTTCCTTCCATTAATTTGTCCATACCCTCTTGTACTATAGCTTCAGTTCTAGTATCTATACTTGATGTAGCTTCATCTAATATTAATACTGGTGGGTTTGCTATTGCAGCTCTTGCTATTGCAATTAATTGCCTTTGCCCCTGAGATAAATTAGCTCCATCTCCAGTTATTTTAGTATTATATCCATTAGGTAAGTGTTTAATAAAGATATCAGCATTTGCAAGCTTAGCTGCTGCATAAACTTCTTCATCAGTTGCATCTAACTTACCATATTTAATATTTTCTGCTATAGTTCCAGTGAATAAATGTGTATCTTGTAAAACTATTCCTAGAGATCTTCTTAAATCATCTTTTTTAATTTTATTAATATTAATTCCATCATATCTTATTTTTCCATCTTGAATATCATAGAATCTATTAATTAAATTAGTAATTGTAGTTTTACCTGCTCCTGTTGCCCCGACAAAGGCTAATTTTTGTCCTGGCTTTGCGTAAAGTGATATATTATGAAGAATTGTTTTCTTTTCATTATATCCAAAGTCAACATCATCAAAGACCATATCACCAAGAAGTCTTGTATAGGTAATTGTTCCATCACTATGCGGATGCTTCCAAGCCCATACTCCTGTACGTTCCCTGACTTCATTTATATTGCCATCCTCATCTATTCTGGCATTTACTAAAGTTACATATCCTTCATCAGTTTCATGCTTTTCATCTAATAATTCAAAAATTCTTTCAGCTCCTGCAAGTGCCATTATAACTGAGTTAAATTGTTGAGACATTTGACCTATTGGATGATTTAAGTTTCTTGTTAGTTGCAAAAATGATGCTAAAGCACCAATTGTAAATCCTGTAATTCCATTTATAGCTAGTAATCCACCTACTATTGCTGTAAGAACATAATTTACATATCCTAGGTTTCCCATAATAGGCATTAAAATATTTGCAAAGGTATTAGCTTTATCTGCACTATCTCTTAATTCTTCATTTAATATATCAAAATGTGATTTACTTTCTTCTTCATGACAAAATACTTTAACTACTTTTTGTCCTTCCATCATTTCTTCGATATATCCGTTTAATTTTCCTAAATTACGTTGTTGTTTACCAAAGTATAATGAACTTTTTCCTCCAATAGTCTTTATAACTTTAAACATTACTAAAATCATAACTAAAGACACTATTGTTAAAGGAATATTTAATACTATCATAGAAACAAATACACTTATAACAGTTATTATAGATGACATAAGTTGTGGTATACTTTGACTTATCATCTGTCTTAATGTATCAGTATCATTTGTATATAAACTCATTATTTCACCATGAGGATGAGTATCAAAATATCCTATTGGTAAAGCTTCCATATGCTTAAACATATCATCTCTTATTTTCTTAAGTGTTCCTTGAGATACAAAGATCATAACCCTATTATATAGATAAGTTGATAATGTTCCAGCATAATATATAATTGCCATAATACATAAAGTCTTAAAAAGACCAGCAAAATTAGGATTTGATTGTCCTAAAAATGGAGTAATATAATCATCTATTAATGTTTTTAGGAATAATGTACTTATAACAGAAGTAATAGAACTTATTATAATTAAAGCTATAACTAAAAATAACTTAAATTTATACTCTTTAAATATATAATCTAGGAGCCTTTTTAAAGTTTTCATTGGGTTCTTTCCCTTACCATGTTTCATTCCTTGTCCCATTCTAGGCTTCATCCTTATCAGCTCCTTTCACTTGCCCTTCATATACTTCTCTGTATATTTCATTACTTTCTAATAATTCTTCATGAGTACCAAAGCCATCTATCTTCCCATCATTTAAAACTATTATCTTATCAGCATCTTCAACTGAAGAAATTCTTTGTGCAACAATTATTTTTGTTACATTTGGAATTGACTCTTTAAATGCTTTTCTAATTAATGAATCTGTTTTAGTATCAACTGCACTAGTTGAATCATCTAAAATTAATATCTTTGGCTTCTTTAATAAAGCTCTAGCTATACATAATCTTTGTTTTTGTCCTCCAGAAACATTAGTACCACCTTGTTCTAAATAGGTATCATATCTATCTGGAAGATTTTCAATAAACTCACTTGCTTGAGCTGCATTACAAGCATTTACTATTTCTTCATCTGTAGCTTCCTTATTACCCCATCTTAAGTTTTCTTTTATGGTTCCAGAAAATAAAACATTCTTTTGTAAAACCATTGAAACTTCATTTCTTAATGTTTCAATATCATAATTTCTTACATCAATTCCCCCAACCTTTAGAGAGCCTGAAGTTATATCATAAAGTCTCGGTATTAATTGAACAAATGTTGACTTAGCACTTCCTGTTCCACCTATAATACCAATAGTTTCACCAGAATTTATAGTTAAATTAATATTTTCTAGATTTAAATTATCCCCTTTATTAGTGTAGCTAAAGTTAACATCTTCAAATCTTATAGATCCATCTTTAACTTCATATATTGGATTATCACAATTCTTTAAATCACTTTCTTCACTTATTACTTCTATTATTCTTTCTGCTGATGATTTAGCCATAGTAACCATAACTAATACCATTGATATCATCATAAGACTCATAAGAATATTACCTGTATAAGTAAATAAGCTCATAAGTTCACCAGTAGTCATACTATTTGAAACAATTAATCTTGCTCCAAACCATGAGAATAATAATATTATTGTATAGGTTGTAAATTGCATTATTGGTGCATTTAAAATTATTATCTTTTCTGCCTTTATAAAATAATTATATAAATTTTGTGAAGCTTTATGGAATTTACTTGTTTCATGTTCTTCTCTAACATATGCTTTTACAACTCTAATTCCAGTTAAATTTTCTTGTACACTAGCATTTAAATCATCATACTTCCTAAAAACTCTTTTAAAAATTGGGTGAGCATTAGAAATAACGAAAAATAAAGCTACTGATAGAAAAATTGCTGCACCTAAGAAAATTAATGCCATCTTAGAATTAACATAAAAACTCATAACCATTGCTGCAATAAGCATAAATGGTGCCCTGGCTAAGGATCTAATTATCATAAGATATGCATTTTGTACATTAGTAACATCAGTAGTTAATCTTGTAATTAAACCAGCTGTTGAATATTTATCAATATTAGAAAATGAATAGTCCTGAATCTTATAGAACATTTCTCTTCTTAAATTTTTTGCAAACCCTGTAGATGCTTTTGCTCCTGTTTTTCCCCCTAAAGCACCAAATGTCAATGATAGGAAAGCCATAACTAACATTATAATCCCTAAAATAGTTACATATTTCATATCTCCATTTTGAATTCCATTATCAACTATTTTTGCCATCAATATTGGAATAATAACTTCTAGTATTACTTCACAAGCTACAAAAACAGGAGTTAAAATAGAATCCTTTTTATACTCTCCTATATAGCTAGATAATTTTTTTATCATACTATTCCTCCTTTTGTTTAGTATATTTTAAATTTAAAATTCTTTGTTAGATTTCTAACTAAATTATTAAATAAAATTAATCACATATATTTTTTATTAGTTTATCCAAATTAGAAATAAACATATCTAATTCCTCTTCTCCTAGTACATTAGATATAGTTTTTTCTATTTCAATTATTTCTTTATAAACTAATTTATTAACTTCAATTCCCTTATCTGTAAGTATAATCTTTTTAAGTCTTGCATCTTCAGATACACTTACCCTTTTAATAAGTTCATTTTTTTCCATTAAAGTAAGTACGCTAGTTACAGAAGAACGCCTAATATCAAATTCTTCTTCTATAGTCTTTTGAAATATATCTTTATTAGAAGAATTTATATATATAAAGCCTAAAATTTTAGCTTGCATACCACTTATTCCGTATTCCAAACCTACTTTACCTATTCTTCGCTTAATTTTATGTGAAAGTATATTTATCTTTTTCCCAACGTGTTTTATTTCACTCATTTTTCCACCCACATTTTGTTAGAATTCTAACTAATTATATACCTATTAATTTAAATAGTCAAATATATAGTATTTCTTTTATTTATATTCTTTTGTCATTTAAAAATAATATACTCAACATCCTCAATAAAGATGTTGAGTATTTAAAATTAGTTTGATTTAATAATTTTACTTGATTTAGTATATTTTAATATTAATTTTAATAAGTTTTTTAAAAAATTTATTTTTCTTATAGCATATAAATTATATATTTCTCTTTTAATTTCTATTGAACTTAACCCTTCATCTTTGCAATATTTTTCAAATTCTAAATTGCTTTTTCTAGTTGTCACAATATTATTAAATTCTCCGCCAGTAATCATATAAATCACCTCCATTTCTACTTCTAACCTCCATTTTCTTATTATTTTTCACAAACATTAAATTACTCATTATAAATATCCTCCTTTAATTTATTTTTATATAAAAATGACCCCAGTTACCCAGGGTCATATTAATATCACTTTTTTTAATTTAAGTGCATAAAAAAGCCATGAGTATAATAACTCATGGCTCAGAGTGTCGACAAAGTCGACACTCTTTCGTTTTTATTGTAAAATATTTTTAGGTGATTAAAGTGTTAACAAAGAAAAGTAATGAAGGAAGAAATCAAATTGAATTTAATAGTTTAGAAGATTTAGTGC
>CAKVEW010000076.1 GCA_934746015.1 uncultured Clostridium sp.
GAGTCTTAATTTTAAGACTTAAAAGAATTGCTGGTTTACTTTATACTTAACTTATATTCTGTTCAATTTTCAAAGATCATTTTCCTCATCGCTCTCAAGCGACTTCTATATATTATCACCTCGAGTTTTACTTGTCAACATGTTTTTTTCTTTCATTTGACTTGTTTCTCGAGAACATTGACTATTGTATCATAGCCTAAGCTTTATTCAAAAACATTTATCATACTTATTTAAAATTATCCTTTTCTTTCTTTATTATTATACTTATTTCTTTATTTTATGCATATTGATACACTAGGATATGTTTAATATTAATAATTGAATATTCTTTACTTTTATTCAAAAAAGTAAGTATTTATTATATAAATATAGAAATTAATTTTTATTCATAATATAATATACCTTGAAATGTTTTGCATCTATAGCTCAGCAGGATAGAGCGCTGGACTTCGAATCCATCGGTCGGGGGTTCGAACCCCTCTAGGTGCACCAAGATATGCTATCATTAAATATAAAGTCAATAAACTCCTTAAATAGTTTATTGACTTTATATTTTCAAGTAATTTTGTAGATGAAAGCATAATTATATATTTTTAAATTAAACTATGTTAGTATTTATAAAATAAATTTATCAATTATACTTTAATATTAAAGCCGAAATTGGCTTCACTTTAATTGTAGAGCCATTTATCTCATACATTCCATTTTCATCAATATCAGTATCATCTAATATAACTATAAATCTATTATGTTCTAATTTAACCTCAACATCATGTTTATTTCCATTAAATATTACTATTGTCTTTTCAAAAGAATCTTTCAGCCTATCTCCTCTTACTATATACGCTACTATATTTTTTTCAGTAAAATTTACTCCAAACTTTAGAAAACTAATATTTTCATTAATATCTTTAAAGGAATCCATTCTAAATATTTTATGATTTTTCCTTAGATTAATTATTTTTTTATAATAATTAAATATATCTATATACTTTTCTTTTCTACTCCAATCAAATTTATTTACGTAGTCAGATGATCTATAACTATTCTCAACTAATATTCCATTTCTATCTCTTTTACTTCTAAGAATCTCATCTCCTGAATGAATAAATGGTATCCCTTGTGATGTTAGTATAATAGTAGCTGCTAACTTATTCATTTTTATTCTATCTTCTTTATTTGATATTGGTTCTACTAATGATATCTTATCCCACAGAGTATAATTATCATGAGCTGATGTATATGTAATAACTTGATGTGGTTCATTTGCCCATGGCTTTTTAGAGTATGCAAGTTTATTAAACTCTATATCTTTATGTCTTGTTGACGCCACTATGCCAAACTTAATAGTTTCATCAAACTCACTTCTCCCATTAATAAATCCGCCTTTTTCTTTTTCAAAGACACTACCTTTTATAGCATCTCTTATATCATCACTAAAAACCCCTATTTGTAGATTTCCAAAACTCTTAACATTTTCCTTTAGTGCTAATTTTGAATTATCAATAGGAGATTTATCTGCTTTCCACCCTTCCCCATATACCAATATATCATCTTTTAATGCTGACCTAATTTCTTTCATAGTGTCAATATCATGAAGTCCCATTAAATCAAATCTAAATCCATCTATCTTATATTCTTCAACCCAGTATCTTACTGAGTCTAAAATGAATTTTCTTACCATTATTCTTTCTGAAGCTAATTCATTTCCACATCCTGAACCATTAGAAAAACTACCATCTTCATTCTGCCTGTAGTAGTACTTTGGTATAATTTTATTAAAGTTTGAGTTTTCTGTATCAGCTGTATGATTAAACACTACATCCATAACAACTTTAAACCCTAATTTATGAAGTTCCATAATCAATTTTTTAAATTCTCTTATTCTAACTTTACCTTCATATGGGTTAGTTGAATAGGATCCTTCTGGAACATTATAATTTAATGGATCATATCCCCAATTATATTCTTCTGTATCATAGTGCATTTCATTAACAGTTTTATAATCAAATACTGGTAATAATTGTATAACGTTTACACCAAGTTCCTTTAAATGATTTATTCCTACACTTACTTCATTATTTAAATATGATGTATCTGTATGAAATCCTCTAAACCTTCCCTTTATATCTCTTTCTATCCCTAAATTATCATCTATTGTAAAATCTCTAATATGAGCTTCGTATATAATAGAATCTAGATGACTATTAAATTTAGGAGTTGTATGCTCATCCCAACCTAAAGGATTAGTTGTTTTTAAGTCTAATACCATACCTCTATTTCCATTAATTCCAACTGCTTTTGCATATGGATCAACTACTTCATTTTCTAATCCATTTCTTTTTATAAGATAATTATAAAATTCTCCATCTAAATCTCCCTCTATTTCAATCTCCCAAACGCCTTTTTCCTTATAGTTCATATTTATAATTTTTTCATAATTTTTCTTATAAAGATAAGCATCCTTGCCAAATAGCATAACTTTTACTGAATCTGCTAAAGGTGCCCAAATCTTAAAAATCGTTTTCCTTTTACTATAAATTGCACCTAAGTCTCCATAGTATTTATATAATTCATCGAAATCTTTTACTTCATATCCTTCAAACAATTTAATCACATAATCTCCTCTCATAAATCAATTATATTATAAAAAAATTTTATTTATATATATATTCTTTATGTTTAGTTTTAAACACAAAATCAATAGTATGTTTTTGTTATTTAAGCCCAAAGTTTTCTCGCGTAATTTTCATTAGCCCACCCCTTCGCTACAAATCATCACAAAATTACATAGGTGAACTTAAATATATTTTTCCATCATAAAGGGATTTTATTGGTATGAGAATACGAAATGTATGGATTATAGTAGAAAAGAGACATCAATTTTAAATCTATTATCAGATTCCCTTATTTTGTAAGAAAAGAAGAGTTTCATTTTGCTATAGAATAAGCAGCTAAAGATGAAATAGAAAAAAGTTTGCTCCTATTTCTTTCATTTTTCACCTTTATATTACCATAAAATATCATTTTTTTCAAGACTTGTTATTATCTTTAAAATGGTGTATTAAGAATACGGAGGCGATGAAAATGAATAATAATATGACAGCTTTAATTAGTTGTTTTGCAAGATGTTATCATTCTAAAAATAGTAATATAAAAATATATAATGATACTTTTGCAGAAAATATTTTAAATGATGAAGAATATAATGATATTTCAAGCAATATGAAAAATGGGATTAATTTCTTTAATCCAAATTACACTGGAAATAATCCTTTAGAATGGATTGTTAATAATCAATTAGCACCATCAGTACTTGCACGTTCATCTTTTAATGAAAGACATTTGTTAAATGAAATTAAATTAGGACTTGAACAATATGTAGTCTTAGCGTCTGGTTATGATACTTCTGGCTATAAAGTAAATAGCAAAGTTAAAGTATATGAACTAGATAAAATGGAAATGATTAAAGACAAGAAAAAAAGAATTGAACTTTCTCAAATAAATAATGATAATATTCATTATATAAGTTGTGACTTTAATGATAACTGGATTAACTCTTTATTAACTACAGATTATGATAAAAGTAAAAAGACATTTTGTTCACTTCTTGGAATTAGTTATTATTTAGATAAAAAGACATTTAGTAATACTATTAAAACATTATCTGAAAATATATCTCTTGGGAGTTGTATTATATTTGATTATCCAAATGATGAAGAAACTGAAAATGAATTAACAAATCAGAAATTAGCAAAAGGTGCTAATGAAGAAATGAAATCTAAATATTCATATAAAGATATAGTCCAAATTTCAGAAGAGTCAGCTATGCTAATTTATGAGCATTTAAATAGTGATAATATTGATAAAGAATTTTTTTACGATTATAATACACTAAATCCTGAAAATAAGATAATTGCACCTAAAGGAATAAGTTATTGCATGTTGGTTAAAAAATAAAATTCTGATTTAATTCTAATGCAGAAAAATATATTACTAGTTTTTTTATTAAGTCATAAAGAAAATGACAAGTGTTATATTGTCTTTTGTGGGACAGTAGTTAGTTTTGTGTAAATAAAAAAACTAACTATTGCCCCTTTTTATTTCAATTGCAAATCCATTTAACTTTGTCTCAAAGTTCATTATTTCTCTTAATTTCCTATTTGATTAATTCTCTCATATTTCATCAATAGCTTTCTTAAACGACAAAAAAATCAATCATTTCTGATTGATTTAATCATTAAAATCGCTTTAATCTGACGATTTTCACTTTGGAGCGGGTGATGAGAATCGAACTCACGTAACTTGCTTGGAAGGCAAGGGCTCTACCATTGAGCTACACCCGCATA
>CAKVEW010000077.1 GCA_934746015.1 uncultured Clostridium sp.
TCTTTGTTAACATTTTAATCACCTAAAAATATTTTACAATAAAAACGAAAGAGTGTCGACTTTGTCGACACTCTGAGTAGGAGAAATTCTCCTACTTTAAAATATTACCATTTTAATTGTTTTTTCATTTCAATTACAAGTATATTGGATTTTTTCTTAGCCTTAATATTAATATCTTCTTCAATTATTTCAAGAGCGTCTCTTTCATTAAGTTCAAGATTATTAATATTTGAATCTCCTTCTATTTGAACTAAATAAGCCTGTCTGTTAGATTCAACTTTAAAATCTATTTCTTTTCCTTCATCTAATTCCACTACATAGAAGTTTGCATCTTGATTAATTTTTACAGCTGCATTTCCATCCTTACTTGAAACTATATTAAGCCAATTATTTTTTCTATCTTCTTCATTATATCTATAATCTCCATAAGCTGGCTTATATCCCTTTTTATCTGGAATTATCCAAACCTGAAGAATTCTTGTTGTTTCATCTCCTAGGTTTTGCTCACTATGGTAAATCCCTGTACCAGCACTCATATATTGGACTTCTCCTCTATATACAGTGTTTTTGTTTCCCATTGTATCTCCATGAGTTAATCCACCATTAATAACATAAGATACTATTTCCATATCCTTATGCGGGTGATAATCAAAGCCAGTCCCACCTTCTATTAAGTCATCATTTAGAACCCTTAATACTCCAAAATTCATATTATCTATATTGAAATAATCTGAAAAAGAGAAGTGGAATATACTTTTTAGCCACCCTAAATCGCTTTTCCCCATATTTCTATGGTCTAATTTTCGTAACATCTTAGGCTCCTTATTTTAAAACCTTAACTCTATCTTCTATTGGAGTGAAAGCCTTTTCGCCTGCTGGTGCTAATACTTTTCCGAAAGGCATTTGAGCTAACATCTTCCAATTATTTGGTATATTAAATTCCTTCTTAACTTCAGCATCTATTAATTCAGTATAGTGTTGAAGGCTTGCTCCAAGTCCTTCAGTTGAAAATGCTGTCCAAACTGCAAATTGCATCATTCCTGAAGTTTGTAATGCCCATACTGGGAAGTTATCTTTATATAATTCAAATTGTTTTTGTAATCCTTCTACTATTGCAAAATCTTCAAAGAATAAAACTGTTCCATATCCAGCTTTAAATGAATTTATTTTTGCTTCAGTTGATGCAAAATCACTTGCTGGTACTATCTTTCTTAAAGCTTCCATAGCTATATTCCATAACTTATCATGAGATTCTCCCAATAAAATAACAGTTCTTGTAGTTTGAGAATTAAAAGCAGATGGTACATTCTTTACAACATCCTCTACTATTTCCTTAATTCTTTCATCTGATATTGGTGATTCCTTACCTATAGCATAAATGCTTCTTCTTTCCTTCATTGCTTCATAAAAATTTTTGTTCATTAATAAACCTCTCCTTTTTTATTTATATTTCTCTTTTATTTATATTTATAAAACCTTTAATAAAATATTACTCCAATACTTTTCTTAATTTAATTAAATTTTCAACAAGCTGCTTTTTACTATCATCACTTAAATCTTTAAATAAATTTTCTAAAAATATCTTGTGTTTAGGAAATATATGGGCTATAAAATTTCTTCCCTTTTCTGTTAATGAGACATAATAAACTCTTTTGTCTTTACTACACCTTCTACGAACAACAAGATCTTTTTTTTCTAACTTATTTATTACATAAGTAATTGTTCCACTTGTTACTAGAACTTTTTCTGCCACCTTTTGCACAGGTTGGTCACCCTTGTGATAGAGCATTTCCAAAACTCCAAATTCACTAATATTTAATCCAAATTCTTTAAAATTCTTTTCCATTTCAGAAAATAAACTATCGTAAGTTCTACTCATTGCAATAACTAGCTTTAAATTAATATTGTCCATATATTCACCTACATTATCTTGATTTCAAGATAATTATATTCCTAATATATCTTGAAGTCAAGATATTTATTGAAAATAATTCTTAATAGCATTTAAGATTATTAAGAATTATCAATATTGTTATTATTCATATGTTTATAAGTATTTTTATTATCCAAGTTTTAAAATAATTTACTTCTTTTAAAGAACATATACTTTTATAGTCTGATAAGATAGTATCTTGTATAGCATCTCCGATATCCTCTTCCGAATTTGATCTTACCTTAGCAACTTTATACATATCTTGAGTATATTCATTTATTAATTTAATAAAAACTTCTTTATCTTTTAGTGTTGCATCAAGAAATTTAAAACTATTGAATTTAAATTAAATGAGAGTATTAACGAATTTATTTGATTAATACTCTTATTTTATACGTTTGGAAAATTTATAAATTGAAAATAGATACCCTTGTCCAATTTTCAATAATATTTTTTGAACTTTTTTATATTTCTTATCCACTTAAGGATATTATGCCGTTATAGTAAATCTCTAAGAGATTTGTTCGGATTATTCTTGTTATAATAAGCATATTATATTTAATTTTACAATTTTCTCTTTTGTAAAATAAATAAATTAACATATTGGCTATAAAAGTTACAGGTTTATTATTTTCATCAAACCACATTATTTCAGAATAGCTTTTAAATGTAAGATACCACCATGCGTAGAGTTGAGTATCAAAATGATGAGTTCTGATATCACTGTTATATTTAGAAATGACTCTTTTTAGAAAACTATCTTCAATTTCCTCTATTAATTTATTATTATTTAACATAAAAAATCTCCATGTAATAGTTTCTTGTCAATACTATTAAACAATAAAGGTTTATTTTTTAGCCATAAATTATTCCTTTATATGTCTTTGTTCGTGTCAACAAGTAAGTTTTTCTTAAGTGCAACACTAAAAATAGAATCTACCACTTATTTAAATCATAAAGCAATACTATCAACAATATATTCTTTCCGCTTATTCGTTAGCTAAGATATACGCTTAAGAATAGCTGATATTATAAGTACTGAAATTAAAATTGGAGTTAGAAATGGTAAGAGAAATAAGGAAAGATATACTTTATTATCACAGAAAAACTTAGAGTTATTAAGACTGTATTGGAAGAAGTTTTGATATAGAAATTACTCTCCTAATGATTACTTATTTATATCAAGGTATTCTAAAAACTTTATATTCTATTAATGATTGTAGAACTGCTGTGCTTGGTGGGCATATATATGAATATTATGGATGTGGAGAAAAGAAGATCTCATACAATTCATGTAGAAATCGTCATTCTCCTAAATATCAAGCTTACGCTAAAGAAATATGGATAAAAGAAAAAAATAATGCTTTAAAAAAACAGAAAAGTTTATAAGAAGCTTTTCAATGCTTATATTACCTGATAGATTTGTAAATATAGAGCATTACGGCATTCTAGGAAATAGATATAAGAAACTAAAATTTAATTGTTGCATAGAGATGATTAAGATTAATCCAAAATAGTTTGAGAATCTATCGTCAGCAAAATTATTTTTTAACTAATAGAAATAAAATATGTAAGTGTAAGGAATGCGAGAAAGGGAATTTAATAAATATAAAAATTAGTGTCTTTTTATGCTTCATCAACGTAAACAAAATTAAAAGTTAATAAGTACTTGATTTAGAGATTGGGAAACTATATGTTAAAATTAATAACAACTATAATTTACTAGATAAAAATGTATTAAATTAATAGATTTATTTAAATTTTTATATTTTTAAACTGGTTGTAAGTTTTTGAGTCCCCATACGGGGGTGGTCAGCTTTTAGCGACTTCGTTCTAGTAATTAATTGCAATATTGAGATGCATATATCTAACTTAAATCAGTTGAAAGTAAAATATATATCCTATTTTAGCCTCAATATCGTAATCAAGTCAACTGAAATTATCCGATTAAATACATATACATATAATTGTTAGTAATTAAATCATAATCTTTGTTCAATACCTTATTAATTTTCCTAGAAATTTATAAGTAAATTTTAATAAATTAAAGCTAAAATAATATATTAACTATAATTTTTTGTTTTTTCCCTTAGTATATTATTATTAATGTAAATGTCAACATCAAAATGTTGAAAAATTCCAACATGAAAATGCATAATTATTTGATGATTATTTATTTTCT
>CAKVEW010000078.1 GCA_934746015.1 uncultured Clostridium sp.
AACTCAGCAAGCTGAGTAAATTCGAGAAACAAAATCAAAGATTTTGGCTCTCATTCATGTGCAATTTTCAGAGAACAATATTCTTTGAAAAAACTCAGCAAGCTGAGTACAAGATTCTTAGCCAAATCAAAGATTTGGAGAATCATAGCATCTGGTGATGATGGCGTAGAGGAAACACTCCTTTCCATTCCGAACAGGAAAGTTAAGCTCTACAGCGCCGATGGTACTGCATGGGAGACTGTGTGGGAGAGTAGGACGTTGCCAGGTGAATAAGGATCTTTAGCTCAGTTGGTTAGAGCAACCGGCTCATAACCGGTCGGCCCGGGGTTCGAGTCCCTGAAGGTCCACCATATTTGGGGGTATAGCTCAGTTGGGAGAGCACTTGCCTTGCACGCAAGGGGTCAAGGGTTCGAATCCCTTTACCTCCACCAAGAAGTTATATTAATATAGCTTCTTTTTTTTTAGTTAAAAATTGTAGGTATTTGTTGATAAGAGTAGAAAAAGTTTAAAAATTGCCTAAATTTTTAAATAGGAATAGAATAAAAAATAATATATAATTAATATATGAATAAATTAATTAATATGAAATGTTAAGGTCTTATCCTTAGATGGGAAGTGTTGGTATGGGCAAAAGGGATGACTTAGAGCAAAAATTAGTAGATTTAAAGCTAGAAAAAAGAAAATTAGTATTGGCAGGAAAGAATACGAATACATTAGATGAATTAATAAAAGAAATAGAAGAAAAGTTAAAAGAAATAACTACTGAATAGGTAAATATTTAATAGATCTAAATAATAAGTTTAGGTCTATTTTACTTTTCATCTTATATGTATTTAATATTTAAGAATAAATTATCAAAATACAGCATATTAAATTGTAAAGAAATAATCTTTCTATTTAATGAGGGGGAGTAAAAATGATAAGGACTGTAGTGTGCACGAAGGATGGTTGTAGTGGGAATAGATTTAATTTAGAAAGTGAAGAAGATAGTTTAAATTTAGTTTGCTCTCAATGTAAATCTAGATATAATATAGATGTGAGTAAAAATGAATATATAATAATGCCTAATTGTTGTAATTGTAATAATGATACTTTTAAAGTCTATAAGGATATAGAAAAGGATAATATGTATATAGAATGTATAAAATGTGGAGATGCACCTGATAAGGTTTATGTTGACTTAGATGGAGTACAAGTTTCTTATGAGGCAAAACTTTTGAATGATATAAAGCAAATTATGAATTTAGTCGAGCAAAGAATATATAATTTAGAGGTTAATGTTAAGGACTTGGAAAGCAGCCAAAACATATTAGAGCAATCACTTGCATATATAAATAGATATTTAGTTGAAAAAAATTAATTATATAAACATAAGGAGAAGTTTATGGAGAAACACAAAAAAAAGATTCAGTGGGGTTTATTAATTACATGGATGATAGTAATATTTTTAATGTCACATCAACCTGGTGAAATTTCAAGTAAGCAAAGTGATTTACTATTAAGAATTTTTAGTTCTATTGGAATAGAGTTAAATGATTACTTTGGAGAACTTGCAACATTTATATTAAGAAAAACAGCTCATTTTTCAGAATATATGATTTTATTTTTTCTAGCATATAATGTTTCAAAAAATTATATTAATACAAGAAAGAGTAGATTACTTTTAATTGTTTTTGTATTTATGTACGCATGTACAGATGAATTTCATCAATACTTTGTACCAGGAAGAAGTATGGCATTTAAGGATGTACTAATAGATACATCGGGAGGGATCTTTGGATATATTATAATAGCTGCAATTGAAAAATTTAAATTTAGAAAGGATAAGGACAGTGTTTAACTGCCCTTATATTATTTTATGATGGAAACCTAGAAAAATAATTAAATGAAAGTTTTACGAAAGCATTATTCATAATGGATGTATTATTATTAGTTTTTTAGTAAATAATAAAATATTATACATTTAAGAGAATGTTTACTTTAATATAATATTAATAAAATAAGGATGAATTTATTAATAAATTTAAGGAAGTATAATGATAAAACTTGAAAAAAATTTAGTATGATTATATAATAAGTCTATATTAGGTCGAAAAATGTATAAATTTGAATTAAACAAATAATGAAATTTGTATATAATTTAATTTGCAACTTAAGGGGGATGACAAATGAAGACAAAAGAAAAAAGTACTAACTCTAATAGAGGGATTTTAGGGGTAATAGAAAGAGTTGGTAATAAGTTACCTCATCCAGGTACTATATTTGTAATATTTTGTGCAATTATCATAGCAGTGTCAGCTATAATGGCAAAAATGGGGGTTTCTGTAACATATACAGGATTAGATAGAAGTACTATGGAAATAAAAGAGATGACAGCAACTGTTGTAAGCTTACTAACACCAGAGGGAATTAGATATATGTTTACATCAGCTGTTAAGAATTTTACTAGCTTTGCTCCACTAGGTACAGTTTTAGTGGCTTTGCTAGGGGTTGGTGTAGCAGAAGGTACTGGACTTATTGGAACTTTATTAACTAAGTTAGTAACAAGTACACCAAAGAGATTAATTACTGTAGTTGTGGTATTTGCTGGTGTTATGTCAAGTATAGCATCTGATGCAGGATATGTTGTATTAGTACCATTAGGTGCAATAGTTTTTTTAAGTTTTGGAAGACATCCTATGGCTGGTTTAGCTGCAGCTTTTGCAGGAGTATCAGGTGGATATAGTGCAAACTTATTAGCAGGACCAACTGATGCGTTATTAGCAGGAATTTCTACAGAAGGAGCTAAGTTATTTTCAGCTACAGCTTCTGTTGGAACAGCAGATAACTGGTATTTTATATTTGTATCTACTTTCGTAATTACTATAGTTGGTACAATAGTTACTGAAAGAATAGTAGAACCTAAGCTTGGTGAATATAAAGGCGATGAAAAGGCAGCCTTAACAGATATTACTTCAGAGCAAAAAAGAGGATTAAAGTTTGCTGGAATAGCAGCATTAATATTTGTAATATTAATTGGAATATCATTACTTCCAAATGGAGTATTAAGGAATCCAGAAACAAATGAGATACTTAACTCGCCATTTATGGATTCTATAGTTATTATTATTTCTCTATTCTTCTTTATTCCAGGGGTGGCATATGGAATTGGATGCAGAAGTGTTAAAAATGATAAAGATGTAATAAACTTAATGGGAAAAAGTATGTCAACAATGGGTGGATATATAGTATTAGTCTTCTTTGCAGCACAGTTTGTTCAATACTTTAGTTATACTAATATAGGTATTGTAATTGCTGTTAATGGCGCTAATTTCTTAGAAGGAATAGGATTTACAGGAATTCCACTTATAGTAGCATTTGTATTATTAACAGCTTTCATAAACCTATTTATGGGATCTGCTTCAGCAAAATGGGCTATAATGGCTCCAGTATTCATACCTATGTTAATGAATTTAGGAACATCACCTGCACTAGTACAAATGGCTTATAGAATAGGAGATTCTACAACTAATATCATATCTCCGCTTATGAGTTATTTTGCTTTAATTGTTGCGTTTAGTGAGAAATATGATAAAAAATCTGGAGTAGGTACATTAATTACTACTATGGTACCTTATTCAATAGCATTTTTAATTAGCTGGACAATATTACTTATAGTATGGTATATGTTTGGTTTACCATTAGGGCCAGGAGTAGGAGTAACAATATAAGTATTAATATTCTAGGGGCTGTCGCACTAAAAGTTAGTGCACAGCTCCTTTTTTGATAAAATAAATAAACCCCAGACTTTAAAAGTCTA
>CAKVEW010000079.1 GCA_934746015.1 uncultured Clostridium sp.
AACTCAGCAAGCTGAGTAAATTCGAGAAACAAAATCAAAGATTTTGGCTCTCATTCATGTGCAATTTTCAGAGAACACTCTGAAATCTGGTGATGATGGCGTAGAGGAAACACTCCTTTCCATTCCGAACAGGAAAGTTAAGCTCTACAGCGCCGATGGTACTGCATGGGAGACTGTGTGGGAGAGTAGGACGTTGCCAGGTAATATGCGTTATTAGCTCAGTTGGTAGAGCACCTGACTCTTAATCAGGGTGTCCCGGGTTCGATCCCCTGATAACGCACCAAAATCCTAAACTTATGTTTAGGATTTTTTTGTTATTAAAATATAAAAGATATGAATGAATTTATATATTTAATCAGAAATATAATAGACTAAAAATAACTTAAGAATAATTTGATTGGAGGGAGTACATGTTTTCAAAAACAAGAAAAATAGCTATAGTTGGAACTGGATTAGTAGGATCTAGTACAGCATTTAGTTTAATAACTCAAGGAATATGTGATGAAGTTCTCATGATAGATTTAAACAAAGAGAAGGCTCTTGGAGAAGTAATGGATCTAAAACATTGCATAGAATATTTAAATAGAAATACCAAAATCAGAGTAGGATCATATGAAGAATGTGGAGATGTTGATATAGTGGTAATTACAGCAGGAGCACCACCAAAGCCAGGTCAAACAAGATTAGACACATTAGGCCTATCAGCAAGAATAGCAGAATCAATAGTAACACCTATAATGAAAAGTGGATTTAATGGGCATTTTATAGTTATATCAAATCCTGTAGATATAATAGCTTATTATGTATATAAGATATCAGGACTACCAAAAAGTAATGTTATAGGTTCAGGAACTTCTGTTGATTCAGCAAGACTAAAAAATTTTATAGGAGACTTACTTAATGTTGATCCTAGAAGCGTTCAGGCATATTCTATGGGAGAACACGGCGATTCACAAATGGTGCCATGGTCTCATGTATACATAGGTGGAAAACCTTTTAGTAAAGTTATTATTGATAATAAGGATAGAGTTGGAGAAGTGAATCTAGATAAACTAGTATTAGATACAGCTAAAGCTGGATGGGAAGTTTATAATAGAAAAGGAACTACATATTACGCAATAGCATCAGCAACTGCTGGAATTATTAAGGCAATAATAAATGATGAAAATAAAATAATTCCTGTCTCTACATTATTAGAAGGAGAGTATGGTGAATATGATGTTTTCACTGGAGTACCAGCGATCCTTAATTCCAAAGGGGTAAAGGAAGTTGTAGAAATAGATATGACAGAAGAAGAACTTAATAGATTTAAGGAATCTAATAAATTGATAAAACAATATATAGAAAAACTAAATAAGTAAATAAAATGCCATCAAAAATTAATTTTCACTTTTTTGATGGCATTAATCAAGTTGTTTTTGGGATAAAATTGAATTTATTTATAGTAAATATAAAAAAATAAAATAATTTTAAAAAATATGTTGACATTAGAGCAGTATGTCTATATAATAAGTTCTTGTTGAGGGAAAAATATCTGGTGATGATGGCGTAGAGGAAACACTCCTTTCCATTCCGAACAGGAAAGTTAAGCTCTACAGCGCCGATGGTACTGCATGGGAGACTGTGTGGGAGAGTAGGACGTTGCCAGGTAATAAGGTTTACTAGCTCATTCGGTAGAGCACTTGACTTTTAATCAAGGTGTACCGGGTTCGATTCCCGGGTAAGCCACCAAAAATCACTTCTTATAAGAAGTGATTTTTTTTTTGAATTTGATTAGCATTATAATAAAAAAATAAGAAGGACTAGTCCTTCTTATTTTTTATTATATCTTTTTTTAAAAAATTAAGAAATTCTTTTATTGATTTTAAATCATCTCTTAAGCTTGAACTATCTTCTTCTTTAAAGTAGCCTTTCACATAAATAAGCATAATAAAAAATAGTAGACCTAAATTTATATATATATCCTTAATATCAGCTATAAATAAATCACTTATACCTATAAAGTCTAGGCTGCCACCATAAAAAATCTTATCTATTAATGAGCATAATGCGCCAGTTGATATAAATAGAAATGCCATGTCTCCCCAGAAATCTTTGTTTCCTTTTGATAGATAGTATCTATATAATTCTATAAATAAAATAATAGCTATGGCATTAATGATTATTAATATTGAAAAGCCTACATTTAAATTGAATCTTGCATTAAGCCATGACCCATCAGTATTAATTATTGGATCAAAGGACAGAAACCCTTTAATAATTGAAATGTAATTATTAAAGAAAAAAGACTTGATTATAATTTTAGTAACCTGATCAATCAGCATAAGTACTATAAAGATTAGAATCACTATTTTACTGCTGAAGCCATTAGAATACTTTCTTGACATATAGTAAATAAAAATTCCTGTTATAGCAAAAACAATAGTTAATAGTAAGTTCATAATAATAGTATAAAAATCATTAACTCTACCTGTTATTATTTCAAATGCAAAATATAAAAGCCACATTACAGGTAACAAGCATATAGTTAACCATTTTTCTTTGTTAATTTTATTATCCATAATTTCCTCCTAGAGAATGTAAGATATAAAGATTTTAACATAGATATTTGTTATTTTCATGTATGGATACAAATTATTTTAATTCTTGCTATAATATAAATAAAATAATGAATATTTGAACTATTAGGATAAAAAATAAATAGAAAAGTATTAGGAGGTAATGTAAGTGTTAAAAATTTTTGCAGTATCAGATTCTATAGGTGAAACAGCGGAGCAAGTATCTTTAGCAGCAGCGAGCCAATTTAAGGGAGAAGTAGAGGTTAAAAGAATACCTTATGTTAAAGAGTTAGATGATGTCGAGGATTTAATGGAGGAAGTAAATGAAAGTAATAATTGTATGATAGTTTCTACTATAATTACAGTAAATGTTAGAGAATATCTAACTCAGAAGTGCTTAGAAAAGAACATATCAGTTATTAATGTACTTGGATCAATTGTAAGCGTTGCATCTTCTATATTAAATAGAATGCCTGATAATAATCCAGGTGCTATGAGAAATATAGATGATGTATATTATAAAAGAATAGAGGCTATGGAATTTGCAATGCAATATGATGATAGTAAGGATTATAGGGGATTGAAAAATGCAGATGTAGTTTTAGTTGGATTATCAAGGACATCTAAAACACCATTGTGTATGTATTTAGCAAACAAGGGTCTAAGAGCTATAAATATTCCACTTATGCCAGAAGTAGAAATACCAAAAGAACTTTTTGAAATTGACAGAAAGAAAGTTTTTGGATTAGTAATAGATCCTCTTCATCTTATAGAAATAAGAAAAAGAAGATTAGATAAATTTCATAGAATACCAACAGGGATAGAGTATGCGAGTGATTCTAGAATTCTAGAGGAATTTGAATTTGCTGATAAAGTAATGAGAAAAATAGGGTGCAAAACTATAGATGTAACTCAAAGAGCTATAGAAGATACTGCTCTTATAATATTGGAATATTTAGGATACAATAAATAATATAGAAGAGCTCTTAGGTTGATATTTTAAAATATATTATAATTTTATTAAAAAAATAATCGTAATATGTTGACAAATGTATTTTCTAGTGATAATATATATTCATCGCCTAAGGGCTTCAACACATTAAGAAAAATAATTAAAAATGTGTTGACAAGTTTAAATTATGGTGATAAGATAAGAAAGTCGCTTGAGGGCGACGAAGAAAATGGTCTTTGAAAATTGAACAGAATATAAGTTAAGTATAAAGTAAACCAGCA
>CAKVEW010000080.1 GCA_934746015.1 uncultured Clostridium sp.
ACATTTGACCATAAATCATTCTCTTTAATTAATTGTTGCCAGCGCTTTTCATATTCTTTTTTACCATACACAGTGTAAATTAACGGCAAAATAACACCATTGATTTTGTTGGTGTTAATATTTGCCAGTAACTTCATAATGTCATTTTTTATAGATGCGCCATAGATCAGAAACTTCGTATAAAGCGAGTTAACGCAGGTGTAATCAAGACCATGTTCAGGTTCAAGTTTAAGCAATAAACTTTTGGCTTTGTCATTATGTCCTTTCAGTGCCATGAACATAGCCAGAATAGATGTAATAATTGGATTGTTACAGGTGTTTTGACTGTTAAGATTTAATGCAAAAGATATCGCGTTATCGAGGGGGGATGTGTAATAAAGTATAATTAATTTAAGAATGCTTATGCCCATTTTATTGGGTTCAAGAGCAATGCTTTTTTCTATTAAATTAAATGCTCTTGCAAGGTCGCCGTTCAAAAAATATAGCAGCGACTGATAATAATAAACGTCTGGCGAATTAGGTTTGAGTAAATGTGCTTGTTTAAATAGCACATTAGACACTGAATGTTCATCTTTTAGCCCACTGATTAAACCCAGTAAACCCAATGCCTGAGAATTTGAAGGGTTAATTTCCAGAGCCTTTTCAATGGAGGTTACTGCCGTAGTTATTGCTTGTTTTTGTTCACTGATTCCAAGGAGTGCTAATGATATATGGCATTCCGCCAGGCAACAGTAGGGCAAGGTATTTTGCGGTTGCGTACTCACACAATCTCTAAATATTACTAATGCTCGTTTCAAACTTTCTGGTGTATAACGGTACATTTCCATCCTGCCATTCATATACATAACAGCAGAATCCAGAGATGGCATTTGTTGTGTATTAATGGATTTAAAATTAATGTTGGGTATTTTTTCAATAAGAATATTAATTACTTGTGATAATAATACGGAAAGAGGATTGTCGGGGTTGAAATCAATACTTTGATGATCAATCAATTTATGCGTTCTGGCATGGATTAATTCAATAAATAAACGCCAGTTTTTACCATAGTGAACGACCTGACCCATAATATAATATTCTGGGCCTGTTTTATTGATAAACTGATGGATAGTGGAGAAATCACTGGCTTCATTCGTTACCGAAGCGGGTAAAATATCTAAACCACAAAAAGCATATTTTGAAAGGCCCTGGACCAGTTCGTAATGGAGTTTTAGAACATTGATCGAACCTTCAGTACGAAAGGGAAAAACGGCAAGAGTGGTGGTCGACTTTACCGGTTCATTATCGGTTACAATCACAATGGGGACAGTAAAACGGTATCCACGACCATAGACCGTTTCGATATACTTACACTGTTTATTCTCATGCAAAAGTTTACGCAATGCATAAATACACCGTGTTAAAGATTCATCACTAGCAACACTCGCGCTCCAGACCTTATCGATAATCTCTTCTTTGCTAACAATTTCACCGTCAGCATTAAGTAATAGAATGATAACGCCAAGTTCTTTCGGGGGAATATGATATTCTTTGTTTTTGAATAATAATATTCCATTGTTTTTTAATACAAAGTCGCCAAATATATATTGTTGTGTATTATTTTTTCCATGTTGCAGTTGCATAGAACGCTCCTTCCATTTTCTCTATTCATAGTATTAATTTGATCTGTCTAAAATAAAGTATTGGCAGAATTGCTCTATCAAAAAACGCTCATTTTGTGAGATTGTGATGAAGAAATGAATGAAAGCTGATGCTTAATAATATGAAACGCTGGTCCCATTTTACGGGACCAGATAGTGGACGATAATTGTGGGTGTTACTTAATCAAAAGCGTAAATAATCCTTCGCTGAATCAAACAACGCAGTAATGGTTGAAGATAATAATTTTATAATTGTATCGTAGGTGGAGTTGGCTGTACTGTATTTAGTCGTGATAACCTGCACATCGGTTTTCATGTTTTCTGCCTGGCTGTTATAACCCGCCAGCCATGCCTGGTATTCAGCCGTGCTTATTTCGTAGCCGGTGAATTCTTTAGATATATTTTTTTCCTTCCCTTTATCGTCCCTGTGTACCATTGAGTCTGAAGACTGACTCATACTGTCAATAATCTGAGGGTTGGGAATAATAACATACAGACCGCTACCTTGCGGTTCAACTTCGACTATAGGAGAAGGTGTGCGGTGTTTTGGGTCGGGTGGAATAACCGGAAGTCCTAAAGCGGCGCACCATTTTTCTGCTTCTTCCAGTGGAACACCAATTTTGTCAGCAGGTGCCGGAGGGTATAAAACATAGTCTGGATTGTAATGATAATGAAAATCACCATTAGGATATTTATCGATATAATAAAAATGCATCAAGGCTTTTTGGAATGCATTGACATCAAAAACTATCGCATCGCCTTTTTTATTAGAGTGAGTCCATTTTCCCATATTGCTTTGGATATGTTCACTGAAGTCCTGCCAGTATGCGCTCATTATCTCAACGCTATTTGCATAGATTTCGAGGTAGTCACTACCGAGCACACTCATCAAATCAGCAATATCACTGCATATATATTTATCACTTTTAAATTCGCTTGAACTACTGGCAGTTAAAGTACTGCTGGTTGCTGAACTTCTCATTTCAGGCGCAGAACTATCTAAAGAAGCGATAGCGTGATTTAAGGTACCTTTGGTCGATGCCATTGCACTTGACCCGGTTGTGTTGTCAGCAACGTTAGCCAGGGTTTTTCTCACAGAGTTATGCAGGGTCAATATTTTAGCGGGATCCTTTAATTTTCCGTCAATAGTATTAACATTTTCTGTAAGCTGCAGAACGTTTTTTATCAGCAAATAACTTTCGTGTAAGAGCGCAGATCCTTTCTCTGACAGGTTCTCAGTTGGAAAATTTCTGAGCATGTTTTTAACGAAGTTAAGTTGTATGTCGTGCTGGCATTTCCAGTCTTCATTTCGCGGGCTACGTTCACTGACTAAAGTTGATAGTTTCTCAACATCTTTCTTGAGCATAGCGCCAATATTATTATCCTTACTGGCGCTGTTATGCAAATTACCCTTGCTTTTGCTGTTTTCCAGTTGATGAGGCTCCTCACTTTGCGAGGATGCCTCTTTGAGAGGAATGTTTGCATTCTGCTGACGTAGAATATCTATATTTAAATTATTATCTTTATTAATCATGAGTCATTCCTCCTTAAATATAATTAACTATTATTGCAATAATTTATGAGCGAATGCCTTGAACGATAGCGCTATCAGTATCAATAATTGTTTGTATTATTTGCTGTAATAAATTGAGTGCCTGATCTCTTCCTTGAACATCACGATTAATTTGATCCAGATAGCTACTCATAACTGAATGCATAACATTTTTAGCTTGCTCA
>CAKVEW010000081.1 GCA_934746015.1 uncultured Clostridium sp.
GCGATGTTGTTCAAGTTGGATATGGGGTATGTATTGGCTTAATGATGTTGCGCTTATCGTCAAAACGCTTACCTGAAGGTAAGCGTTTGGTGCGTGTTATTGAGAAAAAGCGAATTATTTGTAGGTTGCAATCGTAATATTGCCTGAGAAATTTCTCCTTAGATTGCGGATATCATTATCCCTTGACCAATAATCATCTTTGTGTCTATAACTTTCATCGGAATGTACATAGGGAGAATCATCTTCAGCGTCGTTATGGATAATATTTTCGCCTTTAGTGGTATAGATATAATTAGCAACATCAAAGGTGTCATTCGCGTTATTTACGATTGCTCCTAAGACGCAAAGGGTTTGTGTGAATCCGTATTCTGAGAAATCGACATGCTGATGGTAACTTCTACCATTCAAAGCAGCACAACACGGACAATCATCTATTGTATCGCCAATAGCTATAGCGGCGCGACGCACATCAAGTGCAGCGTTATCATTAGCAACATGAAATGCTTGTGAACAGGCATAAAACAAATTTCCAATCCCGGTACGACTGGATAAACAAGAAATAATTTTTGCTATTTTTTCTGGCTTTATACCATCCTGCACTAAAGAATCTCTCACCAGATGACATTCATCAGGTGTGAAAACAGCTTTCTTGAATATTTCCTCATAAACATCATAAGAAGGAGATTCAGAGAGAGTGAGAGATTTGGTGAAATGTGTTGAATCTGTAATTTTTTTGCGAAGTAATTCACTTATAGTGCTGTTTATTTTTTCACCACAACATAAAACAAATGAACTTCCCTCCAGAACTTGTCTTTCTGCATCTGCAAGGAGTGAGCTAAATTCATTCTTATGAAGCTTAAGGTTTTTTATAGATGATTGATGTAAATACTTTTCTGGAATTAAATCTTTTTGTTCTCTTATAAGCTCTATCATTCGGCGTTCGGTTTGCCTATCAAAAGAGTAGTTCATGTTATAGTTATTTTTAGCAACGTCCATCTTAAGCGCGTTTGCAGCAACTGTTAATTCTGAGATTTGTTCTCTTTCCTGTTGATCATGTTGTGATAAGAGCTGCAAAAACTCTTGTGCGTGAGGCCCTGAGAATTCCCTGACTTCCTCATGCTTTATACTTTCAGTTGTACCATTTTTTTTCTTATAAGATTCACGATACAATTGGGTTTCGTTAAATTTGTCAATACCGACCTGTTCAATTTTGACATAACTATTTAAACCCGTTACAGCAATCCATATCTTATTATTCGAATCCTGAGATTCAGGTGTAACATGAAAATAAGGGATGAATTTAGAATTAACCTCATAACGATAAAGATGCAATATTTCCAGCAGGTGAGTTAATATATTTACAAATGATTCTCTAAAGCTTACCTTCACGTGTTCTGTTGGTACTGTTAGGCAATCGTCAATCACACCACTTTTTTTCATTACGTCAATGTTAGAAAAATCCACATTAAGATCACGCTTAATACTCTTTTTTAAATTTTGCTGTTTTTGGTTAAACAGAACACTCTGTTTAACTGGATTGGTGGTTACGCTATAAGTTCCCATAATAACCTCATAGTTTTTTCTCAATATTCATATATACAACTTTGATATTATTCAAAGCATCAATATTAGCGCCACAATTGGTCATAAAGCGACCTTCATGCGCCAGTTCGTTAAGAAAAATGCAATAATACTGGAGCTTATTTTCCGAACGATTTTCCCAATGCAATTGCATCACCAATACAATTTATTCACTATCAAAAATCGCTCATTTTTTTAAAAATGACTGTTTACACACAGACGGTTAAGAATACGCGTTCAACTTAATGATAAACGCGATTTATCAGGAAAAAATTATAAATCAGCAGTTGTTGCGGCACCGAAAAATGTAAAAGCGACTTTATCGATTTTGGAGTTTTGTTCGTCGATCCTACCGGTAGTAAAATAACGAACACACTGAAGATTAACTTCATTTTCATTTTTATTAACCGCCATCAAATATATCTTCTGACTAAACCCATTCATAGTAAAATCCATTTCATTAAGATACTTTCCAGACCCAAAAAAAGCATTTCCTGATTTTTTTAAATGCAATGTTGATGAAGTGGCACCATCCAAACTCTTTGAGAGTAACTCGCGAACATCTTGAGATGTGTGTTGTAAGCGACTCTGATAGCCTTGTGCGGAAGAATAATAAAAACATGTAATCCCCTGACGGCTGGCTAAGCAAGCGATTATTTCATCAATCTTATCATCCGTAATATTACCGTTTGATTGCTGTAATAATTTCCTTACCCGAGCACAATCATCATCATTAAAGCAAACCTGTGCAACCAATTGTTCAGGTGTCTTTTGACTATAATTTGAATCTTTTTCAATTGTTTCAATTTTCTCTGCAAATATTTTAAGAATATCTTTACTTAACTCAACACCACAGCAAGTTATTTTTGCAGCACCACTTGGTTTAGTTTGTTCTTTTATACATCTATGAGCATCCATAGTCATAGAGTGTAAATAATCCTCAGTAATATCAATTTTTTCCTGAACAGGTAAATGCCCCTCATCTTTTTGAATTCGCAGGTTTAATAAATCATATGTATTACTCACAATGTCTGCAGGCATTTCGTAACTACAATCCGTATTCATCATAACAATACTATTAACTAATTTTTTCCTCAAAACCGTGTCAGCAGAATGTGTTTCTAACGCAGCAGTTTTTTCAGACAGCGATTTGATAATAGTCGCTACAGCCACTCCAGAATATGATGTATTCCCCAATATTTCTTTTATGTTATTTTTATCTGCACCAACCTGAAAAACATTAAAGGATTTGCCACCTGTTTGTTCAATTACGGTGTATTCGTTCTCTCCAGTTGCCGCCATCCAGGTACGATTACCATTATTTTCAGTGCCTGGCATAGGGTGAAAATAGTTAAGGATTTCGGTGTTAACACTGCGAGAACCGGACATAATATTTGCTATTAAGCGCTTTATTTCCTGCAACATCCATTTTGCAAAATTACTGCCGGGCGAATATTTTTTCTCGTTATTTGTAATATCAAGCTCAGCAGCGACATTTATATTTTTATCCAAAAAGGTGGAAGGGCAGAGATTTGACATCATTATTCCGCTGTTTATAGGGCTTGCCATAATATACCTCACGATGAACCATTAATTAATAGAATGCTGGTCATGACCATTGGTATAGACAGCAATCAGAATTTAACACCATCGCTGGAAATTTTAGCCCTAACTGTGAACCCCCAAATTACTGGTGCAGCGACTTAAATTAACATTCAGGGCTAATAAATTGTGCCTGAGATGGTCTCTGGCACAATTTCACCCTATATATCTGAACGGATCTATCAAAAATCGC
>CAKVEW010000082.1 GCA_934746015.1 uncultured Clostridium sp.
TCAAGTGATTTAACTACAAAATTAACAAAAAGGATATTTTCATTTTTGAAAATATCCTTTTTGTCTACAGTCTGAGATGGCTAAACATTAGTTTAGCCATCTTTTGTTTTTTATAAAATTAGTGTAAGATTTGCTTTTAATTTTCGATATAAAAGGTGAAGAGATAAATTGAGGTGATTAAATGAAGATAAAAGAGGATAGCTTTATAGATAACTTAAAGAAAAATAATCCTAAGGCATTAGATTATATAATAGATAATTATAGTGGCTTAGTTAATACAATAGTTACTAAATCTCTTGTGGGATTAGAAGATAGAGGATTAATTGAGGAATGTATAAGTGATGTTTTTATTTCCGTATGGGAAAATAGAAATAAATTTAATGGTGACAAAAATAATTTTAAGAGTTGGATAGCAGGAATATCAAAATATAAGGCCATAGATTATTTTAGAAAGCACTTTAAGGATAAAAATACAGAAGAATTTCGTTGTAATATACCTGATAAAAGGGATGTAGAAGAAGAATATATAAGTAGTTTAGAAGTAAAAAGGCTAATAGATATAATAACATCTTATGATGAACTAGATAAAAGTATATTTGTTAGAAAGTTTATCTTAGGGGAATCTAGTAGTGAAATAAGCAGGGCTATAGGGTTAAGTATAAATAATATAAATACTAGAGTATTTAGGGTAAGGCAAAGGATCAAAAAAGATTTTTGTGATGGAAAGGAGATGTTGTAGTTATGAATGAAAAAGATATTTATGAAATTTTAAATAATATAAATATTGAGATTCCTAATGAGGAAATTCCTTTAAGTGAAGTTGAAGTTAAGAGAATTAAGAAAAGTGTTAAGAAGAAATTATTTAATAATAAAAGAAGATATATTATAGCAGCATTAATATTTATAAGCTTTACTTTTATAACATCTCCTCTTGGCAAGGATGTAATAGCTAAAATAAAGGATAAGTTAGTCTTCAATTCTTCATATGGAATCATTTCTTTAGAAGAAGATAAAGAGTTATATGTATTAAAGGATCCATTTACAGTAGATATAAATGGAAAGGAAATGTTGATTAAGAGCATAGTAAATAATGGAGAATACCTATTTATTCAAGTTATAGGAGAAGAAACTTTTGTAGATTTTAAAGACATTACATCTAAGATTGCAATAAAATTAAATGGTGGTGAAGTAAAACATTATAATAACTATGGAGTTAATATAAGTGGCAATATAGTTATAGAATTAGGAATAGATATAAGAGATACTGAGGCAAAGGGTTTTACTTTAATGTATGGAGATAATGTATTAAAGGAAATATCCTTAGATAAAGCGGATTATAAGTATAACTACGATGATATTGGAGGAAATTATACTAATAAGGGGATATTGATAGGAGGAACTAGTTATTATATAGAAGGAGAAAGATATTTTAGTATTTGGAGTGATGCAAGTAGTTTATTAGCTAAAGACTATGATGTTAGAATCGGGCATATAGAAATTAAAGAAGTAAGAGATGAAAATGGAAATTTATTAAACTTTGAGCCTAGTAAAAAGGGAGTTGGAATGGAATTTAAAGTTTTAGATAATTATAGTGGAAACATTAATATAAAAGTAGAAGAAGTAGATTTAGAATACACTCTTAAAACTCCAACTAAATTAAAATTTAATGATCCAGAAAAAGTTGGAGATTATAGCTTAGATAAGGAACTAACCTTCCAAGGAATTGAAGATATAATTAATATTACTGAAATAAAAAAGGGTGAAAAAGATATTAATATTAATTTTAATTTTTCAAAGAATGCTTTAAATGATAGATTTATTTATTATTTTACTGATAATTCAAGAGGATCAAGCGGAATGAGCAATAGGGAAAGTATGCTTGGAGAAATAAGCATAGGTTATGAAGATTTAAATATATATGAAAAATTAACAGGAAATATAAAAATAAACATTAATAAATTAGATATATTACAAAAAGGTAGTTGGAACTTTACTATAGAGTAATAATAATGCAAGAAAATATATGGAATTAAATCCATGGATAAAATAATTAAAAATTGAAGAATTTATTATAAATAAGACTGATTCATTTATTAAGATGAATCAGTCTTATTTCGATAGCTATGCTAATTAAGGTATAACTTACTCTAAATAATATGTAATTTATAAAAATATAAAAAAGTCTAGTGGGAAAAAAATAAATAAAAGATAAATAATAGATAAAGTAATAACATTTTCAATAATTAGAAACTAACTCATATTTGGGACAGGCATTTATTATGTTACTATGAGGGGGACACGAAGCAAGAAATCTGAAGGAGGATTTACAAATGATTAAATCAAAATTAATTATGGTAATATCATCAATAGGATTGGTAGTTACATTAGGTGTAGGAGGTACTTTACTAAATTCTAATAAAGAAATACTTGAAAATAATATAGTAAAAACTGAAAGTAAGAAAGAAGATTTAAGAGATATAATCAGTGAAGAAGGAAGTAGTACTGATACTAGTAACAATACCATTAATGAGGAAGCTAATTTTAGTGAAGAAGTTGTAATAAATAATGATGATGCAAATTCAAGTGATGAAATAGATAATTCATGTGAGGAAGAAGAAAGTGGAGTAGAAGGTGTATCAAGGTATAGAAGGCCATCAAATAGACCTTCAAATAATAATAAACCTAATATTCCAAGCAATACACCATCACAAGATATCAATGAGCCATCTGAAACTCCAAATGATACTCCTGTAGTTTCAGACAGTAATTATATAGCGGAAATAGAGCAAGCTATATTCCAAAGAGTTAATGAAGAAAGATCAGCAGCTGGATTACCAGCTTTAAGCTATAACACAACTATGGAGCATTATGCACGAATTAAATCTAAGGATATGGGTGATAATGGATACTTCTCTCATGAAGACAAGCAAGGAAATTTAATAACTACTCAAATGAAGGCTGATGGGGTTTCCTATAGAGCTTGGGGAGAAAATATTGCATATATTCAAGGTACAAATAGTAATAGTGCTCTAGCAACTAAATTTATGGATAATTGGATGAATTCATCAGGACATAGAGCGAATATATTATCAACAAACTTTAGTAGTATAGGAATTGGGGTATATAAGATAGGAAATACTTATTATGCAACACAAGAATTCTATAAATAAAATAAAAAAATCCAGCTATTTAGCTGGATTTTTCAGACTGTAGACAAAAAGGATATTTTCAAAAATGAAAATATCCTTTTTGTTAATTTTGTAGTTAAATCACTTG
>CAKVEW010000083.1 GCA_934746015.1 uncultured Clostridium sp.
GCTGGTTTACTTTATACTTAACTTATATTCTGTTCAATTTTCAAAGACCATTTTCTTCGCCGCCCTCAAGCGACTTCCTTATCTTATCATTTTACTTTTTTCTTGTCAACATATTTTTTATTGAATTTTTCATTCAACTTTGCTGACTTGAAAACCTGTTCTCTAAGGAACGATTTACATATTATCATATTAATATAATTCTTCATTCTAGATAATTCTTAATAAAACATAGTTTTCTCCTTTTTATATACAATTATATTCATTATTCTATGTTTTATATATATTGATACATGTGGATTAGTTGTTGTTTATATTTTAAAGATAAGTACCTAGTAATAAATTATTAGGTACTTATCTTTAAAATATTTTTGGATTTATAATAGATCCATTTATTATCTTATTCTCTTCTACAATAAAATTGGAACTAAGTATTGAATTATTTATAATTGCATTTTTTTCTACTGTAACATTATCCATTATAATACTATCCTTAACTATGGCTCCATTCTTAATCTTTACTTTTCTTCCTATTATACAGTTTTCCAACTTTCCTTCTACATATGAACCATTCGCTATTATACAATTATTCACTTTGCTTTCTTTTGAATAAAACACTGGTGGCTCATTTTTTTCCTTTGTAAATATTAATCTATTATTATAGAATAATTCATTACTTATATTTATATCTAGAATTTCTTTATTCGTATTAAAGTAAGAAATTACTGAATTTATACAGGAAAGATATCCTTTAAATTCGTATCCCCCAACCCTTAAAGTTTTTAAATTATATTTTATATACTCTTTAACCTTTCTATACAAACCATTGGTTATATTTTCTTTAAGTATATCAACAAATAAGGATGTCTTCATAATATACATTTCCATATTCACATTAAATTCATAAAATGTATTATCTATTTCCCTAATTTCTTTTACTTTATTATTCTCATCTATAATTAACTCTTCACAACCTAAAAATCTTTTCGCATCTTTACTTTTTTTATAAATGATAGTAATTTCATTATTAGACTTTTTATGTCTATCTAATATTTCTTTATAATCAATATTACATACCATATAAGATGGAATTATTATAATATACTCTTTTTTGCAATACTTAATAAATTCAATATTATCCATAAAGCTATGAATATCATCATAACTAGGATCATATTCATTATAATTAAATATTTTTAGTCCATCCTTTTTTCTATGAAGATCCCATGGTCTACCATTACTTAAATGCTTTAATAAAGAGTAAGATTTCTTTTTAGTAAAAATACCTATTGATTCTACACCTGAATTTGTCAGATTAGATAAAGCAAAATCTATTATTTTATATCTTCCAGCAATAATCATAGATGATACTGTTCTAGTTCTGATTAATTCTGTAAGTTTATCTTCTTTTTCATCTAAATTAATAATTCCTATGCACTCTTTCATATCTTCCTCCCCCTTAATTAAAAAACTTCAGCAGGCTCTAAATTTGTATTATTATGAAGTATTTCATTTGATGATATTACTGCTATTCTTTTTCCGTCTCCAATAATACAATTACTACCTATTACAGCATTACTCCCTATAATAGCCTTATTTATTATTACATTATCTGCAATTGTTACATCATTCATAATGACGGAGTTCTTTATTACAGTATTCTTGCCTATCTTTACTCCTTGGAATAATACTGAGTGATCTATAACCCCTTCAATAATACACCCTTCTACTATTAGTGATTCATTTACTTCTGAATTACTTCCAATAAATTGAGCTGGTCTAGCTATATTTCCAGAATAAACTTTCCAATTATTATCATATAAGTTCAATTTATTATAATTATTTAATAAATCCATATTGCATTCCCATAAGCTTCTTATTGTTCCAACATCCTTCCAATAACCTGTAAACTTATATGCTACTAATCGCATATTTTCATTTAACATATTAGGAATTATATTCTTACCAAAATCATTACTAGAGAGTTTGTCATTATCATCGCTAATTAAAAATTTTCTTAATGTCTTCCAATCAAAAATATATATTCCCATAGATGCTTGGGTTCCTTTAGGATTCTTTGGCTTTTCTTCGAATTCATAAATAGACATATCATCCCTTGTGTTCATAATTCCAAACCTACTTGCTTCTTCTAATGGAACATCTATTACAGCAATAGTTGCATCTGCATATTTTTCTTTGTGAAATTTTAACATTTTATAATAATCCATTTTATATATATGGTCTCCAGATAAAATAAGTATATATTCTGGATCATATCTATCTATATATTCTATATTTTGATATATAGCATTTGCTGTTCCCTTATACCATTTTCCACCTTTCTCCCCTTGATACGGAGGTAATATAGTAACTCCTCCTTCTCTTCTATCTAAATCCCATGGTGAACCTATTCCTATATGGTTATTTAATTCTAAGGGCTTATACTGAGTTAAGACTCCAACTGTATATATACCTGAATTTGAACAGTTGCTTAAAGGGAAATCTATAATTCTATATTTTCCTCCGAATGGAACAGCCGGTTTAGCGAGTCTCTTTGTTAATACCCCTAATCTTGAGCCTTGCCCCCCTGCTAAAATCATTGCTATAATTTCTTTTTTACTCATCATATCTCACTCCCTTACTTTTGTTTATACTCTTCTTTATTATTATGAGTTTGATATGAAATATATGTTATGTAATTTTATTAAATAAAATATTTTTAACAACAAAAAAAGACTTAAGATAAATCTTAAGTCTTATTATAACCTGGCAACGTCCTACTCTCCCACACAGTCTCCCATGCAGTACCATCGGCGCTGTAGAGCTTAACTTTCCTGTTCGGAATGGAAAGGAGTGTTTCCTCTACGCCATCATCACCAGATAAGTGACAGTCCAAATTTTAATTTGGTTACTGGAACTTATACAAATTGCCTTAGCAATTTATATTCCTTTTTAAGAATCTTGTACTCAGCTTGCTGAGTTTTTTCAGAGTGTTCTCTGAAAATTGCACATGAATTAATAACTTTTTAT
>CAKVEW010000084.1 GCA_934746015.1 uncultured Clostridium sp.
TGTAAGATATTCATAATGCACTTATCCTCGAAAGACACGAGGCTACAGTATAATACTCAAGAAATTTGTCTATTCTAAAATTGTTTAAATGTGAATCGAATCACAATTAGATATTGTCTGTGTTTGTGATAGCTGGCCCATGCAAAATATTAGCAAAAATCCATAAATGGATAAATTTTTTAATTTTTATCATTATTGTTGAAGATGATGATATTGATTATAGGGATACCATTACAAGGAGCTGTTCCCCTCGTTGACGTCGCGGTTTACCCACCTCATTACCAGGTTGATGACCTGATGGGGAAATGACGTAAAAAGACAAATAACTCTATAAATGAGCGAAATTTGATAGTTGATTTTTAAATAGTAACCTTATTATTACTACAACTTTCATATGGATGAGGGGAAAGAAAATGGTTGATAACGTAACTGTTAACAGAGTATGTGTACAATCTCCTTCTTTCATGCCTGAGTTGGATGGAGAAAAAAATAAAACTGAATTGTTCGTTGACGATATTGTTGCATATCTTAAAAGTCCTTCAGTTTATTCACTTGAAAAAGCGGGTTCATTAAGTGATTTTGTTAATCATTGTAGCGAGATTGAACCATGGGTCTTTATCGGTGGTGGACTTATTATTATTGTCTCCACATCTGAGCAAGACCCTGAAAGTATGATTGTAACTGTGGGGGATGTTGAAGGAAAGTATGCTACACAGATTTTCGTACCACCTGCGCTTACAACATCACTCAAAGATATTTTTATTCGCCCTCATACGAACGCAGATGATGAGAGTTTTACTAAAGAGCAGAAAAAAGCTAATAGTAAATATGATATTGTAGATTATAACTGTAAGGTTTATTTTAATGAAAAACCAGAAGATTTAGTCGTGTGCAGGCATATTTCGCTGCAGTATTGTATAGATTCAATGAATGAAAATACAGGTAAAGTTCCATTGAAGGAATGCTATTCAACTCCAGAAGGGATACAGCAACATTTTCCATACGAGCTTGATCAGCAATTTGATAATCTAATAAACAATCCACCACCAGGTACATGCGTCGTTGCCAGTGACAAGTTCGGGGAGATATTATCTGTCTTCTTTCACAGAATGGAAAAAGAGAAGTTAACGCATATGGCGGCAATCGTTAAATCTCAAAAACACGCTATGGCCGTCCGCTTGAGGATAAAACAAACGCCTGCCGGAGAAACTGAATATGTTGTATCCTTTTATGATCCTAATGCAACCAATACTGCAGTACGCTATAAAGCAAAAAACTGTGATTCTTTTGGGTCATTACAATCATTTATAAATATTGAGTTGGCGAATATAAAATGGGTAAAAACAGAGATTTGCTCCGAGTGTGTAGGCATAATTCCTTATCTGCCTCGAGAGCAGGCCCATTTATTAAGTGGTATAGAAAATGAATTGCAACCACCATTATCACCATCAGCATTATATCTATTAATGCAAATGGGGACGTATGAAAATATTGTTCTTTTTTTCGATAAGTTAAGAAATTCCCAAGAAATGACAGTATCAAAGGTTCTTGAGATTCTTGCTGCTAAAGGACCAGGGGGAACATATGGGTTATGTATGTCACTGCAACACGATAATCTTAATAAGATTAATGAATATATAACAAATTTAAAAGAGTTGGCCAGAAAATTTAACTTTAGCCGGGAAGACCTGGAAACTCTACTCCTTGCGAAAGATAACCGTGGTGTGAGCGCGATTTCTGTAGCTTTATCAAAAAATAAAAAAGAAAGTGTCAAGGTATTGTTCTTGGCGATAGATGAATTTGAGAAAGAGTTTGGGGTAAATAAAAATGAAATACTTCTTTATATAGGAAAAAAAATATTCTCAACTTATGATTTAAATAGCGCTATTAGAACCAATGATTATAATGTTGTTAATATATTGCTAGCCAATATAAAAGCCAAAATGTTTAAAAGTGAAATAAATAAAGAAGATATATTGAAACTGATGGCAGCAAGAGACAAAGTGGCGGGAGCATCAGACAAATGGACGAAGGCATCAGGTTTATATTCTGCGATAGTGAAAGGGCATACGGAGATTGTTTCCGCCTGGATGGAGACAGCTGAAGTGGTAGCCAGCCATTATGAAAATGATAAAGATGTGGTGAGAGAACTACTGTCGCTGAGCAGAAATAATGCTGTCTGCTCTTTGTATGTTGCCAGCTATAAGACAATGAGTAAGCAGGTCATTGATGTATACCTGAATGCGGCGATTCGCCTGGCGTTACAACACGGGTTCACTTTCGATGAAATTGTGGAGCAGTTTACCCGCGACTTTGATGGAAATTCATTCTCTCTTGCGGTAGAGAAAGCGGATGATATATATATGGGACTCTGGCTGAAAATATTCAAAATTGTGGTTGGTGAAAATGAAAATTACCTTAAAGATGTGATGATGCAACTGGAAGAAAAGAATAGTGAAGGCAAATCTGTAATAAGTCAGGCAAATGGCAATCCTGTATTTAAAGAACTATTCTGGAAAGCAATAGACGAATTTAACTTTCCGCAAGAGGAGCTTAATCGATTAAACCAATATCGTTCTCTGTAAAGACAGGACTGCAAGATGTTGAAAGTCGCTCCAGCCAGTAGTAAAGGCAGTTTTGGGGCAGGATGCCCATAAAAAACAAGCGCTGTTCCGTTCTGATAGTTAGTTTACCCAGAACGGAACAGTGCCCTTTATAACAATTTAGACAACTTACTTACCAATACAGAAGCTGGAGAAAATCCGCCCCAGCAAATCATCAGAAGTAAATTCCCCGGTGATTTCGCTTAAGTTCTGCTGTGCCAGGCGCAACTCTTCCGCCAGCAGTTCACCTGCCCAGGCTCCCAACAGTTGCGCTTTGCCCTGTTGTAGATGTTCCGCTG
>CAKVEW010000085.1 GCA_934746015.1 uncultured Clostridium sp.
TTTAAGCATTTTCCCGCAGGATAAGTGAGTATCACTTCCTCTGATGTAAGGAGTGATGTTAACTTATTAGATGATGAGTTGAATCTTACTTCATCATTTATAATGTAGATCATTACATTTTATACCTTAGTTGTGTATTACAAATCCAGTATTACTCAGAAAATAAAGGCAAGAACATTAAGTGCACTATAGTATAATTTCCTAAAAATGCAAATGTGAATTATCTGATTTTTAAGAATAATCTTGATTTAATTGAAATTCTTAAACGATGTATATTTCTATTAAATGCTTTCTGCAGTGATGTGAATTAGGGGGTTTTCTGCATGTACTGATAAAAACTGCGTATCCCCGTTATTGGGAAAGAACGGGACACATCCTCCACCCATGACACTAACCGTGTGATTGGTAGTTCCCTGCTGTGCACTTCTGGTGAAATAGAAGAAGCTCTATGCGCCGACCGATACTGTCTTTTATCCGATTATTTACCAGTGACACCTTGATATGAGGTTATGTCTATTATTGCTAGGAGGTAATATATGCTTATGTTATTATCCAAAGCGCCAATAGTAATTTAGATAAAGATTATAGATCAGCAAGCAAATCCAGTCTGTTTTTTTGTGCGTACTGCATAACATCTATGATGACTATATTTTTACGTGATACATCACTACTTAAATGTAAATAAGATTTGATGTTTATTATTCATGCTGAGTTTTAACGTTTATATTTTTTTATTGAAACCTAAACATTACTTAAATTATACCTTAAATATTACTTACTCATAAGGATCAATGTGTGATATGAGCTTTTCTATTGAAGATTTTTCATTAGATTTTTTTTCATTACATAACAAGGTGGCCATCGTAACTGGGGCCGCGGGTGAACTGGGGAGAGGCTTATGCTCGGCTCTGGCCAAAGCAGGGGCTAATCTGTTGTTGGTAGACATCAAAGAGCCTGATAATAGATATTTAAAGCATTTAACTCATGAAGGCGTTGAAGTTGAGTTTATGACAATAGACATAACAAAACCTGATGCAGCATGCACCATTATTAATAGGTGTCTGGAGCGTTTCGGTCAGTTAGATATTCTGGTCAATAACGCGGGCGTGTGTAACATCAATCGTCCTATCGATTTCAATCGAAACGACTGGGATCCTATGATTAATCTCAACCTGAATGCTGCATTCGATATGAGCCAGGCCGCATTGAATATATTTGTCCCGCAAAGAAAAGGGAAAATTATTAATATGTGTTCCGTATTGTCATTTCATGGGGGACGTTGGTCGCCAGGGTATGCGGCGACTAAACATGCTTTAGCGGGGCTGACCAAAGCGTATGCCGATGATTTTGCGGAATATAATATTCAGATTAATGGTATCGCCCCAGGATATTATGTTAGTGAAATGACCGCTATTATTTATAATAACCCTAAAATAAAAGAGTTAATAAAAGGGCGTATACCGGCTCAACGCTGGGGAAGGGCACAGGATCTTATGGGCGCAATGGTGTTCCTCGCCAGTGCCGCTTCAGATTATGTCAATGGACAACTATTAGTCATTGATGGTGGATATTCAATTCGTTAACGATTTTTGGCTGCGTTGAGGTGTTTTGACTGGAAAATGGAGTGGAGAGATTTTGTCATTTCTCCACTTCCGGTACTTCAGGCGGGTATAGTGGTTATTCGTTAGCGTTGAACCATCGCGATGAGTTTACATACCACTCAGAGCATTATTGCGCTAATTGTTGCTTTATCTGTGCACCATTATCATCGAGATATGTCGCAGTAACGATCCCACTAACGTTATTACTTGCTAACCAGTACCGTCGTTGACTGAAGGGTTTTATCATCATATCGCTTTCTTGCTGTACCTTCGTAGCCCCAATGCTGATGGATGTGAAAGAGATATTCAGTGGTGTTGGGTTATTAAGCTCAATATAGCTACTGCTGCCGTCGTTACCCAGATGCCAACTTATTTTACGCATAGCTTCTTCAGGCGTCATAGTTACAGATTTAGGCCTGTAAAAGATTTTAAGTTGCGTATTCATTGCCAGCGTTAAATGTGTGGGATCTTGATGGGGAGTTTCTGGCGGCATTTCATAAAGATTTAACCAGAATGCAGATTCGCGATCCTGGGGAAGTGGGTCATGATTATAGATAATCCGCAACCCCTGGGTTCGTCTCGCAGCCAGGCGGAAAACCGGTGGCAGCACCACAAAGGGGGGAGAAGCAGCTTCTGGGGAACCTTCACCATTATCTACCCAACTTTGCACCAGTACCGGATAGTCATTGGTATTGACCAGCATCAGTGTCTTTTCCCGATCGCCATCGCGATAAATAATCCGTGAAGAAGCCGGCATGATGCCGGCTTCCACTGACTGTACGAACAAGACGGTTAAGAGCAGCAAAACGGATTTCATTGCATTTTCACCAATATATAAGCCGTTGCCCGCACTTTTCCCGCACTGACTGTCTGATTTGGCAGTTTCTTCAACCGGGCGATAAAAGAGTAACTATAGC
>CAKVEW010000086.1 GCA_934746015.1 uncultured Clostridium sp.
AATATGTGATATTTAAACAATTAAATTCAAAATTCCTGCCACGAAGATATCAATTACTCTCCAAAGATTCCCTACCTAAATGATACATTTTCCGCAAAAAGCATCTAAAAAAGTATATAATAGCAGAATCCGTTTTTCCTTTTAGGTTTCAAGAGATTGTAGTAGCCGTTGACTTTATGTAGTGTTAATGTAGAAATATTTCTCGGCCATAGGTTGTAGCCTATCCTTTATCACCTTCATTACGGTTTCAAATTCAAGAGGATCTTTCCATTGAATCTTTCTCAGAAAAGCCTTCCAACGGATTATACGTGCCTCGTCTGTTATAAAATTGTCAGCAAACAATTGTAAATCGGAATTGTAAGTAAGTTCTCGATTATCAAATGTTGCCTTAATTGCCTCATACAACATATCATCATCTAAGTTCCTCTTCGTCAGAAGTTGATAACAATCGAAGAAATCTTTCATACGACTATTGAGAACATCACGATCTATCATTGTATGGAATTTCTCTGCAACAACTGTTTCCAAAGAATATGCATGTATGTTCACCGAAGGTATGTCCGACAAAAGTAAAGGAAAGTCAATGGTTGTTGGATATGGAATAACAACATCGCCAAAGCCAATATCCACAGACATATTATAGGAAATGGTGTCCATACGAGCTACTAAATAGAATCTTGTACCTGGATATTTTTTTTCAACTGTGATTGGTTCAATCTTGATGTTATCCACATCAAATGACACTCCATCTTCATCGCACACGATACCCAAGATTTCTTGAAAAACATGGGCTAAAAAATCCCTATCACGACTGATTCTGTCTGCCATAAAGTCAACATCAACCGTTGGGCGAGCCTCGAGTCCATTCATGGCATAAAGTAAAGAACCTCCTTTCAACAAAAAGTTGTCCTTATACGGACTTACAGAAACTCTGTAGAGCAACCTTTCGTTGAAGTATCTTGCCAAAAGGTACATATACTTATAGCCTGTCTCATTCATGAGACTGAGCAAGCGTGTCTTTACTGATTTACCATAGTCTTTCTTTCCCACTAGTCTATTGCGATTTCAAGATAATTTTTCAATGTATTAAATACTCTTAGGCGTTTGGCGTAATTCTGTAGACGAGCAAGGTTTCGGTTCGGTTTTTTCAGATAAGTACGTATTACTTCCGCACAAACATCCAAACCGATCTTGTTCCTATACTTCACTGCATCGCAAGTACTCCGCTCCATGTCTGTAATACGAATTTTATATCCCGATATTTCTGCATCCATAATACCAAATTCCAAGTTTTCTTTCTTCCAATAATAAAGTTCTATCGGTAGAGCATGAGGAAGTACCACTTTTCTTTTATTGGCAATTGCTATACAAAAGGCTGGTGGAACTGTCGTTGATAGTTGATGGTACGCCCAAGCATTGTATAGGCACACAACACCATTAGGTACTATCCGTTCCACATCTATCATTGTGCTTAGCAATACTTCGGGAGCAGCATATACCCCATGACGTAATTTTATCAAGTCGCCACGCTCTTTAGCTCTCAGCAGCTGTTTGTATTCAGACAAATGAGATATATCTGCTGTCGTTATTGTTCCTCCGAGGGATGCGACCTTATAAACTATATCATTCATATAATCCACTTTAAATGTTCTATCACGCTATAAAAATACAATTATTTTCCGAAAAGAAGCAATATTCTACGGTAAATTTCAAAAAATCCCGTAGAATTCTATACATATTGCACAAAATTCTGCTTACCGGCAGATAAAATTTAGGCACGGATTACACGGGAATGTAATCCATGCCTAAAAAGATTGTGATAAAAAAGCGTGGGCTGGCTATCAATTGTTTTCCGGACGTAATTTGCGGACAACTGCACCTGCACGCCACATTTCGCTGTTGCGCAGGGCTTCCA
>CAKVEW010000087.1 GCA_934746015.1 uncultured Clostridium sp.
GTGGGCCGTGGATATATCACGCAGTGCCATTCTTAAAACCACAGCACAAATAAGAGATGGAGGCTTTTAACAGGAAAACAGGATTAACGTTCCTTTACTGAATGAGCATCATTTAATGCCTGAATTTGTTTTTCGCGTATCTTATTAAGCTCGTTTTCTCTTACCCGTCGCGCCTCTGCCATTTCATTTCTCTTTCTGCATTCTGATGCGATTTTATTTGCCTTACCAAAGGTTAAAGGTCCAGACTGGTAATTAAGTGTCTCCTGAAATGCTTCTGCTGCACAGGGAGTTTCCTGTAAAATCTCTGTCAGTTGTTCTGGTGTTGCAGGTTGTTCCCCAAGGTAAACAATGTAAACAAGAATACATACAATCATAGCCATAACACCAACAAATACAAAAGACAGAAAATATTTTAAATATATCAAATTCATTTCATTTTAGCCTTATATAATTCCCACTGTCGGATATACTCCTCATACTGAGCCACTGGCACATTAACGATGACTCCGGCACAGTCCAGTTTATTAACCGGTCCATCTATCGAGAATGACAGGCTTGTGAAAACAACAGGCGTGATAAAAGCAACAAACACGGTAAATACACTAACAATCAATGTGCTGCCTCTGTTGACCCGCAGACTGAACTTTTCAGGGATAGCACGCTTCGACCTTTTATCCTCTGTGCTGCTTATTTGAAATTCATGTAAGTTTTGTTAATGCAGGTCATCGGCCTTTCTGTTCATCCTTCCCCATCCGACAAAAGGAATAATTCAGAAAAATAAAACATATAAAAGATAACTGTGGCTGTAAAAGAACCAGTTATTACTGATAACGTCAAATCAGGAGAACCGCCACACATATTATTATATTTAAACACAATGAAAGAAAATAAAGAACTAAGACCTACAAGTCCAAGCAACATTAAAATATAGGCGAGCGTATCTTTTATAAAAACACAAATAATTACATAACCGTAACCACAGACAATGATAGCCATTGCATAAAACAGCCACAGATTATCCTCAAGACTTAACTGGTACTCAGTCATTTACCTACCCTCAATCAATGTTCCCATCACGTTGTTCAAAGGTTCATTTGTTTTAACTTCAATACACTCCCCTGTATTTCCAAAGCCCCTGCCTCCATGCGCTTCGATTGTCCGAAGAACCTGCACGCATACGTCCGTATTTGGCATGGGAGTAACATTCCAGCTTCCGCCACCGTTAATATTTTTTATCAGCACAAGAAAAATAAAGGTATGCATTCTTTATTACCTCCAGTTAAATATTAATCACTGAATATTCATTCAGTTAACTATGAGGTCAAAAACACTGCAGATTTTTCATTCGGATTTACTCTCTTCGGTAAACTTCCGGATGGTATCCTGTTCACGCTGACGGGTGGCAGACTCCTGCATTGCATCCACTTTCTCCTGCCAGAGACGCCGGATATCCTTTTCATCCCGACCAGTCAGTTTTTTACCGGACAACAAACGGTTAAGCAGTTCCTGTCTCACATCTGGTACGTCTTCAGTCAGACGCATAAGCCGGAGTAATTCCTGACGACTGAGTACCATGCGTGATTCCTCCGGTACGCTGTAATAATTAAAAATACGACTGAATACCCCACAACAGCAGGCAACGGACAGGCACAGGGATTTCAGATACAGGCCAGAAACACAGAATGTGGCAACACCACAAAGAATAGCTATAACTAAAAAGCCCTTACCCAGTGCCATACACAAAGAACCCTGTTTTCTGAATATCCGCTCATGCTCATCCAGAATAAAATCTATTTTTTCATTTTCTGATTTATGCATAGTGTTTCCTCTGCCTTTCCTGATACGCCTGACATTCAACACATAACGTCACACCGGGAAAT
>CAKVEW010000088.1 GCA_934746015.1 uncultured Clostridium sp.
TATAAACAGCCAATATTGTGGCATTTTTCGGTTTTCAGGGGTAATGGTTTTTCTGTTTCTGGAAAGCGGCTCGCAAACACGCCCTCTCGCAATATATTTGATTGAAAATTCGACGGCACAGTGAGCGCCAGTCTTCAGGGCAGAAAACAGCAAGTGATACCGCATTTCGTGGTTACACTTGCCGCCGTCATCGCTTCGCAGGAACCGGTATTGCCGACCCTGGCCTGAGCCAGGGCCATCAATGCCATTATTCTGCTGCGATCTTTACAGCCATGCGTCTGGCGTCCACTCGGATAAAACTTTAGAAAAACGATATTGTGCATAGCGGACCATATCACGATATAACGAACTTATGCGCAACTGGTTGGCCTCTTCATTAGACAGATTATTGAAATCAAGCAATACCGTTTTGTATGTATTAAAAGTTTGATTGCTTATCATACTTTCATCTAAAGAATGAGCTTTCGCCAATAAAGCAAATGCATAACGTTTTAAAGTTTTTGACGCATCAGGAATACCGTTAAAGACATTACTGTGAGAAATATTTGCAAATACGGCAGACAGGCAGAAAAATATTTTAGACTTATCACTTTCACTGGCATCATTGAGATCCAGCATCGTTAATAGATTAGCGTAATGTTTATCTTTCAGAGTATGCTGTTGCCATTGATCTGAATCGTTCATCAAAGAGGAAAATGTTGAATTAAGTTCTGTCGGTTGATTATTGCATTCGAGCACAAAATCTGTTTTTCGCATTATTGCTGACATAAATATATCACGAATATAACCTTTGAATCCAAGAGCATTGAGGATCAATTGATGTTTCTTATTTTTCTGCGCATATTCCCATCCTTTTGCAAATAAAGGAAATGCACGCATACAAATCGTTTCTGGATCATCTCTGACAACTTCATGGGTATCCTGCAAAGATGGATAAATAGAGTAATTATTCCAGATAGTTTTTTTCTTAACCTCTGGCTCAAGCATTGAGATTAACGCCTGGTGCGATAAGCGCATTACTCGCCCAGAGTTATCGGATGATAACAGGATATAACATTTATTATCTTTATCTAACAATCCTTGCTGCTCATTGAAATTCAACTTTATTTCTGCAGTAACGAATTGTTTTATTTCAGGTAATGCAAGATAATTGTGATAAAGGTCAAATGCTAAGTTTTTCTCTTCAACACTTCCGTTTTCAAAAAGCAAATCAATAAATTGAATAAATCTATAATTTTCAGAAACCATCAATTCTGGTTTCTTTAAAAAGAGAGCATGGAAAAAGTTGATTATTTCCGCATCGTTACTCAGATTTTTATTTCTGAAGTAGCACAGATACGTATCCAGTGCGCGCATAACAAGTTCATGATCGCTATTAAGTGGGGATTTTATTAATTTTGCTATTATGGTTGATGGGAATGCCACTATGTCCCGCAGCGCGAAGAGTTCCATGCCATCAGTTAATTGCGTTAACAGATCTTTTACTGTTTGTATGTTATCAGTACTATCATTGAAAGATTCGTCTGCCAGAGAATTCAGTTTTTCTATCATCCCCCCGATTACAAATATATCTTTTTCGCTCTCCACGTCATGATTAGACATATCATCGACGATATCTTTAACTTTACTATCACTTTCAAATAGTTTTTCTCTCACAATATTATTAGCGTTTACTGCAGAAGTCGCATCATAATAGGATGGCGGAATAATAACAGAGAATTCGTTAGTGAATATAGAATGATCTGCAAGATTATCATCATTCAATTTCTCGCCAAC
>CAKVEW010000089.1 GCA_934746015.1 uncultured Clostridium sp.
GACTTTTAAAGTCTGGGGTTTATTTATTTTATCAAAAAAGGAGCTGTGCACTAACTTTTAGTGCGACAGCCCCTTTTTATTTTCCCTATAATATTATTAATAAATAATTTACTATATAGAATTTAACTTATATAAAAATATATAAGTAGTTAATATTTCTATATTATAAAAAGCACTTGAATTTGACTAAAGTTAATTTAGTAAAATATTAATTAGCATCAAACTATTTAAAGAGTAGAGAAAACCCTGTTTCAAATATATGAAAATAAATTATAAAGTAATTAATACTACTTTACAAGTTTAAGATAAAGATTTATAATGATATTATGACAATTTAATCATACTTTAAGCTTTAGTTAAGAATTACTTAAGAAGTATGAATTAGAATATAAATAAATCTTTACTTATAAGAGGGGTGTATTATGTTGGAAAAGTTAATTTTATCTGATCAAGATTATGATTATTTAGCAAAGGGGATAGCCTTAGGAGCTGGAATGGGAATACTATTAGGTATTTTTATAGATGATATAGTATTAGCATTTTCTGCAGGTACATTCCTTGGAATAGTTTTTTCTCTTGGATATTCATTCTATAAAAAATTTAATCATAAATAAAAAGGCACTATTAAGTGCCTTTTTATTTTATAGATTAAATATTATCTATTTGCCAATTAATTGGAGTTTTATTAATGGATTTTAAAAATTCGTTAGTCTTAGAGAATGGTTGGCTACCAAAAAAACCTCTAAAAGCAGAAAGTGGGCTTGGGTGAGGGGAAGTTATTATAAAATGATTTTTATTTGTTATTAATTTCTTTTTTGATATAGAAGGGTTTCCCCAAAGAATGAATACAATTGGATCTTCTCTATCATTAAGTAAAGATATAATTTTATCGGTAAACTGTTCCCAACCCATATTTCTATGAGAATTTGCTTCATGTTCTCTAACAGTAAGAACTGTATTTAGAAGTAATACTCCTTGTTTGCTCCAACTTTCTAAGTAACCGTTATTTGGTATGTAACAACCTAAATCATCATGAAGTTCTTTGTAAATATTAACTAATGATGGTGGAACCTTAACACCTTTATTTACAGAAAAGGCTAATCCATGAGCTTGATTAGGACCATGATAAGGATCTTGACCTAGGATAACAACTTTTACATCCTTATATGAAGTAAGTTTAAGTGCATTGAAAATATCATTCATATTTGGATAAATAATCTTATTCCTATATTCAGATATTAAAAATTTTCTAAGATTTTGATAGTACTCTTTTTGAAATTCCTCATCTAATAAATCTTGCCAGTCATTATCTAATATCTTTTTCAAAAAATCACCTCTTTATTATTTTATATATGTATTTTATTCATAAATACTATATTTAATAATAGTATATTTATCTAATTTAGGCAAAAACGTTACCTAGAATATCTATATAAGAAATTTAAATTAAAATAAAGAAATATAGAGAAAATTTAATATAATCATGAATAAAATATAGATTTATAGAAATAATAAAATTTGAAAGGTGATAATATGTAACTCGTTCCTTACGAAACAAGTTTTCACGGCAACAAAATTGAATGAAAAATTCAATTAAAAAATATGTTGACAAGAAAATTTATAAATGATAAGATAAGGAAGTCGCTTAAGGGCGGCGAAGAAAATGGTCTTTGAAAATTGAACAGAATATAAGTTAAGTATAAAGTAAACCAGCAATTCTTTTAA
>CAKVEW010000090.1 GCA_934746015.1 uncultured Clostridium sp.
AAATACTTCACTTTCAAATAAGAATCTTGAGTATATGTCTACAATAACTTGATTACAATCTGATATTTCAGCTTCTAAAATAGCAAAAGCCTCTTCCTTACTAGCTTCTTTTACAGCACTCTTTTTAATAAGTATTTCACAGAAGTTAGAAGCTGTTTCTGCTAAAGTCATAGGATATTCAGAATTTAACATAGTTTCATTATTTAAACATTCTCCATGGAATCCATGTCCAAGCTCGTGAGCCATAGTAACAACATCACTAAAACTATTTCCATAGTTTAATAATATCCTGCTTTCTTTAATATCTTTTATACTTGCACAGAATGCTCCTCCTACTTTGCCTTCCTTAGGATAAACATCTAACCAATTATTTTCAAAAGCTTTTAAAACAAAATCAGCTAAGTTATCACTAAACTTTCTAAAGTTCTTTTCTACAAAAGCTTTTCCTTCTTCAAAGGTAAATTTCATTTCTTTTTCTATTACTGGAGCATATAAATCATAAAATGGAAGGCCATTTTTATGTCCTAAAATTTCAGCTTTTCTCTTTAAATATTTTCTAAATGTAGGTAAGCTTTCTTTAATTGATGTAAGCATAGCATTTAAAATATCTTCATCCATTCTAGACTCTTCTAGTGTCATATGAAGTGGTGATTTATATCCTTTAAGTTCAGAAGTAGTTATTACTTCTCCTTTAATTCCATTTAATGCAGCTGCTACACCTTCTTCTATTTTTGAGTAAGATTTAATTTCAGCTTCATATGCCTTTTTTCTTACTTCTGGATCCTTGCTATAAGCCATATTTAATACAACTGTTAGCGGAAGAGATTCTTCCTTTCCATCTACATTAATATCTACTTTATGTGTTGATATTAAATAATCTTTATAGTTTGACCAAGCATCTGAACCGGTAGTTCTCATTTTAGCTATTATAGCTTCTTCCTTATCACTTAGCATATATTTATTTTTATTAATTATTTCTTTAATTATAAACTCGTGATTTTTTAACAAAGTTGATTTATTAATTATTTCATCTATATTTTCTATACTAGCAATCCATTTATAAATCTTAGTTAATGGTTCAGCTAAAAGGCTATTTTTATTATTTATTACGTCTAAATATTTTCTTCCTTCCACATTCTTTGAATCAGCACTAACAGTTAAACTAGCAAAAGAAGCTACCTTACTAATAAGTAGATATATATTTTCAAGTTTATTTATTATATCTTCTAAGGATTTTAAGTTGTCACTTTCTCCAGTTAAGTTTTCTGAAAAAACTTTTAAATCATTTATACTTTTATCAACTTTATCTAAATCCTCAAGAAACTCTTTTGAAGTAAATGAGGTATAAAGTTCTTTTAAACTCCAATTATCTGACATTTTTTTGCCCCCTTATATATTAATATTAATAATTATAGTATTTATTTAGCACTTTATCAATATTTTCCACCTATATAGAGTAATTTTTATTTCTATACTTCAGTGGAGAAACCCCAACTAACTTTTTAAATGTATTAGTAAAATGACTTTGATCATGGAATCCTAATAAAATACTTATTTCCAATATACTTTTTTCAGTACTCAATAATAAAATCTTGGCTCTCTCTATTTT
>CAKVEW010000091.1 GCA_934746015.1 uncultured Clostridium sp.
GATGGAAATGGAAAGATCGTGATAAAGTTTTTGTTACTATTTTTAATAATGCAGCAAAAAAATATTGCCACCATTTTGCCACCGATGACTGAGGTTTTCTCAGGTGTTTTGAAATGACCTAAAGATAGAAGAGATTATTTAGTTCCTTTATAACCTTTAATACTAGAAGCTTAGAGACTATCTTAGATTAATAGAGAATAGTACAGTTAGATTATTGCGAAAAGAAGCCTTCATGGCCGTTCTGAAAATGGACGAAGAAGAAAGTAAGAAGTAGTAAGAGGTCTATTTGACAATACTGAAAAAAATACCATATTTACATGGGTTTGCCACCGGAATGTCACCGGTGGTTTTTTTGTTGGTAAAATTCTCCATGATATCTACCATTTCAATTCTCATTTTATTTGTAATATGAGAATAGGTGTCCATCTAATCATGTTTTGGATGCCATGGAATCAGAGGATTAGTCGGAAACAACTTTGGATTAGTCAAAAGAATCCATGTATAAACTGAGTGATGTCGCTTAAGTTAGCGCAAAATTCTTAGCTGTTTTAAAAAATAGTTTGGCTATAATCTCTCAAAAAGTGTATTTATTCAAGTAACTTTTTCAGAAAAAATAGACTAGAAACAAAAAAAGCCAGCCCTAAGAGGTGGAAAACTTAATTTTTTGTATTCAGATAAATTAGTATGCAAATAAAAAATACTATCGAAAATACTAAACCAACTAAATAATTGGATAAAAAAAGGGGATCAGTATCTGAATCATCCCAAATCTGAATCATGAAATAGATAAATGGGAGGGATGAGACGATCAGTAAACAATCTTTTTTACGCCATGTTTTTAAACAATGTAGAACAATAATTTTATATGCACAAGTAACCCAGAATAAAATTTTACTAATAAATAACAAAGTTATATCCCCTTTATTTTTTCTCTTTTGCAATATATTTATCTTATCATTATTCATTGATTATGAGAAAAAAATGAGATTGAAGGGGGGGATCGGTAATAAAAGACTTATACAAAAATGAAGGGTTGCTTAGATACGTAGATTACTACAGTATAATAAGAACGGTTTCAAGCTATATGATCATTGATACATAAGTTCAGAAAATCGACTTAAAATGTTATTGATTAATGAGAATTGGAAAAACGGCAATGAATAAATCGAGTAAACAAGAATCGAACGTACTGAAGGCAACATTTGAAAAAGAATACGGAGTTTCTACAGAAGAAGTATATAAAGTGGCAAGTCAGGGTGTTGCTATTGCAAGTGAGGTTATTCGTAAGCTTGGATTTCTATATAAAATGATGCTCGTCAATGGGAGGGAGCGGAATGAAAAAAAAGACAGATGTTACGCTAGTAGTCATGGTATAGACGGTTTAATACTAGATATGCCGATAAAGTACCCTAATTAATTCGGATTGAAAGAATGATGAAATGCGATAGACAGCAACGGTTGAAAAATAGTAAGAACAATTATGAAGAGTTGAAATTCACATCCTTGTTTTTACTATTTCCGTTGCTGTCTATCAATTTATAAACATCAAAGTTATGTTTACTTAAAATATATCAATTGCTTATTGT
>CAKVEW010000092.1 GCA_934746015.1 uncultured Clostridium sp.
ATTTTTGATAGTTAATTTAAATTACTTCATTGTAATACTTTGATTATCTATAGCTTGCACATAATGATTACTTATTATTTTTATCAATTTCAATTTGACGTATTAAAGGAGTTAATATGCATAATTTGTTTGAGCAGTGGCCATTATTTAAACCTAACACACCTGGCAATTCCAACTATTTCCCTGACAACTTATCTATTACAGATATGGTTTTCTGGTTCGATAATAATGCCAAAAAACTGTTAGATGTTATTAAAAAAACAACGAACCATGAACAAAAGCAAATGTTCATTCAGCATTTAACATCAACCTTATATAATAACAAGGTATTAAACAATCCTTATCATTTAGAACCGCAAAAAATCTCGAATGAGCAGATAGCCTTACCAATAATTAATATTTTATATGATAACTCTGACGTATTTCATAAAGAAAGTATTTTATTTTTTTCACAATTATTTATAAAAAATATCGAACTTTTCGATATAAATACTCCGGAAGATGTAATGATTTTTGATAGTCCCGATGCATCTTCTATTTTTGATACCCAGGGATACCTCTCGACGTATCATGTTCAGCCAGATTTACTCGATTATAAGAACAAAATAATCATCCTTTTGGTTAAATTTCTTAATCATATTAATGAGGCAAATAGCAAATACAAAACTGCGGAAAAGAAAGATTTCTATAACAAGTTATTGGCACCACTACGCTATATAAATAACGACGGAAATAAAATATTGATATTAAATTATCTTATAACGAACATCTTTACATCCACAAATTCAAATCCTGATGGTTTGCTCTTTGATGCTATACTGGATATTGCACATAACTCCGTTCACAGAGGATATTTAAATCAACATAGTTTAATCAGGCATCGCTGCGTCCAACACGCACTGATTAACATCATCTCAAAACAAACAGATATTGACTTAAAAATAAAATGGATAAAAGATATAGTTTTAGTGTTGAAATTACAACATGATGATTTATCGAAATGTATCAGCCCACTTATTTTCGCTATTGAATCGATAAAAACAACCAGCATTAACGACACGACAATTAAAACCTCTTCGCAAATATTAAAACTGCATAATTATATGGAGATGTGTTATACACTTTTTGATAGCTATCCAAATTTAATCACTGAATGTAATGACTTATTCACGGATTGTATTTCTATTGTTACTCAGTACGATCTGAGAGGATATTTTAGCAGACTTTTTGAGATGATAGAGATTACTGACAATGAAACTAAAAAGAATACAACTGCTTTTTTAATTAGCAGAATTGAATCCCGGCATTTGTATCAACCTAAAATTGCCGCTCAATCTTTGAAATTGTTATTGAATACAGATATTCCTTATGCATATTCATCATTGCCAACATTACTTAATATTCTACAAAAAACAGTTTATGAACCGGGGCATCTGGAGTTACTCGATAAAGTGTTAAAGTTATGTGCCAAAAATATTCAGGCGTCAGAATTTGATAGTTTATTAGAACTACTAAAGATATACGGTAATGAAACGACTGCACACTTTATTTTGCTTAGGGAGATAGT